>JAFQRC010000006.1 GCA_017410265.1 Ruminococcus sp. | reverse complement strand
TCGGTGGGTACCCATTCTCCGAAGAGGTCAGCCATGCTGCAGACGAAAATGTTCGCCGGCTTTTTCTTCTGCGCCACCATGTCCAGGCGGTATTCGTGAAGCGTAGGCTCGAAGCCTGCGGGGTAGTGTGTTGTGAGGGTGCCGTCCTCGTTCAAGAACGGTGCTTTCAGGGTGTATATGCCTCTGGGCGCGTCAAGCTGCAGCTGGTCGCTGGACTTGTTCAGTCTGACGTCTCCGCAGAAGCGCTGCGCGAGCCTTCGTGCGTAGCAATATTCGCACGTGTGTCGGCAGCCGGTGACTGGGTTCCACGTGAAGTCGCACCAGTCGATTTTGGTCTTTTTCATCATTTTGTTTTCCTCCTCTCATATCGTGTCGGCGTGGTTCGGATCCGCTCCATGCAGGTCGGGCAGTAGTCGATCCCTGGGTGTATCTCTGTGGCGCATTGGTCGCAGATAGGACGGTCGCAGGTGTGCGTTGTGGTCATTTCGACTTTGTGGAATGCGACGTCCCACCGCTTTGCTTTTTCCATCTCGCTGCGCGGCGGGTGTCCGACGTAGCTGCTGCGCCCGATCGGCGCGTCGCACAGTTTTGTCGCCGGTCTCTTTTTGCAATAAGAGCACCGTATAGATTCAAAAATCGTCGGTTTTGATTCTATCACCATGAATTCGCCCCTTTTTCGGCTCTTTGGAGCCATTCCTGGTACTTCTTGTAGTCCATGTCGCGGATCCTCTTCAGAACGGAAAGAAGGAGCCATTTCTGGTCTTCGTCGGTCATTGGTCTGAATTCGGCGCGGCGCTTGGTTCGGAGTCCGACGTACATCCCTTTGTGAAGGTAAACCAGGACGCCGACGCCTTCTGGCACCAGGCTCTCGATCTCCGGGTATAATTCACTCGGCACGACGTAGTAGTTCTGGTTTCCGATGAAGTTGTGACCGTGCTGGCTCTTGAAGTCGCTCTTCGTTACCTTTATCTCGAAGCACGTCAGCAGGATCTTCGGTGCGCCTCGCTTCTTGAGTCCGTTCCACCTGCAGGTCGCCTGGTCGCATTCCTCTTCGAGCTTGCCGGTCATGTCTTTGCCCTTCGGGCATTCGATGGTGGCTCTGATGCCTTCCTTGCGCCAGAATGCCGGGCGGCAGACGTGCGTCAGCTCAATGTCTCCGAAGTATTCGGAAATCCGGACGGCGTCCACTATGCCGGCAGCTGTGGTCCCGCATTCTGCGGGAACCTCCAGCGCCGTGTGCTCGCCTCTGAATTTGTTTATCTTGATGCCGCCTATCTCCGCCGGGTGCCAGGTGAGAATGGCTTCCTCGATTTCTCTGGTGAGCTCTGTTTTAGCCATTGGATCGCATCCTGAAGTGGCAGCCTTCCGCCAGTTTCTCGTAGTTCTCTTCGAGGAGGTTCAGCTCTTTGATGATTCCTGCAGGCGAGAGGTCGTAGTTCTCGCGGATCCATTCCGCCGCGTTGGCGTCAAACGTTCCGCTTGCAGCGTCTGTTTTGACGTTTACGCTCATCGGCTCCTTCCATCCTATTGCGTATGCGATTTGCACTTCGCATCGATTAAGACCAGGGGTCTTTTGGAGAATGTCGCAGGCGATCTTTCGTGCCATATAGGCGCCGCTGCGGTCAACCTTCGAAGGGTCTTTTCCGGAGAAGGCTCCGCCTCCGACCGGGCAGTATCCGCCGTATTGGTCGCAGACGATTTTTCTGCCGGTGAGTCCGCAGTCGGCTGTGGGTCCGCCGATCGTCCAGGATCCTGCGGGGTTTGCTATAACCACGACCTTCTTCGTATCCACGCCGCATTCCCAGAGGATTTCGTGGATGGCGTATTGCGTCGCCTCCAGCGTGACGTCGTCTTTGTGGCAGGCGCTCACGAGGATGGTCTTCACGCTGTCCATGTTCGGCTCTGCGTCGAGGTCGACGGTGACCTGGCACTTGGCGTCGCCTTTGAATACGGTGTCGGGGTTGGTCTCCACGTCCTTCTCAATGGCGGCGATGATTCTGTTGGCGAGGTCAAATCCGAAGGGCAGACGGCTCTCGGTCTCGCTGCAGGCATATCCGTACATCATTCCCTGGTCGCCGGCGCCGAGTTTGTCGCCGTCTCCGATGCCTCCGGCTATCTCCGGGGACTGGGTCTGTATGTAGGTCAGGATGTTGTCTACCTGGTAGCCGAGCTTCTTGGCTACGCCGGTTACGATTTCAGCGTAGTTTATCTCGGCTCTGGTGGTGATTTCGCCGGCAAGGATTACCGTGTTGCCCTTGACCATTGTTTCGCAGGCTACGCGGCTGTTTTTATCCCTGCGGAGGCAGGCGTCCAGGACGGCGTCGCTGATCTGGTCTGCGTATTTGTCCGGGTGGTACTTGCTGACCTGTTCGGTGCTGAATAATCTCATGATGCGTCCTCCTTATCTCACCCAGTTGCGCCAGTTTAAGGCGAAGTTGCGGTTGACGTGCTGCACTCCGGCTCTTCTCATGTTCGCCTTTGCTACGCTGCGAGCGAGCTTGCGAGGGTAGAAGCCGGTCGGCTTGCCTGCGGTCTTGCCGCCGAGGGCGCGGAGCTTCGCTTTGATGCGCTTGATGATGCTGGCGGTTCTGGTCTTTCTTTTGTTCTGATTCTTCATGGTTCATACCTCCGTAATTGAATTATTAAAGCCAGACTTCCACGATGCAGGGGTCGTCCTGCGGTGTCCGTCCGATGTTGTACATATCCTGGGGGATTGCTTCTCTGATCTCCTCCAGCGTGTCGGCTACCGCCACGAGGGCGGTGGGTCTGTTGACGTCCCATACTCTGGCGACGTATTTGTTCGGGTAGTCCTCCGGGTTATTGTAAACCACTATCAGAGGCATCTTGGTCTGCTTTGCAAGCCTCGCCCGATCGAAAGCTCGCACCACTCTGTCTTCGCTTGGTTCTGCCATTGGGGTTCCTCCTTTCAAAGCACGGCGATGGTTGCAATAAGCGCGGCTATGAGCAGTCCTGCTGCCACGAGGTTGAAGATGCGCTCTTCGGTCTTCTTGGCGCCGATTCCGCCGCCGAGGTATAAGACCATGAATATCATCAGGACGATCTGAAGTGCGATTTTCATTCCGGTGCTCCTCCTTTCATGCGTTCTATGATCTCCAAGTAAGGGAGACCTGAAGCTCCGCCGGTCTTTATCTCCCAGGCGGGGTGAAATTGGTCCGGGGAGGCGCTCGCCATACCTGGCGTCGTCCATTCCCAGCCGTGAGCTCTTACGGTGCGCTGCTCACATTTTCGCGCTTTGGGGTCTTTCTTTTTCTGCCAGGCGTCTCTGGCTTCTCTCCAAAATTCCCACGGTACCGCAAAGAAGCGGCGCAGTCCGAAGCTCACGATCACGATGCCGACCGCTCCGGGGTCTTTGGTGTAGTCGTCCATGTAGTCCGCCTGATGGGGTTCTACGCGGCTGAAGTCGATTCTGGCGCCTTCTTCGTGCTTTGCCTCGATGGCGACCGGGACGCTCTTGTATCTTCCGAGGTAGTCCACGCAGCTCTTTTCTTCGACCTTGCAGTTGCAAACGGCGCCGGCTGCGTTTCGTATCGGGATGAATTCCGTCGGTACTTTGTGGACGCAGGCGATTCCTGCGCTCTGGTATCTCTGGTGGACGAATTTCAGGAAGTCCTCGAAGGGTTTCCCTCGGTTCGCCTGGGTATGTTGGTAGACTCTTCTCATTTCAGCACCGCCTTCCTGGCGGCGTCGATGGCTTTAGGATCAAGCGCGAAGTTGTCCTTCAGGTTTGGGTTCCTTCGGCAGCAGCTGCACTTCTGATGGCGCTTGCGGTATCTGCATCTGTGGCAGTTCACGCCGGTGCGGTCTCCGCCGATGTCGACGATTCGCTCTCCGTCGGTGTCCTCTGGAGGCTTGCCGCTTACCGTGCAGAAGGAGTATCCTTCCTCCGGGTACTTGGTGCCGGTGCAGTTCTGGAGGTTCTCGTAGTGGAGGCTTCCGTCCTCTTGCAGCACCAGGGAGTCGTGCGGGTTGGTTCCGTATTCGTGAACCTTGCCGTCTGTGTTGTCTTTTACGTATATTCGGACGCTCATGCTGTGCCTCCGATGATTCCGTCCGCTACGGCGTTGGCTACCTCCTTGCGGAGACGGTAGACGGTACCGCCGCCGATGCCGTTGCCGGATCCCTTTTTGTTTTCGAGGTAGTCGATGAATTTATTGATGAGCGCGGCGTCGTCTCTGGTCTTCTCGGCGCTCTCCTGCGCCAGTCTGATGCCTTCGTCGATTCCGACGCTGTGCTGCCGGTCTACGAATTCGCAGATCTGCTGGTCGGTCATTTTGCGAATTCTGACCGCGCGGTCGTGCATGGCTCTCTCTTCGTCAGTCATGCGGCAGTTCTTCTTTGCCATTGTTTTGTCCTCCTTGTCGGTTTATAAGCATTTGCTCCGGCGTGATGTCTCTGATGGAAGTCCAGCCGGTTCTCGCCGTCTCTCCGGGTCGGCGTCTTATGAAATGAGTGCAGCTGTCGCAGTCGGTTTTGCAAAGCTCGCACCCTTCGGTTTTGATGTAGTGGATGCATTGGTCTTTTTGAAAATACTCTTGAAGCGCTTCTCGCTGCCTGCGGTAGTAGCGCTTGCAGTATTCGGGGTTCTGAAGGCGTTCGTACTTTCCGCGCACCGCGCTGCCTGAACGCTTCAGCGCTCTGCCTATCTCTTCCCAGCAATGCCCGGCGGCTCTCATCGTGAGAAGTGTCTCGATTTCGTCGTCTTGCCATTGCCGGTCGTAGTTTCGCACCGGTCTTTCAATAAGTCCCAGGGTGATGATTCTTCTCTTGATGGCTCCTTCGGTGCGGTTTAGCAACGTGCAGAGGTCGTTGTAGGTGTATTGGTATCGCTTCAGCAGATCGGCGAGGGTTTTATCTTCCGCCGGTGTCCAGGGTGTCTTCTTCATCTTGGCGAGCCAGGAGGCGTGACGTGCTTCCTTTACCCATTCCGGCTCTTCTCCGAATGTTCCCTCGACGAAGGCGTCAAAGTCGATCAGGTCTTTGTGCTGTTCCGCCCATACCCAGAATTCGTCGATGTCTATCATTGCGAAGCGCTTCGAGACGCTCTTCTGATAATGCACCGGAAGTCCGAGGCGTACCCAGCGGTCTTTTATCCAGCCGTAGCTGTTCCTCTTGCCGATTGCGTCGCAAAACTGCAGGAGGGTGATTCTGACGCCGCTGTGAATGTGGCGTCCCAGTCCTCGACGTCCTGCCTTGAGCTTTACCGCGTTTACGCTTCTGCCCAGGTGTTTTGCTATCGCCGGGATCGAGGTCTGTCCCCAGCTGTTTTCGAGGTAGTCCAGTTCTTGTTGTGTCCAGTTCGTTCCTGATCCCATTACTCTGCACCCGCTCTTTGCCTTATGAATTCTTCGTAGCCGGGGTTGAGCTCGATTCCGATGCACTCTCTTCCGAGCCGGTGGGCGACTTCTGCAGTCGTTCCGCTCCCGATGAAAGGATCGAGAACGGTGCCTCCTGGTCTGCTTCCGGCAAGGATGCACGGCTCTATGAGCTCTGGCGGGAAGGTTGCGAAGTGGGCGCCTTTGTATGGTCTGGTGCTCACCGTCCAGACGTCGCGTCGGTTCTTCACCGGCTTACCGTCTTTGAACCTCCAGCGCTGGTGTGGCTTTCCTGCCATGTGCTGCGACTGGGGCGTTTTGCCTGGTACGATTTTATCGGCGTACTTTGAGCTACCCTTGTTGATGGTCTCTTTTCTGCCATCGTAGTGTGCCGGCACGAGGACGGCTTCGCTGTCGAAGTGGTAGGTCTTCGATTTTGCCAGCATGAAGACGTGCTCGTAGCATTTGGTGCATCGGTCTTTCACGCTCTCCGGCATAACGTTCGGCTTGTTCCAGATGATGTCGCTCCTCAAATACCATCCGTCTGTGCGAAGGGCGAAGGCGAGCATCCAGGGTATGCCGATGAGGTCTTTGTTCTTGATACCGTTCTTCTTGCTGATACCTCTTCCGGATCCGGCGTAGCTGTCCGCTATGACGATCCAGAGGGTTCCGTCTTTTTTGAGGGTTCGGCGCACCTCTCTGAATATTTGAACGAGGCGGTCGATGTATTCCTCTGGTGTTTTCTCCAGTCCCACCTGCCCATCCACGCCGTAGTCGCGCAGTCCGTAATAAGGCGGGGAGGTTACGCAAACGTCGGCGATTTCGTCAGGAAGCTCGCGCAGGCGTTCCAGGGCATCTCCGATTATGATTCTGTCCATTACTCCGTTCCTCCTGCCAGCTGTAGTCTCTGTTTGATTGCGAGGCGATTCCGTTCCTCCATTCCGTACCATAGTGCTCTGTCTGACTCTTCCTTCTCGACGCGGCGCTGGTGGATTTCCTCCAGCCTGGCTCTCTCGCCGGTGGAAAGGTGCCCAGCTGCGCTGTCGATCTGCCTGGTTACGTATCCAGGTGTCATTGCGCGGTTGCGCTCTCTTTCATAGAGTTGCTCATAAAGGCTCATGAATGCGGTTCTCGCCATTCCCGGCTTGCTTCCTCTGTAGGATCCGCAGTTCATTTCGTAGAGGTTGTGGTATCCGATGCTCTCGACCGCTCTGGCTATGAGCGGTGGGAGGCAGTCCCTTTCCTCTACGTGCAGGTGCTCGCCGTGCAGCTTTATAAAGTCCGATACCGCCAGCCACGCCTGGTCGGGCGCTATAAGGTCGGGCGCCGTCATCTCAAGCATAAGCTCGCGGAGTTCTGCCACCGAGGGCGGCCACTTATTTGTGGCGATGTGTTTCTTCACCGCCAGTCCGACGATCCCGGCGTCGTCCTCCGAGAACATCGTCGCCCAGAGGTCTA
The DNA here is from genome assembly GCA_017410265.1 of Ruminococcus sp. GTDB lineage: Bacteria > Bacillota > Clostridia > Oscillospirales > Acutalibacteraceae > Ruminococcoides. The sequence continues at coordinate 83,278 of JAFQRC010000006.1, read as the reverse complement.
CGGTTGCCTTGACCTGGTTTTCGTCTTTGAATTTGTCGTAGTTCGGGTATGCCAGGACTATAATGCCCATGAGCTTCGCTGCGTCAGATCGTGTCACCGTATCTACCTCCTTCTTCGTCTTGAATAATGCTACCGAGCACTCCCATCGTGTCGGTGCCGTTTTTGTTTGTGTGCCCGGTGGTCGCTGTCGCTTCTGTGAGCTCATCGTCCCACCGTCCGCCGTTGAGCCAGGTCGCAGGGTAAGGGATGAAGCGTCCGTTCTCCTTTGTCCATTCCACGCTCTCTTTGGCGATTCTGATTGCCGTCATGATCTTCTCGAAAAGGACGGCGGTCGGTTTGAGTTTTGTCCACGCCTTCTGGGCATCCTTTTTCGCCTTCTTGTTCGGGTAGGCTTCCCAGAATTGGTTGAACCTCATCTCCTGCAGACCAGGTTTTGCTTCCGGATCGTCCTCCGGCGGTGTTGCGGGTGGCTTTTCTTCGCCTTTTTCCTCGTTCTTGCACCGTGCTTGTCTGGTGCTTGTAGCGTTCCTTCCTGATGTTTCAGCGATAAAACCAGGGGGCGGAGGGATCTCGCTGTCCTTCTCCTTCATGTGCGGGTTCTGATGCTTGGCGAAGTTGACGATCTGGATGTAGTCGTCCTCTTCGACCGTGTATCTGATGATGAAGCCGTTGTCTGCGAGCTGCTGAAGCATTCCACTGGTTTCCTCGGTGTTGACGTCGTCGTATCCGAGGAGCGTCTTTTTGATCTTGCGGGGTCTGTCTTCCAGGCGCCCTTCTCGGTCGGCAATGCACCACAGTCCGATGAAAAGCAGGCGCGTCAACGGTTCCAGTCCTCCGAGAACGTCGTTGTCAAAGAACGCAGGCTTTATGTTTCGGGTTCTTGCCACTCTCGTTTCCTCCTTTCTTCAGCATACATATACCTCCGTTCCGGTCAGTCGTTGTACCGCCTCTTTGAAGCGGTCGGCGTCGCTGTTGTTGTTGCTCAAATGCAGCAGGTATATTTGCTTGACGTGTCGTAGGTCGTTTGCTTTTAGTAGGTCGGTGAAATGCTCCAGGCTCATGTGGCTCTTGACCAGTCTGGGTACGAGTTCCGGCGGTATGTATCCGTTCCGGACGCTCTGCTCGATGATGTCCATCGCGTAGTTGCACTCGCCCATGATGTGGGTCAGTCCCTCGAAGCGGTACTTGATGTAGTAGGTGTCGGTGAAGTATAGGAGCTTTTCGCCGGTGGTTCTTGAGGTTATCAGAAATCCCAGGGGATCCGGTGCGTCGTGCTGCACGTCGAACGGTAGCACCGCGAACGTTCCGACCTGGAATTCTTCGAGCGCTCTGATCGCCTTTATTCGGTGCCCTGAAAGCCTGCAGGCGTCGATCGTGCCCTGACTGGTGTAAATGTTTACCCCTGCCTTTGCGAGATCTCCTGCGGCTTTTACGTGGTCTCCGTGGGCGTGTGTAATCAGGCAGCCTGAAAGGTCACGCACTCGGAAGTTGAGCGCTCTCTGAATAACCTTGAGCGGAATTCCCGCGTCCAGCAGGACGGCGGTTTGCCCATCGCTGATTCGATAGGCGTTGCCGGTGCTGCCGGACGCGATGACCGTTATCTCCATTAGAAGTCGGGTCCGCTTCCATCCGCCGGTGCTGCCGATCCGGCTTCGATTACCTCTCCGGAGCTGGTGTCCACCTTTGTCCCTTCAGGAAGGGCGGCAGGTGCCGGTGTGGTGTCGATGAGCGTTGCGTTGGCGTTGGCTGTGATTTCCGCCTGCGCCTCGATCTCGGCGTATCTCGCCTCGCGCATCTTCATGTACTGGTAGCTGTCGTCTACCTTCTTGGGGTCTCTCGGCAGGTGTTTCGCGCTGAAGGCTTCGCGGATGATGGTCTTACGTACCATTTCGTCGAGCCAGCCTTCGGTCTCTACCTCGACCTGCTTGCCCTTCTCCCATACCTTCTGCTTGCCTCCCCAGAAGTTCGCGCTGGCATACTTCGGCTTGCGCTTCTCGATGTCCTTCATCGACATGATGATGAGCTCGTTCTTGGTGGGGTCTGTGAATTCCAGGTAGGCGAAGCCGCCGACGATCGTGCCTCTGTCGAAGGCGTTCGTGATCTCGAATTCGTAGTTTTCTACGCGGTTATCCTTGCCCTTCTTAATGGGGCGGAAGTTGTCGGTGCTGTATACCACCTCAATGGTGACCGCTGTCGGAACCTCTACCGCGTATTTCTCTGCGATGTACCGGATGCCGTTGTAGCCTTCCATGAGGGTGATGTCGTAGATGTTGCGCTTGTTGTTCTTGTAAGGGATCGGGAAGAGCATATTGTCCTGTGTCATGTCCAGTCCCATTCTCGCGTAGTGAACCAGGTCGAGGGCGAGGTCGTTCAGGTTGACGGTATTCCAGTTGATCGGCAGGGTGTTGTCGTAGGAGTGATCGCTGTTGTTCTCGTTCTTGCGGATACGTTCTTCTTCGGCTGCCTTGAGGGCGCGGTCGATTACGATGAAGTATCCCTGGATGAGCGTCCTCTGGTAGTCGGTGACCTGCATCGCGCCGGCGACGCTGCCTCCGAATTCCATCAGTACCTTGTTCGTGAATTTCTCGCTGGTCGCGAGCTGTTCTGTCTTCTGGGTCGCCATCTCGGTGCCCTGGGTGGTTGCGAGTTCGTTCTTCTTTGTTGCTGTTGCCATAGTTAAATCCTCCAATTTGTTTTTTATTCTTCGCTCTCGAAGGTATCGAAGAGCGTTAGTTGATTAGGGTCTGGTGTCGCGGCTTCGATTTCCGCTTTGGTTTTCATCTTGCAGACGTGTCCGTATCCATCCTCGACCGCCTGCTTGCTGGTGAGCAGTCCGCCGCACCGTTTGCAGCGTCTGGCTTTAACTGTGAATATTTCGTCTTGGTTATTATCCATCCGCGTCACCGTCTTTTGCGACCGGCTCAAAGATCGGGATTGCTTTCAGTCCGTCTTCGAGTATGATGACGCCGGTTCCTGATTTGAATAAACCGTAGGAGCACCAGTCGCATTTTCCGTCTTTGCTGATGCGGTGAGCGCACTCCTGCGGGTGATTGCTTATGTCCCCACATTTAGGGCACCTGAAGCCTTTCCACTCTTTCTTTGCGTGTTCGTGAAATGCTTGAAATGTTTCAAATACTCCTACGAGGTTGCTGCTGTCGATGCCAGGGAAGTTTGCGGGTTGGTAGTAATTCGGCCAGGAGTAATCTCTTTTTCCCTCCATGATTTCCACCACTCTGTCTGTGGTGAGATTCAGCTTTTCGGCGTAGTCCTTTATCATGCTTTCTATCCAGGCGATTTCTTTATCGAACCGGTGTGAGCCGTCTGGTCTCTCTTCATTCCAGCTCTTGTCGTTTCGGAATTTTTCGAGGAGTTCTTCTAACTTTCCCATTATTGCACCTCCATGCGGAGCTTCTTGTCTGCCTCGCTCACCACCAGGCGGATGGTCTGGGTGCTGGTCTGGGTGAGGTGCGTTACGCTTTCGGCGTTGTCAATGAAGACCGGCATCTTGAGTCCCCAGTGCTCCGAAAGGGTTCCGATGATTTCCAGTCCCGCGTTGATTCTCGCCGCGTTGTTGGCGAAGGTGTACGGCACCATTCTGCCGTCGGCTGCCGGTATCATTACCTCGCAGTCTTCTTTGAGTCCGCCGTTCAGTTGCTCCTGGAAGAGGCGGAAGCGGACGCTCTGGAATTTGCCGTTGATTCTGTCGGTGAGGGCGGCTACCTTTGCCTTTGTGAAAAGGTCGCAAAGGTAGAGACCTTTTTCGATTTCTTCGTACTCTCCGGAGAGGCGTTCTTCCTGGCGCTCCAGTTCGGCAATGCGACGGCGCTGGTTTTCTGCCATCGTCAGCTGCATCTGTTTGTCCTGCTCCTCGCGGATGGCGTCCTTTGTGGCGCGAATTTTGGCTTCTACGGCGCTGACTGCTTCGGTCGTGCATTTTCCTTCGTCAGTGATTTTCTCCTCAATTTCGGCAATCTGGGCGGTCAGGGCGAGGTATTGAGCGGTTGTCTCGTAAACCGTAGGCGCCGGGCGCTTGGCTTCCAGGTCTGCGACCTTCGCTTCGGCGTCTGCCTTCTTCTGCTTGGCTTCCTCCAGGGAGGCGGTCAGGGTTGCGATTTTGGTTTCCAGCTCGGCGATCGCCGTCTTGCTTGCCTCGGTTTTTCCGCGCTGGTTGATGTCCTCCAGTTTTTTGCTCTTGCGGAGGTTGAATTCCTCGCGCATCTTCTCGATCTGATCTGCAGGGAGGCTCTGGTGGCAGGTCGGGCATACCGACTGGCTTTCGTCCCACGTTTCCTTGCTGATGCGGTCGTAGTCCGCGAGCAGCTGTGTGCGGAGGTCGCGCAGGTGCTTGAGCTGCGCTTCAGCTCTTCGGATGTCTTCCTCGATGTCCTCGACTGTGCGTCTGGCTTCCGATGCCTCCCTCTTGGCGAGAAGGATGTCGGCGTCAATATCTGCCGTCAGGTCGTTCTGGCGCTTGGTGTGGGCGGCTCTGCCTTCTGCGATTTCAGTCTTCAGCTCTGCGACCTTCTTCTGAAGTTCCGCTGTGGCGGTACCGCCGGTGGCTGCGTTTGCCTTCTCGATCGCCAGGTCGTCGAGCTTCTTTGAAAGCGCCGCGATGTTGCGGTCGATTTCCTCGGCGTCAAGTCCTGCGGTGTCCGGGATCGCTCTCTCGGCTTCGTCGATTCTGGCGGGGATGCCTTCGAGCTGCTTGTTGATGTCTGCCTTCTTTGCAGAGGCTACCTTTCGGTATTCTTCGGGGGTATGGTACTGTTCTGCTGTGCCGGGCATTCGGAGGAAGTCAGGGAGTTCTTTCAGCTCCTTGTTGCCGGCGATGATTTCGTCGTCGCTGATGTCTCCGCAAATCTCCAGGAGGATCTTGCGTCGGGTGTCCCATGCGAGCTGCTCCGGGAAGTAGTCGGGCATTGTGAGCATCTTCGGCTTCTCCTGGTCACCTCCGCAAAAGCCGAGGACGGTTGCGGTGAATTCCTTCTCTTTGACCGGTACGCCATCCACCGAATACTCGACGGTGTGTCCATCGAATTCTTCGTGTGCGCTTCCGCGCTTCTTCTTGTACACCTCTCTGAAGGTCTTCTTCAGGGTTACGATCCTGCCGTTGTCCATCTCGAAGACGCCCTCCGAGCTGTGCTCCAGGTTGTGAAGGTCTCCGTCCGGTCCTTTGGTTTTCGGTGTGAAGTTCTTCGCGGCCGTGCTGGCTTTATCGAAAAGCAGCCAGGTGATGGCGTTGTAGACCGTTGTCTTGCCGGTGGCGTTGTCGCCGTAAATGCTGGCGCTCTTTCCGCCGTCAAAGTCGAATTCCAGGTTCTTGATGCCCTGGAAGTTGTTCAGGGTGAGTTTCAATAATTTCATGCGATCATTCGCTCCTTTCTTTGCGGTGCCGGTTCGGGTGTCGGTTCGGGTGTCGGCTGGTCAGGTGGTGTGGGTTGCGTGGTTGGTTCGTTTGATCTGCAGTCGCAAATCTCGCCGTGGTCGAGGTTGGCTCCGCAGTCGGGGCATTCGTAGTATTTCATCTGTTCTCCTCCTTTCAGTTTTCGTATGGTGAAGGAAGGCTCCAGTCCCAGGTGTTGCCGCCCTTCCATTCGTCTGTGAAATAGTTCCGCTCACCGTCGCCGGTGAAGTAGGTGTATTCTTTCGGTAGCACTCTGCCCACGTCTTCGATGCCTGCCTTTTCGGCTACCCATCGTGCCAGGACGTCTGCCGCTATTTTCTTGCATTCGGTTGTTGCCGGGTTGTCTTCGTCGTATCCTACGAATTGTCCGGGGAAGGTCAGGACGTATTCGATGTCGCCGCCGCAGGCGTATCCTTTGGCGTCCACTCGGTTAAGTATGCACCAGGCGACCGCTGCCTTCTCTGTGATGGATTCCACTCCGCGAGCCTCGCCCCAGATCGTCTTGGCGAGCATTTCGACGTCGGCTTCGTTCGGTGTGAAGAATGGCTGCTCGGTTTCGGTTTTGTAGACCAGGTGGGTGATCTCGTAGTCGCCGGTTCCTGCGTTGCCGTTGTCCGGCGCCAGCACCAGGTCGACGTTCGGGGTCTGAAGGTCTGCTTTGTCCGATGCTGCAGTTCCGCCTGCGCTCATAATCAGCGCCGTGAGGATGATTCCTATTGCTATTCCCATAATCAGGGAGGTTATCTTTCTTTTCATATCGTTTCTCCTTTCAGCAGTAGAGCCTCTCCATGAGGTACCGCTTTGAAATTCTTCCGGCTGTTACTATCTTGCCTTGCTTTTCGAGCTCCTTGTTGAGCTGGCGCATAATCTTGTAGGCGCGGCTCTCGCTCACTTCGAGGAGGGAGGCGACCTCGGTCACTCGAAGGTATTTTTTGTCTTCTTCTGGCTTCTTCATTTGTTGCCTCCTTCTTTGAGGTTCTTTCCGACCCACATCTTCAGCTCCTGCGCTGTGATGGCTATCTGGTCGAGCGCTGCGACGACTGCCTGGATCCTGGGTGCTTCCTCTCCGGTTACCACTCCGTCCTTTACCACTTCGAGAATGGCGTCGCGGATTTCGTTGGCTTCTCCGAGTGCGGTGATGATCCTGATCGTCAGTCTGTCTATGTTTCGCATCTCTGCAGGAGGCACCGTCTTCTTTCCGAGCGGGCACATCTTTGAGCAGTAGAAGTTCGCAAGCTGGGGCGCGTCGTAGGTGTCCGCCATGAGCAGAACCTCTTCGGGGTAAGGGTTCAGGCTTCCGAGTTCAATTCTCGCCAGGCGAGTGCGGTCGATGCCGGTCTCTTCGGATGCTCCTTCTCGGCTTGCCAGTCTGTCGTTGCACGATGAAGCCGCGAGTCGTGCTTTGTAGAATTCGTTGTCGCTGGCTTTCGTAGCGAGTTTAGGCATATATTTTCCTGCCTCCTTTCGGTATAATTTTAGTGTAAGGATTCTCAATCAGAGGGAAGGTCTGCGTTGCTGTTCTCGTTTTCCGAGAGTGCAATGGTAAAAAAAATAGCCGGGGAAATCTCGAAACCGTTCACGCAAATGTCCACGAATTCGTCTGCGGTCAGGCGAATGTTGCCATTTTCGAGTGCGCTGATCCTCTGGGAGCTTTTCCCGGTCTTTCTGGCGATGTGGGACTGTGAGACGCCTTTGCTCTCGCGGTAGTCTCTCATCATCTGATGGACTTTTTTCATTATGCTGCTTCCTCCTTTCTCTCGCTTTCCGAGAATTCTTGACCTCATTATACCACTCGTTTTCCGAGATGTCAATACCTTTTTCGCAAATTCCGAGAAATATATTCTCAAAAATCGGGAAGTGTGCTATAATTACTCTTGAAAGGTGGGATACTATGTTGTCTTTCGGTGAACGCCTGAAAAAGGCACGCGAGAGAAAAGGCTTGAGCCAGAAGCAGGTTATGGCTCTTATCAATTTGAGCGACAAGTCTTTGTCTCGCTATGAAACTAATTCCTCGGCTCCGGACCCGGACACGATCCAGGAGCTCATTCGTTTGTATGACGTGTCCTCTGATTATATCCTGGGGTTGTCTCCTATCATGGGGCACGCTCCGGAAAGCGTCGGCGCCGCTGGTACTTCCACGGCCGCTCCGGCTATCGCTTCCGATCCTGACGTCCACGAGATGCTGGAAGGTCTTTCTGATGAAGCTCGCGAAAAGGCGGAGGAGTATATCGAAATGCTCAAAACGCTTGATGAAGTTCAGTCTGGTAAAAACTTCATCGACTTCAAAAAGAAAGCCTGAAGCGTCAGCTTCGGCGGTATTTCATCTTTTGGGATTGAGGTGGTATATTGGTTAAAGTGAATATAATGTGTCCGTCCTGCCGCCGCCGGTACTCCGTCGAGGTTCCGAACGCGGCAGGCGTTTCTTCTGTCAGCTGTCCTTTTTGCTCGGCGCCGTACTCGGTGACGATCCAGCAAACGGTGAAGCAAAAAAAGGCGCCGGTCTCCGGTCCCGCTGCGGTCGCTCTGAAGGTGAAGCGCTGCGAGGTTGTCTCCGGTGTTGCCTGGCTTCTGATCGGCATTGTTCAGCTGTTCATGGTCTATACTGCGGCCGCTGGCGTCTGGAATGTTATCAATGCTATTGTGGCTCTTCGGAATTGTAAAAATATAACGCCTGGCAATCCGCACGTCGTTCCGTACTTTGAGGGGCGGAAGGTCTGGCTGATCGTCATGGCGGTCGTCAACCTGATTCTGGGTGGCGTCGTTGGTGTGCTGCTGGTTCTCTTCGACTGGCACGTCCGCGACTTCGTCCTGCGGAACCGTTCCGCGTTTGAGGGTTGAGGTACCCCATTTAAGGGATGAGGTTTGAAGTTTAAGGTTTAAGGGATAAGGCGCGGAAAGCACCGTGCTTGTACTGTGCAAAAGAAGGAGGCGGTCTGATGCCAGTCTATAAAAATGAAAAACGCGGCACGTGGTTCGTCTCGTTCCGGTATAAGGATTGGGACGGTACGCGCCGGCAGAAAAAGAAGGAAGGCTTCAAAACGCGCCGGGAGGCTTTGGAGTTCGAGCGCGAATTTCTGAAGAAGAAGGGAGGCGGTACCGATATGTCCTTCGGCTCCCTGGTGGAGCTCTACATGGAGGACTGCAGCTCGCGTCTTCGTCCGACAACGTTGGAAAATAAGCGCTGGCTCTTCGATTCTAAAATTCTACCCACGTTCCGGTCTGTGCCGGTGAACGAAATCACGCCCACGATGATTCGCCGGTGGCAGAACGGTCTGCTCGCGGATCCTGCTGGGTATTCTCCCACATATCTGAAGACTGTCAATAATCAAATGTCGGCGGTGATGAATTACGCCGTCCGGTTCTATGGGTTGCCGTCAAATCCGGTAGTGGTGTGTGGTCCCTTCGGGAAGAAGACGGCTGATGAGATGCAGTTCTGGACGCGCGACGAATTCCGTCGCTTCATTGAGTGCGTAAAAAAACCAGCCGCGAGGCTGGCTTTCGAGTTGTTGTTCTGGACTGGTATGCGGTCCGGGGAGCTGCTGGCTCTGACGCTCCTGGACGTGGACTTCGAGCGGTCGCGCATTTCCATAACGAAAACGGCGGCGCAGGTCAAAGGCGAGACAGTTGTGCAGCCTCCGAAGACGCCGCGCTCGAACCGTGTCGTCTCGGTTCCTCGTTTCGTCCTGGCTCTGATCCGCGACTACGCCGATCGGCTGGTTGACTATGAGCCTGGCGACCGTCTGTTCTATTTCACGAAGCACGTCCTCTCTAATGAAATGGCGAGCGGTAGCAAAGCTGCAGGCGTGAAAAGGATCCGCGTTCACGACCTCCGGCACTCTCACGCTTCGCTTCTGATCGAGATGGGTTTCTCTCCACTCCTGGTGTCTGAACGTCTGGGGCACGAAAACATCCAGACGACGCTGCAGACGTACTCGCATTTGTATCCGGATAAGCAGGAGGAGGTCTCCTCCCGGTTGGAAACTGACGAAGCCGAGAATTATGCCGGCGTAGTCTCGGAGTTCGAGAAAAAAATCGAGGACTTGCAGTAAAGTGTTACGTTTTTGGTACGCTGGGTAAAAAAATAAAGCCGTAATCCCTTTATTTTCAAGGGGTTACGGCTTTTTGGTTCTTATTCCCACTCAATTGTGCCGATTGGCTTTGGAGTAAGGTCTAAAAGCACACGGTTAATACCTTTTACTTCGTGAGTGATTCTGTCAGTAATGTGATGGAGAATCTCATAAGGAATTTCTTCGATAGTTGCTGTCATAGCATCAACTGTGTTTACGGCACGAATGATAGCAGGCCAACCCTCGTATCTCTTATCGTCTTTCACACCTACACTCTTCATATCAGGAACAGCGATGAAATACTGCCAAACCTTAGTAGCGAGACCATTTTTGTCAAACTCTTCACGTAAAATAGCGTCTGCTTCTCTTAAAGCGTGTAGTCTGTCACGGGTGATGGCACCAAGACAACGAACACCTAGGCCAGGACCCGGGAACGGCTGACGGTCAACCATAGATGCAGGAAGACCGAGAGCTTTACCTACAACTCTAACTTCGTCTTTGTAGAGAAGTTTAACAGGCTCAACAAGCTCGAACTGCATTTCTTCAGGAAGGCCACCAACATTATGGTGAGCTTTAACGCCGTCACTTTCTAAGATATCAGGATAAATAGTACCCTGAGCGAGGAATGAAATTCCTTCTAATTTTCCAGCTTCTTCATCAAAAACTTTGATAAACTCGCCACCGATAATCTTACGCTTCTTTTCAGGTTCAGAAACACCATCAAGTAAATCAAGGAAACGGTCAGTTGCATCGACATATACTAGGTTTGCATCAAGCTGATTTCTAAAAACCTCGATAACCTGCTCGCTCTCACCTTTGCGCATTAAACCGTGATTAACATGTACACAGACAAGCTGTTTGCCGATTGCTTTAATTAAAAGTGCTGCAACGACAGAGCTGTCAACACCGCCAGAAAGTGCTAAAAGAACCTTCTTATCTCCAACCTGTGTCTGAATTTCTTTTACCTGCTCTGCAATAAAAGCATCAGCAAGCTCAACGGTTGTAATTCTTTTCATAGTTTCAGGTCGTACATTACTCATTTTAATCTCTCCAATCAAAACTTATTCAATCTATCTTTTATATCAGTTAGTATAGTTATCAAAATAACCCTGAACTAAAACTACTGGAGTACCCTTATCACCTGAACCTGATGTAAGGTCACAAAGTGAACCGATAAGGTCAGTTAACTGACGAGGTGTTGTGCCCTGTGAAGCCATATTACCAACAAGGTTTCCGTCTTTTTCACGGATGCTCTGTGAAATAGCCTCTTTAAGAGCATCACCACTGAGGTCCTTGAAGTCGTTATCAGCGAGATACTTGAGCTTGAGCTCGTTAGGAGTACCAACAAGACCATCAGTAAAAGCTGGTGAAACAACAGGGTCAGCGAGCTCCCAGATTTTACCCTGTGGGTCTTTGAAAGCACCATCGCCGTATACCATAACTTCTACATGCTTACCAGTTTTATCTAAAATATTCTTCTGAATATCTAAAACAAGCTGCTGACAGTCTCTAGGGAAAAGCTTAACAGTATCTTCAGTAGACTTATTAGAGCCTAAAAGACCATACTTCTCGTTACAACCGCTTCCGTTAACAGGAGCGTTGAGGATATCATCAAGACTGCAAACTACCTTTGCTCCAGCATTGAGTAAAATTCTCTTTGTACGCGCACGAGTATGAATATCACAGTTGATAACACAATCAGCGTAATCAAGAATAGCCTTTGGCTGATTAGCAAAAATAATCTCAACCTCAGCACCGCATTCTTTAACAAGGTCACCGTAATAAGCAACATAGTCAACACCTGTGAACGGGTGGAGATTCTCACCAAAAAGTTCTCTGTAACGCTCAAGGGAAAGCACATCTGAGTATGGATTAACGCCGGCTTCGTCGATTTTATCAAGGCTTACAAGCTCGTTACCGACTTCATCAGACGGATAGCTGAGCATAAGAACAATCTTCTTACAACCTTTTGCAATACCGCGAAGACAAATAGCGAAACGATTTCTGCTTAATATAGGAAAAATTACGCCAACAGTGCCACCGCCAAGCTTATTTCTGACATCTTCTGCGATAGCATCAACTGACGCATAGTTGCCCTGCGCACGAGCAACAATTGACTCAGTGATAGAGATGACATCCTTGTCTCTGAGCTCAAATCCCTCGTACTGAGCCGCCTCTAATACGCTATCAGTTACGATTGCAGCAAGGTCATCGCCCTGTCTAATGATAGGACATCTGATACCCCTTGATACAGTACCCACTCTGCGTTCTTTTGTTTCCATTTTGATTCCTTCCTTCTGGTAAGATTTTCTTACGACATAATATTTTATCACACTGATATTTCAATATCAATAAAAAAATTACGATATTTTGACGAAATAGTCATTTTTGCCTAAATTCTCAATATATTATTGACTATAAAATATATTTTGTTAAAATCGCACTTTAATTCTTGATTTATTCAAAAATATAGTGTATAATCAATTTCACTGAGCCGGTGTGTCGGAACTGGCAGACGAGACAGACTCAAAATCTGTTGTCAGCAATGGCGTGTGGGTTCGAGTCCCACCACCGGCACCAATCCTGAGAACATCAGTTCTCGGGATTTTTTATTATATAGATTCAATATTAAAGGCACCAGTATGCACTGGTGCCTTGTTTTTATTTTGTACCGTATATTCTGTCGCCTGCATCACCAAGACCAGGAATGATATAGCAATTCTCGTTGAGGTGGCTGTCTTTAGCTGCACAGAAAATCTGCACATCAGGGTGAGCCTGTGACAATACCTCTATTCCTTCAGGAGCTGCAATTATACAGAGAAATTTGATAGAACGAGGGTTAGAGCGTTTGATAATAGATATAGCATCAGATGCACTTCCGCCCGTAGCAAGCATCGGATCAAGTACAAATACATCTCTTTCACTAATATCAGAAGGGAGTTTGTTGTAGTACTCCACAGGCTTGTGAGTTTCTTCGTCACGATAAAGGCCGATATGACCAACCTTAGCGGCAGGAACCATGTTGAGCATAGCATCTAACATGCCACAACCTGCTCTGAGTATAGGAACAAACGCAAGCTTTCTGCCAGCGAGTCTCTTGGCTGTAGTTTTACACATAGGTGTTACGATTTCAACTTCTTCAAGTTCCAAGTCGCGAGTAGCTTCGTAGCACATAAGCATAGCAATCTCAGAAATGAGTTCTCTGAACTGCTTGCTACCAGTGCTCTTATCTCTTAAGATAGAAAGCTTATGCTGAATAAGCGGATGGTCAAAAATAGTAATTTTGCTCATAAAATAACCTTCTTTCTCGATTTAGCTTAAAGTGTGAATGTGCCGTCCTCTATAGCAGTAATCATATCGACACGCTTTGTGTGTCTTTCGCCTTCAAATTCGGTGCTAAGGAAGATATCAGCAAGTTTAACAGCAGTAGCCTCGTCAATAATACGACCGCCCATACAGATGATGTTAGAATCATTATGTCTTCTTGTCATTTCAGCCATAAACTCGTTTGTACAAACAGCGGCCCTGATACCCTTGACTTTGTTAGCTGCCATAGAAATACCAATACCTGTACCGCAACAAAGGATGCCCAAAACATCAGATTCACCAGCAACAGCTGTAGCTACTTTATACGCATATACAGGATAGTCAACACTCTCCTCAGTATAGCAACCAAAGTCAGTAAAATCGATGTTCTTTTCTTTCAAATACTCGATTATGGCATTTTTTATGTTAAGTCCGCCATGGTCACAACCTAAAACTACTTTCATATTTATCATTCCTTTTCTTTTTCTAATCTTTCACGCTCGGCCTGAGATGGGCGTAGATAAGTCGGCATCAGAGAAGCCGCACTTAATACATCATTATTATTAATACTGTTTTCAGCACATAAAGCAACCGACGACGCTGTCTGGTATCTCTTACTGACAGTAGCGAGTGTCACATCAGATTGTTCACTTTTTTGTGAGTAACATAGCTGTGCACCATCACCGACAAGCACAACAGGCTTATCTAACGCTGAAAGCTCATTATATAATGCATCTATACTGATAGCTCTGTCATCACACAAACGTTCAATCTGTCCGTCTTTTACATTAAACAAAGCATTATAAACCTGATTTCTGCGGGCGTCCATACAAGCACAAACGATAATATCACTGCTATCGACAAAATTATATGCCATAGATTCCAGTGTTGAAATACTGACACAAGGTTTATCAAGCGCCATAGCCATACCTTTTATTACAGAAACACCGATTCGGATTCCTGTGAAAGAACCTGGACCTGTATTAACAGCAAAATAATTTATATCTGAAAGCTGAAGCTTTGTGCTGTTAAGTATTGCGTCAATCATCGGGACAAGTGTCTGGCTGTGAGTAAGCTTTGTATTTATAAAAAACTCGCCAATGATCTTGTCTTCTGCAGAGTCATAAATACAAACGGATGCTGAGGTTGCTGACGCATCAAGTGATAATATTTTCATACTCATCAAGCCCCTCAATCGTAAATATTCTCAGATTATCCTCGTCACCTTTTTTGATGGTAATGCGGATAGCGTTATCATCAAGGGCATATTCGATATTTTCGCTCCATTCGATAACAATAACACCGTTGTCTAGATAATCATAAAAACCCGTGGAATAAAGATCATCTTCACTTGAGATGCGATACATATCAAAGTGATAGATATTAAACTTACCATTGTACTCATTAACAATAGCAAAAGTCGGACTAGAAACCCCGTATTCAAAACCAAGACCTAAAGCTAATCCACGAGTAAAAGCAGTCTTCCCCGCTCCCAAATCGCCAAACATAGCAATAATCTCGTCGCCCTTGAGAATTGACGCGATTTTTCTTCCTAATTCTTCAGTTTTAGTAACGCTGTCACTGATAATCTTGATCATACTGCACTCTTTCAACTATTTTTACCGATTTATTTTAACATAATAAATTAACATAATAATGCTAAAGAGAAAAAAACAAAAATTTTATATTTACATATATGTTATATTTCTTGATAAATATCTGGCTATCTAATATAATACAGATATAGTTTGTCTTTACGGACGGTGAAACTTTGAATTCTTTTACAAAATCAATTAAAAACTTCTTTACAAAAACAGACAAGCTGTTGTGGATACTGACAATCGGAGCTGTTGCGTACAGTATACTGTTGATCAGCAGTATGCAGCGGACAAGCGACTACAACTATCTGCAATCTCAGCTTATAGCAGTTGTAGCAGGCTATGTTATAGCAATCGCTGTTTCTGTTATAGATTATGATAACATATTAAATGCTTGGTGGTTGCTCGCTATCGTAGGTTTGTTTATGATGGTAATTGTGCTTTTCATAGGTATCAATGTCACGGGTACTGACGACACAGCATGGATAAGACTTCCGGGTGGATTTTCTTTCCAGCCGTCGGAGCTTGTTAAAATTGTTTTTATCATCACTTTTTCAAAACATCTGCAATTACTGAGCTCAAGCGAAAAACTCCACACACTCTGGGGTGTTGCTTCGCTCGGTATTCATATGGCGATTCCTGTTATACTTGTACATATGCAGGGTGACGACGGAACGGCGCTTGTGTTCCTATTTATGTTCATTATAATGACATTTGCGGGAGGAGTTCAGCTCAGATACTTTTTGATTATGCTCCTACTACTATGCACAAGCCTGCCGATTGTATGGAAATATGTTCTAAACGATGAACACAAAAATCGTTTTCTGGCGGTATTTGATATTGACGGCAACGCTATGACTAACTACGGCTGGCAACAATATCAGGGCAAGGTATCTATCGCATCAGGCGGTTTAGAAGGGTACGGACTATATAGAGGACCAAGAGTTGCCGCTGGTATTGTTCCTGAACAGGAAAACGACTTCATCTTCACCGTTGCAGGTGAAGAACTTGGATTTTTCGGATGTTCTCTGCTTATACTCATTCTTCTTCTGATTATGATAAAGATACTTATAAACTCATCTCTTTCAAGAGATTATGCAGGAAAATGCATTTGTATCGGCGTTTTTTCAATGCTTGCTTCACAGAGCGTTATTAATATAGGAATGGTATTAAGCCTTGTTCCTGTCATCGGTATAACTCTGCCATTCTTCAGCAGTGGCGGTTCTTCGATGCTTGCGGTACTTATTGGCATCGGATTAGTACAGAGTGTATATACACATAAGGACACTATTGAATCTTCGGGTGTACTGAAGAACAATAAATATAAATACACATACAACTCAACATATCTCTAATTCATAAAAAAGCGCGGTCAAACGACCGCGCTTAATTTATATCTACTTTTTAGCGACACTGACGCTGACTGAATAATCACCGTTTACCCAACAATCAGAAAAGCTCTTTGTGAACTTAAATGATATTGGTAATTCGAGAGCTACAGAATCTTTATCAGCATCAACGAGTTTGTTGCTGAAATCAACAGTAGCAATAACATCCGATGGTTTGATGATATCTATCAGTTCTTCAGGACCGCAGACTACAATATCAAGACCCGAGCTGTTAAACACAACATTGTACTTAGTAAGGTCAGCGTTTGAACTTGAGAAATGATTAATAGTCAATGTTTTCTTATCATAATCAGACAAATCAATCGTAACCTTCGCTGTTGTTGAATCACTCAGATTCTTACAGCCGTTAGGAAGAGATATATCATATGTCAGACTATGCTTAGTGTTATCAAGGGCAGAGAAATCAAGAGTACCGATATTAACCTTATTATCCTCAATGCTATCAAGAACACTCTGTTCAGCAGCAATTTTAATCCTACTCGGATTAATTGAAAAATTCGGCTTATCTTCAGGGGCATCAACAACATCCAGAGATAGTTCAACCTCTAAAATCGGTAATGGTGTAAGCGAAACATCTATTGACTCAACATCAGAATCAGACAAAGCAAGCGATAACGCGTTCCCGTCTTTATCTAGATAAACCAAATCGAATTTTTCAGTTTTAGTAGAACCTTTTGTGCCCTCCATAGTGCCTTGAACAACAACCTGATCGATAGCAAGCACCTCTGTTTCAGGTCCGGATACAGTAACCTCAGACTCAGAGAAGGAAGAGTTAGCATAATAACCTTCTTCAACCTTATAAACAAGGCCATCAGAGATAGCAAAGGTCTTTTCTTTATACTTATCAACAAAAACGGTAACTGATGAAGGAGTTACATTTGAAGCAAAGTTATAGTTAGTTTTCACACCAATCTTTTTAGCGGTAAGTTCGAGGTTGTAACTACCCGGTGCTATAATTGAATTAGCCTGTAATGCATCGATTTCGATATCAGAAGCAGTGAGAGAACCGACAGTAATACGGTTTCCGGTAACCTCAACAGAAGCGGTAACATCTTCAAGTCCGAAAACAACAAGACCGTCTTCAACTGCATCAGCAGATAAATCAGCGGTAATAGGAATATTGGAGATAGTTACATTGCTCTCTGTCTGAGAGTTAGCGTTGATAACAAACCAGATAATAAAAGATAACAGAAGTGAAAATATCAGAAGTGATAAATTATTTGAAAGGATGCGACTAAAGAAACCTTTATTTTTCATTGTCTTTCTCCTTTCTGTTCTTAAACAGGACATTAAAGAGATCCTGCTTATCATTTTCAGCAGGGATAATAAGCTCAGTAAGTTTATCGGCTAGCTCTTTTCTGTCAAGTTCGCGAATGAGTTTACCGTTAACAGCGATTGAAACGATTCCAGTTTCTTCTGATACAACAACCACAACCGCATCGGACTCCTCACTCATACCTACAGCCGCTCTGTGACGGGTTCCGAGAGAAGAGTTCAGACTGTTATTGTCAGTAAGAGGTAGAATACAGCCGGCTGACAGAATTTTACCATCTCTGATGATGCAGGCACCATCGTGCAGTGGAGCCTTGTTGAAAAACAGATTGCCAAGTAAAGCAACTGACGGAGTACTGTTAATCTCGGTGCCACTGGATGCAATCTCAGAAAGCATAGTGTTACGCTCAAATACAATCAACGCACCTGTTTTCGAGTGACTGAAAACAGTAGCTGCATCAGCAACAGCATTTATAGCTTTGGACCAGATAACGGATAGGTCGTCATTTTTGTTGGAGATTGAGGAAAATAATGAGCCTTTTGAAATATTACTACGGCCTAAGTGTTCAAGCATTCTACGAAGTTCGGGTTGGAAAACAATAACAAGAATAATAACTGCAAATTCAAAGACAGTAGTCAGAATAACATTGACCATTGTTAAATCAAAAATAGCAGAAATAGCGTACGCTAAAACAAGCACCGCCAAACCTTTGACGAGCTGAGCAGCTCGTGTCTGTCTGAGGAGCTTAAACAAATAGTAAATAATTATTGCAACCAGTACAATATCAACGGCATCACTGAAGGTGAATGTTTTGATAATTGCGCCGATGGTCGACATCCAACTCGATAAAAAGCCCATATACTTCCTCCGTTACATACTTTATATAATTTTAACACACATCAAAAAGTATTTCAACTTAATTCTTTAGTTTAATTATAGTTTTTTATTGCATAAATTAACTTTTTGATATCATTTTCTGTCGTGAACATAGACGGAGATACTCTGACTGTACCGTTATCAATAGTATTCATAAATTTATGAGCAAGCGGTGAACAATGAAGTCCAGCTCTGACTGCAATGCCGTAATGTCTGTCAAGATACGCTGCAACATCTTCGCTACTTTTCCCTTTAATCGTGAAAGACAGAACAGGAGCTGATTTATCAAGCTCTGGTATAGCTGTGTAAAGCTCTACACCTCTGATGTTTCTGAGAGATTTATACAGTAAACGGATGAGTTTATTTTCGTGATGTTCTATTGTATTTATGCCTTTGTTGTAAACTTGCTCTATTCCCTTTTTTAATCCGCAGATACCCGGGATGTTGAGCGTTCCGCTCTCATATTTATCCGGGGTAAAGTCCGGTTGCATAGGATTCTGTGATAAACTGCCTGTACCCCCTTCGATAAGTGAATCAGGTAGAATTTCACTATTAAGAAGTAACAAGCCTATACCCATCGGTCCGTAAAGTCCTTTGTGCCCTGCACAACACACAAAATCGTATCTGTCTTTACTGATATCAATCGGCAATACTCCTGCACTCTGTGCTGCATCAAGACAAAATGGTATAGAGTAGCTGTGAGCTAAAGCACAAATCCGCTCCACGGGCAGTCTGATACCGAATACATTTGAAGCGTGTGTGCAAACTATGAGCCTTGTTCTCTCGTTGATACACTTCCTGAAACTGTCAAGGGTCTTATCATTATCATCGGGAAATACTGTAGCTACTGAATAAGATACATTTTTATCTTTTAGTTTTTCGAGCGGTCTTAAAACCGAATTATGCTCAAGACACGAAATCACGCAATGGTCATAAGGTTTAAGTATACCTTTAATCACAGTGTTAAGCGAATGTGTACAGCCACTTGTGAAAATCACTTTACTTTCATCATCAATGTTAAATAAATTACATACGGCTTTTCTGCACTCAAACACCTTCAAAGCAGTATTTATCGACATTCTGTGACCGCTTCGTCCGGGATTCGCACTAAAGTAGCGCATACTCTCATTTACTGCATTAATCACACTAAGGGGTTTTGGAAACGAGGTTGCGCTGTTATCAAGATATATCATGAGCTATCACGCGCCACTCTTCCGATGATTCTAATACCATGTCTTAGAAGTATATCGTGAGCTGTATCCGCATTTTCAGGCACGAAAAGACAATATCCACAGGAATACATCTGATGAGTTTTCGGGGTTCTTTCAATATATGATCTAAGCTTGTAGCGATCAAGTATACTTTTTGCTTTCATTGCATAAGTAACTGACGGAACAAGAATAAGTTGTTTTTCCATAAAAATTTACACCTCTACATTTTTATTACCATAATATGTGTAAAAATATAGAGGTGTTAAATCTAATATTAAGTTTCAGAAAGCAAACTTCCCATATCATACATTCCGCTTTCTTTACCCTTAAGATAAACAGCGGCATTTACAGCACCGACAGCAAATACTTCTTTGGAAAGCGCTTGATGTTTCAAAGAGAAAATCTCGTCGTGACCAGCGAATATTACTTCATGTTCACCGACAATTGTACCACCACGGACAGCGTGGATACCAATTTCGTTTTTATCACGCTTTTTACGGTAGCTGTGTCTGTCGTATACATACTGCGAATCAGCAAGAACATCAGAAATACCATCAGCTATCATAAGAGCAGTACCCGACGGAGCATCGATTTTCTGATTGTGATGCTTTTCGATTATCTCTACATCAAAGGTGTCACCTAAGATAGCAGCAGCTTTCTTAGAGAGCTCAATAATAAGATTGATGCCAAGTGACATATTACCTGAATAAAAAACAGCAACTTCCTTTGAAGCTTCCTTTAACTTAGCAACCTGAGATTCTGAAAAACCTGTTGTACATATAATAAGCGGAGTTTTTGTATCTTTAGCAAAAGAGAGCATTGAATCAAGAACCGATGGATTAGAAAAGTCGATTACAACATCGCCCTTGACATCAAGCTCCGAAAAACTGCGATATACTTTATATTCAGCATTATCTCCATATAAATCAACACCCGCAACAATACGACAATCGTCACGCTCTGCTACAGCTTTAGTAACAGCGGCACCCATTTTGCCATTACAGCCGTTTAGAATAATATCAGTCATTTAAACTTCCCCTTTATATCACAAGTTAGTAAAACAGGGCGTAAAAACGCCCTGTAAAAATCATTTTGAATATTTACCAATAAGGTCGTATCTTGAAAGACAATCCTTAAGGTCGTGGTAGCCTCTGTAGCTCATAGGAACAAGCGGTAATCTGCACTCACCAGCATCAAAGCCTACAAGGTTCATAGCAGTTTTTACAGGAATCGGGTTAACATCAGAGAACATAATATCCATAAGTTCAACATAATGGAAGTTCATCTTAGCAGCCTCAACGAAGTTATTCTCAAGACAAAGCTGACAAATCTTATGCATTTCCTGTGGACAGAAGTTAGCAAATACAGAGATAACACCTAAAGCACCGAGCGACATAAACGGTACAGTCTGGTCGTCGTTACCCGAGTAGATATCAAGCTTATCTCCACAAAGCGAACGAGTCTGAGATACAGAAGAAACATCACCATTAGCTTCCTTAGTAGCAACGATATTCTCGTGTTTGCAGAGCTCTGCATAAGTCTTAGGAGCGATGTTGCAACCTGTACGGCTTGGAACATTGTATAAAATCATAGGAAGGTCAACGTTGTCAGCAATTGTTTCAAAATGACGGATAAGACCTGTCTGTGATGTTTTATTATAATAAGGAGTTACACACAAAAGTGCATCAGCACCGCTAATCTGAGCAGATTTAGAAAGCTCAATAGCTGTATTCGTATCGTTACTACCGGTACCTGCGATAACAGGAATTCTGCCGTTAACCTTTTCTGATACAAAAGAAAGCACTTCACAATGCTCCTTTACAGACAAAGTAGCAGCCTCACCGGTAGTACCGCACGCAATAATCGCATCAGTACCGTTTTCAATCTGAAATTCAAGAAGCTGACCCAACACATCATAGTTGACGCTACCGTCAGCCTTCATCGGTGTGATAAGAGCAACACCTGAACCTGTAAAAATTGGTTTACTCATATAGTCCTCCAATTATTTTAGTCAAAATATATTAGTCGAGATAACCCTCAGCGCAAAGGAGCTCTGCCAAAAGAACAGCGCCACCTGCAGCACCTCTGAGTGTATTATGTGACATACAAACAAACTTCATATCATACTGAGTATCTTCTCTGAGTCTGCCGATAGAAACAGCCATACCGTTTTCGAGATTACGCTCTGACTTGATCTGTGGACGGTCAGGTTCTGTGAAGTAGTGCAGGAAGTGTTTCGGAGCTGATGGGAGATTTAACTCCTGAGCTCTGCCAACATAACTTTCCCACTCAGCGATAACTTCTTCAACAGATGGTTTATTCTCGCAGCCAAATGACATAAATACAGCTGCTGAGTGACCATCAGAAACAGGAACACGGATACACTGTGAAGTAATAGAGATATCATCAGTTGGAACGATTTTACCATCAACGATGTTACCCCAGATTTTGAGTGGCTCCTGCTCACTCTTTTCTTCCTCTCCGCCGATATATGGGATTACATTATCTACCATCTCAGGCCAACGCTCAAAAGTTTTGCCTGCACCTGAAATAGCCTGATATGTACAAGCAAGAACTTTGTTAACATTATATTTCTCTTTAAGTGGATGGATAGCAGGAACATAGCTCTGGAGAGAGCAGTTCGACTTAACTGAAATAAAACCGCGCTTTGTGCCAAGACGCTCACGCTGAGCTTTAATAATCTTAGCGTGGTCTGAGTTAATCTCAGGAATAATCATAGGAACATCTTCTGTCATACGATGAGCAGAGTTGTTAGACATTACAGGGCACTCAGCTTTTGCGTAAGCTTCTTCAAGTGCTCTGATTTCATCTTTTTTCATATCAACAGCGCAGAATACAAAGTCAACGAGAGATGCAACCTCCTCAACCTTGCTCGCGTCCATGATAACCATATCTTTCATACTTTCAGGGATAGGTGAAGTCATCGCCCATCTGTCTTTAACACATTCTTCGTATGTTTTACCAGCAGAACGAGGGCTGGCTGCTAATGCAGTAACTTTAAACCAAGGGTGGTTTTCAAGCAAGAGAGCAAATCTCTGACCAACCATACCTGTTGCACCAATAATACCTACTTTATACTGTTTCATAATAATTCCTCCGATTTTTTAAAAAACGGTTGTGTTTTCTTCAATAATAATATATTATATATGTTATGTTCGAATACACACATTTTTGCATTTTTTCTTATTTTATACTATACCACTACGACAATTCTTTGTCAATTTCATTTGGGTAATAATATCAGAATATATAAATTTGAAAGGCTATTAAAATGAAAACTGTTGATTTTTATTATGACCTGCCAAAAGAGCTGATTGCACAGACTCCTCTAGAGCCCAGAGATAGCTCGAAAATGATGGTTTTATCAAAACAAGATGGCAGTATTTCTCATAAACATTTTTACGATATAGTCGATATGTTAAACGAAGGTGACTGCCTTATACTCAACGACTCAAGAGTATTGCCTGCTCGAATTTACGGTGTAAAGGAAGATACCGGAGCAAGTGTTGAATTTCTCATGCTAAGACAAGTTGAAAACAACACCTGGGAAACACTCGCAAAACCAGGCAAAAAGGCAAAACCTGGTACCAGATTCACATTTGGCGACGGCATCATGACAGCTACCGTTCACGATGTAACAGAAGAAGGAAATCGTATTGTCGAGTTTTCCTGTAGAGATGATGAGAATATCTATTCAGCCCTTGATAAAATCGGTCAGATGCCTCTCCCCCCTTACATCACTGAAAAGCTTCAGGATAAAGAGCGTTATCAGACAGTTTACTCAAACGAGCTGGGCTCTGCTGCTGCTCCAACTGCAGGACTTCATTTCACAAAAGAGTTACTGAGGAAAATCAAAGACAAGGGAGTTAACATAGGTTATGTAACGCTTCATGTCGGCTTAGGTACTTTCAGACCTGTTAAGGTTGACGAAATCACTGAGCACAAGATGCACTCTGAGCACTATGAAATTCCGAAAGCTACCGCTCAGCTTATAAAAGAAACAAAGCAAAACGGCAAGCGTGTTATCGCGGTCGGCACTACATCATGTAGAACACTAGAAAGTGTTGCTGATAAATACGGAGAAATCATCCCCTGCGAGGGTTTTACTGATATTTTTATTTATCCTGGATTTGAATTCAAAGTGCTCGATGGTCTTGTAACAAACTTTCATCTGCCTGAAAGCACTCTGATTATGCTCGTTTCGGCTTTCACGGGATATGAAAACACTATGAATGCATACAAAGTAGCTGTTGAGGAAAAGTATCGTTTCTTCTCATTTGGCGACAGTATGATGATTATATAAAGGCTAGGAAACAACTATGTATAAATTACTGAAACAAGAAGGTTCTGCCCGACGCGGTGAGTTTATTACACCTCACGGTACTGTACAGATGCCTGCATTTATGAATGTAGCAACCTGTGGTGCTATCAAAGGTGGATTATCTGCACTTGATTTAAAAAGTATTGATACTCAGGTTATGCTGTCAAACACCTATCATCTGCATTTAAGACCAGGCGACGAAACTGTCAAAAAGCTCGGTGGTCTTCATAAGATGACTAAATGGGACGGGGTTATTCTCACAGACAGTGGCGGTTTTCAGGTTTTCTCACTCGCTAAACTTCGTAACATCAAAGAGGAAGGCGTGTACTTCAACTCTCATATTGATGGTAGAAAAATCTTTATGGGTCCTGAAGAAAGTATGCAGATTCAGTCAAATTTAGGTTCTACTATCGCTATGGCGTTTGACGAATGTGTAGCTAATCCATCCGAATACAAATATACTAAAGAATCAACATATCGTACTACAAGATGGCTTGAGCGTTGTATAAAAGAGATGTATAGACTCAATAATCTTCCTGACACCATAAACAAACAGCAGATGCTTTTCGGAATCAATCAGGGCGGTGTCTATAAAGATTTGAGAGTTGAGCATATGAAAGCAATCAGAGAATTTGATTTACCGGGTTATGCTATAGGCGGACTTGCTGTAGGTGAAACAGCTGAAACAATGTATGAAGTTATCGATGCAGTCGGGCCGTTTGCTCCGAAAGATAAGCCTAGATACCTCATGGGTGTGGGCACACCTGTGAATATTTTAGAAGGTGTTTACAGAGGAATCGACCTCTTTGACTGCGTTATGCCGAGCAGAAACGCAAGACATGGCCACATTTTCACCTGGGAGGGTATCATCAATATAAATAACGCTAAATACGAGCTTGACGACTCACCGATTGACAAAACCTGCTCCTGCCCTACTTGTCAGAATTTCAGCAGAGCATATATCCGTCATCTGATGAAGGCTAACGAAATGCTCGGAATGAGGCTCGCTGTCATGCATAATCTTCATTTTTACAACCATCTTATGGAAAGAATAAGAGAAGAGCTCGACAACGGTACTTACATACAGTTTTATAAAAAATACAGAGAAATACTCGGTAAACGCATATAATCAACTTGCATTTTCCGTATTTAGCTGATATAATACTATTTGAATTTTAAGAAAAGAGGATTTATATTATGGAAGGATTTATGAGTTCACCTTACGGAATGATTATTATCTATGTTTTAATTTTTGCAGCAATGTACTTCTTCCTTATCAGACCTAACTCAAAGAAGAGAAAAGCTGAAGAAGAAATGAAGAAAAGCATCACTATCGGCGATGATGTAACAACAATCGGCGGTATCATAGGCAAGGTTGTTGCTGTTAAAGACGACGAAGACGCTTTTATTATTGAGACAGGTCCAGACAGAATTAAGATGAAAATCAAAAAGTGGGGCATCTCAAGCGTTGATAATAAAAAGCCTGTTGATCCAAAGGCTGAAAAAAAGGCTAAGAAAGAAAAAGCTGAATAAAACAACGATAAATAATTTAATACTAAAAAAGTTCACCTCTGAATACTTATGTATCAGAGGTGATTTTTTTGCGTTATTTTTCAAATGTGACACCTGAAAACAGGTCTTTTATCAAAGCTCTGATACTAGGTGTCGTTTCATCTGTTGTGATGATATCTGTTCTTATGTGCATAGTAGCTACCGTTTTACTGCTAAGCTCCCAGCTACCTTATGAGTATCTGGAATATCTGATGATCTTTGTAGATGCAGTATCAGTATTTTTTGGAGGATACATAGCAGCCAGAGTTAACAGAAGTCAGGGACTGATAATCGGATTAGCCTGTGGTGCAATTGTGCTCTTGTCAATTATTATAAGCGGGTTTATTTCAGGACCGCAGACAATCACGCTGATTACATTACTGAAAGCTCTTGCGATAATAATATTCTCTGCACTCGGCGGAATCAAGGGTGTGAATACAAAAGAAAAAATACATATCAAGTAACTATAAATCTATTCTTTCTTCGCCTAAAACAAAGCAGATATCCTTTGGAAGAGGGCTGATAACCTCAATGTATTCCTGAGTTATAGGGTGAGTAAAGCTGATTTTTCTGCAGTGCAGTGCCTGGCGGGTGATAAATGCTAGCGAGCCGTAGTACATATCATCGCCCGCTAAAGGATGACCAATACTACTCATATGGCAACGAATCTGATGAGTTCTTCCGGTTTCAAGAACAAAGCGTGTCAGAGTATGACCATTTTTATATCTCAAAGGGAAATAATGAGTCACTGAGCGTGCTCCGTCATCAGCAACAACCCGCTGAATAGAGCGCCCCACCATAACCTTTATCGGCTTGTTAATTGTTCCACTCTCTTTTATTTCGCCCTCACACACCGCGACATACTCTTTGGCTGCAGAAGAAGGCAAAGAGTTTGCACAATATCTGTCCTTTGCTAAAAGAAGACAACCCGAGGTATCTCTGTCGAGGCGATTGACAGCACGGAAAGTATAGTGTTCTCCCCTTTTTTTCATATAATAACTGACTATATTAGCAAGGGTATCTTCCTGATGAATTTTTGTCGGATGTACCGGCATAAGCGGTGGCTTATTAACAACCAGAATATACTCATCCTCGAAAAGAATTTCAAGCTCACCTTTTATCGGGGATATCTCATTTACATCATCAGGCATAGCAAGAACAACAACATCACCCACATTAAGTACATCGGTTGTCTTTAAAAGCTCACCGTTTCTTGTTATACCTAAATTAGTCCGCTTTAATTTTGACAAAGTGCGTGCAGACAGTTCACAATGCTTTCTGAGAAAAGTCTTAGCATCAATCTTATCGCAGTTTTCAGGTACTGTAAAGGATATTGTTTTTTCTCTATTAGAATTATACTCTATGTTCATACAGCCACCATTACAAATACAATAAGAAAAGTCTGTAAAGCGATTGTCACAGGTATTCCTATCATAAACTTGGGTTTGCGGGTTTTGTGACGAATCAGAAACATTGTAAGAAGCATCGCAACGCTTCCGCCTAAAGCAGATATTGTAAGCAACACTTTTTCAGGTATTCTCCATTTATTAAGCTTAGCACTGATTTTATCAAATATTGTGATAAGCACAGCAAGGATACTCACGATTATAAAATAAATAACAAAGAACTCATACAACATAATAAAAACCTTGGAAGTGATATTTTGAACAAATACAGAATAACTCCGTTTCTGCTATCAATAGTCATACTTATACTGTCAATAATTGTTGTTGGTGAAAAAAACATCAAAACAGTAAACACCGACAGTGCAACACACGACGAAGTTAATGAGTATATGAAAGGTATATGGGTCAGCTACATAACACTTGATATGCAAAACACCGATATGACCAAAGAAAGCTTTGTAAAAAAGATTGAAAAAATAATAAATACAACAAAGGAAAGTGGTTTTAACACGCTTGTTTTCCAAGTAAGACCTTTTTCGGACGCGCTATACAAATCAAGCTACTATCCGTGGTCACACATTTTAACGGGTACTCAGGGTAAAAACCCAAACTTCGACCCACTTGAAATAATCTGTGATATGTGCCACAAAGAATCAATCAGCGTTCATGCGTGGATTAACCCATACAGAGTTTCAACAAACGAAACGCCAAAAAAGCTCTGCGATAACAATCCGTATGTCAAAAATAATTCAATTGGATTTATTCACAACAAAAATGTATACTTAGACCCCTCAAGCGAAGAAGCTCAAAAGCTGATAGTAAACGGAGTTATAGAAATTGTGAGAAACTATGATGTTGACGGGATCCAGTTTGACGACTACTTTTATCCTGAAAACAGTGACGAAGTTGATTCAGAGCAATATCAAATGTACAAAGCATCAGTATCAAATCCGCTGTCAAAAGAAGACTGGCGAATGAATAATGTGAACTTACTTATTAAAAAAGTGTATAAAGCAATACATAAATATTCAGAGAAGATTGAATTTGGAATATCTCCTCAGGGTAACATAAATAATAATAAGGTGCTCTCAGCTGATGTTATAACCTGGTGCAAAAATGAGGGATATATAGACTACATCTGTCCGCAGATTTATTTCAGCTTAGATAATCCTGCGCTTACTTTCGAAGAAAGTCTTGATGACTGGATAAAACTTGAAAAACACAAAAAACTGAAACTATACATCGGACTAGCAGGCTATAAAGGCGGAAGCAGTGAAGATGAAGGCACATGGCTTGATAATGACGATATACTGAAAAATGAAATTGAAATATCCAAAACTCAAGGAGCCGATGGCATTATGCTTTACAGTTACGAAAGCTTTGAAAGTAAAGAAAACGAAGCTGAAATCAAAAATGTTGTAAACTATCTTATTGGCATCACAGAGTAGCCATACAGTAATCGTCTTTAGCTTCAGTTATTTTAACAGAAATGATTTCACCGATAATATCTGTGTCTGACTTTGTATAGACGGGTGTGTAGTTTTTGGTATAACCTTCATAAAAACCGTTTCTATTTTTAGTTTCAAATAGCACCTCTTCTACCCTTCCGACCTGTGATAAAAGAAATTCTCTGCGTTTGTTTTCAGTATGCTCAATCATTATTTTACTTCTTTCACTCTTAGTCAGAGGGTTAACCTGGTCAGGCATTTTATCAGCAAGAGTGCCTTTTCTGCGAGAATATGAGAATACATGAACTTTTGCAAAGCTGATATAATCAGAAAAATCGAGGCTCACTTTGAATTCCTCTTCAGTTTCACCTGCAAATCCGACCATAATATCCGTTGTGATAGACGGGTTGTCAAAAATGCGACGGATATTTGATACTATCTCAGCGTATTCATCAGCTGTATAATGTCGGTGCATTCGCTTAAGAGTATCAGTACAACCACTCTGGAGGGATAAATGAAAATGTGGGCAGAATTTCGGTTGTGCGGCAAGTCTCAGAAGTACATCTTCTGTCATAAGCTCAGGTTCTAAGGAAGAAAGTCGGACTCGCTCTATCCCATCAACACCGCAAACGCACTCTACAGCATCGCTGAGAGTAGCATTTATATCCTGACCGTAGGCTGAAAGATTGATACCAACTAACACAATTTCTTTATAGCCTTTCTGCGAAAGGACTCTTGCCTCTTCTCTTAGGTCATCAATTGACTTTGAACGCACTCTTCCTCTTGCATACGGAATGATGCAATAAGAGCAGAAGCGGTTACAACCGTCTTCTATTTTAACAAACGCACGAGTTCTCTCCAAAAATTTATTAACACGCATTTCTTCGAATTCTTCACCGTTTTTATGCTCAGCTATATCAATAATTTGAACTTTATCAATCATAAACTTTTTGATTGAGGGGACAAGTTTCTTACGGCTGACATTACCAAGCACGATGTCACAATCCCTGAAAAGCTCAGTATCCGTCGAAAATGCCTGAGGCATACAGCCAGTGAGTACAATAATCGAGTCAGGGTTTTCTCTTCTTGTACGATTAATAACCTTGCGATTTTTGGAATCACTTGTGTGAGTAACAGTGCACGAGTTGATAACAGTTATATCAGCTATATTTTCGTCTGACGGCACAAAACCAGCATCGCATAAATATTCATACATAAGCTGGGATTCATACTGATTAACTTTACAGCCTAAAGTAATAATATTAAAAGTCAAAATTACACCTCAAAATATACTAATTTTCAGCAAAAATAACATTGAAAAACACAACATAAAGTGCTAATATATACATATTCCGACATAATATTCTAATTGCGGAGGTCACTAATATGTATAAAAGCACAATTATGATTAAAGATATAGATACTGCCAGAGAATTCGTTGACAAAATGAGTGGATTCATGGACGCTGATGTTATATTAAACAGTGGTGACTACAGTATTGATGGTCATTCTATCATCGGAATTATCTCTCTTGATATTACAAAACCCATCGAGGTTGTACTAAACGGAAATGTAACCGACGAGCTTACTGAAATCATTGAGCAGTACGCTATATAGTATATTTTTATTTAGAATAAAAGTCAACTGTTACCCCTTCCATTTTCGGAAGGGGATTTTTGTATAGAAAAACCCCGACCGAAGTCGGGGTTTTAATTTATGAAATAATATTACTCGCCGTAGATGTAAGTGCCACACTTAATACCCTGACCGGTACCTGACAGCGGATAGAAACCTTCATTAGGAACACCGGTAAGCGGAATTGTTTCAGTCTGTATGCCGCCACCCTTGTTATTAAAAATAATATTGTTATAGGCATTAACAGGAAGGTCGATCTTGTATACATCCTGACCCTGAGCATTTGTTTCAACCAAAGTCATCTCAAGTCCAGGCCAAGCTGTACCGCCACCACCTGTTGGCCAGCAGTGAGCATATACAGCCTTCCATTTATAGATGTTAGTGAAATAAACAGCTGTTGTTTCAGGCTCTACAAGATAGTATGTATTACTTTCCTGACCTGCGTTATTGTTATTAAACTTATACTGTGTGTAGGCTGAATCTACAGGAATCTTGAATGTAAAGTTACCTGATTTTCCGCTCATCTTAATACCAGGCCATGTTGTAGTAACCGGGTTTACTGTATCTGTATTCCAGAGGTGGATACAAGCTACAGACCATTTTTCATTACAAGTAATAGTCATACTCTCGAGTGTGTAAGGAGTTTCTTTAATATCAAACTCGATAGTTTCGATAGTATCAGGGGTTGTTGTTTCAGTAACTTCGCTGTATACGCCAACAAACTTAACCTTTGTGAGTGCTGCATCAACTTCAAGAGTATATGTGTTACCGCTCTTTGTCATCTTCTGACCAGGCCACTCAGCGTTTGTAGAACCAGCACCATCAAAACAGAATGCGTATATCTCACCATTTTCAAATGCATCAGTATCATTGAGAGTAATAGTTACTGTTTCAACAGGCTCTACAGGATCATCATCTCCATCATCAACAACAGGCTCTCCAATTCCTTCATTTGATGGGAGTTTAGCTACATATCTCTGGATAGCTGTAGCATCCATAACCGAGATAGCATCATCTTTATCTACATTTGCGCAAAGTGTAGCGTCTGATGTAAATGATGTTAACTTAGCAACATTTCTCTGAACAGCTGTAGCGTCGTATACTAAAATCTTTCCATCGAGATCAGCGTCACCTAAAAGAAGTGTACCAGGAGCATAGGTTGGTTCCTCAGTAGATGGTTCTGTTGGTTTATCAGATGGATATTCGATATCAGAGTTTGAAAGTGTAGCTACAGGATACTCACCATAGTCTTTCCACTCGAGTTTTTCGAAAATCATTGAACCTGTAAGCTTATAGCCACCTGACTCACGGTTAGCAGCAGAATTTGCTGTGCCGTAGTAAATTACAGTTGGAGGCATTGTACGACCGCAGTATCCGCCACATACAGACACAGTGTGTCCGATATGAGCAGCAACCTTGCCCTCAGAGAACTTCACATAGTTTGTGTTAGCAGGAACATCGTAGTAGTAGAGATTCTCATTAGTTGCATCCTGAGTCATAGCATAACCCGGGAAGTCAACAAGTTCGGTTGTTCTGCTCTCTCCTGCCTTACAGTAAACATGAACCTTATCCCACTGTGTAACTGTGTTGTCGAAGTACACGCGTTTTGTTTCGTTAGCGTCCTTCTTATATACCTTGTATGTATTAACAGTAGTCTGTGTTCCGTTTGTAGCAGTAACTGTAACATTGATACCATCGCCATAATCGATAGAATCATTTAGTGTTACAAACTGCTCATCTGTAAATGTAACCTCAGCAAGGTTAGAAATCTTAACTTTACCACTAGTAGCGTTGTTAAGAGTGATTGTGAGGTTTGCAGTTTCTGTTGTGTATCCGTTTAATGTATCTGCACCTAAAACAGTTGAGTTAAGCTTAACTGTAGCTGTTGGAGGGAGTTTCTTTGCGTTGTAAACAACAGCAACACCGCTGTCACCTACATTACCTGTGATAGTACCGCCTGATACAGTGAACTTGTTTCCTGTAACCTGGTCAACATATGTACCGTTTGCCATAGTACAAGCCTGAGAAACTTTTGCAGAGCCTGTAGCAAGGTTAGCAATAACCATACCTGTTGTGCCACGCTGTACAAAGTAAAGGCTACCGTTTGCAGTAACAGTTTCTGACTGACCTACAAACTCATTTTTGAACTGGTTAACAGCTACAACAGCAGGATTTTTCCAAGTATCTGCGGCACCCGGAGCACCGATAAGCTCGTCGTACTTGATTGATACAAGTGTAGGGTTAACATCAAGCTCAGCACAATTAGTACGGACAAGATAAAGAGCAGGGGCATCCTTACGAGCACCTACAACAGCCCAACCAACAATCTGCTGATCAATTGATAAGAAGTTAGATGAATCAGCATTTGCAGGGTTTGTAGTAAATGTATCGTGAGATTCAAGCCAAAGCACATTATCAGCTTTCTGCGAGCCGGTGTAACCGTAGTTTGCAAGGCTGTTAGAAGCTTTCTTTGATTTGAGAGCGTTACGAACTACTGTACCATAAGCAAAGTCAGTAACATCGATATACTTTGTATAAGCTGTAATAGGCAGTAATCCGTTAAGTCCTAAAACTTCACCGTAAATAAATGCATCAGGATTCTTCTTTAAAATAGCGCCTGTGATTGTTGGCCAGAAATCAGAAGCTACTGCACCATCATCCGGAGTTTCAATGTGCTTAGCAGCATCAAAACGGAAACCATCTACACCACAATCAGCGAGAGTGTTGAGGTAATTGATAAGATAGTTCTGATAATCCTTGTTGCTTGTATCAAGGTCAGGAAGCTGAGAGTTAAGGTCAGTAGTAGTATGACCTGCTCTGGTTGTATCAACATAAGGCTTTAAAACAGTACCTGATGTGTTTCTCAGATAACTCTTGAGTGTAGGGTTGATGAGAGCAGCTTCTGCTTTATTTGTACAGTTTTGTACATGGTTAGCAACTACATCACAAACAACCTTGATACCGTAATCGTCAAGTGTGTCACACATCTCTTTAAGGTCTTCTTCATCACCGAGCTCGTTGCCGATAGCAAGATCTCTAGGCTGATAGAAGCACCACCAGTCGTTTGCGTATGCACCATCGTTTGTTGTGTCCTTTGTAAGCTGAATAGGAGAAATCTGAACAGCTGTATATCCAGCAGCAGCGATTTCCTCAGCGTACTGAGTGACTTCCTTTAGTTTCCAGTTGAATGCATGAAGGATATTACCGTCATGAACATCAGCCGGAAGGTTGTAGCCTTTTACATTGTCAGCTTCAGCAGCGCTGACAACAGTAGCAGGAACAACAACTAAAGACACCAACATCAGAATGCATAATACCATGCTTAAAATTCTTCTTGTAAACATCTTTGTACCTCCTAAGGTTAATTAATTATTTTCATCTGAACCATCTTTATTTATTTCAGATTCAGAAATACTACCTTGTTTTGAAATACCATCATCTAAAGCATCAAGCTCAGCTGAAAGTTCGTTAATTTTACTTGATGAGCTTTTTTCTTTGAGCCGTTTCGTGACTCCGTCATCAATAAGCGTGTATATCACTGCAAATACAGGAACACCAAGCAGCATGCCCGGCAAACCGAACAAACCTCCGCCCACGATAACCGAGAACAGAATCCAGAAACCGGAAATACCGACGGTTTCTCCCAAAATCTTAGGTCCCAGGATATTACCATCAAACTGCTGTAATATTATAACAAAAACAACAAACCAGAACGACTGAAGCGGGTCGATGAGTAAAAGCAGGAACGCACATGGAATAGCACCGATAAACGGACCAAAAAACGGAATTACATTAGTCACGCCAACAATAACAGAAATCAGCAGAGCGTAATCAAACTTAAATATACTCAAACCGATAAAGCATATCAAACCGATAATAAGTGAATCGATTATTTTTCCGATGATAAATTTACCGCATTTTTTGTTAGAAAGGTCAGTAATCTGTAGAACTCTTCTGCTGGTTTTAATAGGCAGATAAGCTACCACAACAGCTCTCGCCTGACGACAAAGCTTCTCTTTTGAAGAAAGCATATAAATCGAAACAACAATACCGATAATCCAGTTATAAAGACCGGTTGTGAAGACCTTACCAAAATTGAGAGCTGCAGGAAACGCATCAGAAATAAAGTTCTTAAATACATCCTGTGCATCTTTGCCGGTAAGAAAATTAACGATTTCGTTATATGTATTCTCATCATAGAGGTCGTAGCCAAATTGCTCCCTTACAAATATTACAAGACTATCAAACCATTTCTGAATCGACTGAGCATATATCGGTATGTCATCAATGAGTCGTGCGATACTCTTTGATAATTCAGGAATCAAAAAGCCAACTAACAAACCGACAACACCAAAGCATAACAGATAAGAAATCAGTAATGCAAGCGGTTTCTTGAGTCTGAAAAGTTTCTTTCTCTTTGTACCAATCTTCTTAAAACACCTGTCGTAAAAGAAGTTATACGGAAAGCTCAGAATATAGGCTAAGATAAAGCCGTAAATAAACGGCATAAACACGCTGAATATGTTGCTAAGAGTAGTTCCTACCTGCTTAATGTTAATCAGCAGAAATGCAACAATCAAGGTGTAAGTAATCAGCCAGAATACTTTCAGGTAGCTAAATTTCTTTTTCAATTTATCACATCCTTACTAAAAAAGCGACATTTGTGAGCTTTCAGGCATACCCTCAAGACTTCCGCATTCTTTGAGAATCTCGATGACAGCCTTATTAACCTTTGTCTTCTGAATCATATCCTCAACGGACATATATTCAGTAGTTTTACCGACTTCAGAAAGGCTTTCCGCAGCAGCCTCACCGATACCCGAAAGCGAACAAAACGGCAATCGGATTTTTCCGTCTTCAATAAGAAAACGTTTGGAGTCGGATTTGTAGATATCAACGGGTAAAACTTCGATTCCTCTACAAAGCATTTCGTTCATAATCTGGAGGTTAGGAACTTCCTGCTTCTCTTTTGCAGATGCGTCAAAGCCTTTGAGGTTAATATCGCGGATTTTATCTTTTACGGCTTGCTTACCTTTAATCAAAGTAGCACCGTCAAAGTTATCATTACGAACAGTGAAATATGCTGCGTAATACTCAAGTGGTTTATGAACCTTATACCAGCCAAGTCTGAGCGCCGCAATCATATATGCAGCCGCGTGTGCTTTAGGAAACATATACTTGATTTTCATACAGGAGTCTATGTACCACTGGGGAACATCGTGTTCCTTCATAGCGTCAATATGCTCCTGAGTCAGAAGTTTAGTAGCTTTACCTTTACGAACGATCTCCATAATCTTGAACGCCATACTCGGGTCAAGTCCCTTGTGCATCAGATAAGTCATAATAGAGTCACGCGTTCCGATAACCTCGGAAATGGTACAGGTTCCGTCTTTGATAAGGTCGGCAGCGTTACCAATCCATACATCGGTTCCGTGTGAAAGACCCGAAATCTGCAAAAGGTCAGTAAAGGTCTTTGGTTGAGCATCAACAAGCATCTGACGCACAAAAGGAGTGCCTAACTCAGGCATCGAAAATGTACCTGTCTGTGCATCAATATCTTCTGCAGTTACTCCCAAAGCTTCAGTTGAAGTGAACAGCGACATAACATCAGGGTCACTCATAGAAACTTCCATAACAGGAATACCTGTGAACTCTTCAAGATAATAATAAATTGTCGGAACATCGTGTCCGAGCTCGTCAAGCTTACATATAGTATCGTGAATAGAATGGAAATCAAAGTGTGTAGTGATGTTGTCAGAATTAACATCATTAGCAGGATGCTGTACAGGACAGAAGTCGTAGACCTCCATACCACGAGGTACAACAACCATACCGCCCGGGTGCTGACCTGTTGTACGCTTAGCACCTGTACTACCTGAAGCTAGACGATTAATCTCAGCTTTGTTCATCGTTTTGCCGCGTTCTTCACAGTATTTCTTTACAAAGCCGATTGCGGTTTTATCAGCAACGGTGGAGATAGTTCCCGCTTTAAAGACATTATCCTTACCGAACAAATCTTCAGTGTATCTGTGTACACGCGACTGAACCTCACCACTGAAATTAAGGTCGATATCAGGAACCTTATCACCCTTGAAGCCAAGGAAGGTTTCAAACGGAATTTCGTGACCGTCGCGGTCGTATTCAGCACCGCAGACAGGGCATTTCTTAGCAGGCAGGTCAAAACCCGAGCCGTAGCTTCCGTCGGTGATGAATTCGGAATTTTTACAATTCGGACAGATGTAATGCGGACAAAGAGGATTAACCTCAGAAATACCCGACATCGTAGCTACAAAAGATGAACCTACACTGCCTCGTGAACCAACAAGATAGCCGTATTCTTCACTCTTTGCAACGAGTTTCTGCGCTGTCATATAAAGCACAGAGAAACCGTAGGTTGTGATAGAATTGAGCTCTTTATCAAGTCTGGCTTTAACAATATCAGGAAGCGGATCACCATATTTAGCTTTAGCTCTCTCCCATGTGATAGATACAAGCTGTTCTTCAGCTCCGTCGATAAACGGAGGGAAGTTTCCTTTCGGAATCGGTCTGACCCAATCGCAGGAATCAGCAATTTTATTAGGATTCTCGACAACTACTTCATATGCCCGCTCTTCTCCGAGATAAGCGAATTCTTCGAGCATTTCAGCTGTTGTTCTGAAATACAGCGGTGCCTGATTATCAGCATCAGAGAAACCCTGAGCTGCCATAAGAACCTTTCTGTAGTCGCTGTCGTGAGGGTTCATAAAGTGAACATCACCTGTAGCAACAACAGGAATACCAAGCTCGTCGCCGAGTTTAATGATAGTGCGATTGATTTTTTCAAGCTCAGCAACACTTGAAAAAGTGCCGTTTCTGAGCATAAACTCATTGTTGCCGTTAGGCTGAATCTCAAGGTAATCATAGAAAGATGCGATCCCTTTGAGCTCACCCCACTGTTTACCAGCAAGTATCGCACGATAAAGCTCGCCTGCTTCACACGCTGAGCCGATAATCAGACCCTCTCTGTACTTAACAAGTTCTGACTTCGGAATACGCGGTCTGCGGTAAAAGTAATTCAGATGCGACATCGAAATGAGTCTATACAGGTTTTTAAGTCCAGTATTATTCTTCACAAGAATTATCTGGTGGTATGTAGGAAGCTTTTTGAAGTCGCCTCCCGCGATTTTGGTGTTGATGTCTTTAACATCAAAAATATTATAATCATCTTTAAGTCTGTTGCATAGACTTAAGAAGATTTTAGATAAAATTTGTGCATCATCTACTGCACGGTGGTGATTAAAAGACCCTAATCTCAAATACGAAGCGACTGTATCGAGCTTGCAGTTTTTGATATCCGGAAGAATAGCTCTGCAGATAGCAACTGTATCGAGAGAAGTATAGGTATATTCAACTCCCATATTCTTACACGCTACCTTGATAAACGAGGTATCAAAAGGCGCATTATGAGCAACCAAAACACTTTCACCACAGAAATCAAGAAATGCTCTGACTGCATCGCTCTGCGACGGTGCATCTTTAACCATTGCATCGGTGATGCCTGTCAGCTCAACGATTCTCTGTGGAATAGGTTTTTGTGGATTAACAAAGGTTGAGAAGGTGTCAACAACTTCGCCGTTTCTGATTTTAACTGCACCGATTTCGGTAATCTTCTCCGTTTTAGCAGAAAGACCTGTCGTTTCTATATCAAAGCATACGAAGGTGTCGTCGAGGTTAACTTCACTGTTTCCATCAACAGATTCTACCAAGTCATCCATAAAATATGCTTCAACACCATAGATAACCTTGATTTTATTTTCATCACGGTTAATATCCTCAGCTGCATTCATAGCATCAGGAAACGCCTGAGCCACACCATGGTCGGTGATAGCAATCGCAGGATGACCAAATTCATACGCTCTGCGAACCAATATACCCGCATCGGTAACAGCATCCATCTGTGACATATTAGTATGCAGATGAAGCTCAACACGCTTTTTAGGTGCGTTGTCCCCCACTTTAACCTTATCAACTGTTGAAATCGAACGAGCATTCAGAACGATTTCACCAGCGTATTTATCAAACTCTACATCACCGCTACAAATGATAGCTGAACCTTTTTTGAGGTTTTCGAGCACTTTACACTCGTTTTTGTTATTAAAAACCTTTACGGTGATTGAGCTGGTGTAATCGGTTATATCAAAAGTGATAATATTCTTATCGCCTGATTTGGTTTCCTTCCATTCAAGAGCGAAGATATCTCCCCAGATTGTTGCTCTGCCGGTATCGTAGGCAATTTTCTCTATAGGAATTATTTTGCCTTTAGTAACTCTGCCGTAAAGCGGGCGGACAGACTCGGGAATAATCTGAGGCAAAGCGTACTCTCCGACACGCTTTTCGATAATTTTAGGAGTAGACACGCTATTTGTTTCGCTTTTTTCTTCGAATTCGTATAACTGTGAAAGCTCCTCGAGCTTTTTGCGATCTATTTTCTTCTGAACGCTGTTAATCTGTTCGATGTACTCATCAGAA
The DNA here is from genome assembly GCA_017410265.1 of Ruminococcus sp. Taxonomy (GTDB): domain Bacteria; phylum Bacillota; class Clostridia; order Oscillospirales; family Acutalibacteraceae; genus Ruminococcoides. The sequence goes on along the minus strand of JAFQRC010000006.1, from coordinate 45,244 downwards.
TCTCCATCAATTTCGGTCATTCCGCTGTAATCAATCTCAAATGACAGCGAGAACATTCTCTTGAGAATATCCTGAAACAACACAGTGAAATTCTTAGCCATTAGCAGTGAAAGTCCACCGTGAGCAAGCTTTACGGTGAGAACATTATCTTTTCTATATAGCTTAGCATCGTTAAGTGTACCGTTGAGGCTCGGTGTTTCAACCTTCAGAAACTCGACAAGCTCTTTGAAATACTCTACATCAAAAAGAGATGAGTCAAAAACAGGGTGAATTGACACAGCAGAAAACTGCATAGTCGAGGTTTTGATAAGTCTTTGTGTGACAAAAATATCTTCAGCAGAAACCAGTTTATCAAAAGTTGCGTACACATCCAGTATTCGTTTTTCTTTATTTATTTTTATATCTTTAATTTTTCCCTCGGCAACAGAGTCACAAATCGGTGCGCTCAGGTACTGAGAAAACACTTCCTTAAATGTATTCATTCATATACCTTTCAGTAAATTACATCTTTTCTATTTCATCTATCAAAGCATCAATCAGCTTATCTTCGCTGACTTTATATAAAATCTCGCCTTTTTTGAAAATAAGGCCTTCTTTGTCGCCGCCAGCTATACCGATATCGGCTTCTTTAGCTTCTCCAGGTCCGTTTACAACACAGCCCATAATAGCGACTTTTATATTTTTCTTACAATCCTTGAGGCGATGTTGCGCTTCATTTGCAAGACCAATTAGGTCAATCTTCGTTCTGCCACAAGTCGGACAGGAAACAAAAGTAACACCGTCATTTTTCAGTCCGATTGCTTTGAGCAAATCTTTTGCAGCGTAAATCTCCTCAACAGGGTCGGCTGTCAGAGAAATACGGATAGTGTCACCGATGCCGTGGAGCAACAGCGAACCTATTCCTGCAGAGGATTTTATAATTCCCATACGGGTAGTGCCAGCTTCGGTTACTCCTAAATGAAGAGGATAGTCACAGCTTTTGTCAGCTATTTCATAGGCTTCTACCATTGTTTTAACATCACTACTCTTCATAGATAAAACAGTATCGTAGAAATCAAATTTTTCTAAAAGTGATGCGTGATAGAGCGCGCTGTCGCACAAAGCCTGAGCTGTCGGGTGACCATACTTTTTGAGAATTTCTTTCTCTAAAGAACCTGAATTCACACCGATTCGGATAGGAATTTTTCTGACCATGCAGGCTTTTACAACCTCTTTAACTCTGCTCTCATCACCGATGTTACCGGGATTGATACGAATTTTATCAATTCCAGCGGCAGCAGCCTCAAGGGCAAGCTTATAGTCAAAGTGGATATCAGCAACAACAGGAATAGAAACAGCATCTTTTAAAGCTGATACAAGACGCACTGCGTTCATATCAGGTATAGCAGCACGGATAATCTGACAGCCTGCTTCTTCGAGTCTTTTCGCCTGAGCTACCGAACCTTCGATATCATCAGCTCTAGTATTAAGCATAGACTGGATAGAAACCTCTGCCCCGTTGCCTATTAAAACATTTCCTGCTTTGACTTGAATTTTACTCATATTATCCTCCGAATATAAGCACCCAAATATCTTTTAATGTGATAACTGCCATCAGTAACAATAACAGTGCAAGACCGATACCGTTGATAATACCCTCTACCTTTCTGGGCACAGGCTTTCTGAATACAGCTTCGATTAAAAGCATAACAAATCTTCCGCCGTCAAGTGCCGGAAACGGAAGCATATTAACAATACCTAAGTTGACGGTAATAACCATCATAACATAAACGATGCTCATAACGGCATCTAAAAAGCCTGTTTTTAGGCTCTCGGATGCGACATCAGTTATTGCTGAAGCGAGTCCCACGGGACCTGCAACATCATTTATACCAAACTGACCTCTGACTAATCCGACAAGACTTCCCCACACCATTCTCACTACAGAAACTGTCTGATAAAATGTCTGCTCGATTAGCGTAATGAAGTTTTTCTCTATAGGTTCAACATAAAAGTCAATCGAAATAGTCGGCTCGTTGGTTACGCCATCTCTGTAAGTGAAAAAGTCGACATCATTAAGCTCAATCTTTTCACCGTCACGGATAACAGTCATATCTGTGCGATATCTCTGACGGGTCTTTTGTACATCAATCTCCGGATAAGACTCTACCTTTTCAAGTGATACAGCTTCGTTGATGTTATCTATAGCTGAACACATAGCGCTGTATGCAGATTCTCTATCATTTGATGAGAGTATAGCCTTTGAGCCTTCTTCCCACAGCTGATACATCGTCTGAAACCGCTCTTGAGATAAATCCTGAGCAATATCAGCACAATGAACTCTCAGATAAAACAAACAGTCTTCCTTATAAATCTCAAAAGTTGTTCCGTCGACTTCAACAAGCGGCAGAGTGTACATAGCGAAACTGAAGTCACTTGAGGTGTAAATCTTGTAGTCGTTAATCTCGACAATTTCATCACCCTGTCTAAGACCGGTAGCGGCAGTAAATGTACATGGTTCAAACTTTGAAATTGTTGTGGAAGAAAAAGCACTTTGTGGCAAAAGTGTAATCATCATCAGCGCTAAACCAAGAAGAATATTCATCAGCGCTCCCGCTACAACGATAATCATACGCTTCCATATTTTTGCGTTGTTAAACGCACGCGGATTCTCACTTTCTTCATCCTCACCTTCCATAGCACAATAACCACCGATAGGAAGAATTCTGAATGAATAAGTGGTTTCTCCTTTTGTAAAAGAGAAGAGTTTCGGTCCCATACCGAGAGCAAACTCATTGACCTTTACGCCGCTCTTTTTAGCGGCGATGAAGTGTCCACCCTCATGAAAAAAGATTATAAGTTCAAATAATACAACCGCAATAAGTATCAGTGCAACAGTTGTGATAAAATCATCTCCAATTATCTAATACAGTTATATACATACTCTCTGGCTGCTTTGTCAGCATCTAAAACATCAGAGAGGGTTTTTGCTTCTTTATATTCAAAGCTGTCAACAGCAGTTGATACAAGCTCGCCGATTTCGAGAAAACTGATTTTTCCGTCTCTGAAAAGCTTGTTCGCGACTTCGTTTGCGCCATTAGCAACAGCAGGAATAACTCCGCCTCTGCTGAAAGCTTTCTTACACGCTGACAGACATTTGAAGGTGTCATAATCAGGGTGGTAGAATGTCATACTCGAAATCATAGAGAAATCAAGCGACTGTACAGGCGACTCAAATCTGTGCGGATAAGTGATAGCATACTGAATAGGGATTCTCATATCAGGAAGTCCGAGCTGAGCTAACACACTATTATCAACAAATTCAATCATAGAGTGAATTATGCTTTCTCTGTGAACAACAACCTCGATATCATCAGGTGACATGTCAAACAGCCACGCGGCTTCGATAATCTCAAGACCTTTGTTCATCATCGTAGCAGAATCAATGGTGATTTTTGCACCCATCGACCAGTTAGGGTGATTGAGCGCCTGTGCTACTGTGACATTTTTAAGTTTATCGGCAGTTTTATTAAAGAAAGGTCCTCCTGAGGCGGTCAGAATAATCTTCTTCAGTGCTTTTTCAGGAGGTGATGCCTGCAAACACTGAAAAATTGCAGAATGTTCGCTATCAACGGGAAACAGAGTTACTCCGTTTCTTTTAGCCGCATCCATAACAAGTGCACCGCCAGCGACAAGTGTTTCTTTGTTTGCAAAAGCTATATTTTTCTTAGCTTCAATTGACGCTAAAGTCGGCTTTAATCCAACCATACCGACAACCGAGTTGACAACTAAATCGCAGTCGTCTAAGGTAGCGGCATAAAGGAGTCCATCCATTCCGCTGTATACTTTTGTGTCTAAGTCTTTTATCGAAGCTTTCAGATCCAATGCTCTGCTTTCATCAAAAACAACAGCAACTGAAGGCTTAAACTCACGAATCTGCTCTTCTAAAAGCTCTATATTACTATGTGCAGAAAGAGCAATGATTTTTAAATTAAGTTTTCGGGCTACATCTAAAGTTTGTGTACCGATAGATCCGGTAGAACCCAAAACGGATAGTTTATTGACCATAATAAACCTCAATTACGTAATAACGGTGAAAAATTGTGAAACTAAAAATACAAGCGGTGCACAGAGGATAATGCTGTCAAATCTATCCAGCATTCCCCCATGACCAGGCATTATAGAGCCATAGTCTTTAATACCACATGCTCTCTTGATAACCGAGAAAGTAAGATCACCGATGATAGAAACAATCGGATTGATAAGACCGATTATGATAAGCGGGATGAAATTAATAGACACATCGCCGTAAATAAGCAGAAACACAAGCCCGATGATAATTGAACCTAAAAATCCGCTTATAAGTCCCCCAATTGCTCCTTCAACAGTTTTCTTCGGACTGATTTCAGGACAAAGTTTATGTTTGCCAAGATATACACCAGCAAAGTAAGCGCCACTGTCTGAAAGCCACGGAACACCTAAAGTGAGTACTATCCAGAATGATGGATAACCACTGCTACAGGAAACAAGCGCCAGAGATGTCATCGAGAGTGTGAGTAACATCGTACCACCAAAAGCAAATAATACATCGTCAGCCTTAACAGCGTTATGAAAAACTATCATTATTGTAAATAGTGTTATCACAAAAAGATAGAGTGGCAAAAACTTAAGAACTGTTGTGCACAATAGTGGCATCAAAACGCCGAATGCGACACATGGAATTGAAATTTTCAGCTCTTTATGAAGCTTTTTTGCTGAGAGTAATTCGCCACATATGAGTCCTGTCACTAAAGCGATAGCGATGCTTATGACTATAGAATTTACCTCTCCTAGTAGCATCAGAACAACACATAAAACGATGCCCACAGCTGCTGAAATCAGTCTTAGTTTCATTATGTTCACCTTAATCTTTCAGTGGTGTAAAATTAAATACCGCCGAAACGTCTGTTGCGTTTAGCGTATTCAATTAAAGCCTTATCAAGATGCTCGCTCTTGAAATCAGGCCAGAGCACATCCATAATGCAGTACTCAGAGTATGCTGACTGCCATAAAAGGAAATTGGATGTGCGGTATTCACCGCTCGGGCGAATAATCAAATCAGGGTCAGGCTGAGAAGCGGTGTAGATATTCTCGCTTATCAGCTGAGCATTTATATCAGAAACAGAGAGCTTATCGTCCTTTACGTTCTGAGCGATTTTTTTGACAGCGTGCACAATCTCATCTCTTCCGCCGTAGTTCATTGCGATATTAAGCACCATGCCATCTCTGTCCTTAGAATCATTTTCATTTTTCTCAATCAACTGAAGCATATCGTCACTAAACACACTGCGGTCACCGATAAATTTAACAACGATACTGTCGTCCTGAAAATCAGAAATAGCCTCAAGCATATACTCCTTAAAAAGCTTCATAATTGCGTCTACTTCCTCTTTGGGACGCTTCCAATTCTCGGTCGAAAAGGCATAAACCGTAAGATACTTAATACCTATATCGGAACAGTAGCGCGCAATTCTTCTGAAAGTTTGCGCGCCAGCTGTGTGACCTGCGGTACGAGGCAGACCGCGTTTTTTCGCCCATCTGCCGTTACCGTCCATTATTATTCCAATATGCTCAGGTAATTCGATATCTTTTAAAGATATCTCCTTTTGTCTATTGAATAAAGCCATATCAGATTTCCATAATCTCTTTCTTCTTCTTGTCAGCCATCTGATCAACAAGCTTAATGAATTTATCTGTCTGCTCCTGAGCTTTCTTTTCGCCCTGCTTGAGATCATCTTCAGTGAGCTCGCCGTCTTTCTTTAAGCTCTTGAGCTTATCGATAGTATCTCTGCGGACATTACGAATCTGAACTTTTGTATCTTCAGCGATACCCGCGATATCTTTGGCGATTTCTTTACGCTTATCCTCTGTGAGAGGTGGGAAAATAAGGCGGATACATTTACCATCATTCTGTGGATTGATTCCGATATCAGACATCTGGATAGCTTTTTCAATCATTCGAAGAACCGATGCATCCCATGGCTGAATAGTAAGTGTTCTCGCTTCAGTAACAGAAACTGCAGCAAGCTGATTTATTGGTGTTGGTGTTGAATAGTAATCAACCGTTACTTTATCAAGTACAGCTGGGTTAGCTCGACCTGCTCTGATTGACTTGAATTCTGATTCAAGATGGCTAATGCGTCTGTTCATACGCTCTTCTGATTTAGTTAATGTCGCTTTCATAATAATCCTCCTAATTTATGAATAAGTTAATCAATTATTACCAACTAAAGTACCGATAGACTGATCGATGACAGCATCGTAGATGTTGTCAGGGTTATCAACACTGAAAACAAGCAAGTCGATGTTGTTTTCTCTGCAGATAGCAGCAGCTGTAGAATCCATAACCTTGAGGTCTTTTTCAAGTACATCCTGGAATAAGATGTTTGTATATCTCTTAGCCTCAGGATTAGTCTTAGGGTCAGAGTCATAAACACCGTCAACCATAGTAGCTTTCAGAATAATCTGAGCTTCAATTTCAGCAGCTCGAAGCGCTGCGGCAGTATCTGTTGAGAAGAACGGGTTACCGGTACCGCAACCGAAAATAACAACTCTTCCCTTCTCCAGATGACGGATAGCTTTGCTTCTGATATAAGGTTCAGCGATCGCACGCATTTCGATAGCTGTTTGAACTCTGACATCAACACCGATTTGCTCCAGAGCGTCAGCTACACCTAAAGCGTTGATTGTAGTAGCGAGCATTCCCATATGGTCAGCTCTTGTTCTGTCCATATCACCACTTGAGCGTCCTCTCCAGAAATTTCCGCCACCAACAACAACTGCAACCTGCACTCCGTCCTCCACAAGTTTTTTGATAGGCTCACAGAAAGAAAGTACTGTATCAAAGTCGATTCCGTGTTTTGTAACACCTGCCAAAGACTCACCGGAAAGCTTGAGAAGAATTCTATTGTATTTCGATTTCATATAATCACCCCATAGTAATCTTATAATTAAGAAAATTATACAACATTTAGTGTAATTTGTAAAGAAAAATAAACCAGATATGAACACATTTAATAAATATTTAACAATAAAAAAAGGAGTGGTCAAAAAACCACTCCTGATTTCATAAAATGTAATTATTTTACCATGCTAGCAACTTCTGCAGCAAAGTCGTCCTGACGCTTCTCAAGACCCTCACCCTTCTCAAAACGAGTGAATTTAACAATCTTGATTTCGCCGCCGAGCTTCTTAGCAACAGACTCTGTGTACTTTCCAACTGTCATTGAGCTATCCTTAACGAACTCCTGATCGATCAGGCAGTTTTCTTTATAGAACTTGCCGATTTTACCTTCAACGATCTTTGAAAGTACCTGCTCAGGCTTGTTAGCCATCTTAGGATCCTGCTTCATCTGAGCAACAAGGATTTCCTTCTCGTGCTCAATTGTTTCTGCTGGAACATCAGACTCGTTAAGATATGCTGTGTTAAGAGCAGCAATCTGCATAGCAACATCTTTACCATAAGCAACGAAGTCAGCTGTAGTAGTATCAACTGTTGTTTCAAAGTTTACGATAACACCAATCTTACCGCCAGCGTGAACATAGCCAACAGTAGGACCGTTGAATTTCTCGAATCTACGGATCTGGATATTCTCACCGATTGTAAGAACCTTCTCCTGTAAAAGCTCAGCAACTGTCATTTCAGAGCCAACAGCCTTTAATGCAGCGAGAGCCTCAACATCAGCAGGATCGTTCTCCATAACTGTCTTAGCGCATGTTTCAACGAAAGCTAAGAAATCAGCGTTCTTAGCAACGAAGTCTGTTTCAGCGTTGATTTCAATAACAACACCTGCTGTGTTATCATCGTTTGTGATAGCGTAAGCAACACCCTCAGCAGCGATTCTTGATGCCTTCTTAGCCTGCTTAGCAAGACCCTGCTCTCTTAAGAAATCGATAGCAGCGTCCATATCGCCATTTGCCTCTGTAAGAGCCTTTTTGCAGTCCATCATACCGCAACCTGTCTTCTCACGTAAAGCTTTTACGTCTTGAGCTGTAAATGCCATTTATATCAATCCTTTCGTAATATATACAATTAATTAAAGCTAAAATTACTCTTCAACGAGCTCTTCTGCCTCTTCTTCTCTTGCAGCAGCGCCCATCTGGCCCTCTCTGCCTTCGATGATAGCGTTAGCCATAGCGCCACAGATAAGCTTAACAGCGCGGATAGCGTCATCGTTACCAGGGATAACATAGTCAACATCATCAGGATCGCAGTTTGTATCAACGATAGCTACAACAGGAATGCCGAGCTTCTTAGCTTCTGATACAGCAATCTTCTCTTTTCTTGGGTCTACTATGAAAAGACAACCAGGAATCTGCTCCATATCCTTGATACCGCCGAGGAACTTCTCGAGCTTTTCAATCTCAAGGTTGAGCTTAATAACTTCCTTCTTTGGAAGGAGATCAAATGTACCGTCTGTTTCCATAGCACGAAGCTGCTTGAGTCTAGCGATTCTTCTACGGATAGTTGTGAAGTTTGTGAGCATACCGCCAAGCCATCTAGCGTTTACATAATAAGCGCCTGCACGCTCTGCCTCTTCCTTTACTGAGTCCATAGCCTGCTTCTTTGTACCAACAAAGAGAACACTCTTGCCCTCAACAGAAAGGTCACGGATAAAGTTGTATGCTTCCTCGAGCTTTACAACGGTCTTCTGCAAGTCAATGATGTAGATACCGTTACGCTCTGTAAAAATGTATGGAGCCATCTTAGGGTTCCATCTTCTTGTCTGGTGACCGAAATGTACACCGGCCTCCAGGAGTTGTTTCATAGAAACTACTGCCATTTTATTTTCCTCCTCAGGTTAAAACCTCCGCCGAACCTTTGAATTTGTCGGGACAAACACTGTCTGTGTTACTGAGCCGATAAGTCCGACGTGCGTAATGCCTAAATATTATACCATATAAAATAAAAAAATCAAGCATTTTTTAATGCTTGATTCCTTTATTTTGATATTATTTTCAAAAATTAGAAGTCAAAGAATCTTACCACGCCATACTGGCAGACAAAATCCTGAGCCTCGTGCCATGAACTCTGGCAATATGCTGTAGAATAGAACACTAATGTTCTGTGCTGAACAGCAGCGCCGCCCTGATCAAATATAAAGTTAACGGCGTCTTTACAAGCCTGTGATGGCTTGATAGAAGTTGAGCCATAGTAACCGTACTTTGAAATAACGGTAGCAATGTCGGAGTGACCGCCCATTACAAACGCATCTCTTAAGCACTGAGCTACGATAGCCATACCTGTGTATCCCATAGAGCCTGCTTCACCCATTACAATACGCTCAGCAAGATCGCGGTCAGCGTCAGAAAGGTGGATAGCATAGCTTGTGTAGTTCGGATCAGGGTTATCAATACCTAAAAGATAACCGGCCTGTGTTGCACCTGCAACATAAGATCCACCCGAACTCTGGGTTGTAGAGCTGCCTGAAGTTGAAGATGAGGAGCTTGAAGTTGTTTCCTCTGAAGAACTGCTCTGCTGTGACTGTGTCTCAGCCTGGGTTTCCTCAACGGTCTCAACCTTCAGCTCTTCGACAATGCTAACAGCCTCGCTCTTAGCTTCGTCGATGGCAATCGCTCTTGCAAGCGCGATTGAGTCATCCTCACTTTCAGTATATGTATTGGTTTCTGTTTTGGTTTCTGTTATCGGGGCCTCGCTTGCAGCTTCTACTTCAGGTGTAATAACGGACACTGTCAGAGCAAAAATCGCACATAAAACTAACGCGAGAGTGCTCATACACAACTTAATTGAATGTCTCATGTTATCTCCTCCTTTAAGTAGTCTACATCGTTATACCGATGCGAAATGATATGGAAAAATTTGTAAATGCACACCATTTCAAGTGCTATTTAATCACAAACATGCACAAATTGCAAGTTTGTAACTTTTTCGTTTTAATTCTTTTATAGCACTATAATTGACTTTTGTTTCTAATTTAGAATTATTTTTAGTGCATTTTGCACATTTGAATAATTATTTTGTAGTGCAATTTGCTATCGCACACAAATATTTTTAATGACAAAATGTAACAAATCTATTACCTTTTTTTGCGTTATTTGTTGTTTTTTGCACCTGAAAATCAACTAAGATGGTATCTTCGCCTATCAAAACGATATTATCCCATGAAATTATGAAATCAGATGTTCGTCCGAATAGCCCAAAAAAGCGTGGTCTACCATACACTATTATTGCGATTACCTTTGAACTATGAGTATCAACCTCCAAATCATCGACAAATCCTAAACGGCATCCATCGCAAGAGTTAATTACTTCCTTGTGTCTTAGTTCGGCAAGCCGACAAGGCATATATCTCTCCCCTTTGTTTTTACTATACTACATATATATGTGCAAATTTTGTCGTATAATCGTCTAAACTATGAACATATATGAACTTGAGGTTAATTTGAATGAATCAACTAATCTCTTGAGCTTATAAGCACCACCATTATTGATATACCGATTAAAACTCCTATAAAGATACCTATTATCAATGAAAACAACATATTCACTCCTTCTTACTTTGACATGTATCACATATCTTATGTGAGATACTATGTACACGGAGTTGGTGTAGTGGTTATATATATCGATGTGCTGTTATTCACAAATACACTTATTAACTATTGTATCCTTTCAGCTACAAAAAAATTCTTACACTCAAATTCGAAAGAATTCAGGCTTATCCTTGGTTCAATTGCAGGAGCTTTATTTTCTCTGACTGTATTTATTCCAAGCATCAACACTTTTACTTCAATAGTGATCAAGCTCTTCTGCTCAGTTACTATGTGTCTTATTTCATTCAGATACTGCAATATCAAGCTATTTATAAAACACATTACATCTGTATTTTTATTCACTATTATTTTTTGTGCTGTGATGATTGCGTTCTATCAGTTAGCAAAACCGCAAAAAATGGCTATAGTGAATGACAATATATATGTTCAGATAGAACCCATATTACTGATTGTTATCAGCATTGCAGTATACATATTAATTATTTTGCTCCAAAAGATACTGGGCAATAACATCAACAACACGCTGGTAAATCTCTGTGTGACTATTGATAACAAGGAATACTCTTGTATTGGAAAAGTTGACACAGGATGCACTCTGACAGAACCATTTTCTGATTCTCCGGTAATAATAATGGAAAAAGAGTTACTAAACGATGTTGCTGGCAAAAACGAGCGGATTATTCCGTACAAAGCACTTGGCAGCAGCGGAATAATCTATGCAACTAAAGCACAAAAGGTCAGCATAGATAAAAAAGATATCCATAAGGACATATATATAGGTATGTTCGATGGCACAATCGACCCGTGTTTTAAAGCAATAATAAACTATAATATATTAAGGTGATAAAATGAATAAACTCAAAAACTTTCTCTATAAACTACAGTTGCTATTCTTAACTAAATCAGTTCATTACATTAGTGGCGCTCAGACTCTCCCACCTCCACTGAGTACAGAAGAAGAAAAAGATGTTATGGAAAGGTTATGTCTGGGCGACGATGATGCAAAAGAACCACTTATTGTTCACAACCTGAGGTTGGTTGTATACATAGCAAAAAAATTCGAAAACACAGGAGTTAATATAGAAGATTTGATTTCGATAGGTACAATCGGCCTTATAAAAGCAGTGAACACCTTTTCTCCTGAACGAAATATTAAATTCGCCACTTATGCGTCAAGGTGTATTGAAAATGAAATACTGATGTTTCTAAGAAAAGCATCAACTCGTAAAAACGAAATATCAATAGAAGAGCCTCTTAATACCGATTGGGACGGTAATGAGCTCTTACTGTGTGATGTTCTGGGGAGCGACGCAGATATTATTAACAGAGATATCGAGCAGGAGCTGGAGTGCAACCTTCTGCTAGAAGCTGTTTCAAAGCTTAATACAAGAGAATCTATGATTATGGAACTGAGATTCGGACTCAACGGAAACAAAGAGCACACACAAAAACAGGTAGCAGATTTACTCGGCATTTCCCAATCCTACATATCTCGTCTTGAAAAGAAAATAATCAGACGACTGAAAACCGATTTAGAAAAGGTCGTATAAATATGTAAACGCAGGTTCAAGCCTGCGTTTTTTACATTAAATCACTATTTGTTGAGTTTGAATTACCTGAGTTTCCTGAAGAATTACTATTGTTCTGTGAAGAATTATTGTTATTCTGCGATGAACCATTATCACTCTGTGAGGAACCATTGTTATTCTGAGAGGAATTACCGTTGTTCTGTGAGGAGTCATTAGAATTATTATCATTATTTCCTGATGTAGATTCGTTTCCGATGTATCCGTCACCATCATTCACTTCTCCGTTATTGTCGTCAGAAAACATTTCGCTCGCTTGAGTTTCAACATCAGAAATCGCTTCAGATGCCATCTCACCGACCGAGTCATCGCGGCCACAAGCGCACAACGCAACGCATAGTACAAGTAAACACAGAATGATAGAAATTAACTTTTTCATAAAATCACCTCAAAAAAAATTACCGCTCCGTTAGGAACGGTAATAGTATTGTCAATTGACAGGTAAAATATAACTTAACATTAAAAATACATTAAATTAGAGGTGTTTTCAGAAACAAGCTCACCTTTTTTGTTAAATTTCGACACGGTAACCTTGTCGCCATCAAATTTAAGTTCAACAACAACACCGTTCGAGAGGGCTTTTCTGACAAACTCTATCTCCCCGTTGCTGTTAACTCGAGCACCGCCATCAGCAGGTTTGTTGTCTTTAAAATTGCCTACATGAATACTGTTATCTACAGAGCTTACACCAACACCAAAACCTTCACGCTTATTATTCTTCCATTCGCCATAGTAGCAAAGCTGTGAATTCTTATAGTAGTAAGCACCGATACCGTTGCGTTTATTATCATGGTATTCACCCTCATAGGCTGTGCGTCCATCTTCGGTAGCCGTTCTGCCGAATCCGTTACGCTTAGACGCGCCATCAAGCTCTCCAAAATACAGGTATTTAGCACTACCGCTTTTAATAACACTGTCAGGCTCAACTTCTTCAGATAACTCAAAAGACTCAATATCTTCTATCGTTTCTATATCGAGAACTTCTTCGACAGATGCTTCTTCTGTATCAGATACTACAGGCTCTTCTGACAATTCTTCCTCAGTTATTTCTTCAATAGTTTCTTCAACAGCTTCTTCGGTAGTTTCTTCAACAGTTTCTTCAAAGACTTCTTTAACTACTGCTTCAGAAGAATCTTCTGCAACCGTTTCTACTGGTTCATATGAAATCGGTGACACAAAATCTACATCAGCTTTCTGAGCTTCAAATTCAGCTTCTTCATCTAAGTTATCAAGAAGCTCTTCTACTATATTATCAAAAGAAAACTCCTGAGCTTCTGAAATATCAACGATTTCTGAAAGATTTCGTTTAATATTGAAATCCTTCGGGTTAAGCTTCTGAGCCAAGACTGCATCTTCATCATCAATGAACTTCTCAGGTGCCAAGTCAGTGAGTTTCATCGCTGTAGCTCTGTCGACAAATTTCTCAAAGCTCTCCATCTGTGTTTCACTTAAGAATTTCACAACACCTTCATTAGTTGATGCAATTGCTGTATAGTCATCAAACTCAAGGTCAATCTTATCCTGTATGTACTCATCATCAACTGCCGGCATAGCAAAAAGCACGCTCGGTTGTACACCTGAAGTACTAGATGATAGCAACAAACAAAGATCATTACCTGATTTTCTAGGCTCAATTGTACAAAACGGTGTCGCTGATTTAGACATATTAAAGTAATCAACCTGCAAAAGTGTATGATATTTGCTGAAGGTAATTACTTTATACAAGCCATTGTCACCGTAATAATTAACACAGCTTTTAGAGTTCTCTAAATTTTTGGAATCTGAGATAATCGTATTTTCGTCACTGACTCGCCATTTGATTCCCTTGTCCTTTTCAATAGAAAACTCATAATACAAAGTATCCGAGCTGCTGTTCTGAGTAATCTTTCCCTTTTGCTTTTCATGAGAAAGATAGTAGTCCTTTCTAACAGATGTCAGAACATCAGAATAGAGGTCACAGTTATCAGTCTTTAAAATAATGTTGTAAAAATAGTTAATCATAAGCATTGCCCTCAATCGGCTTTATTTAAAGAAAGGCACAACGGTTACCATTGTGCCTTAAGGTTAAATATAAATCAGATAGAAACTTCCATCGCTGTCTGATAGAGTTCGTGATCAAACTCTCTCTTCATCTCAAGAGCTTCTAAGATATCGTAGTCAATAGTTCTGCCGTCTTTTAGTGCGATAACACGGTTGCCAATACCCTTTTCAAGTAATCTGACCGCGTCAGCACCCATAGCTGTAGCGATAACTCTATCTCTGAGAGTTGGAGAACCGCCACGCTGAACATGACCTAAGATAGTAGCTCTGGTTTCAATACCGGTACGCTTTTCGATATACTTAGCGAGATCCTCAACACCGCCAACACCTTCAGCAACAACAATAATAAAATGCTTCTTGCCTGTTGACTTCTGTTCATAAATCTTAGAAATAACATCACGCTCGATGTCAGATTCAATCTCAGGAACCAAAATCGAAGTAGCACCACAAGCGATACCTGTCTGTAAAGCGATGTCACCGCAACGACGACCCATAACCTCAACAACAGAGCATCTGTCGTGTGACTGAGCAGTATCACGGATTTTATCAACCATTTCCATAGCTGTATTCATAGCGGTATCAAAACCTACTGTGTATTCAGAACAAGAAATGTCGTTATCGATAGTACCAGGAATACCAACACATGGGATACCTGCTAAAGAAAGCTTTCTCGCACCACGGAATGAACCGTCACCGCCGATAACAACCAAACCGTCAATACCAAGTTCACGACAATTCTGAGCAGCCTTTTCAATACCTTCAGGAGTCTTGAACTCTTCTGAACGTGCAGTATAAAGAATTGTACCACCACGGTTGATACAATCTGAAACTGAACGAAGGTCGAGCTTCTTCACATCTTTATTAAGTAAACCGTTATAACCACGGTAAACACCAATTACTTCCATACCTCTGTACATAGCAGCTCTTACAACTGAACGAACAGCTGCGTTCATACCAGGAGCGTCACCGCCACTTGTTAATACTGCAATAGATTTAGGCATAATAAATCCCTCCACTAAATTCTCCATAATATTATATACATAAAAATCCAAATAATCAAGTGTTTAGCACAAATACAATAAAAAGAAAGATAAATCACTTTAACACGACATTATCTTCACCAAGCTGATAGATAAGCTCTTCGATTAATGTATCGTTAAGCTTCACCCACAACGACTGAGGCGCGAGGAGTTTTTTATTTGTATCTGTAAGATAAAGTACAACCTTAGTATCACCTTTGAAAAGTTCCAAAAGGTTTTTTAATTTGTTGTACTTTTCACATTCTAATTTTGGAAGTCTTAAATAAAGCTTTTTCTCTTTTTGAGGCTCTATCTTTTCTTCCTTTTTATGTTCAGTAAATAGCTTAGAATTATTTTCTCGTTGTTTTTGTAAAACATAGTCCCTAAGACTTTCGGCTGGTGGTAACGCTGTGACCTTTTCGCAGATTATCCGAGGTTCCTCGTCCTCTTTAAAATTGAGAGTACCGATAACTTCAATAACAGAGCCTATGTAAAGACTAGACGAGCACTGAGAAAGTATCTTCGGAAATACTATCAGCTCTGCACTTGCATATCTGTCTTCAACAGTAACAAAAGCCATCATCTGATTTGACTTTGTAATCTGAGATTTATTCTTAGTGACAATGCATACAAGGCGGACTGTAGATGTATCACAGTAGCGCGCAGGAAACTCTCCATTGATAATATCACTGATACTATCAGCTTTGACAGCTTTTGAAAAATCCTTATATGAATCTATCGGGTGACCAGAAAGATACATTCCAGCCATTTCCTTTTCCATATATAAAAGCTCCATTAAATCAAACTCTTGCATAGCAGGAATCTCAATACCTGTATCCGATTTTATATCAGATACTTCAAAGAAAGACATCTGCCCTCCCGCGTTTTTGCGGCGGTCATAATCAAGGTCATCAAGCACCGTTTTCATAACAGAGAGCATCTGTCTGCGGTTAGCGCCTAAGTCATCAAGCGCACCGCATTTGATAAGGCTTTCCAGAGCTCTGGAGTTAAGCCCGTTTCTATTCATTCTTTTACAGAAATCATAGAACGAAGTAAAAGGCGCACTTTTCCTCTCTTTTACTAAAGCATCGATGAAATTCTTTCCTAAATTTCTGATAGCAGTCAGACCAAAGCGGATATTTCCATTAGTAACGGTAAAACCGCTCTCGGACTCATTGACATGAGGCGGGAGCACTAATACTGATAGTCGCTGACACTCTGAGATATAGGTTGCCATTTTGTTCTGATTATCAAGAACAGATGACAGCAGAGCTGCCATATACTGCTTTTTATAATGGCATTTAAGATACGCTGTCTGGTACGCTACATTAGCATAAGCTGCGGCGTGGGATTTATTGAACGCATAAGACGCAAAGCTCTCCATTTGTGAAAAAACAGAAAGCGCGGTTTTTTCATCTACACCGCGTCTTAAACAGCCGTCAACTACAACATTACCGTTTTCATCAGTAAGACCGTATACGAAAATCTGCTTTTCCTTTTCCATTACATCGTGCTTTTTCTTGCTCATAGCACGACGCACGATGTCAGCTCTACCAAGTGAATAGCCTGCCAGAGTACGGAAAATCTGCATTACCTGCTCCTGATAAACTATACATCCGTTAGTTACATTGAGGATATCTTCCAACAGCGGATGCTCATAGCGTATAGCAGACGGATTGTGACGGTTATTTATATACATTGGGATAGAGTCCATCGGACCGGGTCGATACAGCGAGATAACAGCAATCAAATCTTCAATAGAAGTAGGCTTGAGCTGAGTAAGAACATTTTTCATACCCTGACTTTCAAACTGAAAAACGCCGTCAGAATTGCCGCTGCTCATCATAGCAAAAACAGCCTTGTCGTTTTCGGGGATACTATCGATATCAAAATGGGGCTCTGTTTCCTTTATCATCTCAACAGCATCGTGAATAACCGTGAGGTTTCTGAGTCCCAGAAAATCCATTTTCAAAAGACCAAGCTCTTCGAGAGTGGTCATAGTAAACTGAGTAACTATAGCATCATCGGATTTTGATAAAGGAACATAGTCTGATACAGGCTTGTCAGTAATTACAACGCCAGCGGCGTGTATAGTGATATGTCGTGGCATCCCCTCGATGCTTTTAGCGACATCAATCAGATTATGCACCGCAGGGTCAGTATCGTAGACTTTTTTAAGTTCCTTGCTAATAGTCAAAGCTTTTTCAATAGTCATATTGATATCTGTAGGAATAAGCTTTGCAACACTATCAACAGATGCATATGGCATAGCTAAAGCTCGTCCGACATCTCTCACTGAGCCTCTGGCAGCCATAGTACCGAAAGCGACAATCTGCGCTACATGGTCAGCACCATATTTTCGGATAACATAGTCGATAACCTCTCCTCTGCGTTCTTTGCAGAAGTCGATATCAAAGTCAGGCATACTGACTCGCTCAGGATTTAAAAAACGTTCAAAAATGAGATTATACTTGATAGGGTCAATACCAGTGATACCGATGCAGTATGCACAGAGCGAGCCTGCGCCCGAGCCTCTACCCGGACCGACAGGGATATCCCTGCTTTTAGCGTAATTTACAAAGTCGGCAACAATCAGAAAGTAGTCGACAAAACCCATAGACTTTATAGTAGAAAGCTCGTAGTTTAGTCTATCGACAATTGATGCATCAGGATTATTTCCGTAATGCTTATAAAGTCCGTCAAAGCATAAGCGTTTAAAGTACTCAAAGTGGTTCTCGTTATTTGGAACTTTATAGTCAGGGAGTTTTCTCACTCCGAATTCAATCTCAACATTACATCTATCGGCGATTTTCTGAGTATTATCAAAAGCTTCAGGTAATTCTTTGAACAAAGAGCGCATCTGCTCTTCACTCTTTAAGTAGAATTCCTCTGTCTGAAACTCCATTTTATCATCGTCGTTAATAGTATGGTTAGTCTGGATGCATAAAAGTATCTGGTGCATATTTGAGTCAGACTGCTCAATATAGTGACAGTCGTTGGTGACAACAAGCGGTGCGCCGATTTCTTTAGCTATTTTAATGAGCTGAGGGTTTGTTATATCCTGCTCTTTGATACCGTGATTCTGAAGCTCGATAAAGTAGTTGTTTTTGCCGAAAATCTGCTGATATCTTTTAGCTTTTTCTAAAGCAGTACTATAATCATCCTTTAAAAGTGTTCGCGGAATTTCACCCGCTAAACAAGCAGATAGGCAGATAAGTCCCTCGTGATACTTTTCCAAAAGTTCCATATCAACTCTAGGTTTGTTATAAAAGCCGTCAACAAAGCCTTTTGAAACAAGCTTAACCAAATTTTCATAACCTTTGTTATTTTCACACAAAAGCACAAGGTGGTAGTATTCCTTATCTAAATCAAAGGTTTTATCAAAGCGTGAACGAGGAGCAACATAAACCTCACAGCCTAAAATTGGTTTTATCCCCTGCTTTTTGCAGGCACGATAAAAATCAATCACACCGTACATTACTCCGTGGTCAGTGATAGCAAGCGCAGTTTGACCCAAATTCTTTGCAGCACTAACAAGCCTGTCAATCCGACAGGCTCCGTCTAACAAGCTGTATTCACTATGGACATGCAGGTGTGTAAAAGCCATTTATAATTCCTCTTTAGAATTTACCGTAGCATTAATTGTACCATCAAAAACGCGTATGCTGAGAAAATCTCCGCTATCTACATCGTTGACAGAAGTGATGTTCTTTTTGTTTTCATTAGTGATGAAAGAATAACCGCGCATAAGCACAGATACAGGATTTAAAGCTGAAAGCTTAGATGCTATATTTGAAAGTTTTTTAGTGTTGGAATCGACAAACTGTTCGCCGATAGTGAGAATACGCGATTTTGTATTTTCGAGCGCTTTGAGTCCGTTGTCAATAGTATTAAGCGGAGAAAAAGCTGACAGAAGCCTTGTCTGTTGCATAAGCGTGTTGTTGTAGTCAGAAAGCTTTTTATCCATTATAGAGCGAAGATACTGCTCCTGAGATGACAGATCCAAAAGCAGCTCAGCACTATCAGGCACAGCAAGCTCAGCAGCTGCTGACGGTGTAGGCGCTCTCAAGTCAGAAACGAAATCACAAATTGTGAAGTCGGTTTCGTGTCCGACAGCAGAGATAACAGGTGTATCACAGGCATATATCGCGCGGGCGAGATTTTCGTCATTAAACGCCCACAAGTCTTCAATAGAGCCTCCACCTCTGCCAATGATGATAACATCGGCGATTTTATTCTCAGAAAAGCGTTTCACAGCATTTGTAAGCTGAGCAGCCGCATTTTCTCCCTGCACAAGCACAGGACACATAACGATATCAGCACTCTTATATCGGCGGGAAAGAACATTAAATATATCTCGTACAGCAGCTCCTGTAGGAGAAGTTATAACACCGATAGTTTCAGGAAACTGTGGCAAAGGCTTTTTATGAGATTTATCAAAAAGACCTTCTTTCGAAAGTTTTTCTTTCAGCTGTTCAAACTGCAGAGATAAAGCTCCTACCCCATCAGGTTGCATATCCTCAACATATAGCTGATACTGCCCCGAAGGTTCGTAAACAGAAACTCTGCCCCTGAGGATAACCTTCATTCCGTTTTCAGGTCTGAATTTCAGATTTTTCGCAGCATAAGAGAACATCACAGCTTTGATTACACTCTTCTCGTCCTTGAGTGAAAAATAAATATGTCCGCTGCTGTAATGGTCAGTTAGGTTTGAAATCTCTCCTTCTAAGAAAACAAATCGCAGGTTGTTATCGTTTTCGATGAGAGATTTCAGATAAAAATTCAGTTGTGATACTTTCAGAATTTTCGGTGTAGTGTTCATAATTACTCTCTAAACAATATAGATGTAAGCACAGCAATTCCACACGCATTGTCGGTGGAATACTGTGGTTCACAGAAAGTACAAGGGATTTTTTTAGACAGGTTTTCGCGGATAATGGAATTCGACATAACTCCTCCCGCGAAAACAACAGGCATCTCGCCATACTGAGAAAGTATATTTTCAGTCATTTTATATAGCGATTCTTCGATATATTTAAGGCACAAAGCGGCTACATAAGAAGAATCCTCACCATTATCAATCGCTTTTTCGCAGATATTCTGGACTCCGCTAAGGCAACAATCGTTTCCTTTTATAGTAGGTTTTACTTTAATATCTCTGTTATTAAGAAGTGCCAGTTTTTCAAGCTCTTTACCACACGGAAAAGAAAGGCCTAAAGACAGCCCCACTCTATCTACAAGCTGACCTGCGTGCAAATCAAGGGATTTACCGACTAGCTTTATGGGTAATATATCATCAGATAGCTCGCTATTAACTAAAAGCGCGTCGGTTGTCCCTCCGCTGACATGAAACGCAAGAAACTTTTCGCGTAGTAAGTCGAGTCTGTTTGTAGAATAAAGAGCTGCTCCGATATGACCCTGCTGATGAGAAAGCTCAAAAAGCGGCACATCAAGTGTACTGCTAAGTATTCTGCCAACACCACTACCAACAGAAAAGCATGGCATATATGAGCCCTCTGCTTTTGTCGGAGTAAATGAAGCTCCGATGGCTGTGATTTCGCTTTTATCACACTTTGCTTCTAAAAAAAGCTCCTCGAACAGCTTAGGCAACTGAGCTGTATGATGAAAGACCGCGTCTGACTGGCGCAGTCCCAGTTCACCTTTTGATACAGGCAACAACTTTCTCTTTTGCACAACAGTGTCTTTTTTATCGTCAAAAAGACAGACCGATGTAGTGTAGTTGCTGGTATCAACACCTAAAAACTTACTCATCGAGTGCCTTTGCAACTGAGCCGAGTACACCGTTTACAAACGAGCTTTCATCAGGTACAGAATATTTCTTAGCAAGCTCAACAGCTTCGTTGATAGAAACAGAAACAGGAACATCATCAACAAAAAGCATCTCGTAAATTGCAAGACGCATAATAGCATAAGAAACCTTTGAGATACGGCTTAGCTTCCAGCCCTTCTTAAGATTAGCAGTAATATGGCTATCTATTTCTTCGCTATGTTCAAGTATTCCTTTAGCGCATGCGATGGCGTAGTCACTCATATACTCATCACTTCCGTCAACAGCATTATCAGCTAACTCATCAATGTCGGTATCGGAAAAAAGAGTCTCAAAGCTTAGTATAAAAGCCTGCTCACGCTTTTTATATCTTGAAATAGCGTTAGGCTTGATGTTTTCGTTTTCTACTACATTTTCAATATCACACATAATAGTACCTCGTGAATATATTTTAACTGTTATATTATAACACACACACTTCTTTTTGTAAACAAAAAAGACGGTGTATAACACCGCCTTTAAGTTATATTTCAGACTTTACTACTTCAAATTTTCAACCGCTATGATTACGCCGGATTCTTCGCTGTAAAGTGGTGCATCTACAGTATAGGTTTCATACGGCTGAACATCACTTACCATCGCAGAATATGTGATACCGCCAAGGTATGCATTACCGTCAGTGCAAGCTTTGTATCTGATGTAAACATCACCGAGCTCATCACCTGTAAGGTTAGTCACGATAAACTGACCATCTTTAAAATCAACACCAACAATACCATCAAGCATAGGAAGAGAATCTGACATTACTGCCATAGAGTCAGTAATTTTAAATTCTTTAACATCAGCGTAAGCAACAGGTGCATTTGTTGTGAGAACAAGTGCAGACTGATGAGCAGGAATGTTAGTTGGCGAAAAAGTAGCAAAGAGCTCATTTCCGCATTGCGCTGTGAAGGTTGAATAAGATACAAGCTGGTCAGTAGGATTCTTCACGATTAACGCAAAAACATCTTCAACCTCTTCCTGTTTATCGTTTTCAGTGTAAAGACCGGTATATTTTCCGATTGATACAATCTCTATTTCAAGGTCTTTAACTTTGCAAGGTAGAGATAAGAGCTTTTGCTGAGCATCTTCAACATAACCTGAGATAGCCTCAATCTCAGGCTCTCCATCAACAGGCTTTTTATCGTTTGTTTCAATCACATTGTTGTACTGATATTCTTCATCAACCTTTGTTTTACAGCCTGAAAGCATTGTTGCAACAAGCACAAAAGTCAAAATCAAACATATAATAGCAGATAATCTTCTCATATCAAAAACTCCTTTTAATAATCTAATTTTAAATCACCGGGTTTTATGATACCCATTTTTCTCATACCCTCGCTGATAACAAGTGTAATAAGAGCAGGTGCAACAAAGTGCATGACAACGATTTCAATCAAGGTAACAGCAGGTGAAACACCAGCACTTACCATAGATGAATATGTAACGAGCTGACCAACCAGACCAGATGTACCCATACCTGCACCTGATGCGTCACAGGTCATACCCAATACGCAGGTTGATATCGGTCCTAAAATCGCGCTTGTAATGATAGGAGGTAACCACACTATCGGCTTTCTAACTATATTAGGCATCTGAATCATCGATGTTCCTATTCCCTGAGAGATAAGTCCGCCGAATTTATTCTCTCTGTAGCTCATCACTGCAAAGCCTACCATCTGTGCAGAACAACCGACAACAGCTGCACCTCCTGCTATCCCCGAAAGACCTATAATAACCGCAATGGCTGCCGAACTGATAGGTAAAGTAAGGAATATACCCATAAACACTGCAATGAGAATTCCCATAATAAAAGGCTGCTGAGCTGTAGCAAACTGGATAAACTCGCCTAAAATAGTAGTAACCTTAGAGATATACGGACCACAAAGAAGAGCAACAACAGTACCAACACCGATAGTCACAATTGGTGTTAGCAAAATATCCAGCTTTGTTTTTCCTGAAACAAGGTTGCCTACTTCTATTGAAATAAATGCAGCAACAAAGGCACATAGCGGGTCACCAACGCCACTGACAGCAAGTCCTCCCGTTTCCAAGAAGAATGAACCGTTTACGATACTTGCAGAAAATGCACCGATAAAACCGACTACACCTGCAGATACTGTAACAAGCGGACTATACTTGAATTTAGTCGCTACACCGACACCGATACCTGCACCCATGAGCGCTTTAGTAACAGTAGCAATGTAAATAACATAAGTACCGACAGCACCCGGGATATAGTTGCCAATCTGACCTAAAATTGTACCGACTATAAGCGTCGCAAACAATCCCAGTGCCATACCCGAAAGGCCGTCAATGAATATGTGGTTGAGAATTTTCTTAACAGATTTCATCCTTTTGCACCTCTGTTTTTTTAATTCTATAAAATAATAGCACTATTTTCATCAATATACAAGCATATTTTTCGAGAATAGAATTATTTTTATAATTTTAGCACTTTAAAGTAAAAAGAGGTTGAAATTTCTATAAAAAATGATAGAATATACATAATTGCTACTACGCAAAATTCATTTATAAGGAGCAATATATGATCACAAAATACTATTCTAACAAAGACGAGATTTACAACACCTATGATAAAGACGATCTCGGATTTACTTATTCAAAAGAGGAGACCACCTTCAAAGTCTGGGCTCCTGCTGCAAGCCAAGTGCTTTTGAAACTGTATTCAACCGGTTCTTATCAGGAAGACGGTGCGACAGTTCTTTCTATAAAACAAATGAAAAAAGACGACGCTACAGGCGTATGGAGTAAAACTATCCAAGGGGATCTCCACGGTGTTTACTACACCTATCTTATACAGAACGGTGAAAAAATCAGTGAAACACAGGATGTATATTCTAAGGCTACGGGTGTCAACTCCGCACGCTCGATGGTAGTTGATTTAGAACGCACTAATCCTGAAGGTTGGGAAAACGACAAACACATACTAGTAGATGAGCAGACCAAGGCTATCATCTGGGAGATTCATGTAAGGGATTTCTCCTCATCAAACACCAGTGGTGTCAGCAAAGCTCACAGAGGCACCTACCTTGCTTTCACTGAAACTGACACAAAAGTTCCGTATACACAACAAAAAACCTGTTTAAGCTACTTAAAAGATCTCGGCATTACACATGTTCAGCTAAACCCTGTTTTTGACTTCGGCTCGGTTAACGAAGCTACAGGTGTTGAATATAACTGGGGTTACGACCCTGTTAACTACAATGTACCTGAAGGCTCTTATTCTACAGACCCGTACAACGGTGAGGTCAGAATCAAAGAGTTCAAACAGATGGTGCAGGCTTTACACAATGCAGGTATCGGCGTTGTTATGGATGTTGTATATAATCATATGTACTCAGGCGACGATTCCTGCTTTGAGAAAACTGTTCCTAACTACTACTTCAGAAAACAAGGCAGCAGATACTTAAACAGCTCAGGTTGCGGTAATGTCACCGCAAGCGAAAAGGTGATGTTCAGAAAATTCATGATAGATTCCGTTAAATACTGGGCAGAAGAGTACCACATCGACGGCTTCAGATTTGACCTTATGGCGTGTCACGACTACGAAACGATGAATCTCATCAGAGAAGAGCTCGACAAAATCGACAAGAGAATTCTTATGTATGGTGAGCCTTGGACTGCTGACAACGGCGACAATGGTATCTCGGGTGAAGATTGCTGTTCAAAGCAGAACGCTAAAAAGCTCTCTAGTCGTATTGGTATGTTCAACGACGATATGCGTAACGGCATTAAGGGTGGCTCTGACGATGATACAAAGGGCTATATTCAGGGTTCTAACTACGATACCTACAAAGTGCTCGCAGGTATGCTAGGCGCATCCAGTGATACCTTTGGCAGATGGGCTAAGCGTCCTTCACAGTGTATCACCTACGCTTCTGCTCACGATAATCTCACCTTGTGGGATAAACTGTTGAAATCAAACTGGAAGAAGAATTTCAACACTACCGATGACAGAATCATCGAGCAGAATAAGCTGAGTGCTGCGTTTGTGATGATTTCACTAGGCGTTCCTTTTATGCTCGCAGGCGAAGAATTTGCCCGCACTAAATTTGGTGAGCACAACAGCTACAAGTCACCTGATAACATAAACTCCATCGACTGGACCAGAGCTATAGGGTACAAGGAGCTTGTTGACTACTACAAAGGTCTAATCGCTATCAGAAAGAAAATGCCTTTACTTACCGACTCTTCCGAAGAGGCTGTCCACAAAACATATATGACCTATAACGGCAAGGTGATTGCCGGAACGATGGCTAACATCGATGGCGGCGATGATGAATACAAATATATGGCTATTGTTGTCAACAACACTGGTGAAAAATGCCCGTTTGAGCTCAAGTCAAAATACGAATTACCTAACAGATGGTATGTAATCGTTGACCACGACTCAGCTTCAGGCGAGGCAATGAGAGAATTTGATAACAGAATGGAAATCAGGCCTTACTCAGCTTTAGTTATTGTTGACGCTGATAGCTATGATAGAATCCACAATGTAAAAGAAAAGCTCTTAATTCCAAATAACGAATGTTAAAAATCATCCCTCGTGTACAATTTGTACACGAGGGATTTTTCATACATCAATTATAGTAATGCTGTTAAAATCTATATCCATCTGAGAAAGCACCGCATCTTTAATTATCAGCGGAGCATCGTCCACAAGCTCTTCCTTTATCACACAAACAGTGCACGAATCTTCTGAGATAAGGCATAAACATTCACTGAATCCTTTACCCTTCAACAAGCTTTCTATGTTGCTCTGAATAACCAGATTATCTTCAAGCTTATTGAGCTGTTGTACCGCTTGAGTTTTTGCTTCATCCGATGAATCAGCAAGCTCCAGTGTTTCCTTAGCTGTTTCAACAGCAGTATCGTACGCTTGCTGTCGCTCAGTAGTAGCTTTCGCAAAATACTCTTCTGCTTTTGTAGTTTGTTTTGATACATTTGCGACCTCATCATCAGTAGAAGTATCAGCGTTTACGTAGGTTGCCGCTCCGAGCTCTTTAGATGCTTCGTGTATCAGTGAAGCTCCTGAATCTGAAAACTGCCAGTTTATAAACACTGCCGCTCCCAACGCTAATACAAGTGCCGCCAGCACTATATGTCTTTTTTGAATTTTCATTATTTTACCTCCGCTTAATTTGATAACTTTGTAACACATACTTTATTTGATGAAATACTCAGTGACTTAGTCACGGCAGACATCACTCTGCTCACAACCACGGGGTCATCTCCCCCGTCGCATACTATAACTACTCCACGCACAACAGGTGTTATGCTCTGGGTTTTTGTATCGGAATTGTTCAGATAGACATTTTCGCCGTCGTTATCCATAGTCAGAAAGATTTTTGCATTCCCAACTCCTTCAATCTGTGTGACAACCGACAGTAGATTTTCTTCAAGAGCTATACAATATTCATCGGTATCTACAGAGCGTTGAAATGTCGAGGCATCTATAAACGACGACAAAAAAATCAGCGCAATCGCACTTACTCCTACTATAACAGCAATTCTCATAACCTTTGGGTCATCGAGTAATTTTTTATAATTCATTTTAGTTTTCACTTACTATTACCACCGGTTCTTTAGACATATTTGTACTTATGATTCTTTTGATTGCATCAGCCCTGCTATCAAGATCTTTGCTAATATATATGTTAATACGGCTGATATATATGCTATTGTTGTCCGTTTTTTTTATTCCGATTTCAATATTATCAACTTGTATATTTTCACTTAATAATAGCTCGTTGGCGGCGACAACGAGATTGTCGGCGGTTTCATTTAATATCAGCTTTTCGTACTCCTTCTCGTTCAAACTCAAGTCGCTATATTGTTCTTCAAGATTTAAGTCAGGAATATCTGTAGTAAATAAGCCGACAAGCGGTATGAGCATACTGCAGATTATGAAAAGACCCAATACTAAATTCACAATTTTTCTCATTTTGCCAAGAGGTGCTATAATCGAAATCAGCGAACAAGCGATACAACAGACACATGCAATTACTGACATAGATCTTAAAGCGTTCATCAGGCTCCACCTCCGAGCGTTATTAGTAAAGCAGTTGAAATGACAAATACAGCCATAACGCAGACTGTAATTGCAAAAACAGTAGAGATAACCGATGACACGCAGCTGAGCATATTTATAGGTGATGTAACCGAGATGATTTCGCCGATGCATTTACACAGGTTTATCGATAATAGCCACATCAAACATCTGCAAACACAGGGTAAAAAAACAATAAGTATCGCTAAAATCACAAAAACTCCTGCACCCGAACGAAGAAGATTTATACTGCCCTGAATTGTTTTATACGACTCTGACAGTGCCGCTCCGACAATCGGTATAAATGACGACATAGTAAACCGTACCGCCCGAGCTGTAACCGAATCATACGCTGTCGTTATCATCGAGCGAATTGTCATCAAAGCAGAAAAAACTGTCATCGAAAAAGCTACGAGCCATTTGATAACCTTTGAAAACATCTGGCACAAACCTCTAAGATTAACCCTGTCGCATATAGATGAAGAAACACAAAAGCCGAGGTACACACTAAGCAACGGTGAAATCACCCGAGTAGACAGCTGTGAAATCCCCTGACATGCCAGCACCATAAACGAATAGTATGATGCAGCGCTCACCGCTTGTCCCGAGAAAGTCACAATCGCTACCATAATCGGAATGTATAAAAGCATGAAATTCGATGCATCTGTAATAGTCGCTATAGAGTCATTTATTAAATCTATTATCGGAATGACGAGAGTTGTTGTAATAC
This sequence comes from Ruminococcus sp., assembly GCA_017410265.1. Classification (GTDB taxonomy): domain Bacteria; phylum Bacillota; class Clostridia; order Oscillospirales; family Acutalibacteraceae; genus Ruminococcoides. Next base: position 17,436 of record JAFQRC010000006.1, on the reverse strand, counting down.
ATAGAGTTGATACCACCTGAATCACTTCTTTTGTAGTCGACTGTTTGAGAGCGTCTGTATAGCTATCAAAAAGAGCGTTTAAAAGAAGTATCGCTATCACAACAGCTGATGCTGAAAATGATGCCCCGCTATAAAAAGAAAGCTTGTTCACTATAAGCTCTATTATTGATTCAAACGACAGGTTTTTCATATCATTTATGTCAGGAGATGTAACTCCGACTGATGCCAAATCCCCTTTAGCTTCGTCAGATAAAGAATCCATCAGAGAATCTAAGCTTTTTTCTAATTCAGAAATATCCTCAGCGCTTACTCTGACAACAGACAACGCCACAATCAATAACAAGGCTATAAAAAATGTAACTATTTTTTTATGCAAGGCTCTCACCTCCAGTGAGTTTTACGACGACATCCAAAACCTCCATAAACATTGGCATTACGGTGACAAGTACAACGATTTTTCCCGCCAGAGCAATGTTACTACAAAGAGCACACATACCTGCTTCTTTAGTAGTATCACAAGTGAATTCTGTCAAAAAACAGATACCGAGAACCTTCAGCAGAATAACCACATATTCACTGTTTATATTAGCCTGAGCTAAAATAGTGCTGACAGAATCAATCGAGCTTAGCACATATTCTATTACGCTAAGCAGTATTATCACCGCTGCGCCTATTGACACTAAAAGCGATAGCTCCTGATTATGTCGTTTCAGCGCAATAGCTAGGACTGTTGAAACTACGGCAATAGCACAAATTGATACAATATTCATACAATCACAATCCGAAAGTGTTTTTTATAGTTGTAAACAGGTCGCTTATCTGAGTTATAATCATCATCAATGCTACTATTAGACCAGCAATTGTGGTGAGGAGTGCCTGCTCCTCCCGCCCGCTTCGGACAAGCAGTTGGTTTAATATCGCGACTATTATGCCGATTGCGGCAATTTTAAATATCATATCAACATCCATTATGTACCTCTTCCTAAATGAGTAATATTGCGACAGCCAGTCCGAAAGACATTCCGAGAGTTTTATAGAGCTTCGACTTTTCTTTTATTTGTTGGTCGGCTATTTCTATCTGCGCGCTCAGCATTTCAATATACATACTGATATTTGAAAGCTCTCCCGAAACATCGTAAGTACCGAGATTCTCTGAAAAATCTTTTAGTATTTTTATATCTTCAATAGTGAGTATTTTAGAATAAGCTTTGAGCATTTCGCACCACTGTTCACAAAACGGTTTTTTCGTATTAAAGCTGTAGTTTATAGATTCAGTGTCGAAAATTTCGAACAAGTCTCCTGAGTTGTAGCGGATTTTTGTAGAACAGTTTTTAATCATCAATGAAAAATTCTCAAGCACCGATTTCCTTCTGTAAAGTGAATTCGAGTAACTAAAACCAACCAAGGATGACGAAGCTATAATAGCTATACACAGCAACAGCTTAATCATATGTATCACCCAAAACAGTACTATATTCAACGATAGACTTGATTTTTCCTGCATTATTTCTCGAGTCAAGGAATACAAGTTGAGAAAACGCTCCGCTTTCTAACAAGCTTTTAGCTAAAGGTCGTTTAAATAAATTTTCCATACTATCAGCGTGAACTGTAGCTATGAAAGACACACCACAGTTGAGTGCATAAGTCACAGCTTCAACATCTTTAGCTGTTGAAATCTCATCACATACGATAATATCAGGCGACATCGAGCGTACCGCATGAATTATAGCATCATTCTTAATGTAGGATTCAAAAACATCGCATAGACCGATATCATTCTGAAAAACTCCACTTACATTGGACGAAAGCTCATTTCTCTCGTCAATCAGGCTGATTTTGTGTTTATAAGACAAACTACGTGCTAAATCACGAATCAAAGTGGTTTTACCCGAGCAAGGTGAACCGCAAATAAGCACTCCGCTGAGTGGATTTATCTGAGAAATCAGTTCATCAGCACAGCCGATTATTTCTCTGGCAATACGGATGTTTATGGAGGTTATGTCCTTTATATTTACGATTTCACCTTTTGAAAGCACCGCTGTGCCGCAGATACCCGCTCTGTGACCACCTTTGAGCGTAATATACCCGCTGTTGATTTCACTTTGACGGGAATACACTGAGAAATTACAGATGTTCGAAAAAGTATCGAATATTTCCTTTTGGCTTACACAAAGCATATTAGAATCAAATATTGTATCTGTAACGCAGTTATTCTTAGTAAAGTAGTAGCGTTTATTGCTACATTCGACACAAAGTGGTCTATCAACACGCAAAATAATCTCCTGAGCGTTATCACTGACAACACTCGGTGCTTTTGACAAAACTGAATACAACTGTGGTGGTAGCACCATAATTGCTGATTTAAATCTTGTACTTTTTATCTTCATTTTTAACACTCCTTTTGTTAAGTAATATGAAGGCTCGTACAAAAATATAACCCCTGCACCAAAATGGTACAGGGGTAAATTCTATATTCAGTTAAGCATCGATAAAAACTCTTCTTCAGTAATCACTGTGACTCCAAGCGATTGAGCTTTAGTCAGCTTACTGCCCGCATCCTCACCTGCTAAGACAAAATCTGTCTTTTTTGAAACTGAGGAGCTAGTTTTTCCGCCGTTTTCTTCAATGAGTTTAGACGCCTGTGCTCGGGTCATAGTAGGAAGAGTTCCTGTCAGCACAAAAGTCTTTGAAAGAAAAACGCCTTCTTCTTTCTTTTTCTCAAGCTGAGCCATAGTAAGACCGAGCTCTTTGAGATTATCAATTAGTGTTCTGGTCTGTGGCAGTGAGAAGTAATCATAAACCGACTGAGCCATCACTTCGCCAAATCCGTCTATGCTTGCAATTTCTTCAACGCTCTTTTCAAAAATAGCGTCGATACTCAGAAAATGTTCACACAAAACCTTTGCATTTTTCTGACCGATGTGGCGGATACCAAGAGCATATACTAAGCGATAAATCTCCGCTGACTTCGACTTCTCAATAGCTGTGATTAAATTAAGCGCAGACTTCTCGCCCATTCTATCTAAAGAAGCAACATCAATTGCTCTGAGCTTATATAAATCCACAAACGATTTGATAAGACCTGAAGATAGTAGCTGTTCAAGCACAGCCGGACCTAAACCGTCAATATCCATAGCGTCACGGGACACAAAATGAATCAGGTGTCGCAAAAGCTGAGCAGGACAATCAGTATTAGTGCATCTGACGGCAGCTTCGTCTTTTTCTCTGACTACCTTACTACCACACGACGGACAAATATCAGGGAAAGTATAAGGGTCATCAAGACTTCTACACTCAGCTACAGACAATACCTCAGGAATAATCTCACCAGCTTTGCGGATAACAACAACATCGCCGATGTGGATATTCTTCTCTCTGATGAAGTCTTCATTGTGAAGAGTAGCACGGCTGACGGTTGTGCCCGCTAAAAGTACTGGGTTGAAAATACCAACAGGAGTCAGCGCACCTGTTCTGCCGACATTTATTTCAATATCAAGAAGTTCGGTTTCCTTTTCTTCAGGCGGATATTTATACGCTTCTGCCCATTTTGGAAATTTAGCGGTACTTCCTAAAAGCTCACGATGAGCAAAGTTATTGACTTTAATTACTGCTCCGTCTATATCACAAGGAAGTTCACCACGGGATTTGTCGATTCTTTCAATTTCAGTCAATACCGACTCGATATCCCGACAAACAGTATGCCCCGCAACAGGGAAACCCAAATCTTTCAGATAATCAAGCGAATCGGAATGTGCTGAAATTTCAAAGCCGTCAATCTGTTGAATATTAAAAACGAAAATATCAAGATTGCGCTTAGCAGTAATTTTAGCGTCCTTTTGACGAAGCGATCCTGCGGCAGCGTTACGAGGATTCTTAAACGGTTTTTCGCCGTTATTCTCCTGCTCCTCAACGAGCTTTTCAAAAGTAGCAAGCGACATATACACTTCGCCCCTGACTTCTAAAAAAGATGGTGCATTATCTATACGCTTAGGCAAACTTTTGATAGTCATAAGATTCTCGGTGACATCTTCACCAACTGCACCGTCACCTCGAGTTGAGCCACGAACAAATACACCGTTTCTGTATTCACACGAAACAGAAAGCCCGTCAATTTTCGGCTCTACTACATATGTGGCGTCGCTGACAACCGCCTTTACTTTGCGGTCAAAATCTCTGACCTCGTCGCTTGAAAAAGAATCATGCAAGCTCTCCATAACCACACTATGCACTACAGGAGAAAACTTATCTCCCTTTGCGCCTCCGACTTTCTGAGTCGGTGATTGAGCATTAATTAGCTGTGGAAACTCTGCTTCAATGTTTTCAAGCTCTCGAAGCAGCATATCATACTCGTAGTCAGAAATCTCGGGACTATCGAGGTTGTAGTATCTATTGTTGTGATAATTGAGCTGTGAGGTTAGCTCTTCAGCTCGCTTTTTTGCAACATTAAAATCCATAATTTCACTCTCAGAATTTATTTATGCACAGCAGATGTGCCTTTCTCTTTTAAGTATGTGCTTTCAAGGTCAGCTAAATGCAGTTTTACTGCGAGTGGATATCTCTCATATGCCTGAGCGATAGCAAATCCGCCACCTTCGTCAAAACCACCCATATGCCAACGGATAGCCATAGCTTCGTCAATTTTGAGTCTCATAAAACGCTCAATAAGAAAAACTGATTTTTCGCCGTGACCGTACGGAAAACTGTCCTCAATCGCATAGTAAGGGACCTTCTCCCACTGACCTGTTTCCTCGTTTTTAACATTTCGTGTTGAAACCTTATAAAACTGCGCTTTGCATAAATCATGGAGCAAAGCGCATATAGCAAAGCTCTCGATATTATCGTTTTCTTCGTCAAAATGCTTTTCCATCAGTGTGTTGAAAACACTAACTGAGTGCATAACAAGACCTGATTCACAGGCACAGTGGAACTTTGTGCTAGCCGGAGCAGTGAAAAAGTCGGTTTTTGAAATCCATTCCAAAAGCTCCTTTGCACCCTGGCGGTGAATATGTTCGTTAAAAATCTCAATAAATTCTTCCCTTGGTGTCATAATTAACCTCACATTAATTCCTGATTATACACGGCTCGCTCGCCACCAATAAACTTCGCTCTGGTTCTGGCAGTAGCAACAAAAGCTTTTCCGATATATTTGTGTGTAAGTCTGAGTGGTACAGCGGTTTCTTTGAGATGCATACCAATCAGAGTGCCACCGATATCAATACCTGCGTCAGCTCTGATATGCTCAACAACTACAGGGTCAGACATCAAAGAGTACGCAGTGGTCGCACTGCTTCCACCAGCTTTAGGCTGAGGAACAGCGTTGACTATATCAAGGCGTAGTTTCTCAGCAAGCTCACGCTCAATTACCAGTGCACGATTTAAATGCTCACAGCACTGTACAGCGATATAAATCCCATTGCTACAGAGCATCTCATACATTCCGTCGTAAAGCGCTTTAGCTATATCCATCGAAGAATGAGTGCCAATAGTGTCACCGATAATTTCGGATGTGGAACAGCCGATGACTAAAATGCTGTTTTCCTTTAGCTTTGCCTTTTCAATAAGCTCCTCAAAAACCGCCTTTGATTCAATTTTTATTTGTTCATACATAAAATCACCATAACATATACACAAATGGGCACCCGAAACGGATGCCCAATTATAAGTAAAATTATTCAGCGTCTGCTGTTTCAACCTCTGCAGCCTCTTCTGCAACTTCTGCAACAGGCTCTTCTGCTACTTCAGCTACAGCCTCTTCAGCAACAGGTTCTTCTACAACTTCAGCTACACTCTCAGCTTCTTCAGCAACAGCCTCTTCAATAACTTCTTCAACAACTGCTTCAGGAATTACAGGAGCATCCGGAAGGAGTTCTCTGATTGAAAGGCTAACGCGCTTCTTCTCAAAGTCAATAGCTGTAATCTTAGCTTCAACAACTTCGCCTACCTTGAGCTCATCCTGTGGCTTCTCGATTCTCTTATTAGAAATCTGAGAAATGTGGATAAGACCATCAATACCAGGAATGATATTAGCGAAAGCACCGAAAGTTGTCATACCAACGATAGTAGCATTAACAACTGTGCCTACAGGGTACTCATTCTCAAGCTTAGTCCATGGGTTGTCCTCAGTCTTCTTGTAACCGAGAGAAATCTTCTTTGTTTCATCGTTGATGTCCTTGATGTAAACTTCAACTGTATCACCAACGTTAACAACTTCGCTTGGATGCTTGATTCTAAGCCATGAGAGCTCAGAAATATGAATCATACCGGATACACCGCCGAGATCAACGAATGCACCGTAGTTTGTGAGAGTTCTGACAGTACCTGTGTATGTCTTGCCAACTTCAGCAGTCTCCCAGAAAGCAGCTCTCTTCTCAGCAAACTCATCTTTGAGAACTGATTTGATAGAACCGATAACCTTTCTTCTTCTGCCACGCTGTGAAACTTCGATAAGTCTGAACTGTACTTCCTGACCCTTTAAAGCTTCTAAATCTTCGTCACGGTTGAGTGTTGCCTGTGAAGCAGGAACAAATACTCTTGAATCAAGAGCAACAACGATAACGCCGCCGTTGATAACTTCAGTAACTACGCCTGTAAGAATTTCTTTCTCTTCGTAAGCTTTCTCTAAGAGCTCCCAGCCCTTCTTAGCGTCAACTCTGCGCTTAGAAAGCATGATTGTGCCTTCCTGGTCGTTTGTCTTCATGATGAGAAGCTCAAGCTCGTCACCAATTTTAACAACATCCTCAGGATTGTTGATAGGTGTTGCAGAAAGCTCATCAAGCGGAATGAAACCAGCCTGTTTTCTGCCGACATCAACAAAAACCTCGTTTGGCGCAATGCCAACAACAGTGCCCATAACCCTTTCATTTGTATTTAAACTTTTGAGGGATTCTTCTAACATCTCCTCAAAATTCTCGAATTCGTTTGTTTCGCTGGATTTGATTACATCGTTCATTGTATCCAGTACCTCCTTTATTATCCTTGCCGGTGTAGAAGCACCCGCAGTTACGCCGATTGACTCAGCCTTTGACACGATATCAAGATCAAGATCAGCCTCAGTTTCAACCAAAAAGGTGTTCTCACAGTTGCGCTTGCAGATACTAAAAAGCTTGCAAGTATTACTGCTGTGTTTATCACCTATGATGATCATACAGTCAGATGACTTTGAAAGAGATTCAGCCTCAGCCTGTCTTTCCGACGTAGCATTACATATTGTATCAAAAATTTCTGCGTTTGTATATACTTTTTTGATAATTTTTAAACATTTTTCAAAGAGAGTTACATCAAAAGTAGTTTGTGCGACAACGCAGATGTCTTTTATATTCTTATTTAGCATTAAAGAGAGAGAATCACTCAGTTCTTTCTCGTCTTTAAAGGCATAACACTCTCCACAGCAGTGACCGACTATACCCATAACTTCAGGGTGATTTTTATCCCCCGCTATCAGAACAGTCTTGTTTTTCTCTCCAGCTTTTGCAACAATACGGTGAATTTTAGAAACGAAAGGACAAGTAGCGTCGACAACTTCACATGCCATAGAAGCTAAAGCATCGTAAACCTCTCTTGGTACTCCGTGAGAACGAATAACAACGGTATCGTAATTTTCAGCACTGTAAAGCTCATCAATGGAATATACGCCCTTGTCTTTTAGCTCTTGTACCATTTCTTTGTTATGAATAATCGGACCCAAAGTACAGACATTTTTCTCACCTTCAGCGAGAGAGTTCACAATCTCAACGGCACGATTAACTCCAAAGCAAAAGCCCGCAGTTTTAGCAACAGTTATTTCCATAGCTCTAAATCCTGCTCTCTGAGTGCTTTTATCGCATCCATAATTCTACGGCTTGCTTCACGGTATTCTTTTGCACCGCCGTTTTCAAAGCCTAAATCCTCAAGGCTCATCGGCTCGCCGAAATGGCAGACTCTTCTGCCCTTAATCTTAGTCTGACAAACCGGGATAACAGGAGTTTTTGTGTCATATGCTATAAGAGCTGCACCGCTTTTCGGCTTCAAAAACTCACCTGTTTTCGAACGGGTACCCTCAATAAAAATACCCATCAATTCGCCGTCTGCTAAAATCTGTTCAAAATGTCTTACTGCGCCTTTATCGCTGTTTCCTCTGTCAACAGGAAACGCTCCGATTGAAAGGAAAAACCAACGGAGAATAGGTTTCTGGAACAATTCAGCCTTAGCCATAAAGTGAATATTTCTCTTCCTCTGACCGATAGCCATAATAATCGGGTCAACGCTTGTGATATGATTACCCGCAAAAATGTATGCACCGTCTTTAGGAACATTATTTGCGTTAATATACTTTGTGCGGTAAATAACTTTAAAAATAGGTGTAACGAGATATTTTATAGTTGTGAAAAACCAACGCTTGTACCCCATTTTACATACGCTCCTTCATGATTGAAATTAGTTTTTCTACAGACTGGTTCAAATCAAGGTCAGATGTATCGACAATAACAGAATCATCAGCCGGCTTGAGTGGAGCTGTTTCACGATGAGAATCGTTATAATCACGGGTAATAACATCCGAAAGTACATCTTCGTACTTCACATCCATGCCTTTTTCAATAAGCTCGTCGTATCTGCGCTTTGCTCTGACTTCTGCAGATGCTGTGAGAAAAATCTTAACGTTTGCGTCAGGTAATACAACTGTGCCGATGTCACGACCATCCATAATAATATTATTAGTCTTAGCCATATTGCGCTGTAAATCAAGAAGAAAAGCTCTGACCTGTGGAATAGCCGATACATCAGATGCATACATCGAAATCTCAGGAGTACGGATAAGAGAGCTAACATCTTCACCGTTCAGAAGAACTATCTGCTCTTTTTTGTCATTGAAAGCAAGCTCAACTTTAATATCTTTCAACATTTCAAGAATAGCAGGGGCATCTTTTGAGCCGATGCCGTTACGATAAGCGCAAAGTCCGATAGCTCTATACAGAGCTCCTGTGTCAACATAAATGAAAGAAAGCTCTTTAGCAGCGAGCTTAGCGATAGTTGATTTGCCTGCACCTGCAGGGCCGTCGATAGCTATAGCAATATTCATAATATACCGTCCTTTATCAGTAATCAATTTGAGCAGCATTCTCTCCAGCAAGATAAGCGGTAGAAAAAGCTATTTGCAAGTTAAATCCTCCTGTGTACGCGTCAACATCAATAACTTCACCAGCAAAATACAGGTTAGGAACAATTTTTGAACGCATAGTTTTAGGGTCAATTTCCTGCACCTTCACCCCACCGCAAGTGACAATCGCTTCGTCAATTGGTCGAAAACCTTTTATCCTGATTGACAAATCTTTCAATGTGTTCACGATAGCGTGACGCTGCAAAACAGTAACACTGTTGCACTTAGTGTGCGGGTTGATATCGCACAACCTGAGTATAACAGGAATTAAACTCTTTGGCATAAGTTCAAAAAGCGAATTAGAAATATCTTTATTTATAAATTTAGATAAATCTTTAAGAAGACGCTTATCTAGAGTTTCAAAATCAAGTGCAGGTTTTAAGTCTATATGCACCGAGTACTTATTCTCTTCCATATCCTTCATATGGGCACTTGCAGAAAGAATAGTCGGGCCTGACAGCCCAAAGTGAGTGAACAATAACTCGCCGAAGTCAGTGTATTTTTCTTTATGAGAATTTTCATCAAAAACAGAAACTGCAACATTTCTTAAAGAAAGCCCCATAAGCTCACTACAAAGTGAATCATCACTCTCAAGCGGTACTAATGACGCAGTAGGAGGTGAAACAGTATGACCAACACTTTTAGCAAAGGTGTACCCGTCGCCTGTCGAGCCTGTTTTAGGGTAGCTCTTTCCTCCGGTTGCAATAATCAAGCTACCACACGGATAAGTTCCATTATCGGTTTTCACTGCGCTGACGTGTCCGTTATCAGTGATAACCGCTTTTACATTTTCGTTTATTATCTTCGCGCCGTTACTCAAAACAAATCTTTTCATAGCGTCGCAGATATCGACTGCTTTATCTGAAACAGGAAAAACCCTGTTTCCTCTCTCAACTTTAGTCGCAACCCCCAAATCTTCAAAAAAAGCTACTGTATCATACGTTGAAAAAGCGTTAATCGCACTGTACATAAAGCGCGGGTTAGTAGGGATATTAGAAATGAACTCGTCATTGTCACAGAAGTTAGTTATATTACATCTGCCCTTGCCTGTTATCATCAGCTTTCTGCCTACTCTGTCGTTTTTTTCAAAAAGAGTAACATCAGCGCCGTTTCTGGCAGCGATTCCAGCAGCCATCATTCCTGCAGGTCCGCCTCCGATGACGATGACTTTTTTATTTTTCATCAGACAAGTCCTCCGATATATCAGAAGCGTAGATATTGTGCTCGCTCCACACCTGCTCTAGCTTTGCAAAGGTTGCTTTAACATCTTCCTTGCGCTTGATAACCATAGCGACAATAAGCGCGTTGATAAGGCTCAGCGGTGCAACTAAGGAATCGACTATAGATGCGATATCTGAGCGGGCTATCAGAATAGAATCTGCATTTGAAACAAGCGGAGAAACCATACTGTCAGTTATAGCAACAACATGGGTTTTGCGCTCTCTTGCAAATTTCATAGCATCGACTGCCATTGTGCTGTATCGTGGAAAGCTGATGCCAATCATAACATCTTTATCGGTAATTCTGAAAAGTTTTTCGAAATTTGTAGTCTTGCTGGTGGTGTTGAGCATAATAACATTACCAAACATCAAATCGAGATAATATCCAAAAAAGCTTGCGATATACGAAGCCGATTTTACACCGTAAATATATATATGTTCAGCGTTGATAATAGCCTCTACCGCACGCTCAAAATCTTCTTTTGAAATTTCTTCAATAGTACGCTTAATTTTTTCGATATCCTGATTGAGCACGCTATCAAGAACATCTTTGTCCCCTATTCTGCCGGTAGTAACTTCAATTCGCTGAATAGAGGTGAGCTTGTCGCGAATCATCTCCTGCATAGCTTTCTGTAACCCCGGGTAACCGCTGTATCCGATTTCAGTTGCGAATCGGACAACAGTGCTCTCAGAAACTCCAACGATTTCGCCGAGTTTATTTGCAGTCATAAAAGCCGCCTCGTCATAATGCTCTTCGATAAAATTAGCAATTCTGCGCTGACCTTTCGAAAAGCCTTCCCTATTCATATCTATACGCACTAAAAGATTAGATATCATAACACTACCTCATTATAAAGATGCTTTCATTTTAGCACACTATCCTGCAATATTCAATAAATATGGTTATATATTTTAGTTTTTTTGATGAAAAGTGAAATTTTTATTTCTGGATATTGCAAAAAAGGTATGCTCAACGCATACCTTCAAGACTTTTAATCATATTTTTAGCAAACGAAATAAGTTCATCGTGATTATTAGAAAGCTCTCCGCTTATTACTTTATCAAGACACTTATCAAGCACCTTACCTATATTCTCACCGCTTGACACTCCAAGATGAATAATATCTTTACCGTTAATCGCAAGAGTAGAAAGCGAATAACACTCATCGCTATTTATAACACGTTCAAACTCAGCACAGACCGCATCAAGTGTCGATATCTTATCTTCACGCTCATAAAGGGATTGAGCCAATATATCAGCTCGCTGAATAGAAAGCAGCATTCTCATATTCTCCTCGCCAAGCTTTCTAAGATATGATTTAACGCATGGAGAGTAAGGAGTCAATCTATCATCGTGATATTCGATTAAAATCAACACTGTATTTATGAAAGCAGTCGGATATTTGAGTCTACGCAAAATCGTGTTAGCCATAGCGGCAGACAGTTTAGGATGATTATAAAAATGGCTTCTGCCGTTTACATCTGTTGAAACTGTCATAGGCTTTCCGATATCGTGAAGTAACATAGCCGTACGCATAACTTCATCCTGAGGTGTGTGCTTTATCGCAGAAACTGTATGTCGCCACAAATCCTTATTGTGATGAGGGGATTTCTGGTCAAAATTAAACATAACAGAAACTTCAGGAATTATCGTAGCGATAACTTCCTTATATCTGCGTAAAATAAAATCAGCGTGAGAGCCAACAAGCAGTTTCCCCAGCTCCTTTATTATTCTTTCAGAAGCGACAGCGTTTAAGTTATCTTTATTTTCCAGAATAGATTTAGAGGTTTTCGCTTCAATTGAATAACCAAAGGTTGAGGCAAATCTTAAAGCTCTCATAATACGAAGCGCATCTTCAGAAAAGCGCACATCAGGCTCACCGACACAACGGATAACGCCGTATTCTAAATCAGTAAGTCCGTCGAAAATGTCAACGATGCCACTTTTTTCATTAAAAGCAAGTGCATTAATCGTAAAATCTCTGCGTGATAAATCATCAAAAAGATTTTTTGAAAAAACAACTGAATCAGGATGGCGCGAATCGGCATACTCTCCGTCGGTGCGATAAGTGGTGATTTCAAAGCTTTCGCTATCTATAACAACGCAGATAGTACCATACTCTGCGCCAACATCAATGGTAGTGAAATCAGAGAAACAACTCTGTATTTCTTCTGGTGTTGCATTTGTAGTAAAATCCCAGTCATTAACCTTTCGACCGATAAGACAATCACGCACACAACCGCCGACAGCAAAGCATTCAAAACCGTTTTCTTCCAGTCTATTTATAACAAAAGACGGAAGGGCAGGCATATCTATCCGCATTTTTACACCACCTTTTACTTTCAATTTACTAACATTATAGCACAATGTAGCCATTTTTCAATCACAAATCAGCTTTGTAGCTCAATACATAGAAATAATTTTTTCTTAGAATTTGATTTCCAAAGTAAACTCTCTATTTTCGACCACAATAGTAGTGGCAACAGAAAAGGAGAGTGATAAATTGCAAAGTCCAAAAATCAAAAGAATCGTTGCCATTATAATAGTATTAGTGTTAACCTTAGGTTTATTTACTGTGCAGGCTGAAGAAACATCAAAACAGGTTATCCTCGGCGGTACACCGTTCGGACTGAAAATATTCACAAACGGTGTTATTGTTATCGAGGTTAACTCAGGAAATTCACCGGCTCAAAAAGCAGGAATAAAAATAAACGACCTTATCACAAAAGCAAACAACCAAACGATAACTTCAAACGAAGAGCTGAAAAGTATTATTGAAAAATCAGACGGTAAAGAAATCTCGCTGACTATTACAAGAAACTCTCATGAAATAGTTAAGAATATCGTTCCTGTTAAAGACAGTAACGGAAATTATATCGCAGGAATGTGGATAAGAGATTCCACAGCAGGCATAGGAACAGTGACTTACTTCGACCCGCAGGATAACACCTTCGGAGCTTTAGGTCACGGAATATGTGACAAAGACACAAATATGCTGATGCCACTCAGAGATGGCGAAATAGTCAGTGCCACTATCAGTAACTGTACAAAAGGTTCAGACGGAGTTATCGGTGGCTTAAACGGTTATTTAAGCACTGATAAAATCGGCGATATCACAGTTAACAACGGCTACGGAATATATGGAACCTATAACTATACAAACAATACCCACTATATTGAAGTAGCAAATGAAGATGAAATTTCTCTAGGTAAAGCGACAATTCTATCAACTATTGAAGGCGATAATCCAAAAGAATATCAGGTAGAAATCACTAAGCTGAATTTAACAGAAAACAACGGACAAAATATGACACTGAAAGTAACTGATGAAGAATTGCTCGAAAAATCAGGTGGGATAGTACAAGGTATGTCGGGGTCTCCCGTTATCCAGAACGGAAAGCTTGTGGGTGCTGTAACCCATGTATTTATTAATTCGCCGGAAAAAGGATACGGGATTTCTATTTCCAATATGCTTTCTGCACTCTGATAAAACTGATAATTATAATATTTTCATGATATTTTGGTGTTTAACAGGCTATTAATTCAAGGATATCAGCAATTTTTGAAAAAAATTAATGTTTTCTCTTGCTATTTTTGCCAATTTATGGTAATATGTATTCACAATCATAAATTGGGAGATGTAAAAATGACTGAAACTATTAAACTTCTGATGACTCATGACAGCAATGACAGAACAACAGAAACTCAAAATGCACTGAAAATCCACCACATTTCAACATCTTTTTGCTCAAAAGACGGCGAAGAGCTTATTGCAAAAATATGCAACACACTGCCTGATGTAGTAATGATGGACTTGTTTATGACGAGGGTCGACGCGATTGGCGTTATGCGTACCATCAAGCAAAAAGAGCTGAGCAAATCCCCTATGTTTATCGTTTACTCGACTTTTGATTCTCCTGTACTACAGAGAGAAGTTATCAGCAGCGGTGCAACCTACTTTGTGCTTAAACCATACAACATCGATGATCTTGCACAAAATATCGTACGACTTCACAATCACAGTAATCTGTCAGAAAAAGGCGGTATCAAGGGCGCATCACTTGACAGCTTTTCCATTGAAGTAAAGGTAACCGAGATACTCCATCAAATAGGAGTGCCTGCTCACATCAAAGGATATCACTATCTGAGAGATTCAATTATTATGAGTATCGAAAAGCCGGAAATCATCAACGCAGTTACTAAACAACTGTATCCTTCTGTTGCTAAAAAGTATCAAACAACAAGTTCACGAGTTGAACGCGCTATAAGACACGCGATCGAGGTTGCGTGGGATAGAGGCGATGTCGAGGTGCTGAACTCTTATTTCGGCTACACTATTCAGGGTAGCCGCGGTAAGCCGACTAACAGCGAATTTATCGCAATGATTTCCGACAAGCTAAGACTAGCATTAAAAACCGCAGGTTAACATTACTAAAGGGTGTCTGTAACAGGCACCCTTTTTCTTTTACTTTATTGACAAGTCATATTATTGTGATAAAATTATAGTAAGCTACTGCTAACTCAAAACAAAGGACTAAACTATGAAGAAAGTTAAATTCGACATTACAGGTATGTCGTGCTCGGCATGCTCAGCCCATATTGAAAAGAAAGTCAATTCACTTGACGGCGTTTCGTGTTCAGTTAATCTGTTACAAAATTCTATGGTAGCACAAATTGATGAAAACAAAACAGATATTGAAACGATTATTAACGCAATCGACAGCATTGGCTACACTGCAAAGATACACGATGCTTCAACCAAAGATAGTAAAAAATCTCTTGACATAAAGCTGATTAAGCTAATCGTATCAGTTGTTCTGCTGATACCACTGATGATAGTTGGCATGGGACATATGTTTTCACTGCATATTGAGCCGACTGTTTCTGTCATAATACAAATTGTACTGACTACAATTATAGTAGCACTTAATTTCAAGTATTTCACAAACGGCTTTAAAGGACTGTTCAAACTATCGCCTAATATGGATACGCTTATTGCACTCGGCTCGTCTGCATCTATTATTTACAGCGTAATAGCAATCTTCACGCTAGAACACTTTATCCATAATTTGTATTTTGAATCAGCGGCGATGATACTGACCTTCGTATCTGTTGGCAAATACTTTGAATCCCGCTCAAAAAAGAAAACGACCGAAGCTATTTCAAAGCTTATTGATCTCTCTCCTGATACAACTCTTGTCAGACGCGGTGCTCAGGAAATCGTTATAGCTACTGACGAAGTAATTATCGGAGATATTGTTATCATAAAAAGCGGTGACCGAGTTTCAATAGACGGAGAGGTTATAAGCGGTAGTGGTCACACTGATGAATCTGCCTTAACCGGTGAGAGTATGCCACTTTCAAAAAAAGAGGGAGACAAAGTTTTCTGCGGTACTGTGCTGCTCAGCGGATATATTGAGGTAAAAACAGAGAAAGCTAAAGGTGACACTACACTTTCAAAAATCATAGCTTTAGTCGAAGAAGCATCATCCTCAAAAGCTCCGATTGCTAAAATCGCTGATACAGTAAGCAAGTTTTTTGTCCCTACGATTATTGCTCTTTCTGTTCTTACGACACTTGTGTGGAATTTATCAGGAAGTGATTTTTACACTGCGTTGTCTTTCGGAATTGCGGTTATGGTTATTTCGTGTCCGTGTGCTTTGGGACTTGCGACTCCGACGGCGATTATGGTATCAACAGGTGTAGCAGCAAGTAACTCTATTCTCATTAAATCTTCAGAAGCGTTAGAGGTATTCAGCAAAGCCAAAAACATTGTTTTTGACAAAACAGGTACTATCACCGAGGGTAAACCTCAGGTTACTGATATTAAACTTTACTCAAACATAACTAAAGATGAACTTTTAAAAATAGCAGCAAGTTTAGAAAAACTTTCTCAGCACCCTCTCGCCCACGCTGTTGTGACTTCCTATAATAGAAATGAATTTTATGAAGTAGAGAGCTTTGATACTATTACTTCAAAAGGAGTAAAGGGTACTATCAACGGTGTAACCTATAAAATCGGAAACTCGGATTTCGCTAATCCTGAAAACATTAAAGATTACGATAATACTGACAAGGGCTTCACAGAACTATATATCAGTGGAGATAACAACCTTCTCGGTATAATATATGTATCGGACAAGATAAAAGGAAGCAGTAATAAAGCTATTGAAAAGCTCAACGAGATGGGTATAAACACATATATGCTCACAGGTGATAACAAAGCTTCTGCTGAATATGTTAAATCGCAGACAGGTATCACAAATGTGTATTCAAATCTTATGCCGGATGACAAAGAGCGCATAGTGCGTGACCTAAAAAAAGACGGAGTTACTGTTATGGTCGGTGACGGAATCAACGACTCCCCTGCTTTGATATCGGCAGATGTCGGAATAGCAATCGGCGCAGGCACAGATATTGCAATCGACTCTGCCGATGTCATACTGACAAGAAGTGAGCTTTCAGATGTAGTAAGTGCTGTAGAACTAAGCAAGGCAACACTTAAAAACATAAAAGAAAATCTATTCTGGGCGTTTTTCTACAATGTGATTTTCATTCCTATTGCGGCTGGTGTTTTCTACAATAGTCTTGGTATAAGACTAGAGCCGATGTACGGAACTGTAGCGATGAGTTTAAGCTCAATTTGTGTAGTATTAAACGCACTCAGACTAAAATTATTTAAACCAAATTTAATTCATAAGGAGAGTAAAAGCAATATGAAAACTATGGTAATTGAAGGTATGATGTGTATGCACTGTAAGGCTCATGTCGAAAAAGCGCTAAACGAAATCGAGGGTGTCACTGCAACCGTGGATTTAGAAAACAAAACTGCATCAATTACAGGCGATATATCAGATGATGTGCTAATAAAAGCTGTCGAAGATGCAGGCTACACTGTTATCTCAATAAAATAACTTTATTCACAAAAAGGCTGTGAGCGAAATGATATGCACCCCAAAAGTTAGACACTTTTGGAGGTGCATATTTTTATGGCAAAAAGAGGAACAATACAGAAAAGATATAGTGCAGAATTTAAAATAGGTGTTATAATGGATATGCGAGAACACCGATTAGGATATCAC
>JAFQRC010000005.1 GCA_017410265.1 Ruminococcus sp. | reverse complement strand
CACCCTCACAACACACTACCCCGCAGGCTTCGAGCCTACGCTTCACGAATACCGCCTGGACATGGTGGCGCAGAAGAAAAAGCCGGCGAACATTTTCGTCTGCAGCATGGCTGACCTCTTCGGAGAATGGGTACCCACCGAGTGGATCACCCGCGTATTTGACGCCTGCAAGGCGGCGCCCTGGCACAATTACCTCTTCTTGACGAAGAACCCGCACCGATATGCGGAGCTTTACAAAGAAGGAAAACTGCCGCTCGCAAGCAACTTCTGGTATGGAGCAACAGCCACCAGCGCCACCATGATGGAGATAGCAGCTGACGCGATCGGCGAACTGCCCGGAAAAGCAAATCCGTTTTTGAGCGCAGAGCCGCTGGCTTGCGACCTTACGGAGACAAACGGATGGGTATATGCGAACTACGGCGAATATTTCAAGTGGATAATCGTCGGCGCCGAAACCGGAAACCGGAAAAACAAAACCGCCCCGCGCCGCGAATGGATAGAAAACATCGTCGAAGCGGCTCGCAAGCAGAAAGTGCCGATACTCCTGAAGGACAGCACCGAGCTGCGCGAGGTCTGGGGCGACGATTTAATTCAGGAATTCCCTCCGGATCTTCAGCGCCCAGCGGAAAGACCACTACCCAGATGTGAGAAGTGTCGCTTCTGCGAGACGAAAGTCCAGGGCAACCGTGGCAAGACCCGCGCGTGCGAAATCGGATGGAGCGCCGACCCGCAATACGACGATCGGCACGAACCGAGACACATCCCGGCGCATTACGCAAAGCAGTCACCCCTCTGGTGCCCCTTGCGAAAGGAGGACTGCCCGTATGAAGCCGACGATTGAATTCTGCGGTAACTGCGGAATCGGAGCGCTAAACCACCGAACCGCACCCGGCGCCTGCGACTATTACTCGCCCGGCACAAAGAAACGATGCAACAGCTGGACGAAGGCACACTTCATCAAGAGAGAGCGCGTCGTTTACATCTGCAGTCCCCTGCGAGGAGACATCGAGGGCAACCTACGGCGAGCAGCGGCATACAGCCGCGCCGCCGTGGAATCCCACGCAATACCAATAACCCCGCACCTTTTCTTTGCGAGCTTCCTCGATGACACCAAGCGCACCGACCGAGCCGCCGGAATGGCAATGGGAATCGAACTCCTGAAGAAGTGCGACGAACTGTGGGTATTCGGAAACCCCAGCGAAGGCATGGCGGCGGAAATAGCCGAAGCCGAACGCCTTCAGATACCAATCATCTACGTGCCGGAAGAAACGGTGCGAGAGCTTAACGAAAGGAGCAACAGCGATGGCTGATATAAACGTAAACATTTACACCGGAAGAATCGGAACCGACATCGAGCTGAAAATGACCGCAGGCGCTAACCCGGTAGCGGTCGCAACCTTCCCTCTGGCGGTAGAAAGACCGAAGGCAAAGGATGCAGAGCACGGAGAGACCGACTGGCTCGACATGGTAGCCTGGAGAGGCACCGCAGAATTCTGCAGCAAATATCTCGGAAAGGGACGCAAGGTAACCGTCCAGGCGGTCACCCGGACCCGCACCTGGGAAGAAAAAGACACCGGAAAGAAACGCAAAGCCGTAGAATTCCACATCACCGAAATCAAACCAGCTGACGCCAAGCCGCAGAGCAACGACGCCGGCGCATTCCAGGGATACACCGCCCCGCCTGAAGACTTCGAGGAAATCAGCGGCGATGAAAGCCTGCCATTCTAAAGGAGGACGAACCAGATGGAAATCAGAGAAGTAACCAACGAAGAGGTCGCGAAGATCATCGTTGACCGAGAGCCGAGAGGATTATTCTACCAAAAAGACGGCGACGTTTACGTCGGTATTGATAACACCACCGGAGAGGCGTGGACTGAAGACTTCCCGAACCTCGAAGAATGCCTCGCATGGTTGAAAGGAGGAGAACGTCATGGACAGTAAATCAAGCATGGGAGTCGTAGCAGCAGGCTATGCGGCGGTCGGGGCGAGGGTGCTGGAAGTCGCCACCGCTCGCGGAATCGAAATCGGCATCAGAGCGGCGATGGACTACCTGGCAGAGGAAAAGGAAAAAGCAAGGAAGAGCCGATACGACCGCAGACTCCGAAACACCCGCCTGCTCCTGAAGAATTATCGCTCCTTCAAGAGACACGCCCAGGGCGCCATCTTCAACGCCAAGCAGGCAAAAGAGAACGCGATCGACATCCTGGACGGACTGGACGACGGAATGCTGAACGACAACCTCTACGTCGAAGGCATCAAGAAGAGCCAGCAGCGCACCATCATCATCCTGAACCACGTGGAAGAGATGCTCCGATACTACCGAATCGCCTGCGAGCAGTCAGGCAAGGACGAAGAACTTCGCCGCTACCGCGTCATTATGGCGATGTACATTGACGACGACAAAATGACTGCCCAGGACATAGCGGAAAAAGAGAACATCGAAGCGCGCACCGTTTACAAGGATATCACCAACGCCATAAAGCCTTTAAGTGCCTTAATCTTCGGTATTGACAGCATCAAAATCGAATGAAACCAGCACCATACAAGTACGGTGCAAAATGTGGGCATTTAATCGGCAAAAGAAAAATGATAAAATGATAGCATGGAGGAATTGACAAATGGGCAAAAAGAAGACCAAGAACACCTTCATCGGGATAGACTATGAGACCTCCGCTACACCGAAAGCCACCACGGCTGACGGTGTGCCGGTCTTTTGCGCTCACGACGAACTACTCGCCATCGCAAAAGTGATCCCGAACCCGAAAAACCCGAACCAGCACAGCGACGATCAGATCGCCCTGCTGGGCAACATCATCGAGGCAAACGGCTGGAGACAGCCGATAACCATCAGCAAGCGTAGCGGCTTTATAGTGAAAGGTCACGGACGCCTCGCTTCCGCCATTAAGAAAGGCTGGAAGGAAGTCCCTATCGACTGGCAGGAATACGCCAGCGAAGCCGAGGAATGGGCAGACCTTATCGCAGACAACCGCCTGGCGGAACTTTCCACGATCGACAACACGAAGCTCATCGACATGATCGCAGACCTGGACACCGGAGAGGTGCCGGTCGAGCTTACCGGTTATACCGAGGAAGACATCGCCGCCATCATTGCAGCTTGCGAAGGAGCCGACGACACGGTGGACGATAAAGCCGACGCCGTCGCTCCTGCAGACAACATCCCCATGACCAAAGCAGGCGACCTCTGGTGCCTGGGTCCGCACCGCCTCATCTGCGGCAGCGCAACCGATGAGAAGACCATCGAGCGACTGATGCAGGGCGAGAAGGCGGACATGGTCAACACAGACCCGCCCTACGGCGTGAGCTACGAAAGCCAGAGCGGCAAATTCGACATGATCCAGAACGACGACCTCACCGGCGACGATCTGATGAAGACGCTCCTCATTCCGGCATTCAAGAACTACGCCAAATTCACAAAGGACGATGCAGCCTTCTACATCTGGCACGCCAGCAGCACCCGCCGCGACTTTGAGGACGCGATGACAGCTGCAGGACTTGTCGAGAAGCAGTACATCATCTGGGTGAAGAACGCACCGGTACTCGGACACGCCGACTACCAATGGGCACATGAACCGTGCTTCTATGCGGAAAAAGCGGGACAGAGCGCACACTTCTACGGAGACAGAGCGCAGAGAACCACCTGGAAGGTAGTCCTCCGCGACGAAGATGGAACGGCGACCGTTCTCTCCGGAGGTGTAGTCCTTACCGACGGAGCCGGAAACAAGCTCTACCTGGCAGACAAGGTGCCGAAAGGCAAGAAAATACGGTATATCCGGCTCTCGGAAGGACGGAGCGTCACGCTGTACTCGACAGAGTGCGACCGTTCCACCGACACGTGGGAGG
This sequence comes from Ruminococcus sp., assembly GCA_017410265.1. Classification (GTDB taxonomy): domain Bacteria; phylum Bacillota; class Clostridia; order Oscillospirales; family Acutalibacteraceae; genus Ruminococcoides. The sequence goes on along the minus strand of JAFQRC010000005.1, from coordinate 320,608 downwards.
TCTCACGTGAGACAAAGACCGAGCACCCCACACAGAAACCCGTGGAGCTCGCAGTCAGAGCCATCGACAACAGCACCGAGGCAGGCAACCTCGTGATCGACTTCTTCGGAGGATCCGGCAGCACACTACGCGGCGCCGAACTCACCGGCAGAAGATGCTACACCACAGAACTCGACCCCAGATACTGCGACGTTATCGTCAACTCCTACGTAAGGCTCACCGGAAACATCGGAGTAACGTGCGAAAGGGACGGAGAAATCCACCAGTACGTAGAGCTCAAAGAGGAGAACGAAAAAGCCAACGGAATCGCGGGGGGGGTACTTGTCAGCCTCTGGAGAGCCGCAAGGCGAGCCTTCCGAGTGATAGTGAGGACGATCCGCCGAAAACTGAATAAAACCCATTGAGGGCAGGCTGGAAACGGTCTGCCCTTTCATTTTTGTAGAAAGGAGGACGCCACATGGCAGAGACGAAAAAGACCACCAAAAAAGCACCCGCCAAGACGTCAACGAAAAAGAAGGCACCGGCGAAGAAGCCGGAACCTGAAATGCCGGAAGACATCTGGGAACAGATCCCCGGCGAGAATGCCGACCAGTATGCAAAATTCTGCGCTTACAGAGACATGGCGTACCAGGACGGCAGGAGACTCAACAAGCGAAGCCTCCGCAGGCTTGCAACGCAGCTGAACCTCAAGGCGGCACGTCCCCTGGAGCTTCTCTCGGTCAAATTCGACTGGACAGCACGGTGCGAGGCTTACGACAAAGACCTCGACTACCGAGCACGGCAGGCGCAGGAAACCGCCGTCATTAAGATGCGCGAGAACCACGCCCTGCTCGCTTCGCAGATGATCAAGAAAGCCACCAAGCGCCTCCTGACGATCCCGGAAGAGCAAATCACCGCCTCCGACCTGGTAAGGCTGGCGGACACCGGAGTAAAAATCGAGAGATTGAGCCGAGGCGAAAGCACCGAGAACCAGAACGTCAGCGGCGCCGTTTCACACAAAGGCACCGTCAAGGTATCGGTGGAGACGCAGCACGACCTCTCCTCTCTCTCCGATGAGGAGCTGAATCAGCTTGAACAGCTACTGGGAAAGGTACATTCAAAGTCCGGCGTTTGATGCCGGAGCGCTTCACGCTGCAATCCTGAAGGAGAAGGCGGAGCGCAGCCTTTCAGATTTCATCGTGCAGGCGTGGCCAGTTATCGAACCAGGCACGACATACGTGGACAACTGGCACATCGGACTGATCGCAGAGCACCTGCAGGCGGTAAACGACGGCGAATGCCGGCGCCTTATTATTAACATTCCGCCCCGACACATGAAGTCCATCGAAGCCACCGTCTGCTACCCTGCATGGACGTGGGCGAAGCGCCCAGAGAAGCGCTTCATCAAGGTAAGCTACAGCGACAGCCTCTCACGAAAGCACAACATCCTCACCAGAGACATCATCACCAGTCCGTGGTACCAGGAGAACTGGGGCGAGACGTTCACCCTCAAGGACGACGTCAACCGTCAGAACGAATTCGAGAACAACCACCACGGCATGATGTACAGCACATCCGTCGGCGGCGCTATCACCGGTAACGGTGCCGACGTAATCATCATAGACGACCCGCAGAACCCGCTCATGGCGAACAGCGAGACGGAGCGAGCCAACAGCATCAACTTCTTCAAAAACACGCTCCAGACGCGACTGAACGACCCGAAGACCGGCGCCATTATCATCATCATGCAGCGACTGCACGAAAACGACCTCACCGGCTACGTTTTATCGGAAGACCTCGGATACACCCACCTCTGCCTCCCTGCAGAAGCACCGGAGCGCACGGTGATAACGTTCCCGAAGACCGGCAAGACGATCGTCCGGGAAGAGGGCGACATTCTGAACCCGCAGCGCTTCGACCACGAAGTCCTGGCAGGCTTGAAGAAATCAATGGGAAGCCTGCAGTACGCGGGACAATTCCAGCAGGTACCCGCACCGGCGGAAGGCGTTATATTCAAGCGCGACTGGCTGAACAACTTCTACAGCGACGGAGCGGCGCCGAACACAATGGACATCCAGAGCTGGGATATGGCATTCACCAAGAGCGAAGGATCCGCGAAGGTAGCCGGCTACGTCATGGGACGACACGGCTCGGACATTTACATCAAAGACCTGGTGAACGACAAGATGAGCTTCACCGAATCGGTCGCAGCCGTCCGAACCCTTTCCGGCAAATGGAGCAGAGCCAGAGCGAAGGTGGTCGAGAACAAGGCAAACGGACCCGCCATCGTTGACCTTCTGAAGAAGGAGATCCCCGGCATGGTGGAATTCAACCCGAAGGGCAGCAAGGAAGAACGCGCGATCAGCGTGACGCCATACTTCGAGGCGGGGAATATTCACTTCCCGGACCCGAAGACGCACCCCTGGGTACACGACCTCATAAAAGACCTTCTGATATTCCCGAAGGGAACCTTCAAGGACACCGTGGACGCCCTGGTGCAAGGCATCCTATACCTGATGGATAAGCCGACAACCACCGGACCACCAAAGAGCACGACACTCTCTAAAGAGAGCTACTGGCGCGGAAGATAACCAAAGCATTATACAAGTACGGTGCGAGCATCGGAAAAGCACAGAACAATCCTCGCCTTAACCCTCAAACCTTATACCTTAAACCTTAACCCTCAAATGGGTAACCTTAAACCTTCAATACGGCAAGTGGCACCCTTCCCGGTGCTTTTGCAATATAACAACCCGAAGAAAGGAGGAAACACAATGGCAAACAGCATGAAAGAACTCGGTCGCCTCGGTCAGAAACGATACGGCGGCTTTTTTTACGAGGAATTCCTGAAGGAGCTGCAGGGCAGAAAAGGCATCGCGGTCTACCAGGAGATGAGCGAGAACGACGACGTCGTCGGCGCTATTCTCTTTGCGATCGAAATGCTAATACGCCAGGCAATCTGGGACGTGCAGCCAGGAGGAACCACGCCTGCAGACGAAGAAGCGCGAGACTTCGTGCTCTCCTGCATGGACGATATGAGCGACACCTGGAGCGATACGATCTCGGAAATCCTCTCATTCTTGACCTACGGCTGGAGCGCCCACGAAATCGTCTACAAGCGACGCTGCGGCAAGCGGAAAGACCCGCGCCTTCGCAGTAAGTACACAGACGGTCTCATCGGCTGGCAGAAGCTCCCCATCAGAGCGCAAGAGACGCTCTACGAATGGCTGTACGACGACAACGACAACATCGTCGGTCTGGTACAGAACCCGCCTCCGGACTTCGGACTGATTAACATCCCGATCGAGAAGCTCCTGCTTTTCAAGACCAAGAGCCGCAAGGGCAACCCCGAAGGACGAAGCATCCTGCGAAACGCATACCGCGACTGGTACTTCAAGCGCCGCATTCAGGAGATCGAAGGCATCGGTATCGAAAGAGACCTCGCCGGACTTCCCACAATGACCGCGCCGGAAGGACTGAACATCTGGGACGAAGAGGATCCGGAAATGGTCGCAATGCGAGTGGCAGCAGAGCGCGTCGTTCAGAACATCAGACGCGACAGCCTCGAAGGACTGGTCGTGCCGAACGGCTGGAAGGTGGAGCTTTTGAGCACCGGCGGACGCCGGCAGTTTGACACCAGCGCCATCATCGAGCGCTACGACAGCAGAATCGCCATGACGGTACTGGCGGACTTCATCCTGATGGGACACCAGAGCGTCGGCAGCTTCGCGCTTTCGAGCGACAAAACGAAGATGTTCAGCATGGCGATCGGCTCATACCTCGACATTATCTGCGAAGTTTTCAACAACGTCGCAATTCCCGCCCTTATCGACATAAACGGCGACCATTTCGCAGGCATCACGGACTACCCGCAGCTGACACACGGCGACGTGGAAGACGCGAACCTCGAAAAGCTGGGCAACTTCATCCACCAGATGGTAGGATGCGGCGCTCTGATCCCGGACGAAGGTCTGGAAGACTTCATCAGAGACGCAGCCGGAATGCCGGAACGCCTCGAAGACTGGGACGACAAAGAAGACACGTCAGCCAGCGACGGCGGTACCGACGCGAACGGCAACCAGAAAAACCCCACAAAGCCTCCCAGCTCCAACGTCTCCCCGGATGACGACGACCTCGACACCGAGGAAGAAGACGCAGAAGACCTGGAAAAAACCAAAAAGGCACGCCAGAGGCTCGGAAGGGAGGCGAGACGATGAAACATACCCATAAGCACAAAAGGCTCGCCAAAGCCAAAACAAGGAACCAGAGGAACGCCCTGCACCGCTTGAATTCATTCCTGAATGCTAATCAGCGGAAGCCGGTGCGCCTCCTCATTACCATGTGGAAGGACCAACAGCAGGCTATCACCTACAAGCAGCTGCGCGAAGCAATTCTCCTCGGCTATATGACCGAGGAAGAATTCACGAACTGGCAGGACGACTACGTGGCATTTTTCAACACCCACCTGAAGCCGATACTTGACAGCGCAACCTTCAAAGGCGGCAAGGACATCGTGGCCGCGCTTCTTCAGAACCCCGACCTCTATATGCCTATGACCACCGGCATCGACAACTGGATCACCGTCCACGGCGCCGAATGGATCACGCAGATGAGCGACGAAGCGAAGGAAGCAGTCTCCAGCATGATCCACTACACCGCCAAAGGACACATGACCGTTGACGAACTCGCCCGAATCATCAGACCGACCATCGGACTGACAGAACCCCAGGCGCTCGCCAACGCGCATTATTACGAGAAGGTAAAGGCGAAGCTCATGGAGGATAATCCCACCATGAAGGAAACCACCGCCGCCAAGAGAGCCAGAGAAGCAGCCGCACGGTACGCCGGAAGGCAGCACCGGGAGCGCGCTCAAATGATAGCCGAGACGGAGCTGGCGTATGCCTACAACAAAGGTGCAGACGACGCAATTCACCAGGCGCAGGACGCAGGACTGCTCCCCAGGATGAAAGCGGTATGGAGCACGGCGGCAGACGAAGGCGTCTGTGGAATATGCGGCGCCCTGGATGGCGTCGCGGTAGACCTCGGCGACAGCTTCGAGTACCAGGGCAAAAGCCTATACGGTGGACAGAAGCAAACCCCGCCTGCACACCCACGCTGCAGATGCGCCATCTGCTACGAAGAAGCAGAATAGGAGGAACGACAATGTTCACATTCAAGGAGGCTCTGAAGAAGGAGCCAATCGGAAAAGCGTCCGGGGTAACCGGGCGATTTAAGATAGCAAAATCGGACGACGACAAACGCCTCGCCTTCGGCTGGGCAAACGTCTCCGTGAGCGCTGCCGGAGAGCAGCTGGTCGACTGGCACGAAGACATGATCGACATCGAAGAGCTGGAGCAGGCGGCTTATAAATTCGTGGAGCTTTACCGCGAAGGCGGAGAGATGCACGAACGCGGCGGATGCGCCGTCCTCATTGAGAGCATGGTATTCACCAAAGAGAAGCAGGCTGCCCTCGGACTTCCCGAAGGCACCGTCCCGGAAGGCTGGTGGATCGGTTTCTACGTAACCGACGACGACGTCTGGGAGAAGGTCAAATCCGGCGAATACCCGATGTTCAGCATTGAAGGAGAAGCCATCAGAGAACCGGTCGAGGAACCGACCGAACCCGCCGAAGCATAGGCTCGGCATTTTTACGATAAACCGAGGGAGCCGCACCGTCGGCGCCCTTTGTTTATAAATTCAGCAAGAAAGGAGGAAAACCAGTGGCAAAATCGAAACTCAAGGACCTGAAAATCACGAAGGTAGACTTCGTGGATGCTGGCGCCAACCAGCAGGCGGACGTTCTTCTCTTTAAGAACAAAGAGGGAGCGCCTGCACCCGCAGCGGCAGAACCTGCTCACCAGAGCGTGGTGAAGCGCTTCCTGGCGGGAGTGATGTCCATCGCAAAGCGCGAAGGCATCGAGCAAACGGAAATCGAGGAAATCGCCAAAGGATGCGATGCGGAGACTTTCGATGAGAAATTCCAATCCGCGCAGCTCCGCAAGACGACCGACGAAATCTGGGACTTCTGCTATTTCCTGCAGGATAGCCTCTGCTCCATCGTCCGCGATGCCGACGTGGCAGCCGCCGACAAAGGCACGATGATGAGTCAGAGCCTCGCTGAATTCAACGAAGCGGTCACGGCCGCAATCGCACTCTGGGCAAGCGGCACACCCACAAAGGTGTTAAAATCCGCGCCCGAAATGACTGCCGAACAGATAGAAGTCGCCAAAGCAAGGCTGGCGGCTATTATCGCCAAATCCACCGGCACAGAACCTGCCGGAACCACAAACCCTGGCACCGATCCGGTGACCAAAACAACGAAAGGAGTCGACGAAGACATGAAAATCGACAAGAGCAAACTCTCCCCTGAACAGCTCGCCCAGCTCGAAGAGATCGAGAAGGTAGCCGGCATTCAGGAGGAAACCGAACCCGCAGCTGGCGGCGTGGCAAAGTCCACCGAACCCGCAGCAACTGAACCCGCTGCTGAACCTGCAGCAACCGATCCCGCTCCTGCTACCGAGCCTGCCGGTAACGAGGACATCTACAAGGGTCTCCACCCTGCCGTAGCCGCTGAATTGAAGGCACTCCGCAAGAGAGCCGACGAAGCAGAGGACCGCGAGCTCGCAGAGGTAGCCAAGAAGTACGAGATCATCGGCAAGAAGCCTGAAGAACTCGTTCCTCTCTTCAAGAGCCTCAAGGCAGCCGGCGGCGCAGCTTACGACCAGATGATCGCCGTTTTGGACGCTTCCGTTCAGACTGTCGAGAAGTCCGGCGCATTCAGCGAAATCGGCAAGAGCACCAGCGGCGGTCAGTCCGACGCATGGGCACAGATCGAGAAGCACGCTGAAGCAATTCAGAAGAGTGCTCCTACTATGACATGGAACCAGGCTGTAGACAAAGCCTGCGAACAGCACCCTGAACTCGTAGCCGAATACGAGACCAACAGATAAGGAGGAGAAATCATGAGCTATTTCGGAACTACTATCAACGACAGCGCCACCATCGTGGGCGCAGCCGCAGCGGCGCTCGAAAACAACGCTTTTCTTGCCGCTAAATTCAACAGCGACGGCAAAATCGCCGTAGCTGACACCGAGGGCGAGAACGCCGTCGGCTTATTCCTCGCAGCAGAGGAAGGCATCAAAGCCGGCGAGGACGTAACCGTCCAGATCAAGGAGTGCGGTCTCTGGAAGGCTGGCGAAGCCGTGAAAGCCGGAGACGAACTCACCACAGACGCCAACGGTAAAGCCATCAAGGCTACCGCCGGCAATTTCATCACCGCTATCGCGCTTGAAGCAGCCAACGCCGCAGACGACGTCATCAAGGTACAGATCGTCAAGGCTGGCTACAAGGCGTAACCGCTAAAGGAGGATACCAACAATGAAAAACACTAACGCAGGCATCCAGAGCGCAATCGCGAAAGGCTGGAAGCCTAACAACTATTTGACAAATATGTCAATGGCGCATTTCGCCAACCCCGCAGACTTTGTCGCAACGAAGATCTTCCCGATCTGCCCCGTTGCACAGAGCTCCAGCTACTACTACAAATTCAGCAAGGCAGACCTCGCTCGCGACAACGTGAGCCGCAAGCCTGCCTACGGCAAGGTTCAGCCTGCCATCATGGGTCAGACCGACGACACCTACAAGTGCGAAGTCGATCAGATCATCGTGGGCATCGACCAGATCGCAACTCTCGACTTCCAGAGAGCTCACGCTCCCGGCGTAGCGGATCCCCGCCGCGCGAAGGTTCGCTTCGCAACCGAGCAGATGCTCCTCCACCAGGACATCCTCTTCGCGAAGAACTTCTTCAAGGCTGGCGTATGGGCAAACGAGTACACCGGCGTCGCTTCCAATCCTACTGGCAAGCAGATGCTCAAGTTTACGGACGCGAACTTCGACCCCGTGAACTTCTTCGACGCTCGCAAGAAGGAGATCAAGCTCTCCGGCCGCAGAACTCCCAACAAGCTCTGCCTCGGCGTGGATGCCTTCAACGCATTGAAGAACCACGGCGACATCATCGAGCGCGTGAAGTACACCGGCAGCACCGCAAACCCTGCGACTGTCAACGAGCAGGTTCTCGCCCAGCTCTTCGGCTTCAAGGAAGTCGTTGTGCTTGAGAGCACCTACAACTCCGCAGGCATCGGCGGCGAGAACATGGAATTCATCTGTGATCCTGCCGGCGCTTTGCTTTGCTACGTAACTGACGCGCCTGCCATCGACGAACCTTCTGCCGGCTACATCTTCACATGGGATATGCTCGGCAACGGTCAGCACGTGGCATTCGACCAGTACGAAGGCGAGAAGGGCACCCACAGCGAATTCATCGAAGGCTTGATGTCCAGCGACATGAAGAAGACCTGCGACGACCTCGCTATCTACTTCAAGGAATGCGTATAAGGAGGGGCGAACAATGAACGGCTATATTGCACTTAAACCCATTACTCTCTCCGGCGTCGATTACGCCGCAGGAGACAGCATCCCGGCTGACGCCGTTCTCCCTTCCCGCGTTCCCGCTCTTATTCGCACCAAGTCCATCGCTCGCATTAACGAGCACCCCGCAGAAGCGCAGGAAACGCCCCAGAACGACGCGAACGACTTCGGAGGGGTAAACTTACCCATCCAGACCGAAAACGGCGTCCTGGAGCTTCCTGCGAGCGGTGAGGACATCGTGAAGGCGGTCGAGCTTCTGCAGATGAACGCAGACGACGCCATTCAGGCGATCAAGGAGATCGAGAGCGACAGCGTTCTCATCATCATGGACGCCTGCGACAGCAGAAAGACCGTCAAGGCAGCCGCAAAGGCAAGAGCGAAAGAACTCAACGAGGAAACGGATCCGGAAGGCACCACAGACCCTGAAGGTCAGAACGGCGCCGACGGTACCAACCCGGAGGGAGACGCAGACGGCGGTGATGAGTAATGGCACGATACACCTACTCATACGACGCCACCAAAATCGGCGAACGCGGAAAGGATAGGATGCGCTTCGAGCTCGGCGATATTATGGTCGAGGGCATGGAGCAGACGTCCGCCCTTTCCGACGAAGAGTACAACGCCATCATCCAGGCATACCCCGGCAAGTGGAAAAAGGCGAAGCTGGCGCTCATCGAGAGCATCATGCGGCGCTTTTCTTACGAGGTGGACACCGACGTGGGTCCGCTTTCCCTTTCCCTTCGCCAGAGATATGACGACTGGAAGGCGATGTACGACCAGCTGAAGAAAGAGGTCTGCGCGGCTACCGTTCCCAGCGCAAACCCGGCGGCGATAAACGGTGGTCATTACTTCACAGAAGGAATGCACAACAACCCGAACGCCGGAGGAACGGAGGCGAAAGGAGGCGGCCGTCGTGTTTTACCATAGACCTGAAAACCTCTGGAAGGATTTCGTGGTCGAAAGCAAGACTGAAAGCACGACAAGCCGAGGACGCGCGGCAAATTCCTACGATACCGAGCACCCCGAATACATCCACGCCATACTGTGCGGCGCCACTCCCAGCGAGAAATTGAAATACCACCAGATGGGACACCCAATAACCCACGTTATAAGCCACCGAGGAAAACCGAAAGCCAAAGAGGGCGACCGGCTACTACTCCAAAACCGCGCATTTTATGTGCAAGGCGTGGACGATCCGGGCGACCAGGGACTCTGGGCAATTTACTACGCGGAGGAAAGGAGCGACGCTCACGATGGAAATCAACTGGAGTAAGCAAGAGGCGGCGGTACAGAATCGCATCAAGGAAGCCGTGAGAGACGCCAACACGAAGGCAAAATCGTGCGCCGTCAGAGCTTCCAACCACCTACGCAATGCCGCCCTGACAGTCCTTCGAGGACAGCGCAGCGGCAGGCGGTACAAAAAGCCGCACACCAAGACCTACTACACCGCATCGGCGCCGGGAGAGCCACCGGCGGTACGGACCGGAATGCTCCGCATGAGCTGGGGCATGAAAGCCGAGGGAGACGGCAAGGGCAACTATACAGCCGGTATATACACCGACGTGCCCTACGCAGAAGACCTCGATACCGGCACACCGGGCGGAAAGATAAAACCACGTCCGTACAAAGACAAGATAATCGAGACAGCCAAGCCGAAGGTCGTCTCGGTTTTTGCAGAGCTCGAAACAAAGTGAGAGGAGGAAAGCCATGTCGATAACCACAAACACCACCGCGCCGACATTCAACAGCGCGAAGGTTCAGAAGGGCGACTTCATCAGAGCGAAATACCGCTCCTGGGAGAAGCCGCACAACGGTCTCGTAGCAAACGTGACCGAGGACGAAATCCGCGTCCTTTACGTGCCTGACATCGGGAACGTGACGAACTACTTCGTCATTCCGATCGCAGAGGTCGCAGAAGGACTCTGGACGCTTTCGGTCAGCGCCGATATGGAGACCGTGGAGACGGAGGGCGGAAACGATGACGCTTGAAGACTTAATCTACCAGCGACTGACACAGCACCCCTCCCTCATTAAGAAGCTGGCGAAATATGCCGGCAACCCGGCGGTATTCTTTCAGAGTGCGCCGGACGACAAGGCACAAGGCTGGAAAGGGCGCCTGCAATTCCCGCGTATTGATTACGTCGTGGATCTGCAGCACAACCCGGAGAGAAAAACCAGCGGCTCCCTCACCCTGAACATCTGGAGCACAGAAGAAGCAGGCATAACGCCGCCGGAGGAACTGGAGCCGATCGTGCGCCAGCTCTTATGCGGCGTTTTTCTAAAGCCGCAAGACGCTCCCCCTTATGCTTTGTCATGGGCAAGAAGTGAACCGTTCGACGCACCCAGAGAAGGCGGCGACGGAATCGTCATAGGTGCAACGATCATCTTTGACGTTTTCGCGTTCCCTTCCCAGGTCACAACGGATCCCGACCCCATTCTGGCAATAAACCACTTCGCAAAACAGCTGATACCGTGCGCCACCGTCATCGGCAAGGACGACCTCATGGCAGAGACCGTCCCGACGGAAGAAAAGCCGGCGCTTTATTTCCGACTGGAGACCATCAGAAACCAGCGAGAGACCAACACCGTCGCATGGATGGACGCGGTCATCGCAGGTCACGTCTTCGCCGGAGGCGAGGAGACCACCTGGATCAGAGCCATCGTAGACGCGCTGGCGCTGAACGGAGAGGTAACGATGCTCGACACGTCCCCGATGTTTATCACAACGCTGACGGCAGACAGCACCCTCAACGCCACATCTGCAGGACAGCTCCGGATCGGCGTCCGCTTCGGACTTTTGCGAAGGAAACCACTACCCCATGTATTGCACAACGCAAACATGGAGCAAACCAAAGGAGGCGACTAATATGGCAGCAAAAAAGACACCCGAAGTCGTCCAGGAACCGGAATACACCGTGGAGGAATTCGCGGCGAACCCTTCCGCAGTCTTCGGCGAAGCCATATCGCCCGATATCGTAACAGCAGCGCTGCGTGTGGCGGGCGTTAAGAAGACCACAAAGAGCGCAGCAAAAACCATCATCAACAAATTCAGATCGAAGGAGGTCAAGTAACCTATGGGAACTTTCACTATTGGAGAAACCAAAGTCCGCCCTGGCGAGTACCATCGCTTTGAAAATGCTGGCGGCATTCCCACCGCAGGTGCGACCAACGGAATCGTAGCTGGCGTAATTCGCGCCAACTGGGGACCGCTCAACAAGGCGGTAGTTTTCGATCCGAGCACAGACGTGAAGACAGTCTTCGGCAAGGGACAGACCGAAGACCTCATCAGCGCAATGTTCGAGGAAGGAAACTCGAAGGGATACTTCGTCCGCTGCGGTACCGGTGGTACCTACGGCTCCATCACGCTGAAGGACAACGCAGCCGAGGCAGCTGACGCCGTGACGATCACGGCTAAATACGTCGGCGACCGCGCGTTCACCGTCAGCATCAGAGACAGCTTGACAAACGACGCAAAGAGAGAATGCATCATCTACGACGGCACTACCGAATTTGAGAAGATCGAATTCGCAAAGGGTGCCGAAGGCGGCGAAGCAGCTGCTCTTGTTGCGGCTTTTGCAGCTTCCGAAAACTTCACAGCACAGAAGGTAGCCGACGGATCCGGCTCTCTTGCCTCTGTAACGCAGTCCGCGTTCACAGCCGGCACTAACCCGACCGTAAACACCGAGGCATACTCCACCGCCCTCAACGCGCTGGAGCCTCACACCTACAACGTGCTCTGCGTAGACACCGAGGACGTCGCAGTCCACGCGGTCGTTCACTCTTTCATCAAGAGAACCTTCGCAGCAGGCGCGTATCCTACGACTGTCCTCTCCGAAAAGTCCAGCACCGAGAACACTCTCGACGTGAGAATGCAGCACGCTGCAGCTTTCAACGACGCGAAGATCTCCTACGTGTTGAACGGCGGCGAAGACACCAGCGGCAACAAGAAGGAAGGCTACATCAACGCTGCCAGAATCGGCGGCATTATCGCGGCCGTTCCTTCCAACCAGAGCGTAACTCACTACGTCGTGAGCGGCTACGCAGACCTTGCGGAAACCCTCACCAACACGCAGATCGAGAAGGCGCTCCTCTCCGGCTGCATCGTTCTGACAAAGAACAGTAGCGGCCAGGTATGGATCGAGCAGGGCATCAACACCCTCATCACTCCTTCTGGCAACGAGGACGAAGGCTGGAAGAAGATCCGCCGCGTAAAGACTCGCTTCGAGCTTATGCAGCGCATCGGCGACACCACCGACGCCCTCATCGGTAAGATCAACAACGACACCGACGGCAGAGCCGCTATCGTAGCAGCTGGTCAGTCGGTAATCGACACCATGATCGCCGAAAAGAAGCTCGCTCCCGGCTCTATCATGACCGAGGACAGCGCAAATCCTGCGAAGGGCGACAGCGCATGGTTCGTCATCGCGGTAGACGACATCGACAGCATCGAGAAGATCTACCTGACCTACCGCTTCCGCTTCTCCGCAAATTAACGAAGGGAGGACACCTAAATGCTTAATCAGAGAGGACCGATCGATACCAGAAAGGTATTGACCGGCAAAGACGGCGCTCTTTACAACGACGCAGGCGTGATGCTTGCGACCGTGGAGAGCTTCCAGGCGCAGGTTAACGTAACCAACGCCAAATACCAGCCGCTCGGCGACGCGCAGGAGCACGAAGCCTTCCAGGCTTACTCCGTAACGCTTACCTTCTCCCAGATCGTCATCGAGGACGACGCATTCATCGTCGAATTCATGAACGCTTTGAAAGCAGGTACCATGCCGAGCTGGAACTTCCAGGGGCTCATGAAGGGCAGAAACGGCTCGGAGCAGCGCATGAACTACCGTTCTTGCGTACCTTCCGGCACTATCGACCTTCAGAACGTCACAGTCGGAGACATTCTCAAGAGAGCGTGGAGCTTCTTCGTAAACGAACCCCCTGCTCTCCAGAAGCTGCTCACCGCAGATTGATAACAATCGCCCCATAACAACCGGCAGGGGCGGGTAAAACTGCCCCTGCTTATTTTTTTATAACGAAAAGGAGGACACGACCATGTCTGAAACCAAGAAAAACACAGCCATCGAAGAAGTCGAGATGGACAAAGAAACCAACGAAGGTATCATGAGAACCTACGAGGACGACATCCTCGGCGGCTTGCTTGCCGCAGCTGACTACATCAACGATGAGGACGAAATCGTACCCATCGAGATCGCCAGAAACGGCGTCGTTTTGATTAAATTCCGCATCAGACCTCTCTCCGAAGAGGAGTACGTCAAGTGCAAGAACCGCCACACCAAGTACATCCGCAACAAGCAGATCGGCATCAAGATCCCCGAAGACACCGACACCGCTATGTACCGCAACGCCCTCATTTACCAGGCAACCATCCCGGAAGACCGCGAGAAGGTCTGGGACAACAAGGCAGCGTGGAAGAAGCTCGACGTGCTCAACGGAACCGAACTCATCGGCAAGGTGCTCAAGGCTGGCGAAAAAGACGCAGTCTGCGACAAGATCGACACCATCAGCGGCTACAGCGCTATGGCTGAGGAAGTCGCAAAAAACTAATACTGGCCGGAGGCAAGGCGACGGTTCTCCATCACATTTTTCAAAGGCAAGGGATAACACCGGACGAAGTGATGGCGAAACCGCCCGGCGTCCGTGCCTTTATGTTCGCATCCACCAGAGTCCAGGTGGAAGCGGAAAATAACAAGCTTCATGGAGAGGAGGAATCGTAATGGCAGCTGAAGCATTCCGAATCGAAATACCCATTCACGTCGAAGACAAAACCGACCCCGGCGTCAGCAAGGCGACGGAGAAGATGAACAAATTCGACAAGCAGAATGAGAAGACCAAGAAGCGGCTCGATCAGATGAACAAGACGAAGTGGCAGGTCGCCATCGAAGCGGTCGATAAAGTGACCAGCGTCGTGAGTAAGATCGGAACCACCGTCAGGGGCGTCGCCGGCAGGGCGTGGAGCTTCACGATGAGCGTCGTAGACAAAGTCACGGCACCCGTCAAGAAGATGATATCCGTCCTGGGCGATATGCTCGGCATTTCAACAGCCGTCTCGACAGTCCTCGCCGGAATTTCGGTAAAGAACGCACTACAAGCATCGGCAGACATGGCACGAATGCAGTCGCAGCTGAAAGTTTCCGCCTCGAATATGGGAATCGACAGCAAAGGCATTGATGCGATTAACGCTAAAGCAACAGAGATGCAGAAGACGACCATGTACACCGACGAAGCAATGGTCGGCGCCGCTGCAGAACTTGCAACGTACTTCGAGGATGTCGATGCAATAACCAGGATGATGGATACTGTGGCGGATTACGCAGCCGGTATGTCCGGAGGCGTCGAACTCTCCACAGAGGACATCGTCGACTACACAACCAACCTCGCCAAGATGACCACCGGAGCCTACGACGCAATGACGAAGAAAGGCTTCGAAGTAACCGACGCCCAGAAGAAGATCCTCGAAACTGGCACCGACATGGAGAAGGTAGCTGTAATCGAGAGCATCATCAAAGAAAACTGGGAAGGCATGGCAGAAGCTATGGCAAGCACCCCGACTGGATACCTCATCAAGATGAAAAACGCATGGGACCAGATCAGCGGAACAATCGGCGACAAACTGACCCCTGGCTTCACCAAGCTCTACAAAATGATCTACGACAAAATGCCCGGCATCGAGAAAATACTCACGCGAGTAGCAGAAGGAGCCGGCACGTGGATCGAGGAATTCGTCCCTACACTCGAAGAATGGATAGACAGCGCAATAACAAAGGTCGAAGAATTCGGAGACCTTGCGAGCCAAGTATTCAGTAGCGACGAATTCAAAAAGGCGGACTTTTTCGGAAAGGTCAAAATCGCATGGAACAAGATCATCGCGGAACCTTTCAGCGAATGGTGGGAAAGCACCGGCAAGGCGTGGTTCGCGGAGAAAATGAACGGAGTCGGCGAAGCCATCGGCTCCGGATTTACAGTAGGACTGCTCGCACTCCTGGGAATCGACCTGGACAAAACCCTTCAGGACGGCACCAGCGTGGGCGGAGCGTTCATCGAAGGCTTCAAGAAAGGCTTTGACACCGAAAAAATCACCGAGGCATTGAAGGAATGGGCAGACAACAACAAGGAAGTCGTGATAGGCATCGGCGCTGTGGTAGGCTTCAACCTTATCACCGGAATCGCCGGCAAGCTCAACGACCTGATCTCCCTCTTCAGAAAGGACAGCGGCGGATCCTCTGCAGCTGACACCGCAACCCTCGGCACAATGACGGTAACAAGCACAACCACGACCGTCAACGGTACCGTGGTCAACGTTTACGGCGCGACCGTGAACAACGCCAGCGGCAGCGGCGTAGGAACTGCCCTGAAGAACTTCCTGCCTTCTCTGGCAGGCGGAGCTGCAGGAACCGGTCTCCTTCTCGGCGGCGGAAAAACCATCGCCGGACTGCTCGGAAGCGGCGGAGCCAAGATCGCAGGTCTCCTCGGAGGAGGAACTGCGGCCGCAGGAGGCACCGCAACCGGACTGACAGCTGCAGGTAGCTGGTTGAGCAAACTGCTGACCCTCGGCTCGACTTCTTCCGTAATCGGCGCAGACGGAACCCTTCTCGCCGTTCAGGGAGGACTGGGCGGAACCCTCGGCAGCTTTGCAGGATCGCTCGGAAGTGGCGCCACAACGGCGGCAGGAGCCGCAGCAGTCGGTGGAGCTTCCGTCGGCGGAATCATCGGCGGCGTTCTCGGTCTCGGCTCTGCAATTATTGACCTATTCCAGGGCATCGGCAAGAGCAAAGAGGGCGACAAGAAGGCAGCCAAAGACGAATACTGGAAGGCAGGAACCAAGACCGGAATGGTCGGAGCAGGCGCAGGCATCGGCGCAGGCATCGGCGCTCTCTTCGGAGGCGTGGGTGCAGGACCCGGAGCGCTCATCGGCGCGGGTATCGGCGGAATTATTTCGCTTTTCACCGGCGACGCTGCAGGCAAGGCGCTCTCCGACGGATCGGACGAAGGCGGCTGGCTTTCCAACGCGTGGGAAGGCACCAAGAAATTCTTCAAGGAAGACCTCGGAAAATTCTTCACGCAAACCATCCCGAAAGGCTGGAACAGCTTCTGGGGAGCAATCTCGAACTTTTTCACGACCACGATCCCGACCTGGTGGGGCGGCTTGAAGGAGAAGGTCTCGACCTTCTTCACAGAGACGATCCCGGAGAAATGGGACGAAATGTGGGAAGGAATCGGCGCCTTCTTTACGGAAGACGTGCCATACGCCATAGGCTACGCCTGCGGTAAGATCGAGATATTCTTCACCGAGACAATCCCCGGCTTCTTCGGAGACCTCTGGGACGGAATCAGCACGTTCTTCTCCGACACGCTCCCGACATGGGCAAGCGACGTCTGGAATAACCACATCGTCCCATTTTTCACAGAAACCATCCCCGAATTCTTCGGCGGAATTTTTGAAGCCATCGGAACCTTCTTCACCGATACCCTTCCCACCTGGGCGTCGGATGTATGGAACAACTCAATCGTTCCGTTCTTCACCGAAGACATTCCGAACTTCTTCAGCGGACTGTGGAATTCAATCTCTACATTTTTCACGGACACCCTGCCGACGTGGGCATCGGATACGTGGAATAACCATATTGTGCCCTTCTTTACGGAGAGCATCCCGTCCTTTTTCTCAACGCTCTGGAACTCGATCAAGACGTTTTTCACAGAGACGCTCCCGACATGGGCAAGCAACATCTGGAACAACAACATCGTGCCGTTTTTCACGGAGACAATCCCTGGCTTCTTCTCAAGCGTATGGGAAGCCGTGAAGAAATTATTCACAGAGGCAATCCCGACCCTGGCATCGAACATCTGGGGAGCCATCAGCGGATGGTTCAGCAGCATCGGCGACTGGTTCGGAGACGTATGGGACAAAGTGAGCGGCTTCTTCGGAGCCGGCTATAACGACGCGAAGGGCAAGCACGCATGGGGCGGCATTATGCACTCCCCGCACGTGGGACTTGTTGCAGAAGACGGACCCGAAGCAATTATTCCTCTTTCGCCCAGCAAGAGCGCAAGAGGACTCGACCTCTGGATGAGAGCCGGCGAACAGCTCGGCGTCAGACCTTACGCAGAAGGCGGAATCGTGGGAGACATCCCCGAAGACATTCCGGTGACAACCTTCAGCGGATCCGGCGGAGGCAACCATTTCGACATCAACATCGAAGTAAACCCCGAATTTGTAATCGAAGGCGACGATCTGGACGAAGAAACCATCGTAACCATCATCAAGTCGAGAATTCGCGAAATGGTGGACGACATCGGCGACGAAATGGCAGACCGTCTCGCCCGAATCTTTGCAAATATGCCTTTGAAAGGAGGAGCGTAACGCATGGATTTATACCTGACCGAAAAAGACACCGGCTGGAGACTTTCATGGTGCCTCCTCCCGGAAAAGGTGAAAGCGAAGGCAGACAGCGACTTCATCACCTACAAATTCATCAACATCGGCGAAGTTAAAATACCGAGCGGACAGAAACTCCGCACATTCTCATGGAGCGGAACATTCCCCGGACCGGCGATGCGTCAGATGCCGTTTGTAAAGACGGCGCTCTACCATTCCCCGAAGGAGATGATCACGTGCATCGAGAAGTGGAGAACGAACCGCACGGAGCTGGTGCTGATGCTTACCGAGACGCCGATATACGCCAACGTCTACCTGAAGTCCTTCACCTACGAGCCGACCGGCGGCGTGGGCAATTACGACTACACGATAGAATTCATCGAGGCGAAAGCGGCGACGGTTTACACCATCACGGAAGCACAGACCACCCAGAGCGCCCAGAATTCGAACGTAGCGAGCGGATCGAGACCGACGACTAATTCTACCAACACCCCGACAAAATCGGAGCAGACGAAGACGTACACGGTCAAGAAGGGCGACTGTCTCTGGAACATCGCGAAGGCGAAGCTCGGCAGCGGAGCCAAGTACACGGAAATCTACGCGCTGAACAAAAAGACGATAGGATCAAACCCGAACCTCATCAGACCGGGAATGGTTCTGCTCTTGCCTTATTAAGGAGGTGCAGCACGGATGATTGACGTCAGCAAAATCGCATACAAAACCTATCTGCTCCGTGAGAACGGCGAACAGCTGGATATCACCGGAGCCTCAACAGACGTCGGCTGGGAGGAAAACGAGGGGGAACTCGCGCAGCGTGTCTCCCTCAACCTCGCCAACGTCGTCCACAAAGGCAGCAGAATGTCGAGCCTGGCGAAGCCGAACTGCTACATCATCGTAAAAGCCGAATACGGCGGAAAATCCGAAGAGGTAGCAAGAGGCAAAATCACGGACTGGCAGCCGACGCGCTCCAGCACGTCAGACGCCCTCGACCTTCTCGGCTATGACGAATTATTCGACCTGCAGGGATCGCAAGACAACCGATACATCAGCGCAGGCGTAGGCACCAAAACCGCCCTGATGGGAATATTCAACGACTGGGGAATCCCGGTGGAAAAGTACGAAGGACCGGACATCTCGCACGCGAAGACAACCTTCAAGAACGAATACCTATCAGACATCGCCCTGGAGCTTCTGGAGACCGCCCATAAGCACGGAGGAGCGGACTGCATCATCCGTGCCAACAAAGGCAAGGTCTCGGTCGTTCCGAAAGGCAGCAACTCAACCATTTACTGCTTCGAGGAAGAAAAAAACCTCGAACTGACCAAGTATAAGATCAGCACCGGGGACATGGTAACGGTCGTAAAAGTCGTAGCTTCAGAAGACGACGACGGCCGCCAAGCGGTAGAAGCCATCATCAACGGCAAGACGGAGTACGGCAAGCGCCAGAAGATCTACGTCCGCGATGATGACGACTCCCTGGCGACCGCCACAGCTGCCGCAAAGGAGATCCTCAAAGAAGAAGGCGAACCGGAAGAGACAATGAACTTCAAAGCACCCGACATCCCCTGGCTCCGCAAAGGAGACAAGGTGAAGGTGACCGCCCGCGTTTTCACCGGGTACGCTCTTGTCGTTTCCATTCAGCACAACGCCTCCAACAAGTCCATGAGCATGGGACTGGTGAAATACAACGCAGACGCCATCAAAGGCAGCGGCGCAGTACAATCCACAACCACCAAGAAGGACTACAAGGTCGGCGATATCGTCAACTTCAACGGAGGAAACCACTACTACACGTCGCAGGACGCAAGTCCGCGCGGCGGCAACAGAACCGGCGGCAAAGCAAAAATCACCGTCGTAGCAAAAGGAGCCAAGCACCCATACCACCTCATCGGCGGCGCTTATAACAACGTCGGCGGCAGCAGTAACGTCTACGGCTGGGTAGATGCTGGCTCGTTCAGTTAAGGAGGCGAGGACATGGACGAAGGAATGAATAAACTCGCAAGAGAACTTCACGGAAGAATGCAAGGCGAGCGAAACGCAAACAGCTCCCTCGTGCTTGATTTCGGAGAAATCCAGAAGGACTACAGCCTCCTCACCAACACATACCCGATACCGATCCCGAAAGCGGACTACCTCGTTCTCGAAGAATTAACCCTCGGAGAGACCGGGACGAAGCTCACAACAACCACCCAGAACGGCGCACACACCCACGGCAACAACGGAAGCCACGGAGGACACGTAGGCGGTGACGGATCCCATGAGCACGAAAGCAGCGGAACCCACAGCCACACCGTCCTCATTCCCGAAAAGCTCCGCTGGCTCAAGCCTGGAGACCGCGTCCTGGTGGCGTGGGTACAGCACGACGCCATCGTCGTGGGGCGTGTCCGACCGGCGACTGACATCGGATAGGAGGCGAAATCATGGCAGAAAAGAACCTATTCCCCGTCTTTGACGTGCCGGAGATCTCGGCGCCGACGCAGAGCGAAACGCGAACGTACAAACCGAGCGTATTCTTCGACTACGACAAGGGCGACTTCAGGCTTGATGGTGCCCATAAGATGACCGCCTCCACCGGCAAAGAAGCCTATATGCAATGGTGCCGCAAGGCAGTAATGACCGAGCGCGACGCTTTCCTCGCTTACAGCACCGACATCGGTGCAGAAAAAGAGGCAGCACTTGCAGAAGGCGACCACGCCGCCGTGGAATCGGCACTCGAAAAAACCATCACAGAGGCGCTGATGGTCAACACCCACACCGAATACGTCCGAGGTTTTGAATTCAGCTGGAGAGCAGACGCCCTCTACCTGGCATTCACAATCAAGGGCAAGGAGTGGGAGGAAGAGACAATAAGCGTCTCATTCTCAACGTAAGGAGGAAGAAGCATGGCAAAGAACAACACATTCGTCCCGCCTGCCTGGCTGGAAGGTCAGGACGCGGAGACGATCCACGCGCGAATGATGCATAACCTCCCTGACGACATCGACGACACCGAGGGCGGATTTCCGTGGGACTTCACGAAGCCGACAGCGCTGGAAAAAGCAGAGCTGCTCGAATTCCACATGATGGAGACCACCAAAATCATGCATTATATGTTCTCCTACGGAATCTACCTCGACTACCACGCAAGGGCGGTAGGAATCGCCAGAAAGGAAGCGAGCCACGCTTCAGGAACCCTGCAGATCACCGGCTCACCCGGAACGGTTATCCCGAACGGCTTCCTTTTTGCAGTCCCGGCATCCGGAGACACAGCTGCGATAACCTTCTACACCACAGAAGAGGCGACCATAAGCCTCGACGGCGTGGCAGACGTCCCCATCCTGGCAAGCGAAACCGGAACCATCGGAAACGTGGCAGCAGACACCATCATCATCATGGTGTCGCCTTCCATTTCCGGCATCGAGAAGATCACCAACCTGGAAAGCACCAGCGGCGGCGCAGCTGAAGAGGACGACGAATCGCTCCGCAGCCGAATCGGCGAGATCTGCGAAGCATCAGACGCCTCGTTCGTAGGATGCGACAACGACTACATCCGCTGGGCGAAGGAGATCAACGGCGTGGGCGACGTTATCGTCATACCCGAATGGAACGGACCCGGCACCGTGAAGGTCGTCGTCATGGACGCCAACGGAACGCCGGCAAACCCGAAAATCATCACCGACGTGGAAAACCACATCGTGGCGCCGCAAAACCGACGCGCCAGACTGGCGCCGATCGGAGCAACGGTAACCATTACCGCACCGACGACGGTGGACGTCAACGTCGCCTGCGATCTCACCATCGCAACCGGCGAAAACTACACCGCCATCGTGGCAAACATCGGAGAGAGCCTGAAGGACTACTTCGAGACAGCGCAAAAGGAAGGAGTCATCAAGCGAAACCGAATCGGCTCGATTATTATCGGCACCGACGGCGTAGCAGACTACGCCAACCTGACGCTCAACGGAGGAACCGACAACATCTCTCTCGCGCTGGATGAATACCCGAAGCTCATCGGGCAATTCGCAACCGTAACCAGCAGCGTGGAGGTGTAATCCATGAAGAAAGACTTTGATATCGAACGCTTCCCGGAAAGCGAAAGCGCAAAACGAATGATGAGCCGCGTCTCGCCGATTTATGAGAAGTCATACGTCGGCAAGTGGCTCTACGAGGTCATGGGTCTCGAAATGGATCAGGCACGGCAGCTCGTAGAGAGCCTCCGCCAGCAATGCTTCCTCGAACAATGCACCTGGGGCATCAGATACTGGGAACAGCGCTACGGTCTTGAGGTTGACGAAACCAAAGACCTCGAAACCAGACGCGCGGCGGTCATTGCGAAGCGCGGACGCAAGCAACCGCTCACCCCAGCCACCCTGGAGGATATTCTGGAAGCGCTCACCGGAAGACCGGTGACGGTGGACGAAGACAACGGCAACTATACCTTCAAGGTTTCCATCGAAGAAGGAACCTCGACCGTGGACTACATCGCGGTCATCAAGAAGATCAACACCGTGAAGCCTTCCCACCTCGCATATTCCATCGAGCTGCCTCGCAAGGGCACGCTCTCCATGTACTTCGCGGCCGCCGTCCACGAAATGAAGACGGTGGCGATCACGGAGTACGACGATAGAGGCGTTTCAGACGTCGTATGGCTTGTTGACGAACTCGGCAACACGCTGGCGGATGAAAATATGAACGTCTTTATTGACGACGAAAGGAGGCAAACATGAGCTTAATACCTCAACTCACAGACGCAGGTAGGGGTCTGCTTATTTCCGCGCTTTCCGGCAGTCCCCTGAACTTCACCAAAATAAAAATCGGCAACGGAACCGCGCCGGACAGTCCGTCTGCCGGTGACTTCTGGTACGACACAGAGAACGAGATCCTCTACGAGTACAAGGAGACGTGGGGCACCAGCGGCAGAACCATCACGGTCGGCGAAACCGCCCCGGAGGAGCCGTCCGAAAATGACCTCTGGTACAACACCACGAACAACACCCTCTACTACTTCGGAGAAGGCTGGGCAATCGAATCGGCAAACATCACGTGCTCAACCACACCGCCTCCTGAAGCAGAAAACGGCGACCGCTGGTATGACACGGCGAACGAAATCCTCTACGCATTCGGAAACAAATGGAACGAAGAGGCAGACGTCGTCATTTCTTGCGCCCAGGACGCCCC
This sequence comes from Ruminococcus sp., assembly GCA_017410265.1. Classification (GTDB taxonomy): domain Bacteria; phylum Bacillota; class Clostridia; order Oscillospirales; family Acutalibacteraceae; genus Ruminococcoides. Next base: position 297,651 of record JAFQRC010000005.1, on the reverse strand, counting down.
AGAATCGCCGTCAGCGGGCGATTACTGGTACGACCAAGCAAACACCCAGCTCAAGGTCTGCGCGGCTCTGTGGGGCGCAAAAGAGGGCGTAAACCTCACCATCGCAGACACGGCACCCGAAGCAGCTGCAGAAGGCGACTACTGGTACGACTCCACCAACAACGTGCTGATGAAACACAACGGCACCGAGTGGGCGGCAGACGCCCAGGCATTCACCTACGCAGGGACAGCACCGGAGGCACCGGCGCTCGGCGACTGGTGGTACGACACCACAACGGACAGCCTGAAGGAATATGCGCTCGGATGGCAGGACGACGATCACCCGTTCACATACGGAAACGTCGCTCCGGAAGTACCGAACCAGGGCGACTGGTGGTACGACACATCGCTCCACGTTTATGGTACCGGCTGGGTTCCGGACAACGCGACCGTCTTCACATACGGAAGCGCAGCGCCGACAACCCCTGAAGCCGGCGAGTGGTGGTTCGACACCGCAGCATCCATCCTGAAGGTTTACGGAATGCTCTGGCTGAACGACACCGAGGACAACTTCACCTACAGCGGGACCGCGCCGGCAAGAGCCTACGATGGCGACCTCTGGTACGACACCGAAGCTGCAGAGCTGAAGGAATTCTCCACCGGCTGGATGCAAAACGAGGAAAAACCGTTCACATACGACCCGGTAGCACCCCTCGAACCAAACGCCGGGGACTGGTGGTACAGCACAGCGGAAGACGTGCTCTACGAATACACCGGAACCCAATGGAATCAGAACTACAGCACCATCACCTGCAGCGTCTCTCAACCGGCAACGCAGGACGCGCTCGTAGACCTGGTGAACCCGATGGTCACAATTCCGATCGAGAGCATCGAGAGAGGCTCGAACTATGTCAGCCTTGCCGGATCCTTCAACAACAGCGAAGTGGTCGCAGGCTTTAACTGGGCAGAGACCGGCGTCTTCGCAGAGGACGCAGACGGAAACGAGCTGCTCTACGCATACTGCCACGCTGGAGAACTTGACGAATTCATCCCGGCAAACGACTGCGGCAAGACAATCGAGGTCTCCCTGACCATTCTCGTAATGGTAGGCGATGCCGAGGAAGTAACCGCTACGATCGGCGAAGGCTCTGTATACGCCACGAAGAAAAGCCTGGAGGAGCACAAGCGCGACTTCTCCAATCCTCACGGTGTAAACGCAGAGCAGATCGGTCTCGGCAACGTCGAGAACGTGGCACCGGCAGACATGGCGATCACTTACACCATCGCTACAACGCTTGAGGAACCCACACCGGGAGAAAAAATGGCGACCTTCATGGGCAAAGTGAAGAGAGCGATCAACAACCTCATCCTTCACCTGAAGGCAGAAAATCCGCACAGCATAACCCCGAAGAAGATCAAGGCGGCAGAAGAAGCACACCAGCACTCCACAAACGACCTCACCGAGGGCGTTCTTGGAGCTTCCAGAGGCGGTACCGGCTGCACCAGCATGAGTGCCCTGGCAGAACAGCTCGGCTCTTACTTCGGCGCTCCGGTTTTCGGTGTTTACAGCGGAAACGGATCCACCAAGCGCCTGATCTCGCTTGACTTTACGCCTTCGGCGGTCTTCCTTTGCAACGGCAGAGGCATGGTCGGCGACGACGTCGATGGCGTCTGCGGCGGTCTTGCCGTGGGCACCTACGGCTTGAGAACCAGGAGCTGCACATCGTCTGCGCATGAAACCACGTGGAGCAACACCCACACGGCGCTGCTCATCACCACGAACGGCTTCTACGTGAACTACAGCTCCTCAAACAAGATCGCGACCAACAAGAGCGGCGAAACTTACCGCTACATCGCATTCAGATAAGGAGGTAAAGTATGGCAACAACCAAGATAACCGAAAAACAGAGTACGGAAAACGTCAGAAATAGCGCCAGCGTACTCATCACCCAGCCGGAAACGGTCGGCGGCAAAACGAAGGAAAGCCTTCGCAGAGCCACGCTTGCAGCATTCATCCAGGCATTGAAAGACGCCGGGATCCACGAAGGAATGCAGACCGAAGCTGGCATCGAGGAAATGTACTCGAACCTGGTCAAGAGCGTCGACCCGATCGACACCGGCATCAGGATCACGTTCTGGGACGACACGTCGGCAGATATCGCCATCGAGAGCGGCGGTCTCGCCTTTGACAGCGTCACCTACAACCAGGAAACCGGATACCTTCACATTCAGATGGAAGGCGAGGACGTCGTGGATCCTTGCTTCATTGGCGGAGGCGGAGGCGGCGGAAGCTCCTCCGGCACCGTTGTAAAACTGGAGAACCTCACCGGAGCGTCAGCAATTACCGTCGCACATGGCGAGGATGTGAATATCATCTTCAGTTTTTACGATTACGACAGCGGCGGCGAATTCACCAACAGCAGCGGTACGCTTGAGCTTTCCATCAACGGCTCGACGGTCATTCAGAAGAACATCGAGCAAGGAAGCCACACCATCAATGTAGGACCGTACCTCACCGAAGGCACCAACAAGGTCAAGGTCAAGGTGACGGACGAAGACGACAACTACGGCACGAAGACGTGGACAATCAGCGCCATCGCTCTCTCTTTGAGCGCGAGCTTTGACGACGCGGCAATCTACAACGGAGACGTCCTCTTCAGATACACGCCGATCGGCAACAACATCGAGAAGCTGATCCACTTTGAGATTGACGGCACAGAGGTAGCAACAGCCACCGTGACCGCTTCCAACAGACAGCAGACACAGAGCATCCCCGGACAGAGCCATGGCGCCCATAGGCTGAAGGTTTACGCCACAGCCACGGTGGACGGCGTCGCCGTAACCAGCAACACTCTGGAATACGACGTAATCTGGGCGGAGGAAGGAAACTCCACGCCGATCATTGCCTGCAGCTACGCAGGGAAAGCGAAGCAGTACACAACCGTCTCAATCCCATACATCGTCTACAACCCGGCGAGCCTGACAGCTGACATCACCCTCAAGGTGGACGGCGAAGTCGTATCCAACCTGACCGTCGACAGAACGCGCCAGACCTGGAGCTACAAACCCGACACACCGGGCACAAAGAACCTCACCATCACCTGCGGAGACGTCGTCAAGACGATAACCCTCGAAGTCGAGGACATCGGAATCAGCGTGGAACCGGTGACCACCGGTCTCGTATTTGACCTTAACCCTGCAGGGCACACCAACAACGATACCGACCGCGAGGAATTCGGATACAAGGACGGCGCCGGCACGAACCACCCGCTGACCTTCTCCGACAATTTCGACTGGTCGAACGGCGGCTTCAAAACCGACGCCGACGGCAACACATACTTCTGTGTAAAATGCGGCACCTACGTCGAAGCCGACAAGTCCCTCTTTGCAGACGACGCCATGAGAACCGGCAAGGAGCTGAAATTCATTTTCAAGGCAACCAACTGCCGAAACTACGACGCACAAATTCTCTCGTGCTTCGCAGACAACATCGGCGTCAAACTCCAGGCGCAGAGAGCGACCGTAAGATCGCAGCTCACCGAAATGGACGTACCGTACTGCGAGGACAGCATCATCGAAATGGACATCAACATCGAACCCGATGGCGGCGACCGCGTAATGATGATCTGGCTTGAAGGCATTCCCTCGAAGGTGGCAATTTACGCCGACAACGACAACTTCACCCAGGATAATCCGCAGCTGCTCCGAATCGGATCCAACGACTGCGACGTCCATATTTACCGCGTGAAGGCTTACGAGAACGACCTGACCCGCCTCGAAATCCACGAAAACTGGATGGCGGACGCTCCGGACGCCGAAGAGATGCTGGCGCGATACAACCGCAACAACATCTACGACTCCAACGGAGATATCGATATCCAAAAGCTCATCGACGCAAGTCCGAACCTCCGCGTGATTACGGTACACGCCCCGAAGATGACAACGGCAAAGACAGACGAAGTCACCTGCACGGTCGACCACGTCATGAAAGCCGGAGGCGTAAAGCACAAATTCACCGGCGCCAACGTTACGATGAAGGCTCAAGGTACCTCCTCCGCACAGTACGGAGAAGCGGCGCTGAACCTCGACCTCGAATTTGAGGCAATCGAGGACGACGCAGGCGAGGTAACCACGGCCGCCTTCGTTTTCGGAGATGGAACCACCGGAGACAAATACTCCATGACCGACAAGAGCATCGGCGTGAATTATTTCAACATCAAGCTCAATGTCGCCTCTTCGGAGAACGCAAACAACGTCGTCATGGCGGACGAATACAACGAATTCCAGCCGTACATCAACCCAGCAAGAGCGGCGAACCCGAAGGTCAGAGACACCGTCGAGGGACACCCCTGCGTCGTATTCTTCCACAACACCGGCACCGAGGCGGCACAGATGGGATCCATCACAGTACCGGCAGGAGCGACCGTTCTCTACGGATGCGGCGATATGAACAACTCAAAGAAGAACTTCGCCGTATTCGGACAGCAGGACAACGCGCTGCAGTCATGTGTTGAAATCAGCAACAACACCAACAACCCCTGCCTATGGAAGAGCGACGACCTCTCCACCGAGACATGGGACGGAGAAGGATCGTTTGAATTCAGATACCCGAAGAACCCGACCACAGAGCACAAAGCTGCATGGCAGAGAGTCCTCTCCTGGGTGGTTTCAACCGACAGAACCGCAGCGACTGACGCGGCACTTCCCGAAAGCAAAACCTACGGCGGAAAGACCTACACGCACGACACGGCGGAATACCGTGGCGCGAAATTCGTGGCAGAATTCGAGGACTACTTCATCAAGGACTCCGCCCTTTACCATTACCTCTTCACAGAGCGTCACGCGATGGTTGATAACCGCGCAAAGAACGTCTTCGTCTCCACCGACGACGGTATCCATTGGGACTTCACGAAGGACTACGACAACGACACCGCCGACGGCAACGACAACGAGGGCGGCTTGACGCTTTCCTACGGTATGGAAGACACCGACACCATCGGCACAAAGGACGTCTTCAACGCGTCCTCCAGCGTGCTCTGGTGCAACGTGAGGGACTTCTTCTACGACGACCTCCGCAGCCTCTTCTTGACGCTGGAATCAAAGGGCGCATGGAACGCCGAGAGAATTCTCGCGAAATTCACAGCGCACCAGTCGCCAAGACCGGAAGCGCTGGTCATTGAGGATATGTGGAAGAAATACATCCGCCCGTACACCAACAGCGGAACCGAAGCATACCTCGAAATGCTCTACGGCACCAAAGCAGACCAGAGGCGCCAGTTTGAGATTTACCAGGAGAAATACATCGCCTCCAAATACAGAGGCTCAAAGGCGACCTCCGACACAATCACCTTCCGCGCATACACCCCGACCAACTGGGGCGGCGTAGCGCCAAGCGACCTGATAACAATCACGCCATACGCCGATATGTACATCACGCTGCAGTCCGGCTCTGGAATCGTAAGTGTGAGAGCGAAGCGCGGACAGTCCTACGAATTGAAGTGCCCGATCGACACCCTGAACGACACCGAAATCTACATCTACACGGCTTCGATGGTTTCAGACGTCGGCGACCTGGCGCCCCTTTACATCGGCTACTTCAACATCGCCAGCGCCGTAAAACTTCGCCACCTGAAGATTGGCGACGGCGCCGAGGGATACAGCAACACCAACGCCACGACCATCGGTCTGGGCAATAATGTGCTCCTGGAAACCCTCGACATTCAGAACCTGCCGAATCTGGTACAGACGCTCGACCTTACCGGCTGCGACGCCCTTCTCATTTTGAAGGCGAACGGATCCGGAATCACCGGCGTATCGTTTGCGCCCGGAGGCAAGATCCAGACGGCAGAAGTACCCGCAGTCAGCAGCGTCTCCGCGATCGCCCTGAAGAACCTCCAGAGCCTCACATTCGCATCCTACGACGCGCTCCGCACAGCAAGAATCGAAGACTGCCCGACCATTGACACCCTCGACTTCATCGAGAGAGCCACCGGACTGACCAGAATCCGTATCCTCGGAATCAACTGGACGCTTCCCGATACCACGATCCTCGACCGCCTCGTTGCGATTAAGGGTCTGGACGAAGCAGACCACAACCTGGAGCAGTCCGTATTGACCGGCGCCGTTTACGTGCCGATCATGAGGCAGTCAAAACTCACCGCATACAGAACCGCGTGGTCAGACCTTGCGATCAGCTACGAGACCCTCGTGCAGCAGTACCTGGTGACATTCGTCAACTGGGACGGCACCGTGCTCCACAGCGAGTACGTCGACCGAGGAAACGACGTCGCGGACCCGGTAACTGCAGGAACCATCCCGACACCGACGCGCGAGAGCAGCGTCTCCACCGTTTACACATACGACGGATGGGACAGCGACCTCTCTGCAATTATCGCACCGAGAACGCTCACCGCAACCTACAGCGAGACGCCTCGCCAGTACACCGTGCGCTGGATTTCCCAGGTCGGCATCGTTATGGACACCCAGGTCGTAGATTACGGCTCTGAAGCCATCTACGCAGGCGAGACGCCCGAAAGAACCGACGAAGAGGGACAATTCGTTTATTACCTCTTCGAGGGATGGGATAAGAGCACCGGCTTCATCACCGGCGACCTCGACGTCTGGGCAGTATGGCAGCGCGGCGAACTTCCGAACGCAGGAACCGACATCGGCAGCATGACACCGGCGCAGATTTACGCCGTATCGAAGAGCGGAAAGAGCTTCGACTACTTCTCCCTGAAGGACAGAGTGCCGGTAACCTTCGGCTTCGCACCGGAGTACAGCAACATCCCCTTCACAGACGTAGCGAACGAGCTGAAGCTCGACGGTACCAACTACGTCGACACCGGGATCCAGCTCCTGAAGAACGGCATCGGCGAAGCCTGGACGGTAGTCGCAGACGTAACCTTCAGCGACACGACCGCAGACCAGACAATGATCTGCTGTATGCAGGAAGACGGATACATGGGCTTCAAGCTCAAGTATTCAGGCGGACCTTCCGTACAATGGAGCACCAATACCTACAACAGCGGCGCGACAACCTACCGCGAGATTATGGTCATCAGACACGAAGCCGGAAGCAGAAACGTCAAGGTTTACTCCTCGAAGGCGTACACCGACGCTCCGGAATTCAAAGAACTGACAAAGACCATCGACACCCAGAGCGACTGCACGCTCGTACTCGGCGCCACCAAGACGGACGCCGGCTACATTGGCGACTACGCAAAGGGCACGATCCACTCCTGCCGCATCTGGCACGGAGACCTCGGCGACACGGACTGCCGCAACATTGTGAGCTGGCCGCGTGAGACCTACCTCTTCGAGGTGGGCGGCTTCGGCAATTACAAGCTGACAGCCAACAGCGTACAGCCGACCAGCGTGGACTTCATCTGCGCGAGCCTCCTGGAGCGCACCAAGCAGATGAACACGACCAACAGCAACGCCGGAGGTTTCGACAATATGCCTCTCTTCGCATGGCTGCAGAATCGCCTTTATAAGGCATTCCCTGAAGTATGGCGCCAGATGATGAAGCAATGCAAAATCAACTACAACTGCTACGTCGACGGCACCAACCACGAAATCGAAGCTGCAGACGCGTACCTCTGGGTACCGTCCTACGCGGAGGTTTACAGCACCACAGCAGAGCCGTGGGTCTACGAAGGCAACTGGGTGACATTCTTCACGAACAACACATCCAGAATCAAATTCAGAGGCGTGGCGCTTCCGGACGGATACTCGATATTCACATCCGGAACCGACCCGACAACCAACGCGGCGAACAACGTCAAGGAAGGCGACCTCTGGATCAACACTTCAGAATCCAGCAGAGGCTACATCCGCCGCAACGGCGAGTGGTTTGCAGCGAACTACTTCTGGCTTCGCGGCGCGGCAGTCACATACGCGACGCACTTCAGCTATGTGAGCAACGGCGGCAGCGCGAACACGCACGGCTACAACGCGTCCAACAGCGCTGGCGTCTGCCCTCGCTTCTCAATCTAAAAGGCGCAGCCGCAATCCTGAACATCTGCCCCGCATAAGTCGGGGCAGATAACCGGGAAGAAAGGAGAAACCATGTCGGTATTACGGAGCAAGAGAAAGACCGCATTCAGCGAATTTGAAAGGCAAATGGGGATCATAGTCCGGCACACCAGCGACCGGCTCAACTCCGTGCCGATGCGGTATCGAAAATTCATATACCCGAAAATCTACGACCCAACCAACCGAGCATACACCGCCGTCATTCTCGCCAACGAGCAGAACTCGAAGTCGGCGAACGGAAGCAAGCAAAGGAGCGCCCTCTTCACCGAGGCACTCCGCGCGATCGTTTCCCTTCAGAAGCCGCTCCTCGCGCTCTGGAATATCCTCGACGTCAACGAGGACAGCGCGAAGCAATGGGCGGATATGCTCAACCGGGAGATCGCTCTGATTTACGGAGTAACCAAGAGAGAGGAGGTGCAACCGATGATCGTAGCGCTGCCCAAACGCAAAATACAGAGGCTCGCGTTCCTTCAGAAGATGGCGGAGCTTCACAAATATACCTACGAGAAAATCGGTCACGCACCGAATCATTGTAAGGACTTCTTGAGCGGAAAAATAGCGGACTACATCGACACCGCCCTCTGCTCGGTCGTCCTTGCGAACCACAAAATACCGGAGACCAGGGCGGATGCAGAACGGCGCGAGCGCTACATTCAGGCGGCAATAGATAGCCTCAACGCTATGCAGAGACCGCTCCTGGCTCTTTGGAACATCATGGACTACAGCGAAAAGACGATGGACGACTGGGCAGGTCTCCTCGACGAAGAGCTGAAACTTCTGGAGGGAATGAAGAAGGCGGACCGCGCCCGATACAAAGACCTCCGGTAGAAAGGAGATACCGGGTGGCGTTCTGTCAATGGTTTGCAGCGAACAACTTCTGGCTTCGCGGCGCGGCAGTCACGAACGCGACGAACTTCAGCAATGTGAACAACAACGGCAACGCGAACACGAACGGCAACAACGCGTCCAACAGCAATGGCGTCTGCCCTCGATTTTCATAATTACAGTAACCAGGTATGAGGGTGAAATAATCAAAATTATGAGAAGGAGAACGCAACCCTCCAGGCGACAGCCTGGTAAATACATGACCGCTCTGATTTAAGGGCGGTACACCACGCCGGTGTCCCTGGTGCGGTCGGGAGGACGCTTCTTGCATGGCAAGAGGGCAACCGTCCCCTCTTGTTTCATTCCCGGTACCGCTTACCCGGCAGAACGGCGGAGAACCAAAAACCGGAGGCAACTCCGATCGGAGGCGACTATACCAGCCGGGACGGGCGAAGGCGACACTTCATCACTATGACCAATCAAGAAAGAATTCAAGCACGAATCGCTCGTGATAAGGCAAGGAAAGCTGAGAAGCGCAAGGCGCAGATCGAGCAGCACGGAACCTTCACGAACGTAATCACTATGCAGGCGCTTCTTCGCTCGCTTCAGAGGCGCCGGAAGGATGTGGAGTGGAAAGGCAGCGTTCAGAGCTACATCGCCCACGCACCAGTCAAAATGAAAAGAGCCAAAGACAGCCTATGGGCAGGACGGCTCGACGTCAACCGCACCATCAAGCAGATGACGATCTGCGAACGCGGCAAGAAGCGAAACATCCACGCCATAATGATCGACAGCCGAGTGATCCAGGGGGCATTGTGCGACAGCTCGATAACCCCGCTAACCCAGCCGTCCCTTATTTATGACAACCCAGCGAGCACCAAAGGAAAGGGCGTCAGCCACGCCCGGCGCCGAATCGTGCGCCACATCGAAGACCAGGTCAGACAAAGCGGGAGCGACTTCTACGCTCTGGTTTATGATTTTACCGGCTTCTTCGACAGCATAAGGCACAGCCTCTGCAGAGAAAAGCTGGCAGAGGCAGGTCAGGACGAAAGGCTTCAGGCATTGACGATGTACTTCATCAAAATGTACCAGGAGCAGGATATATCCATCCTGACCGACGAAAGCGAGAAGGCGAGGCTCATGGCGGAACTGCAAGCCGACAGAGCCTGCGGAGCAACCCTCGGCAGCCAGATCTCGCAAGACATGGCGCTGGTGGTACCGAACAAGCTCGACCACTCCATCAAAGACAAAGCGAGCGTCCGGCACTACATCCGCTACATGGACGACGGCAATATCCTACACGCTGACAAGGACTACCTGCGAAGGCTTCTGATAAGCATCAGGAGACTATGCGCCAAACTCGGACTGAAGCTGAACGAAAAGAAGACCCGCATCGTAAAAGCGACGCGAGGCTTCACGTTCCTGAAGGTTCGATACACCGTGACCGAGACCGGCAGAATCATCAAACGGATGGCGAAGTCTGGCATCGTCCGGATGCGGCGCAAGCTGAAGAAATTCCGCAAGCTGGTGGACGCCGGTCTGATGACCCGCGACGACGCCTTCAACTCCTTCAAGTCGTGGTTCGGAAATGCCAAAACCATCGCGCACAGCTACCGCACCAGGAAGGCAATGCTCATCCTTTACAACCGCTTATTTAACCGATACAGAACAGGAGGTCTGATAGCATGAAATACTACAAAGTCATAGCCAACGGAACCGTCATAGACGCGAACTTCGTCTGGCTGAAATGGCAGGAGAAGAACCGCATCCTCATCGGCTGCGATGCCGAGGACGCTCAATTCATCCAGTCAACAGACCAGGCGCACGTGTGGCGCGTTCCCTGGCTCAACCCCGTGCCTGCAGGCGCCGGCGAATACGAGACGGTGGAAGCCGTGGAGATTACCGAAGAGGAATACATCACGATCCGCCAGCAGCTCGATGACGGCTTCGAGGTCGTGGAACCGGAAGAACCGGAAACACCGGTCGAGCCGGATCCCGAAGAAGGCACCGAGGAAACACCCACAGAACCCGTGATGACGCCCGAAGAGATGAGGCGCAAGATCACGCAGCTGGAAGCAGCGCTCGAAGAGCAGACCATGACGAACGAATTCCTCATGGGGTGCCTGCTCGAAATGTCGGAGGTCGTCTATGATTAGGCGTTTAATATTCCGAATTTTATACGGAAAGGAGGGCGAAGCAATGATGGCAATGTTATGGGCACAGCAGATCATGCTGGGTAAGAAGACATTCGCGCAGGTTCCTCGCTTGCTGAAGGACCAGGTCAAAGAGCTCCTGGTTGACAGCGGCATGGGCGAACTGGCAGCCGAGTAAAAAACCACCACGAAAGGAGCACATGAGGCAATGAACCCACTCGAACTCATCGACCGCCTCTGTGCGGTCACGGAAGCACAGTCCCGCATCATCCGCGAGCAGGCGCTCTTCATTGAGCAAATGAAAACCGTGGACGCGGAGACGAAGAAACAATTTGCAGATAAGCGTGTACCCGTTGACACGGAGCTCGACCTTCTCGAAGTCGGGCTCCGTCCGTACCACAACACCGGCTGCAGGAAAGGAGACGACCATGCTTGAATTATCCGTCGGAGAATTGATAGCGATCGTCGCCGCAGCCTTCGGTCTTCCGACTGCCTTCACCGGCTTCTGTGTATGGCAGCTGAAGCGCAAGATCGAGAAGCGGGAAAAGCGAGAAGAAGAACGCGAGGCAGCTCGCGAGCAAAACGAGCTCTTCCTGATTAAAGGCACCAGCGCCGCGATCGCTCTCGGTGAGGCAACAGCCAGAGCCGTGCAGCGGATCCCCGACGCCCACTGCAACGGCGATATGCACGCTGCCCTGGAGTACGCCACCAAAGTAAAGCATGAGCAGAAGGACTTCCTGGCAAAGCAGGGCGTCCATGCTCTCTACGAGTAAAGGAGGCGCGCTTCATGGCAAGAAAGAAGCGCAGCAAGCTGACGCTCTGGCTCCGCCGTAAAAAGCGAGCCAGGGCGAAAGCGAAGGCTGCAAAACAACCGAAACACATCAGAACGATGGACGTCATTCTGGTGATCGTCGCGGTGGCGCTCCTGGCGTTCACCATCGAGATGATCGCTCTCTTCAAAGAGACCGGAATGATACCCGACACCCTGGTCACCTGCGTATTTGCCGCCCTGGGCGGCGAGTGCGGCATGATGGCATGGATCAAGACCGCGAAGGAACGCAACAAAGAGCGCAAGTGGGAACTCGAAGACCGAGACCACATGGAGAAGCGCGAGGACGCGGCAAACGAAACGGAGGAATAAACAATGGCACTCAAAGGCACCACAACCGAAGAGAAAATCTGGAATTTTCTCAAAGACAACGGTCTGAACGACTTCGGCGCCGCCGGCTTAATGGGTAACCTTTACGCAGAATCGGCGCTCCGTCCGACGAACCTTCAGAACACCTACGAGAAGAAGCTCGGCATGACAGATGCCGAGTACACCGCAGCCGTGGACAACGGAACGTACTGCAACTTTGTGAAGGACTGCGCCGGCTACGGCTTGGCACAATGGACATACTGGTCGCGCAAGCAGAATCTGCTTGACTTCGCAAAGAGCGCGGGCAAGTCCATCGGCGACCTGGAGATGCAGCTCTCCTTCTTAATCAAAGAGCTGAAAAGCGGATACGCATCCGTCCTCCAGACCCTGAAGACTGCAACCAGCGTCCTCGTGGCGTCGAATGCAGTCCTGCTCAAGTACGAACGTCCGGCAAACCAGGGCACCAGCGTCCAGAACGCCAGAGCCTCCTACGGACAGAAATACTACGACAAATACGCGAAACCCGCAAAGAAGGAGGAAACCCCTATGTCAACCAAAATCACCACCGGCGCCCAGCTCGCCGCTAAAGCGAAGGACGTGGCGCTGAACTACAAGACCATTTATATGTGGGGCGTCTTCGGAGCACCGGTCACCGAGAGCGTCATCGCAGGAAAGACCAGACAGTACCCCAGCTGGTACACAGCAGCCAAGCAGGCGACCTTCAGGAAGCTGATCGGCAAGGGATACTTCGGCTTTGACTGCGTCTGCCTCATCAAGGGACTGCTCTGGGGATGGAACGGCGACGCCACGAAGAACTACGGCGGCGCCAAGTACGCAAGCAACGGCGTGCCTGACATCGGCGCCGACAGCATGATCGGCGTCTGCAAGGACGTGAGCACCGACTTCTCCAAAATCGAGGTCGGCGAAGCGGTATGGTGCAAGGGACACATCGGCATCTACATCGGCGGCGGTCTTGCCGTTGAATGCACACCGGCGTGGAAGAACTGCGTACAGATTACCGCTTGCAACTGCACCAAGAGCGGCTACAGCCGCCGCAACTGGACGAAGCACGGCAAGCTGCCGTATGTTTCCTACACCGGCGCCAGCGAAAGCGTGAACGCCGGAACCTCCACGACAGCCACCACGAAGCCGAGCACCAACACCAGCGGCAAGATTAAAGTCGGCGACATCGTAGAATTCACCGGCACAAAACACTACGCCAGCGCGAACGCAGCGAGTGGTCCTGCTTGCAAACCCGGCAAGGCGAAGGTAACCGCTACATACAACGGCAAGCACCCGTATCATCTGGTAGCGGTCAGCGGAGGCGGCTCCACCGTTTACGGATGGGTAGACGAAGCCGACATCAAAGGCGCGTCAACCACCCAGGCGGCCGCGTGGACTCCGAAGGTCGGCGACACCGTTATTTATAACGGCAACAAGCACTACACCAGCGCAAACAGCACCGCAGCGAAGAGCTGCAAGGGCGGCAAGGCGAAGATCACCCAGATCTACCAGCTGGGCAAATCGAAGCACCCCTACCACCTTGTGAGAGTCTCCGGATCCGGCGCCACGGTTTATGGCTGGGTAGATGCCGGAACCTTCACGAAGGCGTAAGCATGGGCGCCCTTCTGAACCTCCTCCTGCTCATCGCAGTGCTGGCGATCGCCGTCGTGTGGATCGTCAGCATCTGCAGGGAGGACGGAGAACCCAAATGCAACCCAAACGAATGCGAGACGTGCCCCTTCCCATGCGAGGGGCACTCCGCTAAATCTAATAATCGAAAGGAAACCACACCATGAAAGAATTCATTCTCGTACTGCTCCAGGCAGTAATCATCGCGGCCGTTCCGGTCATCACTTCGTACCTCTGCAGCTTCCTCAAGCAGAAGAGCAACCAGGCAGCCGCAAAAACCAACAACGAGCTCGCAGCTTCTTATATCAAGGAAGCAGCCGACGCGGTCACAACGGCGGTAACGTTCACCAGCCAGACCTACGTGGACAACCTGAAGAACAGCGGAGCCTTCTCGACAGAGAACCAGAAGGAAGCATTCAACAAGGCGATGAGCAAGGCTATGGAAATTATGAGCGCCGAGGCGAAGAACTACCTCGCCAAAGCATACGGAGACTTGACGAACTACCTCGCAACCAAGATCGAGGCGGAGGTCAGGGACCAGAAAAACACAGCCATCCTCACCGGCGAACTCATCACGGAATAAAAATTCTCGGAAATTGAGAAAAAGTTATTGACAAATCGGTAACCCCGTGATATACTGGCGGAGGGGAGGGGGTCTAAGGGGGAGTGAGCCTCCGCCCCTCCCGTCCCTCTAATTTGTTGAAAAGTGCCAGAAATACGCACATCTTCTTTGTGTAGTATTTTTGGCATTTTTCTCTTGACAATAAACCGATGGTGGTTTATAATGTTCTCGTAAACCGAGAGAGGAAGAGCCTCCGAGGATAAAACAGAATGCGACAGTGCAAGTCGGGCGGAAGCGGTCAGAGCACCGGGAAAGCCGGCGGACGGTAACGGCTGCGAAAGGTAACCTCGGCGCCTTCCCCTCCGGGATACACCAAAAAACAGAACACGGAGGAATCAACATGAAACTCACACTCGTAGAAACCAAAACCATCGAGGACAGAAAACTCGAAAAATACGAAATCGCAGACTACGAAGTCAAAGTCGTGTACTACAAAGACGGATCCACCAACATCAGCGTAAGAGAAAAGAGAGACGACTACCTCCCTACCATTTACTGCAGGGACGGATACGGCGCCGGCATTCAAGGCTTCGAGATACAGACTACATCCTACGGTGCCCTTTCGCCAGAGGAAATCAGGAAGATGGTTGACGCGCTGAACCAGGCTGTCGAGGTAGCGGAAATCCTTACAAAAACGTTCGTTAAAAAGGAGGAAAAATAATGTCATACGAAAGCAAGGTTATAATCGCAAACGCCCACAGAGAAACCAACAAGACAGACAAAAACTGCGGAAAGGTATACTACGCCGAAATTCTGTGCGTTTTCAACCTTTCCTGCATGGGAAGCACAAACGGATGGCGATCCCTCTTCAAAAAGGAAATCGACTTCGAACTGTTTATAGAAGACGGCGACCATTCCACCAAAGAAGACAAATACGGAGCCGTGATGAAAGAGGCGGACATACGAGAGGTAATTCAATGGCTGGAGACAAAAGGAGCCGAGATGAACTACCGAAGAGTACCACCCATTCTGGCGGCACTCAAAGCCATAAACCCGGAGCAATGGGACGAACTTCACGTCGTACATTACGGATATTAAGAGAGGAGGTACGCCGTGCTTTACTTTCATTCCTGGAGCGGCGGCAAAGACAGCACGGCAGGCATTATCCTCGACCACCTGCATAACCTGCCGCCGAGCCGGATCGTCATGTCAGAAGTTATGTTTGACCTCAAAAGAGGAATCAGCGGAGAACTCCCGGAGCACATGGAGTGGGTACACAACGTAGCCATTCCCCTTTTCAAGAGCTGGGGGTACGAAACGGAAATCATTCGCGGAAGCAAAGACTACCTATCCCTTTTCTACCACGTAATAGAAGAAACCGACATACCGGAACGCAAAGGAAAATACGCAGGCTGGCTCCTGGGGGGGCGGTGCGCAGCAAACAGAACCCTCAAGACACGCCCGATCGGCGACTATTACAAACAATTCGAGGATAGCGAGATAACCCAGTACGTAGGAATCGCGATCGACGAACCGGAGCGCCTGGCAAAGCTCGAAGGAACCAACAAGGTCTCGCTTCTTCAGAGGTATGGATATACCGAACAAATGGCACACGACCTCTGCAAAGAATACAACCTACTCTCGCCGATTTATGAATTTAGCAAGCGTGGCGGGTGCTGGTTCTGCCCAAATCAGAAATGGGCAGAATTCGCTCACACCAGGCAATACCACCCAGAACTATGGGCAGAGCTTGAAAAATTAAATCAGGAGCAAAATGTGGTATCGCGCGGCTTCAAATGGGGGAAGACGCTCGAAGAAGTAACCGCGCGAGTAGACCAAGAGATAGCAAACCAAGAAGCGGCAGCGATGCAGCTCTCATTATTTGATTTTATGGAGGACTTATAACATGAAGCAGATGATCCTAACCATTCCCCTCAAGGAAGGGGAAAAGATCCCCGCAAGCATTCTCGTAGCAGCAAGCCGAATCGCCGGCGCCGTAGCCGACACCGTGAGCCACGTCGAGATACACGACGAAGACGGCCGCACGTACACACTCACCAGACCGAAGGAGGCAACAGCATGAACGTAAACGGAAAAGAGATCCTGCGCGTCTTTCCGCGCAGGACAAAGGCAACCCCTGACGATCCGATGACAACCACCAAAGCGCCAACCAGGAAGCAGCTGGAGCTGGGAGGCTTCGATGAGGTCCACGTGAGCGTTACCTTTACCTACGACATACCCAAAGCCGAGGAACTCGCAAAGAAATGGGAAAAGGCTGGCGTTCCGGTTCGCGTCGGAGGACCGGCATACGGAGACAGAATGTCGCCCACCTTCACACCCGGACTTTACATCAAGAAGGGATACACCTTCACCAGCAGAGGGTGCCCGAATCATTGCTGGTTCTGCAGCGTTTACGAAGCCGCCAAAGGACGCATCATCGAACTGCCCATCACAGACGGATGGAATATTCTCGACGACAATATACTGGCAACGTCGCCGGAGCACTTCAGAGCGGTGATCGAGATGTTGAAGCGACAGCCGGAACGCCCGATCTTCACCGGAGGAATCGAACCCGCGCAGGTGCAACCGTGGCAAGCGCAGCTCATGAAGGAAGCCGGTACCAAGCGACTATACTGCGCCTACGACACCCCAGACGACTACGAGCCGCTTCTGCAGGCAGGGCGAATATTCCAGGAGGCAGGCTTCACCAGAGCGAGCCACACGCTCTGCAGCTACGTGCTGGTCGGATACCGAGGCGACACATTCGAGAAAGCCGAAAAGCGCCTGAACGATACCATCAAGGCTGGCTTCATGCCATACGCCATGCTTTACAGAGACAAAAACGGAAACGTCGACGAAGAGTGGCGCAAATTCCAGCGTGAATGGTGCCGACCGATAATTGTCGCCACGAAGGTCAAAGAAATATGGAAGGAGACAGACAAATGAACCTCAAGCAAGCAATAACCGTGCTCGATAGCACGATCCCACCGTCGAACAACAAGATGGTGGACATGGAGCACCTCCCGATCGCCCAGGCGTGGGAGACCATCAAAGCCGCCCTGAAAATAGGGCAAAAACAGACCGAAGGCAGACTGACCGCCTACAGCGACATCGGAACCCCTTATTTCCCGGAGTGCTTCAAAGAGCCATGCTCCGGAATGGGATGCAAGAAGAAGGACTGCCCCTTCATCACCCAGGTGTGCCAAACCCTCGCCGTCTTTGAGGACGAAGCAGAAAAGAAGGACAAAGGCTGCCATTGGTGCAAAATGCAGACCGACGAATTCGGAGACCAGAGCATGACCGCGAGCGAGATCAAGGTCATCAGTCAGGATCGCTTCGGAAAGAGAGAGCTGCCGAGAAAATTCTGCTCGGTATGCGGAAGAGAGCTGGAGGTGGAAGAATGAAAGAGTGGGTAGTTTTCTACGCCCCGGACGGACGCGAGCTCCTGGCTTACACCCTGGAGGGTACCTTCGAAGGCGAACTCGAAGCCACCAAGCGCCAGCTTTCGACCGAGAACGTCTTCAGAGCCGAAGACATAATCGTTAAAATCGAAGTCCGGAAAGAAAGTACAAAAGACAAATACACCAGGACGCACCTATGCGGCAGCGTTTACGACAAAAAGAACGCCTGCGAAAACCTTCTCTATGCGGATAAAGCAGACATGACCGCTGGAAAGAAACCCCTCAAACAATACTACGCATATTGCACCGCCGAAGGCAAATGCCGGTCGCTCGGATGCGTCGCCACCTTTACCAGGTGCTCTCCAAAGTGGTGCCCAAAAAGAAAGGAGTCAGAAGCCAATGAAACAGCCAACGTACAAGGTTAAAGTGCAGCGCCCCATCTTCCCCGAAGGAGCACCGGCGCTCGTTTATAGCAAATGCGGAACCATACCGCCCACCCACCTACCGCTCGAAGGTCCCCTCAAGGATGCCCTGGGCGACCGCGACAAGGCATACTTCAGATGCCGCGTCGAAGGGACGCTCCTGGTGATCCTGAAGGAGCTGCGCCACCAGAACTGGTAGAAATCCCGCAAAGCGAGATGTTCCACGTGAAACGCTCGACTATCGAGAAACCCATTGAAAAAACAGCCGAAAAGTGATATAATAAACCAACGGCTGAAAAGGAGGAGATCGCAATGGCATACGGAAGACCCATGAAGAACAAGACCAGGCGCGTACCGGTCACGGTACACATTCCCGTCGGTATGCTTGACCTCATCGACGACTACGTCGAGAAGCACAGCGAGGAGACCGAAACCGCATACAGCCGGTCGGATTTTTACAACGAAGCAGCGGTGGCTTTGCTTCAGAGCAAAGGCGTGGACGTTGACGAAGACGGAAGCGTAACAAAAGCGTAACAGAAAAATCGCAAGCCGAAACCACCAGAGACAATAGAGATAATAGAGGCACGAAATGCACCAGAAAACACGACACAAAACCTCGTGCCAACCCGCTACGAAAGAGTGGGAATAATTTATATGTACAAAGCTGACAGGTTTTATCTGTCAGCTTTTTTGTTATTCTTATAGCATATAAATATACTAGTGACAAATAAAGATTATTGTGTTATAATAACCATATATTGAGTATGGATGTGTTTGTTTGAGAAGAACTAAGCGTACAGGTAGTTTCTTAATGTGTCTGCTTATTAATATGCTACTTAACCTTGAGGGGCTTATTCCTTTTGCGGTTTTACTTATTCTGCATTTTTTACTTAATATTTCTATTTGGTGGGCTGTTCTTACCTTTTCTCTATGGATATTGTATCTGATTATCTGGATGCTGATATTCAGATGGGCGAATAAGAGTAGCTCTGATTCAGATAAACCAAAGGAAAATAAAAATCCTTATTCATCAGGAAAGTATGAGCCTTATCAGAAATAGGCTTGTGATAAATTTATAAAACAATTAAATCGAGAGGAGATTTTAATATGGGACTTATTAAAGCGGGTATAGGAGCAGTCGGCGGAGTATTAGCTGATCAGTGGAAGGAATTTTTCTACTGCGACGCACTTCCTAAAGATGTTCTTATGCGTAGGGGACAGAAGCAGATTACCGGTCGTTCTTCAAACACAAAGGGTAATGATAACATCATTTCCAACGGTTCAGGAATAGCAGTAGCCGATGGTCAGTGTATGATTATCGTAGAGCAGGGCAAAATCGTTGAGGTTTGTGCTGAACCTGGTGAGTTTACATACGATAGCTCAACAGAGCCTAGTATTTTCGCTGGTAGTCTTGGAGAGAGCTTAAAACAGACTTTTAAAACTATCGGTAAGCGTTTTGCTTATGGCGGAGATACCGGTAAGGATCAGAGAGTTTACTACTTCAACACAAAGGAAATTATGGACAACAAGTTCGGTACTCCGAACCCATTTATGTTTGATGTAGTAAATAAGAATATAAATATGAGAAGAACTGTTCAGGTAAGATGTAACGGTATCTACTCATATAAAATTACAGACCCACTTCTTTTCTATACAGAAGTATGCGGTAATGTATCACAGGAATTCACTCGTGACGAGATTGATAATCAGCTCAAGACAGAGTTTATTGATGCTTTACAGCCTGCTTTTGCAGTGCTTTCAGAAAAAGAGCTTAGACCTGCACAGATTCCTGCACACACACTCGAACTCAAAGATGCAGTAAACGAAGCGTTAAAGAGCAGATGGAGCGAGGGCAGAGGTATCAAAGTTCAGTCAATCGCTCTTAACCCAATCACTCTTACAGAAGAGGATATGAAGAAGATCAACCGGATGGAAGATGCCGCAACAATGGGCTCAAATCCATTTATGATGGCTGGTCGAATGACAGATGCTACTGCAAACGCTATGGAAGCAGCTGCAGCTAACGAGTCAGGAGCAATGAACGGATTCATCGGTATGGGCATGGCAATGAACGCTAACGGCGGTGGATTTAATGCAGCACAGGGCTTCTATAATCAGGGAATGATGATGCAACAGCAACAGCAGGCTCAGCAACCTGTACAGCAACAGGCACAGCCTCAGGCTGGCGGTTGGAAGTGTGCTTGTGGCGCAACAGCAAGCGGCAACTTCTGTCCTGAATGTGGTGCTAAAAAACCTGAAGCTAATGGCTGGACTTGTTCGTGCGGTTCAGTGAATCAGGGTAAGTTCTGTCAGCAGTGCGGTGCCAAAAAACCTGAAGGCGCTCCGCTTTATAAGTGTGATAAATGCGGATGGACCCCTGATGATCCACACAACCCACCTAAGTTCTGTCCTGAATGTGGCGATCTTTTTGATGATAACGATAAAACTTGATTATTCTAATATTTTGACAAGGATGTTTTTTAACATCCTTGTCTTTTTTTATCCTGAATTACAAATCAGTTCCTCTTTCTTAGCTATTTTGCACAACAAAGCATAGTAAAGTTTAGTGCTTATATCCGTTGAAGTTTTGTTCGAATTTGTTGTACAATCAACATGTAAAGGTTTGTATTAATTACACTTGTTTAAAGGAGAATTTTTATGTTTAAGAGAATCCTTTCTTTAGCACTAACTACATGTGTTTTGTTGTCCTGCATTGTTGCGGGCGACTTCACATCACTCAATGCTGAAGCTGCGACCGATTCTGTTGTATCTACATCAGCCACAAATCTTAATTATGGCCTTGTAGATAATGTTCAGTATGGTCAGATTCTGCATTGTTGGAACTGGTCTTTTGACAACATCCGAAAGAATATGCAGCTTATCGCTAGTCAGGGGTTTACTGCTATTCAGACATCTCCGATTCAGTCTTCTAAAGAATCGACAAGAGAATCTTGGAGTAGTGTCCAGAATTCAGCTTGGGTTTATTATCAGCCGATAAGCTTCAATATCGAACAGAATTCATGGAACGCTCTTGGTACAAAATCTCAGTTTGAAGCTATGTGTGCTGAAGCCCACAAATACGGAGTCAAAGTTATCGTAGACACTGTATTTAACCATATGGCTAATGACTCAACGGAGAATACAATTAACAGTCAGATTTCAAGTGACCTCAGAGATGATTCTAGCTGTTGGTATTCCATTACATGGAATTGTTCAAACTGGGAAGATAGATATGATGTTACTCATAACTGTCTTAGTGGTTTCCCTGATTTAAATACAAGTAATTCTAAAGTACAGAGCTATGCTATCGGATTTCTGAAAGAGTGTATAGATGCAGGTGCTGATGGCTTTAGATTTGATGCTGCTAAGCATATCGAAACTCCTTCGGATGCTTATGGTACATCATCTGATTTTTGGCCAAATGTTCTTGGCACTGCTACATATCACGCACAACAAACCAGAGGAATAACTCCTTACTACTATGGTGAACTTCTTGGCTCTCCGGGTGGTGGCCTCAGTGTTACTGCTTATACTGATTATATGAGCGTAACCGATAACAATACAGGTAACACCATTAGAGATGCTATTGCAAGCGGTAATGCCTCCGGTGCTTGTATTGCAGGTATCAGCAACGGTGCTGCTCCTGATAAAGCTGTTCAGTGGAACGAGTCGCACGATACATATTATGCCGATAATAATTCTATCTGGATTTCTAATGAAAATATGAAGAAAACATGGGCTATCGTTGGCTCTAGAGCTCAGGTTTGCGGTTTATATCTCGCTCGCCCTGAAAATAATGAAACTACAATGCTCGGCGATGGCGATATTACTGCCTGGGCTGATAAAGAAGTTAAAGCCATCAATAAGTTTAAGAACTACTTTGCGGGTCATTCTGAGTACCTCGCGTCATCAGGAAATATCGTGTATAACGAACGTGGCAATACCGGTGTTGTACTTGTAAATGCAACAGGGGGTTCAACTTCCGTTTCTGTTCCTGCGCACCAGATGTGGGATGGTATTTACACTGACGCTATCACTGGTAACCATTTCTCAGTTTCTAATGGTACTATCAGTGGCGAGATAGGCAGCTCGGGTATTGCAGTAGTGTATAGCTATCCGTCTACTGTTGATGTAGATAAGAGTTCACAGGCTTTCAGAGGTGATACTCTTGATGTTACATTGAAGTATAACGAAGCTACAGGCGGTACATATACTATAGGCGATGAATACTCTCAGAATTATACTTATGGTGATGTTGTGTCCGTAGGTTGTGGTGTTGAATATGGAGAGAGTGTAGATATGGTTGTTACAGCCAGTGGTGGTACTACAACTGACTCTGTCGTCAATACATATAAAAAGCTCCATCCAGACACTGACCTCAAGATGTATTTTAATAATTCGAGCAAAAACTGGAGTCAGGTTTACGCATATATTTATAATTCTGATGGAGATAAAGTCAAGAGCTGGCCGGGTACTGAAATGGCTTATGACAGTTCTCTGGGATTGTACTATATAGATGTACCAAATGGATTTGAGACCTCAAAGGTTGTATTTAATGATGGCAACGGCAACCAGACTCCGTCTTCAGGAGGGCACTCATTCAACGCATATACATCAATCTATAAAGATGGATACTTCTATGGTTATAATACAGGTGTACAAGGCACACTATATTTCAAACCGTCTGATAACTGGAAATCTGATAATGCCAGATTTGCGGTTTATGTATGGAACGGATCAAGTAATTCGTGGGTAAGTTTCAGCGATTCTGACGGCGATGGTATTTATGAGGCAAAGCTTCCAAATGGTATCTGGACTGAATGTATTTTCGCTAGAATGAATCCTTCAACATCTTCAAATAACTGGGATAACATCTGGAACCAGACAGGTGACATGGGTATATCCAACAACCACAATTATTTTATGATAGCTGATGGATGGGATACTTCGAGTGGTACATGGTCTATCATTGATAAATCGGTTATTGGTTCAGAAACTGACGCTCAGCTTGTTGGTACATTTAATAATTGGGATACTTCAGCTAATCCGTTTGTTTACACTGATTATAATCAAGCGGTCACACAGGTTGATTTACCTGCGGGCACCTATACATTTAAGATGTTAAAAAATGATGATTGGTTTGGCAATCCTGGCACTATCCAGGATACAACAGCGGGCAATGGCTGGAGAATGTGCAAAAACGATTCGGAAAGTTGTACATTGAACGCTTCAGGTGGTTCTTATACATTCACTTTGAATACTGAAACACTGAAGATTTCTGTTGATTATGAGGCAAAGGAAGTAGAACCTTTACCTACTGAAGAAGCAACTGAGACTCCAACTCAGATTGAAACCGAAGCTCCTACCGCTGTCAATACAGATGCACCTACAACTTCAGGCTTGTCTTCAGGATATTATCTCGTAGGTACATTGAACGGTAAGGATTGCTGGGGAGTCTCTTCGTTGTCCGAAGACAGAAAACTGAGTGAAAATCCCGGTAATTCTGGCGAATATATGCTTGACTACACCTTTAAAAATGGTGATGAAATCAAGGTTGTAAAATTCGATGGTACAGACTACACAAGATGGTACAACAGCTCAGGTGAAAACTATTCTATCGGTTCGTCAAAGGCTGGCAACTGTACATTATATTTCCGACCTGAAGGTAATTCATCTTGGTCATATTACTACTTTACAGTTATTCCTAAGACAGTTGAAGAAACAGAGGCTCCAACCGAAGAAGTAACCGTGGCTCCAACTAAGGTTGAAAACATTATAGCAACTCCTGCGGCATCAAACGCAGTTCTTACCTGGGACGCAGTGGACGGTGCGACAAAATACTGGGTTTATAAATATAACGAAAGTGCTAATTCCTGGGGTGTTTACACTTCAAATACAGCCACTAAGGTAACTGTCGGCAGTCTTTTAGGTAGTACAACATATCAGGTTAAGGTCGTAGCAACTTTATCGGACGGCTCAACTATGAGTTTATCAAAAGCTGATGTAGTAGAATTCACAACCCTCGAGCCTGTTGTAGTAGATACACTCAAAGCTACTCCGTCTACAACCTCTGCAGAGCTTAGTTGGGAAGCAGTAGAAGGCGCACAGAAATATTGGATTTACAAAGCGTTTGAAGAAAACGGTCCTTTCTATGTATACGACGCAACTACAGAGCTCAGCTACACAGTAAAGCATCTTCAGGCTGAAACAACCTACTACTTCAAGGTTGTACCAGCGATACTTTCAAACGGCTTGTTAGCATTGGGTGAAAAAGATGCTTGTCCTGACATCGCGGTAACAACAACTACGGGCGATGTAATTACAACCGTTGTGACAGGTGTGACTTCAACAACGGCTACTATCAGTTGGCCTGCGTTTGAAAACGCAGTGAAATACTGGGTAATCTACTCAACTACCACAAAGAGCACATCTGACCTGTCAAAGTGGACAACATGGGCAGAAACAACTGATACAACCTATACATTCAAGTGGAGAGAACCTTCTAAGTACTACTTCTTCTCAGTAGTTGCACTGTACAATGACGAAGAAACAGGCAGTCAGGGAACCGTCAACTACATAGGTGCTGGTGCAAGAATGCTCTACTCAGACAGCAACTTCATCACCTTCACTCCTGTTGACGAAGACACAGTGACACTTTCTTGGCCTAGTGACACAGGAGCAACAAAAGTGTGGGTTTCATACTTCGATGAAAACGGAAAAGAAACTGTGGTTACAAGCACAACAGCAAATACTGTTACACTTGATCTTAAGAATTATCAGAACTATAGCTTCGGCTTAAACGCGCTAGACTCAACAGGTAATGTCGGATACTTAACACCAAAGGGTGGAGAAAAGTATCATACAGATTAAGTCTTACGCATAATTAAAAGCGACAAGGAAATTTCCTTGTCGCTTTTATACTAAGTTACTATATTTATCAAAATTGTAGCAAATTGTGTCTGTGCTGTGACTATCACTTGATAAGATAAATTTTGCTCCTTTACTCTTCAGATATTCATAGATATCAGACGAAGGGTAAGGGCTTTTTTTATATCCACGTGATATCGCTCCGGTGTTGATTTCGAACACTTTATTTGAAGCGAGGAGTTTATCGCACGCTTTTTGATAAGCTTTAATATATCTGCAATTACCCTCATTAAATAAAATACCATTCTCGTTGAACTTTGTTATCAAATCAATATGACCGATAATATCAGCATTTGTTTTGTCAACTACATCTGCAACTGTATCATAATAACTATCGATCAGCTTGTATATATCACCTTGGAAATATTGCTCACTAGCTTTGAGCAGTATTTCTTTAGTTTCATCAACAGGAACGAAGCCATCATCAACTTTGATATAGTGAACAGAACCGATGACATAGTCAAACTTGTCAGTATTTTCAGTTGAAAAGAAGTCCTGCTCAATGCCTGAAAGAATCGTGATTTTATCCTTATACTTTTCTTTTAGCACAGAAATCTCATCAATATATCGTGGTATGTCTTCTATACTGATGCAGTAGCTCTCATCAAACGGGGTATAGGAGTGGTCAGAAAAACCAATCTTTGATAGACCCATACCAATTGCAGCTAAAACAATATCCTCTAAACTATCCTTACCGTCACTGTATGTTGAGTGGATATGTAAATCGAAGTTTTGCATTATGTCATTTTCTCCTGTTTAACCTTGTGGTCAATAACATGGCGAGAAGCAAGCTCTTTGTGAATATCTTCTAGAGAAATTCCCTGTTCAATCATCAGTACCATCACATGATAGGCAAGGTCGGCGATTTCGTAGATTGTTTCTTTTCTATCTTCTGCCTTAGCAGCAATAATAACTTCAGTGCATTCTTCACCGATTTTCTTCAGCATTTTATCAACACCCTTTTGAAACAGGTAAGTTGTATATGAACCTTCTTTTTGATCGGTTTTTCTACCTTTTATAAGCTCCATTAAACCGTTGTAAGAAAACTCGTGACGCTCATTGCTCTGGAAAACCTCGTTGTTAAAACAGGAGGTTGTGCCTAAATGACACGCTGGACCGTCAGGCTCAACCATTACAACCAAAGCATCATTGTCACAATCAGCTGTAATAGAAACGATGTGCTGGAAGTTACCGCTAGTTTCACCTTTGAGCCAGAGTTCCTGCCTTGAACGGCTGAAAAAACAGGTCAGTTCTTTCTCTATCGAAATCTGAAGACTTTCTTTGTTCATATATGCTAAAGTGAGAACTTTCTTAGTAACTGCATCAACAACTATAGCAGGGATAAGCCCTTTTTCGTCAAACTTAAGTTTTTCTATATCAATCATTTTTATTCTCCTTATTATGATATTCGGGTAG
This sequence comes from Ruminococcus sp., assembly GCA_017410265.1. Classification (GTDB taxonomy): domain Bacteria; phylum Bacillota; class Clostridia; order Oscillospirales; family Acutalibacteraceae; genus Ruminococcoides. The sequence continues at coordinate 271,159 of JAFQRC010000005.1, read as the reverse complement.
GAATGCCTGCATTAGCCATTTTTTCTTTCAAATCGGTTATTTTGACCTCTCCAAAGTGGAAGATAGAAGCAGCCAGACCGGCATCAACCTTCGGTAATGTATTGAACAGCGTGATAAAGTCCTCGATTTTTCCTGCACCGCCTGAGGCAATAACAGGCACCGAAACTGCGTTACATACTGCATCTAACATCTCAAGGTCAAAACCTTTCTTAACGCCGTCGGTATCTATAGAGTTTAAAACAACTTCACCAGCTCCATTACCTACACAACGCTTAATCCACTCGATAGCTTCCATACCTGTATTTTCTCTGCCACCTTTTGAAAAGACTCTGAAAACACCGTCAACTCTCTTTACATCAGCTGAAATGACAACACACTGGTCACCGTAAAGCTTAGCAGCCTCGTAGATTAAATCAGGGTTTCTGATAGCTCCCGAATTTACTGACACTTTATCGGCTCCACATTTTAACACTCTGTCAAAGTCAGCTACGGTGTTTATTCCACCACCGACAGTAAGTGGTATAAAAACTGATTTTGCGGTTTCGCATAAGATGTCTGTGAACAGCTTTCTGCCGTCTGATGAAGCTGTAATATCATAAAACACAAGCTCATCTGCACCGCATTCGCTATAGTACTTAGCAAGAGTGATAGGGGAGGATACATCAGAAAGTCCTTGAAAGTTAACTCCCTTCACAACTCTGCCGTCTTTTACATCAAGACACGGAATAATTCGCTTAGTAATCATTTCGCCACCTCGATTGCTTTTGTTAAGTCAATTGCACCTGTATAGTAAGCTTTACCGATAATCGCACCGTAGATATCTAGTACTCTGAGTTTTTCTATATCTTTTATACTTGATACACCGCCTGATGCAGTTATATTGATATTGAATTTTTCGCTGAGATTTCTGTACAATTCATGATTAGTGCCTTGCATTGCACCGTCTTTGGAAATATCGGTGCAAATAATGGTTTTTACGCCGATATTCTGCATTTTTTCACAGAAATCAAAAGCATCTGAAGTTGACTTTTCTGTCCAGCCTTTGATAGCAACAAAGCCATCTTTGATGTCGACACCAACAGCGATTTTATCACCGTATTTATTAACAGCTTCTTCTACAAAACCTTCGTTTGTAACAGCTGCTGTGCCTAGAATTACTCTGTCAATTCCTGCACTGATGTACTTATCAATAGTATCCATACTGCGGATACCACCACCGATTTCACAAAAAAGACCTGTACTTTCCTTTATATTCTTAACAACATCAAAATTAGGTGTAGTGCCAGCTTTTGCGCCTTCTAAATCAACAAGGTGAATGTGTGTAGCACCGCAATTTTTGAAGTCTTCAGCAACTTCTATAGGATTATCATTATATATAGTCATCTGTGCATAGTCGCCTTTAAAAAGTCGAACTGCTTTTTTATCATATAAATCAATCGCTGGATAAATCAGCATATGTCGCCCTCCTTGATTTCTACAAAGGCTTTGAGAATATTAAGACCTACAGTCCCACTCTTTTCAGGGTGAAACTGACAGCCAAAGATGTTTTTAGAAGCTACAGCAGCAGTGAGTTCTGCACCGTATTCAGCTGTAGCGATAACAGAATTATCGCATTCTTTTGCATAAAATGAGTGTACAAAATAAACGCAATCACTGTCATTGATATATTTAAAAATAGGGGAAACCGCACCTTTAAATTTTAGAGGATTCCAGCCTATGTGAGGAATCTTATATTCAACAGATACATCATCTTTGATTGGTTTTACAACACCTTTTATAAGTCCGAGTCCTTCGTGCTCACCGTATTCATAGCTTTTATCAAAAAGCAACTGCATACCTAAACAGATTCCCATCAAAGGCTTTCCGTTATTAACTAAATCTTTTATTGTCTTGTCTAAGCCTGAATCTTTCAGCTTTTTAGCAGCATCTTCAAAAGCACCGACACCGGGGAGAATAATCTGGTCAGCTTTCTCAAGCTCATCTTTATTGGATGTAACAGTTACATCAGCGCCTATTGCAGCAAGTGAGCTTTTCAGTGAAAATAAATTTCCTACTCCGTAATCAACAATTGCAACCATTATAAAACACCTTTTGTGGATAAAATTTCATCAGCGAATTTAGCGTCGATTTTTACCGCTTCTTTCATGCTTCTTGCAACAGATTTGAATGCACCCTCGATTATGTGGTGAGAGTTTGTGCCATCTAGCTGTTTGATATGAAGAGTGCAGTTAGCGTTTCTGATAAACCCGAGCCAGAATTCTTCAACTAGTTCAGTATCGAAATTACCTACCTTTTCAGTAGGTATTTTTAAATCATAGTTTAAAAACGCTCTTCCTGAAAAATCAACAGCAGAAAGAATCAGAGTTTCGTCCATAGGTAAAATCATATATCCATAACGCGACACACCTTTTTTATTTCCCAGCGCCTCATTGAACGCAAGGCCTAAGGAAATACCGATATCTTCAACAGTGTGATGGTCGTCAACATCGGTGTCACCGATGCATTTCAGGTCAAGGTCGAATCTGCCGTGCTTAGCAAACAAGGTCAGCATATGGTCTAGAAAACCGCAACCTGAATCGATGTTACTTTCACCACTACCATCAAGGTTTACGGTGAGTTTAATATCAGTTTCGGCAGTTTTTCTGTTTATAGTTGAAGTTCTCATTGTAACTCCTCCAATACTTCCTTTAGTTTATCGATTAGTATCTGCATCTGGTAATCGCTACCCACTGTGATTCTGTTGTAATCTCTGAGCTTTTCTTTATCAAAATGACGAACTAAAACGCCTTTTTCTTTGAGTTTTAAGTAAATATCTTTGCCATTTACTACATCGTGTTTAGCAAAAATAAAATTCGCACTCGAATCTGTCATAGTAAATCCTAGTTCTTTGAGTTTTAAAGCCGTCATTTCACGGGTTTCAATAATTTTCTGACAATTCTCCATTGAGTAAGAATCATCAATCAATGTGCCTATACCTGCCGCCATAGTCAGCGAGTTAACATTATACGGATTTGTTGAATACTTGATAGTGTTCAAATCCTGAATTAGTGCTTTGTTACCAATACCAAAACCAAGTCTACCACCTGCTAATGAGCGTGACTTTGAAAAAGTTTGTGTAACAAGAAGATTATCGTACTTTTTAGTAAGCTGTACGACACTTTCAGCACCAAAGTCGACATACGCTTCGTCGATAACAACGATGTTATCAGGATTGCTTCTAACAATCTCTTCGATTTCTTTTATAGTAAGAGCAATACCTGTTGGAGCATTTGGATTTGCAATAAATACAGTTCCTTTAACATTTTTATAGTCATCAACGCAAATAGTGAAATCTTCATTAAGCTCAATTTCTCTGTAAGGAATGTTATTGATTTGTGCGAAAACGCTATAAAAACCGTATGTTATATCAGGGAAAATAGCCGGTGTGTTCTTATCACAAAATGCCATGAATGCAAAGTTTAATACCTCGTCAGAACCATTTGTGAAGATGATTTCATCTTTATTAACACCGAATCTTTTTGAAGCGATTTCAACAAGCTCTCTGCACTCTGGGTCAGAATAAAGTTGCAGACTTTTTGATGCTTGAGCAATATACTGCACAGCTGTTGGAGTAGGTGGGAATGGTGATTCGTTCGTATTTAGTTTTACGTATTGATTATCCTTTGGCTGTTCACCGGGGGTGTACGGCTCAAGGTTCTTATATTTTTCTGAGAAAAAACGGCTCAATCTTATTCCTCCGTACGGATAACAGCGCTTTTTGCGTGAGCTGTCAAACCTTCCTTTGTAGCAAAGAAAGCAACATCTTCAGCAACCTTTTTGAGCGCATCTTTAGTGTAGTATGTATACTGTGTTTTCTTTACAAAATCATCTACAGACAGCGGGCTTGAAAACTTTGCTGTTCCTGAGGTTGGGAGAGTGTGGTTAGGTCCAGCAAAGTAATCGCCGAGAGCCTCTGGACAGTTTCTGCCCATGAAAATTGAACCGGCGTGACGGATGCTGTCAAGATAATCAAAAGGATTATCAACACAAAGCTCTAAGTGCTCAGGAGCGATTTCGTTTGAAATCTCTATAGCTTGTGATAAATCGTCAGCTACGATAATTTTACCGTTATTGTCAATTGACTCTCTGGCAATTTCTGCTCTTAAAAGCTGTGGAATCTGCACTTCGAGTTCTTTTTGAACATTAAGTGCTAAATCCATAGAATCTGTAACAAGCACAGCACTAGCCATTTTATCATGTTCTGCCTGAGATAGCAAATCTGCAGCAGCGTGTTTTGGATTTGTTTTACCATCAGAGACAATAAGGATTTCACTCGGTCCCGCAATCATATCAATCGAAACCTGACCGAAAACTTGTTTTTTAGCTTCAGCTACAAAAGCATTACCCGGTCCGACAATTTTGTCAACCTTCGGTACACTTTCTGTACCGTAAGCTAATGCTGTAACAGCCTGAGCTCCACCGACCTTGAAGATTTTATCAACACCTGCTACCTTTGCAGCAGCGAGAATAACAGGATTAACCTTTCCTTCTTTATTAGGCGGAGTAACCATAACAACTTCTTTACAACCTGCGATTTTAGCAGGGATAGAATCCATTAGTACGGTTGACGGATAAGCAGCTGTGCCACCCGGTACATAAAGACCTGCTCTGTCAACTGGAATGACTTTTTGACCGATAACTATACCGTTTTCATCGTTAATAATAAAGCTGTTTCTGACTTGTTTTTTGTGAAATTTACGAATATTCTTCGCAGCTTTTTCTAAAACCTCTAAGAATTTAGGCTCAACTAACGAAACAGCCTCATTAATTTCATCTTCACTTACAAGCAAAGTATCAAGTTTTGCTTTGTCAAACTTTTCGCAGTACTCAAACAACGCTTTGTCGCCGTTTTTTCTGACATTATAGATAATATCAGCGACAATTTCCTCAACATTCATTGAGCTTTCTGCTCTGCTGAAAATCTCGTTACTTTCAACTTCGCTGTATTTTAAGATTTTAATCATTTTATGCCTCCAATAAAGCTGAAATCTCTGTGACGATTTTATTTATCAGCTCCGACTTGAATTTGTAGCTTGTCTTATTAGATATAAGTCGAGCACTGATTGGAACAATCGTCTCTTTAACCTCGAGATTGTTTTCTTTGAGTGTAGTTCCGGTTTCGACTATGTCAACAATAACATCAGATAAACCTAAAATAGGAGCAATTTCTATTGAACCGTTAAGGTGAATGATATCGATATCTCTGCCTTTGGAGAGATAATGCTGCTGTGCAATATTAGTGAATTTTGTAGCAACTTTCAGTGTTCTCTGTTTATCATCGCGAAAATCAGCTTTAGCAGCTACAGCCATTTTACATTTGCCTAAGTTCAGGTCAAGCAGCTCATACACATCAGGAGTGTATTCGAGAAGAATGTCTTTTCCTGCAACACCGATATCTGCAGCTCCTCTTTCAACATAAATTGCAACATCGGATGGTTTAACCCAGAAATATCTGACACCGATTTCTTCGTTTTCAAAAATAAGTTTTCTGTTATTTTCTTTGATAGATGGACATTCAAAACCTGATTTTTCAAACATAGCATATACTTTTTCGCCCAGTCTGCCTTTTGGTAATGCTACATTAAGCATCGTTTTCATTTATATCCACCTCTCAATCTGTAAGTTTTAGTAGTTCTCTGTATTTTAGCTCGCTTGGAATAACCTTGCACGCAAATACACTCTGACCATTTTTCTGGATTTCCTGTACTTTATTACTGAGTACAGCTAAATCTGTATTGTTATCATATACTATAACAGTGTCAACATCATATTCTTTCTTGACTTCTACTAGTCTGTCGAGAGCATCGAGATATACTGCGAAACCGATAGCTCCAGACTTTCTTTTCATTTTCTGCAGAAGCTTATCATACTGTCCGCCTGAAAGTACGCTCACAGGCACACCGTTTATGAAGCCTTTGAATACAATCGCGTTGTAAAAATGAGTATCCGACACAACTGAAAAGTCAATTCTTACCATCTCTTTGATTTCATCGTTGAGCGAGTTCAGTATATTGTTGAAATCTGAAAGCAATTCTTTATCGATAATTCCATCTAAAAGCTCACATAAATAGGGGATAACCATGTCGGCCTTGCCTGAAATTGAAGCGAGAGCTTTGAGTGTTTCAGCATTTTCCTCGTTTAAATCGAGCTTATTACATAGAGAGTTCAGCTCATGAGTGTTTTTTTCGCTGATATATTTGAAGATTTCCTTTTTAGCGTAAGACGGGATATTGAAGCTGTCACAAACACCATTAATAATACCAAGGTGTGAAATATCCAGCACACTAGCATCAGAAATGCTTGTGAGACTTTTGCATGCTAAGGTGATTACTTCGCTGATTCTATAGCTGTCAATGTCGCCGAAACACTCAAGACCAACCTGCATAATTTCTTTGAAAGTGTTTGTACCTTTTGCTATGCGATAGACATTTTCGTTATAGTATACTTTTTGTAGAGTAGTAGGTAAGTCGTCAGTGTTTTTTATTATTGAAAGTGTTACATCGGGTTTTAAAGCCATAAGCTTTCCGTTTGTATCAGTAAAAGTAATGACGCTGTCAGAAATAAGAAAGTCCTTATTTCTGGCATACAGGTCGTATTCCTCAAACTTGTTCATTTTATATTGTGAAAAGCCGTATTTCTCAAACAATGAGCGAAGCTTAAACACAACCTCTTCGTTAAAATTTAGATTCATTTCGTTTTTGTTCATCACTTTGCCTCCTGTGTATTTAGTTTGCTGATAGCCTTCTTGTAGCCACCGCTTCCGTAGTTGAGGCATTTGCTGACTCTGCCAATAGTTGCAGTACTTACATCAACTCGCTCGGTTATCTTCTGATAACTGTAGCCTTCACTGAGTAGTATAGCGGTATCAAGCCTCTGAGCCATATCCTGAATTTCTTTAATTGTGCATATATCATCGAAGAATTCGTAGCATTCCTCAATATTTTCTAAGTTTAAAACAGCTTTGAACAACCTGTCAACAGATTCGCAACGATATTTCATATGTATTACCTCACAAATTCAATGTTTTACTATAATAGCACTTTAGCGTGATAAAGTCAAGGCGGTTTTTGAATAAATTAACGATATAATTTGCATTTGTTAAATATATACAATATAATGTTAACATATCGAAAAAGAGGTGTTATTATGCTGTCGTTTGAAAGTGATTATATCCAGGGAGCTCATCCTGAAATTCTGAATAAGCTGGTGAAAACTAATCTTGAACCTCTTACAGGCTACGGATTTGATAAATACTGCGAGTCAGCAAAAGCTAAGATAAAAGCTGAGTGCGGGAGAGAGGATGCTGAAATTTTTCTCCTTAGCGGTGGGACTCAGACTAATCAGTTGGTTATTGATACAATGCTTGCTCCGTATGAAGGAGTTATCTGTGCTGATAGTGGACATGTTTTTTCACATGAAGCAGGAGCTATCGAATTCACAGGTCATAAGGTTATTACGCTGAAAAATGAATACGGAAAAATAAATGCTGAACAAATAAAAAACTATATGTCAGTGTTTAACGCTGACGAAAATCATGAACACACAGTTTTTCCGGGTATGGTATATATTTCTCATCCTACTGAGTATGGCACGCTTTATTCTTTAGAAGAACTAAATGCACTTTCTAATGTCTGTAAAGATTATGGTTTGAAACTCTATCTCGATGGAGCGCGACTTGGTTACGGTCTGATGAGCTGCGGTACAGATGTAACTTTGAAAGATATTGCTGATATTTGTGATGCTTTTTATATCGGAGGCACTAAGGTTGGTGCACTCTGCGGAGAAGCTGTTGTTTTTACTCATAATAATGCACCAAGACATTTCTTTACTCAAATCAAGCAGCACGGTGCACTATTAGCAAAAGGTCGTTTACTAGGTGTACAGTTTGATACTCTGTTTACTGATGGATTGTACTATAGAATAAGTAAGCATGCTATAGATATGGCTGATATGATGAGACATGCATTTATTGAAAAAGGTTATGAGTTTTTCATCGAAACTGTTACTAATCAGATTTTCGTAACTTTAACTGATGATAAGTATAGTAAGCTCAAAGAAAAGGTTGCTGTCGGTTTCTGGGAAAAGCTTTCTGATAGTAAAACTGTCGTGAGATTTGCCTCCTCGTGGGCAACAACCAAGGAAGATGTAGATGCACTTATAAATATTTTGTAATTACATATAATATATATCGCAATATATAGAGCTATTTTCCGAAAAAGAACTTATATGTTGTTATATTATACAATGTTTATCGATGTCGTTTGGTATATTTATATGTTTTAGAAAAAAGGGACGAATCTGATAAAAATCGAGCCGAATTTGTTGACACTTTTTTATTGTAGTGATATAATAAAGAAAATCTTTAAAGCGATACAGAGAGATCGGTAAGATTTGATTAATATGTATTTCGGACACATAGTATATGTGTTCTGTTTTTGCGTAATTCAAGCCTTACCGTATTGTGTAAGGCTTTTTATATTTCAGGAGGAATGTGTTATGGATAAATTTATCAAAGCGAATGTTATCGGATCTTCCTCTTTTGTTTCTGACATGCAGACTTGCTTGTCGGACGGTGGCGCTTTTGCCGAATTTAATAATTCTAATTTCACAATTTTACCCGGCTTTTGCGATGTGCATGTGCATTTTCGTGAGCCGGGATTTTCTTATAAAGAGACAATTAAGAGCGGTTCAATGTGTGCAGCGAGAGGCGGATATACCGCTGTGTGCACTATGCCGAACTTAAATCCTGTCCCTGACAGTGTCGAAAACCTCAGGGCTCAGCTTGATAAAATCAAGTCTGACGCCGTGATTGATGTTTACCCTTACGGCTCAATAACAGTAGGACAGATTGGTGAGAGCTTGTCTGATATGGAGGGTATTTCAAATGATGTTATCGCTTTTTCTGATGATGGTCGCGGTGTGCAATCTGACCTGATGATGGAAGAAGCAATGAAAAAAGCTAAGCTGCTAAACAAAATGATTGTTGCTCACTGCGAAGTCAACGAGCTGTTAAAAGGCGGTTACATTCACGACGGAGATTATGCTAAAGCACATAATCATCGTGGTATATGCAGTGAAAGTGAGTGGGCGCAGATAGAGCGAGATATTGAACTCGTCGAAAAGACCGGTTGTCCGTATCATGTGTGTCACATTTCTACTAAAGAAAGCGTTCAGCTTATCAGAGAGGCTAAATTAAGAGGTGTTGATATAACCTGTGAAACTGGACCTCATTATTTAGTTCTTGATGACAGCGACCTACAGGAAGACGGAAAGTTCAAGATGAATCCGCCTCTTCGCTCAAAAGAAGACAAGCTCGCTTTGATTGAGGGTATCGTTGACGGCACTATTGATATGATAGCTACCGACCACGCTCCACATTCTGCTGAAGAAAAGTCTAAGGGACTCGAAAAGAGTGCGTTTGGTATCGTGGGGCTCGAAACGGCATTTCCTGTAATTTACACACATTTTATCAGAACGGGTGTTATTTCCATTGAAAAAGCTGTTGAGCTTTTTAGCTACAACCCGAGAACTAGATTTAATATTCCATCTAATTGTGATTTCACGGTCTGGGATTTGAACGAAAAATTCACTGTTGACCCTGATGAGTTTCTATCAATGGGCAAAACTACTCCGTTTGAGGGAGAGGAACTTTTTTCTAGATGTGTAGCTACTGTGCACAATGGTAAAATTGTATATAAAGGATAAACCTTTTCGATAAATATGCGCCGTTTACGGCTAGTTAGGAGAAAATTATGGCAAAGAGAACAGACATTAAGAAAGTATTGATTATCGGCTCAGGTCCTATCGTTATTGGTCAGGCTGCTGAGTTTGACTATGCAGGCACACAGGCGTGTCTTGCGTTAAAGGAAGAAGGCTACGAGGTAGTGCTTGTTAACTCTAACCCTGCTACCATTATGACAGACACCACAATCGCCGATAAAGTTTATATGGAGCCGCTTACACTTGAGTATGTTGCGAAAATTCTTCGTCACGAAAGACCTGACGCAATTGTTCCGGGTATTGGTGGACAGACCGGTCTTAACCTTGCTATGCAGCTTGAGAAAAAAGGCGTACTCAAAGAGTGCGGTGTTGAACTTTTAGGTACTAGCTCTGAGAGTATCGAGCGAGCTGAAGACAGAGATATGTTTAAACAGCTTTGCGAATCTATCGGCGAACCTGTTATTCCATCTGAAATCACATATAATCTTGATGAAGCTAAAGCTGCCGCTGAGCGTATTGGCTACCCTGTTGTACTTCGTCCTGCTTTCACTCTGGGCGGTACTGGTGGCGGCTTTGCATATAATGAACAGGACCTTGTTGACATCGGTATAAACGCATTCAAGCTTTCTCCAGTGCACCAGGTGCTTATTGAAAAGAGCGTTAAGGGCTACAAGGAAATCGAGTTCGAAGTTATGCGTGATTCTGAAGATACTGCTATCACCATCTGTGGTATGGAAAACATCGACCCTGTCGGTGTTCATACAGGTGACTCTATGGTTGTTGCTCCGATTCTCACGCTCAATGACCATGATTTGAAGATGCTCAACGATAGTGCAATCAAGATTATCCGTGAGCTTAAAATTGAGGGTGGCTGTAATGTTCAGTTTGCACTCAATCCTCACTCTAGTGAATACTTCCTCATAGAGGTTAACCCACGAGTGTCCCGTTCTTCAGCACTCGCATCAAAAGCTTCAGGTTATCCGATTGCTAGAGTTACTGCTAAAATCGCTCTTGGTATGCCTTTAAGAGATATAAAAATTGCAAACACTAACGCTTCTTTCGAGCCAAGACTTGACTATATCGTAGCAAAACTCCCGAGATTCCCGTTTGATAAATTTACTACCGCGAACAACACTCTTGATACTCAGATGAAAGCGACTGGTGAGGTTATGGGCATCGGCTCTAATCTTGAGGAGTGTCTGCTTAAATCTGTTCGTTCACTTGAAATCGGTGTTTGCCACTTCTATATGGCTAAGTTCAGCTCTTATTCAAATGAAGAGCTTTACGCTTACATCAAGAACTTTAAGGACGATAACATCTTTGCTATCTGTGAGCTTTTAAGACGCGGAGAAACTATTGAAGCTATTCACGATATCACAAAAATCACCCCATACTTCCTTGAATCTTTCAAGAGAATCGTTGAAATGGAGAATAAGCTCAAAGAAAATGCAAACAACCTTGATGTTTTGAAAGAAGCAAAGGTTATGGGCTTTTCTGATAAATATATCGCTATGCTCTGGAATTGCGATGAGCTTTCTGTATATAACCTTAGAAAAGAGAACAATATGTTCCCAGTATTCAGAATGGTTGATACCTGCCATACAAACGCTTATATTCCATACTTCTATTCTTCATACACTGATGAAAACGCATCAATTCTTACAGATAAAAAGAAAATTGTAGTGCTTGGTGCAGGTCCTATCCGTATCGGTCAGGGTGTTGAGTTCGACTACTCTACTGTTCACGCTGTAACAACTATCAAGCGTTCAGGCTACGAAGCTATCATTATCAACAACAACCCTGAAACAGTATCAACTGACTATACAACTGCTGATAAACTCTATTTTGAGCCACTCACCCCAGAAGATGTAATGAACATCATCGAGTTTGAGAAACCTGAGGGAGTTATTGTATCTTTGGGTGGTCAGACAGCTATCAACCTTGCTGACCCGCTTATGAAGAGAGGCGTCAAAATTATCGGTACTGACTGCGAAGCTATCGATAGAGCTGAAGACAGAGGTTCGTTTGAGAAGATTCTCAAGGAACTTAACATACCGCAACCACAGGGTGTAGCTGTCACTAACATCGAAGACGGTATTAATGCAGCTAAAGAAATTGGCTATCCTGTACTCGTTCGTCCTAGTTTTGTACTCGGTGGTCGAGCAATGCAGATTGTCGCAAATGACGAACAGCTCAGACAGTATTTGAAGACTGCCGTTGAAATTGATGAGGACAAACCTGTTCTTGTTGATAAATATCTTCAGGGAAAAGAAGTTGAAGTTGACGCTATCTGCGATGGCAGAGATGTTTTTGTACCTGGTATCATGGAGCTCGTTGAGCGTACAGGTATCCATAGCGGTGACTCAATAAGTGTTTATCCTGCATACAGCATTTCTGATAAAGTAAAGGGCACAATCTTAAGATATACAAAGATGCTTGGTCTTGGAATCGGTATTAAGGGACTATACAACATTCAGTTTATTGTTGATGAAAAAGATGATGTATATATCATTGAGGTTAACCCTCGTTCATCAAGAACTGTTCCTTTCTTGTCGAAGGCTACAGGCTATTCGCTCGCTGATATCGCAACTGAGGTTATTTTAGGTATGAGCCTCAAGGAGCTTGGAATTTTTGACCTTTATCCGAAAGAGAAAGACCGCTTCTATGTTAAGGTTCCTGTGTTCTCATTCAATAAGATTAAAGGTTTGGATGCTTATCTTTCACCTGAAATGAAATCAACGGGTGAAGCTATCGGTTATGATGACAAGCTTCACCGTGCTATGTGCAAGGCTCTTATCGCAGGTGGTATAAACATCCAGAACTACGGTACTGTACTTGTTACACTTGCTGATGAGGATAAGGAGGAGGCTCTTCCACTCGTAAAGCGTTTCTACGATATCGGTTTTAATATCGAGGCTACTATCGGCACTGCTACATTCCTCAGAAACAATGGTATCCGCACAAAAATCAGAGGTAAAATCAGCGAAGGTTGTGACGAAATTCTCGATTCTATCCGCGCTGGTTATGTGAGCTGTGTAATCAACACCCGTGCAGTTATGAGCGGTAATCACAACGATGACGGCTCTGTTATCCGCCGTTGCGCTGTTGAAAACGGTGTTGCTCTCTACACTTCACTTGATACAGTTAAAATTCTTCTTGATGTACTCGAGGAAATTACTATAAAAGTTTCTACTATTGATGCTAAATAAGGTGAAATAATGAAACAAGGTATTTTTACAATCGCAGAAAATTCTGCGCTAACATCAAATGTTTTCAGAATGAAGCTGGTCGGAGATGTTTCTGACATCACTACATCAGGTCAGTTTATAAACATTAAGCTCGACGGACTCTATCTTCGCAGACCAATATCGGTTTTTGATAGAGATGATGACAGTGTTACTGTTATTTATAAAGTCGTTGGTCACGGAACTGAGCAGATGTCAACAATGAAAGTAGGAGAGAAGCTCGATGTTCTCACAGGACTTGGCAATGGTTACGATACCTCGCTATGCAAAGAGCACGCTGTGCTTTTAGGTGGTGGCGTTGGTGTACCCCCGCTTTATATGCTTGCAAAGACTCTTATAAATGAAGGTAAAAAGGTATCCGTAGTTTTAGGCTTTAACACAAAAGAAGAGATTTTCTGTGAAGAAGATTTCAAAGCTCTTGGTGCAGATGTAAAAGTAACTACCGTTGACGGCAGTTATGGTATCAAAGGTTTTGTAACCGACGCTCTTCCTGAAAGCTATGACCATTTCTTCACCTGTGGTCCTGAGCCGATGCTCAAAGCTGTTTATAGAGCTACCGACACTTCAGGTCAGATGAGCTTTGAAGAGCGTATGGGTTGTGGTTTTGGAGCATGCATGGGTTGTTCGTGCAAGACTCTCACAGGCTACAAGCGTATATGCAAAGACGGCCCTGTGATGTTAAAGGAGGAGATATTATGGGAAGATTAAATGTTTCGCTCTGTGGAATAGAGCTTGATAACCCGATTATCCCTGCTAGCGGTACTTTCGGCTATGGTTATGAGTACGCTGACCTTTATGATATAAATATCTTAGGAACATTTTCATTCAAAGGCACTACTAAAGACCCTCGGTTTGGTAATCCGACTCCTCGTATCGCTGAGTGTTACAGCGGTATGATTAACGCTGTCGGACTTCAAAATCCCGGTGTTGAAAAGGTTGTTTCTGAAGAATTGCCAAAGCTTAAAAAATGTTTTGATAAAAAAGTAATGGCTAATGTAGGCGGTTTTTCAGTCGAAGAGTATGTATACACAGCCAGAATGCTTGATAAAGAAGAGCAGGTTGGCTGGATTGAGGTTAATATCAGCTGTCCTAATGTTCACGGTGGCGGTATAGCTTTCGGTACTTCGCCTGAAAACGCGGCTGTTATTACAAAAGCGGTTAAAGAAGCTGTTAGAAAACCAGTCATCGTTAAGCTTTCACCGAATGTGACTGATATAGTTGCTATCGCTAAAGCTGTTGAAAAAGCAGGAGCAGATGCAATAAGTCTTATAAACACAATGCTTGGTATGCGTATTGACCTGAAGACTAAAAAGCCTGTTATCGCAAACAAAATGGGTGGTTTCTCAGGCCCCGCGATTTTCCCTGTAGCACTCAGAATGGTTTATCAGGTAGCAAATGCTGTAAATATCCCTGTAATCGGTATGGGTGGTGTTTCATCTGCTGAAGATGTTATTGAGATGATGCTTGCAGGTGCTACAGCTGTGCAGATTGGTGCAGCTAACCTTGTAGACCCTTACATCTGTAAGGATATAATAGAAAAATTACCACAGGTAATGGATAAATACAACATAGATAATTTAAAAGACATTATAGGAGAAGTTAAGTAATGGGTAGAGATGTAATTGTAGCATGTGACTTTTCAAGTGCTGAGGCTGTATTCAGCTTTCTTGACAAATTCACGGAGAGAAAACCATTTGTAAAAATCGGTATGGAGCTTTTCTATGCTGAAGGTCCACAGATTGTAAAGGAAATCAAAAAGCGTGGTCACAAAATCTTCCTTGATTTGAAGCTCCACGATATTCCTAACACTGTAAAAAAGTCAATGGCTGTACTTTCTAACCTTGATGTTGATATGACTAACCTTCACGCTGGTGGTACATGTCGTATGATGGAAGGTGCATTAGAGGGTTTAACAAGACCTGATGGTACAAGACCACTGCTCATAGCTGTGACTCAGCTTACCTCAACCGACCAGCAGAGCATGGAAGAAGACTTGCTTATCAAAGACCCTATCGATAAGGTTGTTATGCACTATGCTGCTAACGCTAAGAAAGCAGGACTTGATGGTGTTGTATGCTCACCGCTTGAAGCACAGAAGGTTCACGATACATGTGGCGAAAAGTTCTTAACAGTTACTCCTGGTGTCAGATTCGCTGACGGCGATATCGGCGACCAGAAGCGTGTTATGACTCCTGCTCAGGCTAAGGAAATCGGCTCTGATTACATTGTTGTCGGTCGTCCTATCACTGCGGCAGAAGACCCTGTTGCAGCATATAATCGTTGCGTAGCTGAATTTGTTGACTAATTAAAAGGAGATATAGATATGCAGAAATTGATTGCTAAAGATTTACTTAAGATTAAAGCCGTATTTTTCAGACCTGAAGAGCCTTTTACTTGGGCTTCAGGTATCAAGAGCCCTGTTTATTGTGATAACCGTTTGACTCTTACTGCACCTGAAGTAAGAAACGATGTTGAAAACGGTCTTGCTACTCTTATTAACGAAAACTATCCTGACGCTGAAGTGCTTATGGGTACTTCAACTGCAGGTATTGCTCATGCTGCTATTACTGCTCATCTGCTCGATATGCCTATGGGTTATGTTCGTTCAGGAGCTAAGGACCACGGCAGACAGAATCAGATTGAAGGAAAGCTTGAAAAGGGTCAGAAAGTTGTTGTTGTTGAGGATCTTATCTCAACAGGCGGTTCTGTTATTGAGGTTGTAAATGTACTCAGAGAAGCGGGCGCTGAGGTGCTCGGTATCGTAAGCATCTTTACTTATGGTATGCAGAAAGGTTTAGACAGACTCGCTGCTGCTCAAGTTAAGAATATTTCTCTCACAAATTTCGATGTAATTGCTGAAGTTGCTGCTGAAGAAGGCTATATTAAGAATGAAGATATAGTAAAGCTTATTTCTTTCAGAAATAACCCATCAGATGAAAGTTGGATTAACGCAGGTGAATAATATGAGAAGCCTCATAGATATAATTGACCTTACTCCTCAGGAAATTAATGAGATGATCGCTACCGCATGCGACATCATCGACAATCCTGATAAATATTCTCAAAAGTGCAAAGGTAAGAAGCTAGCTACTTTATTTTTCGAACCTTCAACTCGTACACGTCTTAGCTTTGAAGCTGCTATGTATGAACTCGGCGGTAATGTAATCGGATTTTCTGAAGCAAACAGTTCTTCTGCCGCTAAAGGTGAGAGCGTAGCTGATACTGCAAAGACAATCAGCTGTTATGCTGATATTATTGCGATGCGTCACCCAAAGGAAGGAGCACCTTTTGTAGCAGCTCAAAATGCAACTATACCGGTTATCAATGCTGGTGATGGTGGTCACAATCACCCGACTCAGACTCTGGCTGATTTGCTCACTATCTACAGAGAAAAGGGTGGTTTTGATAACCTAACAGTCGGTTTTTGCGGTGACTTGAAGTTCGGCAGAACAGTCCATTCACTGATTAACGCACTTTCGAGATATTCAGGGATAAAAGTTGTACTTATTTCTCCTGAAGAACTAAAAGTTCCTAGCTATGTAAAGAAAAATGTCCTGCAAGCTAACGACATACCCTATATTCAGACCACAAATCTCGAAGAAGTTATGCCACAGCTCGATGTTTTATATATGACCCGAGTTCAGAGAGAGCGTTTCTTCAACGAAGAAGATTATTTAAGACTTAAAGATAGCTATATTTTGGATTTGCCTAAGCTTGCTAACGCAAAGAGCGACCTTTGTATTATGCATCCGCTACCAAGAGTTAACGAAATCAGCGTTGCTGTTGATAGTGACCCGCGTGCATGTTATTTCAAGCAGGTTCTAAATGGTAAATATATGCGTATGGCTCTTATCCTTAAATTACTTGAGGAGGCTGCAAGATGAAAGTAGATGCTATTCAGAATGGTATTGTTATAGACCACATTACTGCAGGTCTTGCATTCAGACTTTACAATTTATTAGGTCTTGATAACCTTGATTGTCCTGTTGCAATTATTAAGAATGTAAATAGCGGGAAGATGGGGAAGAAGGATATTATCAAAATCGACTCAAAACACCCGATTAACTTTGATGTAGTTGGTTTTGTTGACCCTAAAGCTACTATCAATCTCATCAAAGATGGCGTTTTAGTTGAAAAGATGTCTATAGATATGCCCCAGAAGCTCAAAAATGTTATTAAATGTAAGAATCCAAGATGTATCACTTCTGTTGAACAGGAAATTGAACACATCTTTGAGCTGACCGATAAGGATAATAAGGTATACCGTTGCCTATATTGTGAAACAAAAGCTGATATTTAAATAAAAAATTTAGTTAGTGTGCGCCTTGACAAAAGGTGCGACATAATGGTACATTTTTAGTGTATTTTTTATTGCTTTCATATAACTGACGGAATTAGTGGAGCACCACAAAGGAGTATGAAATAAAGCAATTTTGCCGACCGTCTGGGCACACGACTTTATTGTTGTGTGCCCTTGTATATTTTTTAGGAGGTTTATGATGAAAAAAGTTGGAATCATCATGGGCAGTGATAGTGACCTGCCTATTATCGAAAAAGCTACTTCAGTATTAAAACAACTGGAAATTCCGTATGAAGTGCATATTTATTCTGCACACAGAACTCCTGTCGAAGCCAGAGATTTTGCAGTTACAGCGAGAGAAAACGGCTTTGGTGTTCTTATTTGTGCAGCAGGGATGGCTGCTCATCTTGCTGGAGCTATTGCTGCTAATACCACCTTGCCTGTTATTGGAATTCCTTGTAAATCTTCCGTATTAGACGGTATGGATGCTTTACTTTCAACTGTTATGATGCCTACGGGAATTCCTGTTGCTACAGTTGCAATAAACGGTGGAGCAAACGCGGCTTTATTAGCAGCTCAGATTATAGCTGTCGAGGATAATGAACTTGCTGATAAACTTAATCAAAAGCGTATAAATGATGCGAAAGTCGTTCTTGAAAAAGACGCTAAGATACAAAACAGTTTGTAATTTATATTTACATAAAAAGGAGATATTATTATGGAAAAGAAGCTTATCTACACAGGAAAAACAAAGAATGTTTATTCACTCGAAAACGGCAACTGCCTTTTGAAATTTAAAGACGATTGCACTGGTAAAGACGGCGTTT
Organism: Ruminococcus sp.; assembly: GCA_017410265.1. GTDB lineage: Bacteria > Bacillota > Clostridia > Oscillospirales > Acutalibacteraceae > Ruminococcoides. The sequence goes on along the minus strand of JAFQRC010000005.1, from coordinate 253,028 downwards.
TTGATCCGGGCGAAAATTCTGTAGGTCTTACAATTGACGGAGTCGGTGATGTTAATTTACGCATGTCTATTTATTTCTTTGAGAAGATTAATGCAGCAGGTATCAGAACACACTATGTCAGTGCTAACCTTGACGACACAACAATGGAAGTTCTTCCAGCAAAGGTGTTTGGTAAGGGTTTAGAGGTTATTTGCCGTCATAAGGCTGTGGGTAGCTTTATCCGTCGTTACGGTGATTATATTGAAGATGGTGCTGATCTTCCTGAGTATGTTGAGATGACATTTAAAGATGATGCCAAGGGCGATCCGCTTGTAACTAAAGATGCTCTTGTTGCTTTAGGTGTTATGACAGATGAACAGTATGAAGATATGAAGGCAATGACTCAGAAAATCACAAGAATCGTTGCTGATGACCTCAAAGAAAAAGACCTCGTTCTTTACGATATTAAATTTGAATTCGGTTATGACCCTGAGGGTAAGGTTATGCTTATTGACGAAATCGCTTCAGGTAATATGCGTGTTTATAAAGATGGCGAGTACATTGATCCAATGACTCTCTCTAAGCTTTTCTTTGCTTAATTTATAAAGTTTACTCAATAACTATAAAGGAGTATTTCGATGGGTGGATTTTTTGGAATTACCTCAAAAAATAATTGTATCCCAGAGGTGTTCTTTGGCATCGATTACCATTCTCATTTAGGCACACGCAGAGGCGGTATGGCTGCTTTTGACAAGGAAATCGGCTTACAAAGAGTTATTCATAATATTGAAAACAACCCGTTTAGAGCTAAGTTTGAGCATGTATTAGATGATATGCACGGTACCTCAGCAATTGGTTGCATCAGCAACAGTACGCCACAGCCGATGCTTATTCGTTCAAAGCTCGGCGTTTACGCTATCTGCATGGTCGGTATTATCAATAATTCAGATGAATTGATTGATTTGTGTATAAATAATGGCTGTGCTCACTTTGATGCTATGACGGGTGGTGCCGTTAACTGGGCTGAACTTTTAGCTGCTATTATCAATCTCAAAGACAGTTTTGTAGAGGGCATCAAGTATGCTCACGATATTATCGATGGCACAGCTTCTATCATTATTTTGAAAGATGATGGTAGTATTATTGCTGCTCGTGATAAAATGGGTAGGCTGCCTTTGCTCATTGGAAAGAACGATGATGGGTACAGTGTGTCTTTTGAATCGTTCGCATATCAGAAACTCGGATACATAGATGAAAAAGAGCTCGGTCCTGGCGAAATTGTAGAGTTATCACCAGATAAAATGGAAGTTCTTTCGCCGCCGAGAGAAAAAATGCGTTTCTGTTCTTTTTTGTGGAGCTATTACGGATACCCTAACTCAACTTATGAGGGCGTTAACGTCGAAGTTATGAGATATATCAATGGCAGAATTATGGCACAGAATGACAAGAAGAACGGTAAGCTCGGGGATATTGACTACATCTGTGGTGTTCCAGACTCAGGCACACCTCACGCTATCGGATATTCTACTGAATGTGGCATAACTTTTGCTAGACCTTTTATTAAATATACTCCAACTTGGGCGCGCAGCTTTATGCCTTCTAATCAGTCTATCAGAAATATGGTAGCAAAAATGAAGCAGATACCTGTACATGATCTTATTAGTTACAAAAAGCTTTTGTTTGTTGATGACTCTATTGTGCGTGGTACACAGCTCAAGGGGACAGTTGATTTTCTCTACGAAAATGGCGCTAAAGAAGTACATATGCGTTCTGCTTGCCCTCCGATTATGTACAGATGTAAATTCCTGAACTTCTCAAGAGCTAATAACGATATGGATTTAATCGCCAGAAAGGTTATTTATGATCTTGAAGGAGAAGAGGGCGAAAAATATATCGAAGAGTACTCAGATGCAAATACAGAGAGAGGCAAAAAACTCAGAGATATCATATGTCAGCAATTAAATCTAGCTTCGCTTGAATTCCAGAGTCTGGAAGGTATTATTCAGGCTATAGGTCTACCTGAGGATTGTCTTTGTACCTATTGTTGGAGCGGAAAGGAATAATTACTATGAATATACAGTCTAAATCTGACAGCTACGCAGCTGCCGGTGTTGATATCACAGCCGGTTATAAATCAGTCGAGCTGATGAAAGCACATATAAATCGCACACGCAACGAAGGTTGCCTTGATGATGTAGGTGGTTTTGGCGGTTGCTTTGGTCTTCCTACTGATATTGAAGAGCCTGTACTTGTTTCAGGTACAGATGGTTGCGGCACGAAAGTTAAGCTTGCTATTCTTTTGGATAAACACGACACTATCGGTATCGATGCTGTTGCAATGTGTGTTAATGATATTATCTGTTGCGGAGCAAAACCTCTCTTTTTTCTCGACTATATTGCATGTGGCAAAAACTATCCTGAAAAAATCGCTACCATCGTTGGCGGTGTTGCTGAGGGATGTGTTCAGTCAGGTGCAGCTCTTATCGGAGGCGAAACTGCTGAGCATCCGGGTTTGATGCCTCTCGAAGACTATGACCTTGCAGGTTTTGCTGTTGGTATCGTTGATAAAAAGAAAATGATTGACAATAAAACTATGACTGAAGGCGATGTTGTTATCGCACTTGCGTCCAGCGGTGTTCATTCAAACGGTTTTTCACTTGTCAGAAAAGTTTTTGACGTAGAAAATGCTGACTTAACCACTCCGATAGCTGAACTTGGCGGTAAGTCAATCGGTGAAACTCTTTTAACACCTACTAAGATTTATGTAAAATCTGTTTTAGCACTTCTTGAGCAGGTTAAGGTCAAAGGTATTTCTCACATCACAGGTGGCGGTTTCTACGAGAATATTCCTCGTAGTATTCCTGATGGTCTTGGTGCAAAGATTCAGCGTGATTCAATAAAGGTTCTTCCGATTTTTGAGCTTCTTGCTAAAACCGGTAATATCAGTGAGCGCGATATGTTCAATACCTTTAATATGGGTGTTGGTATGAGCATTGTTGTATCTAAAGAAGATGCTGAAAAAGCTCTCGAGATATTGAAAAATCAGGGTGAAGATGCTTATATTATTGGCGAGATTATTAAGTCTGACAATAAAATTATCATTGAATAAATCTCTTGTATAAAGGAGTATCACATGTCTAAAAAGGCTAAAATAGCCGTTCTGGTTTCGGGCGGTGGCACAAACCTACAGGCACTTATAAATGCACAGAAAAAAGGTATCATAGAAAGCGGAGAAATCAAGCTTGTTATTTCCAACAACAGCACAGCTTACGCGCTTCAAAGAGCTAAGAAAGCTGACATTGATACAGCCGTTGTCTTAAAGAAAGATTGTTCTTCTCAGCTTGATTTTGAAGAAAAGATCATTTCAAAACTTAAGGAATACAATATTGATTTGATTGTACTAGCGGGCTTTATGTCTATTTTAAGCGAAACTTTTACTAGTCGCTATAGTAACAGAATCATCAATGTACACCCTAGTTTGATTCCGTCTTTCTGCGGTAAAGGCTTTTATGGACTAAAGGTTCACGAAGCCGCTTTAGAGAAAGGCGTGAAGGTTACTGGTGCAACAGTTCATTTTGTGAACGAAATTCCTGACGGTGGAGAGATTATTCTCCAGAAAGCTGTTTACATCAAAGACGATGATACTCCCGAGACTTTGCAAAAGCGTGTTATGCGACTTGCAGAGTGGAAAATTTTACCTGCTGCAGTTGAGCAGGTTTCTAAAAATCTTATTAGTTAAGGAATGGTAAATAGTATGGCATTATTTGATTTAAAAACACTTCTTTCTGAAAATACATATCCTGGTCGCGGCATTGTTATGGGTAAATCCGCTGATGGTAAGTCTGCTATGTTTGCTTATTTTATCATGGGTCGTAGTGAAAATAGCCGTAACCGTATTTTTGAAAAGTTTGATTGCGGTATGCGTACAAAGGCATTTGATGAATCTAAGCTTGAAGATCCTAGTCTTATTATCTATAATCCTTATTTAAAACTAGGCAATACAGATATCATCACAAATGGTGACCAGACAAATACTATATATGACTTCTTAAAGGACGGAAAAACCTTTGAAGATGCACTTACTACCCGTGAATTTGAGCCTGACGCTCCTAACTTCACACCTCGTATTTCAGGTGTTGTAGAGTATGATTTTTCTAACGCTGATTTTTCATACAAGCTTTCTATTTTGAAGAGTGCAAACGGCAATCCTGAAGCTTGCAACCGCTATTACTATTCCTACAAGCCAATGAGCGGTATTGGTCACTTTATTCATACATATAAATGTGATGGTAACCCGATTCCTTCTTTCTATGGAGAACCTGAGGAAGTAACACTTCCAAATACAGCTGAGGAACTTGCTGACCTTTGCTGGTCAAACTTAAACGAAGACAATAAAGTATCACTGTTTGTTAGATGTGTTCCACTTGATGGCACAGATGTTACAGAGATTATAATCAACAAAAATGTGTGATAAGGAGAAAGCTATGACTGAATTTGAATTAAAATATGGTTGTAATCCTAACCAGAAACCATCTAAGATTTTTATGGAAGACGGTAGTGAACTTCCTATCGAGATTTTAAACGGCAGACCTGGATATATCAATTTCCTTGATGCATTTAACGCTTGGCAGCTGGTAAAAGAGCTCAAAGAAGCTCTTAATATGCCTGCTGTAACATCATTTAAGCATGTTAGTCCAACTTCAGCTGCTGTTGGTATCAAGCTCTCTGATACATTAAAGAAAGCTTGCTTTGTTGATGATATCGAAGGTCTTGATGATTCACCGCTTGCTTGTGCTTATGCTAGAGCAAGAGGTACTGACCGTATGTGTTCATTTGGCGACTGGGTAGCACTTTCTGATGTTTGTGATGTTACTACAGCAAAAATGATTGCTAGAGAAGTATCTGACGGTATTATCGCTCCTGGCTACGATGCTGAAGCTTTAGAAATTCTTAAATCAAAGCGTAAGGGTAGCTACAATATCGTAAAAATTGACCCTGACTATGTACCTGCTCCTGTTGAACGTAAGCAGGTTTATGGTATCACATTCGAACAAGGTCGCAACAATTTTGAAATAAACAAGGAATTACTTTCTAACCTTGTTACTAAAAATAAAGAATTACCTGACAGTGCAGTCAGAGATTTGATTGTTGCTCTCATCACACTCAAGTACACTCAGTCAAACTCTGTTTGCTACGCAGTTGACGGACAGGCTATCGGTGTAGGTGCTGGTCAGCAGAGCAGAATTCACTGTACTCGTCTTGCTGGTACTAAGGCTGATACATGGTTCTTGCGTCAGCATGAAAAGGTGTTGAATCTTCCTTTTCTTGAAACTATCAGAAGACCTGACCGTGATAATGTTATCGACGGATATATCAACAAAAACGAAGAAGATGTCTGTGCTGATGGCAACTGGCAGAAGTATTTCACAACTCAGCCTGAACCGCTTACAGACGAAGAAATCAAAGCTTATCTTGCTACAAAGAACAATGTAGCACTCGGCTCTGATGCATTCTTCCCGTTCTCTGATAATATCGAGCGTGCTTACAGAAGCGGTGTTAAGTATATCGCTGAGCCTGGCGGTTCAATCAGAGACGATGTTGTTATTGAATGTGCTGATAAATATGATATGGCTATGGCATTCACAGGAATGCGACTTTTCCATCACTAATACAGAAAGAGGATATCAATGAAAATATTAGTTGTAGGCGGCGGTGGTCGCGAGCACGCTATTATTAAAAAGATAAAAGAAAACAAGTCAGTGTCAGAGATTTTTGCACTACCTGGTAACGGTGGTATTGCAAAGGATGCTACCTGTGTCAATATCGGAGCGAAGGATATAGACAGCATTGTGAAATTTGCTGTTGATAACAGCATCGACTATGCAATTGTTGCTCCTGATGACCCACTTGTGCTTGGTTGTGTAGACGCATTAAGTGCTAAGGGAATTCCTTGTTTCGGTCCTGACGCTAAAGCAGCCATCATCGAGGGCAGTAAGGTTTTCTCGAAGAACTTAATGAAAAAATATAATATCCCAACAGCTCAGTACGAAGTGTTTAATGATATGGACAAAGCACTTGAGTATTTAGAATCAGCACCGATCCCAACAGTTATTAAAGCTGACGGTTTAGCACTTGGTAAAGGCGTTATTATAGCGAACACAAGACAAGAGGCTAAGGATGCAGTTGTTTCAATGATGGAAGATAAAGTTTTTGGTGACAGCGGTAATAATGTTGTTATCGAAGAATTTCTCACTGGTCCTGAGGTTTCAGTACTTTCATTTACTGATGGTAAAACTGTTGTACCTATGGTTTCTTCTATGGACCACAAACGCGCTTTAGATAATGATCAGGGCCTTAATACAGGTGGTATGGGCACTGTTGCTCCTAACCCTTACTACACAGATGTAGTAGCTAAAGAATGTATGGAAAAGATTTTTGTTCCTACAATGAACGCTATGAATGCAGAAGGAAGAACTTTCAAGGGTTGTCTATACTTTGGTCTTATGCTTACTGAAAATGGTCCTAAGGTAATTGAGTATAACTGTCGTTTCGGTGATCCTGAAACTCAGGTTGTACTTCCGCTACTCGAGACTGATTTGCTAACTATAATGCAGGCTGTAACAAACGAAACACTTAGTGATGTTGATGTTAAGTTTGCTGATAAGTCAGCTTGTTGTGTAATTATGGCATCAAACGGCTATCCGAAGTCTTACGACAAAGGTTTCGAAATGACAATTCCTGAAGATATCTGTGACAATGTCTATGTAGCAGGAGCTAAACTTTCTGAAGGAAAACTTTTAACAGACGGTGGCAGAGTACTCGGAGCTACCGCAATAGCTGAAACCTTAGAAGAAGCTATTGCTGATTCATACAAAATGGTAAAAGAAATCAAGTTTGAAAACGCTTATTACCGCACGGATATCGGTAAAAAAGCGTTACTTGCAAAGGAGGGCTAATAGTGGTATATCGCGTATTTGTTGAAAAGAAAAGAGAACTCGCTAATGAAGCTAAAGCTCTCCAGAATGAAGCCGTATCACTTCTTGGTATCAAAAACCTCACCGATGTTCGTATTTTTAATCGTTACGATGTTGAGAATATCACAGAAGAATTGTTTAACTATTCCTGTAAAACTGTTTTCTCTGAGCCACAGCTTGACATAATCAGCGATGAGCTCGATGTAGAAAATGCTACAGTTTTTGCAGTTGAATTTTTGCCTGGACAGTTTGATCAGCGTGCAGATTCTGCAGCTCAGTGCATCCAGATTATTTCACAGGGCGACAGACCTACTATCCGTTCAGCTAAGGTTTATGCTCTTTATGGCAATCTAACTGACGATGAAATTGCAGAAATCAAGAAGTATGTTATTAACCCTGTTGAAGCCAGAGAAGCTACTTTTGAAAAACCCGATACTCTTGCTACTGAGTATGAAATTCCTACAGAGGTTGCAATTTTAGACGGTTTCACTCAGCTTGACAGAGAAGGTCTTGAGAAGTTTGTGAAAGACTATGGTCTTGCTATGGACGCTGATGATATCGCTTTCTGTCAGCAGTATTTCCTTTCTGAGCACCGTGATCCGACAATCACCGAAATCCGTATGATTGATACATACTGGTCTGACCACTGTCGTCATACAACTTTCCTTACTGTAATTGACGATGTAAAGTTTGAAGACGAGCTTTTACAGAAAGCATACGATGAATACATCGTAGTAAGAGAAGAACTCGGCAGGACAAAGCCAATTTGCTTAATGGATTTAGCTACTGTAGCTGTTAAGTATTTAAAGAAACACGGCAAGCTTGATAAACTTGATGAAAGCGAAGAAATCAATGCTTGTACTGTAAAGATTGATGTCGAAGTCGATGGTGTAACCGAACCATGGTTACTTTTATTCAAAAACGAAACCCACAACCATCCTACGGAAATTGAACCTTTCGGTGGTGCCGCTACTTGTATCGGTGGTGCTATCCGTGACCCGCTTTCCGGTCGTGCTTATGTATACGGAGCTATGCGTGTAACAGGTGCAGCTGATCCGTTGAAGCCTGTTAATGAAACAATTCCAGGTAAGCTTCCACAGCGTAAGATTGTCACAACTGCTGCTGCAGGTTATTCTTCATACGGCAACCAGATTGGTCTTGCTACAGGTATTGTTGATGAGATTTACCATCCGGGTTATGCTGCAAAGAGAATGGAAATCGGCGCAGTTATTGCCGCTGCCCCTGCTGAAAATGTCAGAAGAGAAGTACCTTCACCTGGTGATGTAGTAGTATATCTTGGCGGAAGTACTGGAAGAGATGGTATCGGTGGTGCTACAGGTTCTTCTAAGAAACATGATGCTCATTCCGTTGAAACCTGCGGTGCTGAGGTGCAGAAAGGTAATGCTCCTGAAGAAAGAAAGCTCCAGAGGTTATTCAGAAATCCTGAGGCAACTAAGCTCATAAAGCGTTGCAATGACTTTGGTGCAGGTGGTGTATCTGTTGCTATTGGTGAGCTTGCTGATGGTCTTAATATCAACTTGAATGCTGTTCCTAAAAAGTACGATGGCCTAGATGGTACAGAGCTTGCTATCAGCGAATCTCAGGAGAGAATGGCAGTTGTTATCGAGCCTGAGAATGTCGATAAATTTATAGCTCTTGCAAAAGAAGAGAATCTTCAGGCTTGCGTAGTTGCTACTGTTACAGAAGAGCCAAGACTTGTTATGAACTGGAACGGCAAGGATATCGTTAATATCAGCCGAGAGTTTCTTAATTCAAACGGTGCTGATAAGCATATTTCTATAGCTCCTGCTAAAGCTGAGTGTATTGATAAAACTGTAGAGGGTAGTTTCAAAGATAATCTGCTTTCTATAGCTGATGACCTTAATATATGCTCAAAACGCGGTCTTTCAGAGCGATTTGACTCTACTATCGGTGCGGGCACAGTTTTGATGCCATTTGGCGGTAAGAATCAGCTCACTCCGATTCAGTCAATGGTACAGAAGATTTCTGTTGAGAAAAAGCACACTGATGACTGTTCATTTATGTCTTGGGGCTACAATCCTTTTATTATGGAGAAGAGTCCATACCATGGTGCATACTTAGCAGTTGTTGAATCTGTAGCTAAGCTTATAGCCACAGGCGCTAAATTTGATGATGTTTATCTTACTTTCCAGGAGTATTTTGAAAGTCCTGGTAAAAACCCACAGCGTTGGGGCAAGCCACTCGCTGCACTTTTAGGCGCATTCAAAGCACAAAAAGAACTCAACATCGGTTCAATCGGCGGAAAAGACTCTATGAGTGGTACTTTCGAGGACTTGGATGTTCCTCCAACACTCGTTTCATTCGCTGTAACAACAGGTAAAGTTTCAGATGTAGTTTCTCCTGAGTTTAAGAAAGCGGGTAATAATGTCATTTTCCTGAAGCCTGAGCTTGATGAGAACGGCTTGCCTGTAACTGAGTCTTTAGTAGCTCTGTTTGATAGAGTTACTGAGCTTATGAGAAGCGGTAAAGCTGTTTCTTGTTATACTATTGGCTTAGGCGGTATTGCTGAAGCTATTATGAAGATGTCTTTTGGTAACTTATTAGGCTTTAACTTCAACGATAAGCTTTCTGTATGTGATATTTTCTCCTACAACTATGGCGCATTTGTGCTTGAGGTTGAAAATGGGGTAGAGGAAGACGCTGTTATCGGTACTGTTACAGCTGATAGTGCGATTTCATATAACGATGAAGCTGTATCTATTGATGCATTACTCAAAGTTTATGAAGATAAACTCGAAAGCGTTTATTCTTGCAACATCGAACACCCTGATTCAACGGTGGAGAATATCTCTTTTGAAGCTAAAGAATGGTCTGCACCTGCTATAAAGGTAGCAAAACCTAAGGTACTTATTCCTGCTTTTCCTGGTACTAACTGTGAATTTGATAGTGCTAAGGCCGTCAGAGATGCTGGAGCACAGCCTGAGATTATTGTTATTAACAACCTTGACGCAAGTGGCATCCAGCGTAGTGTTGAAAAATTTGCTACTGCGCTTAAAGAAGCACAGATGGTATTTATTCCTGGAGGATTTTCCGGTGGTGACGAGCCTGACGGTAGCGGTAAGTTTATCACAGCTTTCTTCAGAAATGCAGCGATTAAAGAGGGTGTAACTGATCTTCTTGATAATCGTGATGGTCTTATGTGCGGTATCTGTAACGGCTTCCAGGCACTAATTAAGCTTGGTTTAGTGCCATATGGCAAGATTATCGACACCGATGAAAACTGTCCAACTCTTACATTCAACACTATTTCTCGTCATCAGTCACGAATTGTCAGAACTAGAGTTGCATCTAACAAGTCGCCGTGGCTTTCACTCACTAATGTCGGCGATGTTTATAATGTTCCGATTTCACACGGTGAGGGAAGATTCTTAGCTTCTGACGAGCTTGTTAAACAGCTTATAGAAAATGGACAGGTAGCAACGCAGTATGTTGATTTATCAGCGAACGCTACTACTGATGTTCATTTCAACCCGAATAATTCAATACTTGCTATCGAGGGTATCACTTCACCTGATGGCAGAGTATTCGGTAAGATGGGTCACAGCGAGCGTATCGGTTCAGGGCTTTACAAAAATGTTCCTGGTAACTACGATATCCGTATGTTTGAAGCTGCTGTTAAATATTTTAAGTAATTTTTATAGCCAACCTGACTAAAAATCAGGTTGGTTTTTTTATATTGGCTTATTATGAAATTTCTTGAATACTCAACATCATCGTGATATAATTTATAATATTGAAAAGGTGGTGGGGAAATGCTCAAAAGACAAAAGTTATACTGGAAGATACTTCGACCATTAGTTATTGTCTTCTTATATTTTAAGTTTGGTTATACTTTTAAAACAGCGAAGAACTTGCCTGATAATTTTATTTTGCTTTCCAACCACAACACAGATTTTGATCCGCTTTTAGTCGGGGTTAGTTTTAAAAACAGCCTGAGATATGTAGCAAGTGAGCATATTTCTCGCTGGAAACACGCCTTTAAATTTGTTAATCACATTTTTTCTCCGATAATGCGTCCAAAAGGTACAAATGCTGCCTCTACCGTAAAAGAAATGCTTCGAGCATTGCGTGGCGGTGATAATGTTTGTATGTTTGCTGAAGGTGCTCGCTCGTGGAATGGCATTACTAATCCGATTCTTCCATCTACTGGAAAGTTGGTAAAAAGCTCAAAATGCGCGCTTGTTACATATAAAATCACAGGTGGTTATTTTGCTAGTCCTCTTTGGAGTGAGGGAGGTACCCGAAAAGGAAAGCTTCACGGAGAAATTGTAGATATTTATTCAGCGGAAGATATTTCAAAAATGTCAGTTGATGAAATCAATCGAATTATCAACACTGATCTCTACGAGGACGCTTACGATACCCAAAGTATATACAGAGCTAAGTATAAGGGTAAACAACTTGCTGTTAAAATGGAGACCATGCTTTTTTTCTGCCCGTTCTGCGGTGAAATGGAAAGCCTGAAATCGCATAAAGACACTGTTACCTGTTTTAAATGTGGAAAATCTTTTAAATACAATGTATATGGTGAGCTTGAAGGAACACCTCTTAAGAATATGAAATATGCTTTCTGTTGGCTTCGAGATAAAGTACTGGAAGATGCTCAAAATTGCGTTGAGTATTCTACCGATAGTGCGTCAATTACCACAGTTTCTAATCACATTGAAAAGTTTCTGTCTAACGGAAAGTTCACTATTAACAAAGATATTCTTGCTTGTGGTGATGTAGTAATTAACATTTCTGACATTGACGACCTTTCTTTTCACGGAAGATATGCCCTTGTTTTATCAACAAAAGACGGCTACTTCGAGATATCTTTAAATCGTGATACTTCCGCTCTGAAGTTTTATATGTTATTCCAGGCATATAAATACGGCGATATAATAAAATTTAATTTTTAAGTGAGGTGCAGTATGGATTTTTCATCAGCTAACACAACTCTATGGGGACCAATTATTCAGATTGGCATAATCGCTGGTCTTGTTTTGCTTGCGAATATTCTGAGAAGAAAAGTAATCTTTATTCAACGAAGCATGATACCTACTGCAGTTCTCGCAGGATTTATTCTGCTTTTAATCAAATCACTCGGATTAGTACCAGTTATTTCAAATGAGTTTCTAGAAACTATTACATATCACGCTCTTGGACTCGGCTTTATCGCTATGTCGCTCAGAGTTCCTGAAAAAGTTTTAGGAACAGAAAAAATGGTTGGCAGTAAGAGTGGCGCTTTGATAGTCAGCACATATCTTGTTCAGGCTCTAGTTGGTCTTATTATTTCAATAGGACTTGCATATACTTTTATCCCGGACCTATTCAAAGCGAGCGGCGTTTTGCTTCCTATGGCATACGGTCAGGGACCGGGTCAGGCTAACAATGTCGGCTCTACATACGAATCTTTAGGTATGACAGGTGGCAGAAGCTTTGGTTTGTCACTTGCTGCCGCAGGTTTCTTGTGTGCTTGTATTTTTGGTGTTATTTTCCTCAATATATATAACAGAAAAGGAAAGCTTAAGAGAGTTGACGAAAAGGATTATGTTTCAGGCTCTGTTACGCTTGATACATATCAGGATTCAAATGAAATCCCGATAGCCGAATCCGTTGATAAATTCAGCATCCAGATAGCACTTGTGTGTTTGCTTTATCTTTTGACTTACCTTGTAACCAGAGGTATCACTGATTTGTTATCACTTGTTTCAGAAGGTCTGGCATCTACCGTTTCTACGCTTCTTTGGGGATTTAACTTCATCATCGGTTCTGTTCTTGCTATTGCTTGTCGTACACTTTTCAAGGGACTCAGGAACATAAAATGGATGAACAGACAGTACCAGAATAACTACCTGCTAAGTAGACTTTCAGGCTTTTTGTTCGATGTTATGATTGTTGCAGGTATCGCTAGTATTAACATTTCTGACCTTGATGGTTATTGGATTCCGTTCATTCTGATGGCTATTATCGGCGGAATTGTTACATTCTTCTACCTGATGTTCTTATCAAAGCATTTGTATAAAGGTTACGAATATGAAGGCTTTTTCTCAATGTTTGGTATGCTTACTGGTACAATCAGCAGTGGCGTGCTACTGCTTAGAGAATTAGACCCTGAGCTAAAAACTCCTGCTGCGAATAACCTTATTTTAGGTAGCTCATTTGGTATTTTATTTGGTGCGCCTGTATTAGTGCTTGTCAGTATGGCTGCAAAAGGAGACAATATGGTCTTTGTGGTGTTTGGCCTTGCTATGCTTTACCTTGTAGCTTTACTTTGGTTTATATTTAAAGCAGGTAAAGGTAAAAGAAAGAATAAGTAGTATAAAAAATCGCTCCGGCTTTCGGAGCGATTTATGCATATATCTTGAATTATCTCCGATTTGTATTATAATATATACAGCGTTATATTTTGTAGTGTATAACGATTAGATGGAGAGTTATTTATTATGAAAAAATTACTTTCACTTATTTTATCTGTTATTATGCTTAATGTTTCACTTTTTGGTTGTATGACTAATGATAACATTACTTCCGATTCTGTTGAATTAACTGTTTTTGCTGCTACATCCTTAACTGAAACTCTAACTGAGATTGGTCAGATGTATAGTAAAACTAACCCAGATGTTGAGATTTCTTTTAATTTTGATTCTTCTGGCACGCTGAAAACACAGATTGAAGAGGGTGCACCTTGCGATTTATTTATCTCTGCCAGTCAAAAACCTATGGACAATCTTAATTGTGTTTTATCCGATACAAGAGTCGATTTGTTAGAGAATAAAGTAGCTTTGGTTGTGCCTGACGGAAATCCAAAAGAAATTGATAGTTTTGATGATTTAGCAACTCATCTAAATAATAATGATATATTTATGGCTATCGGAAATGCCGATGTGCCTGTTGGAGAGTATACTTTAAAAATACTTGATTATTATGAATTATCTGAAGAAACACTAAATGAAAAGGGTTGTCTAACATACGGATCTAACGTAAAGGAAGTCACAACTCAGGTTTCCGAAAAAATGGTCGATTGCGGTATAGTGTATCAGACTGACGCGTATTCAGCTAACCTTGAAGTTGTTGATACAGCGACTGCTGATATGTGCGGACAGGTGATTTATCCCGCAGCCGTTTTAGATGTGCTAAAAAACATAGAACCCGCAAAAGATTTTCTTGAATATCTGAAGTCTGAAGAAGCATCATCTGTTTTTGAAGAAGTAGGTTTCACAACACTGTTCTGATTTGGAGGAAATTATGGATTTGTATCCGCTGTTCAATTCCATAAGAATATCGCTCATATCTACCGCCATTGTATTTTTTGTCGGTATCTTTTCAGCATACTATATTTCTAAAACCAATAGCATAATCAAGGGAATTCTTGATGTTATTTTCACATTACCGCTTGTTTTACCACCAACTGTTGTCGGCTATCTTCTAATAAAATTGTTGGGACCTAATCATTTTATTGGAGAGTTTTTTCTGAACACTTTTGATATAAGACTGACGATGAATTGGTGGTCGGCGATTTTTGCTACTACCGTTGTAATTTTTCCGCTAATGTATCGTACAGCACGAGGTGCTTTTCAGTCCTTTGATGCAAATCTGAGTGATACTGCTATGACACTCGGACTTTCTAATTCCTACATATTCTGGAGAATCAGGATGCCCTATTGTAAGCAGGGAGTTATAGCAGGCGCAATTTTAGCTTTTGCAAGAGCTTTGGGAGAGTACGGAGCTACAAGTATGATTGCAGGATACACTCCCGGCAAAACTGCAACTATTTCAACAACAGTATATCAGCTCTGGCGACTTAATAACGACGAACTTGCATTCAGGTGGATTGTTATCAACATTCTGATATCAGCTGTTGTCCTGCTTTTCATTAATATTATTGAAAGTAAATATCAACGAAAGGGGGCAAAATATGGCTCTCTACGTTGACATAAAAAAGAAATTTGGGGACTTTGAACTTGATGTGAAATTTAACTCTGAATCTAGTGATATCATTTCCTTATTTGGCCTTTCAGGAAGCGGTAAAAGCGTTACTTTGAAATGTATCGCCGGTATTATCAAACCCGATAGAGGTAATATTGTGATTAACGATACTGTAGTTTTTGACAGTGAAAGAAAGATTAATCTTCCTCCTCAGAAACGCCGTATAGGTTACCTTCCTCAATCATACGCACTGTTTCCGAGTATGACGGTGAAAGATAATATCAAAACAGGCTTAATAAATCACAAAAAGTCTGAAAGGGAAACTTTAGTTTGTGAATTAGTAGACAAATTCGGGCTTGAAAATGTAAAGAATTTATTTCCTCACCAGCTTTCAGGGGGTCAGCAACAACGCGTTGCACTTGCCAGAGCGCTCTCGACATCTCCGAAGTTGTTGTTGCTCGATGAGCCTTTCTCGTCGCTTGATTCTCAGATCAAATCTCAGCTTATGTATGATTTAATCAAATCACTTGATGAGTTTAAGTCTGATGTAATATTTGTTTCACATAACAAAGATGAAGTATATTCTATATCTGATAAAGTGTGTACTATCAGCAACGGTTATTGCCACAGTATAAGAGAAAAAGCAGACGCTTTCAGTAAGCCTCTTTGTAAAACAGACGCTCTATTGCTCGGCTGCGAAAATATTCTTGATATTACTTTCAGAAACGGCAATCGAATTGTCACTGATTCTGGTATTGAATTCGAAATTACAGATGATATCGATTTTACTTCAATCGCTTTTTATAGCGATTGTGTTAAGTTTTGCACATTAGGTGACATTAACATAAAAGCCAAGATTAAGCTTATTGTAGAAAAAGAGTCTCATAGTATTTTTATTCTACAAATAAGCGATAACAAAAAATTCATTACTGCTAAACTTAGAAATAACGATATTGACAGATATATAGTCAACGATGCTGTCAATATTGGACTCAAAAAAGAAGATATATTTTTACTAAAGTAGGTGATAAAATGAAAGATGGATATTGCAGAAACATCAATTATATGCGTCTTTCTGTCACTGATCTATGTAATCTCAGATGCAACTATTGTTCACCTGAAAAGACACAGTTTAGAGAAAACACTTCTTTATCAGGAGATGAACTGTTTGAAATATGCGAAAAGGCGGTATCGTTAGGAATTGACAAAATCCGTATAACAGGCGGTGAACCACTATTAAGACACGATATCATAGATATATGTCGCAGAATTTCATCGCTTAGTTCACTCAGACAACTTGCGATTACTACAAACGGCTGTCTACTAAGTCGTTACGCACGCGATTTGAAACTATCAGGAGTTAACAGACTGAATATCAGCTTAGATACTTTAAACGCTGAAAAATTTAGAGAAATCACGCGAAACGGCGATATATCTGATGTGCTTGAGGGCATAAAATGCGCACAAATTGAAAACTTTGATGATATTAAAGTTAATGTTGTGCTTATCGGAGGCGTTAACATAGATGAAATATCTGATTTTGTAGAGCTTACCAGAGATAATAATATTACAGTTCGTTTTATTGAGTTGATGCCACTCGGAGAGTGCGCTATGTGGGATAAAAATAAGTTTGTTAGCTGTGATATAGTTCTTGATAAAGTGAAAAATTTAAAGCGTATTTCTTTTGACGGTGTTTCAGAAGTGTACAAAATTGACGGCTATAAAGGCAGAGTAGGTCTTATAAGACCGTTGTCGAACAAATTCTGCGATAAGTGCAATAAAATCCGTGTTACTTCTGACGGAAAGATTAAAACCTGTTTGCATAGCAGTGACGAGTATAATCTTCGTGGACTACACGGTGATGAGCTCTCTGAGGCTATAAAGAACGCCATACTTAATAAGCCCCTTGAACACTCACTTACAACATCGTGCTTTAGCAAAACATCTCGATATATGAATCAAATCGGAGGATAATATGGAATTTACTCATTTTAACGAGCAAGGTCTTTCTAAAATGGTTGATGTAACAAATAAGGCTGTCACATACAGAACTGCTGTAGCTACAGCTTTTGTGAAAATGAACGAGGAAACTTTATCTAAAGTAAAAGCGGGAACTATGTCAAAAGGTAATGTGCTCGCTGTAGCTCAGGTATCAGGAATCATGGCTGCTAAAAACACATCGTTCGTAATACCGATGTGTCACCCGATTGCATTAAAGTCTGCAGATATAGCTTTTGATTTTGTAGATTCAGGAATCTCTATCACATCAACAGTAAAGTGCAAGGGCGAAACCGGTGTTGAGATGGAGGCACTACATGCGGTTAGCGTTTCAGCACTTACTATCTACGATATGTGTAAAGCCGTTCAGAAGGATATAGAAATAACCGATATACATCTTGTTTCAAAAACAGGAGGTAAAAGCGGAGATTTTGAATTTAAGAGGTCGTAAATGGGAATGGTTATAGCTGTCTGTATCAGCGAAAAACGAGGCATAAAGAAAACTCAGGTGCCTTACATAGATTTATTAGTTAATCACGGAATAATCGGCGATGCTCACGCTGGAAAGTGGCATAGACAAGTGAGTTTACTTGCACAGGAAAGTATTGATAAAATGCTCTCATTAGGGCTAGATTTAAAAGCAGGCGATTTCGCCGAAAATATAGTAACCTCTGGTATTGATCTGAAAACTCTGCCTATCGGCACTGTGCTTTCAGTCGGAGAAACAAAGCTTAGAGTAACCCAGATAGGGAAAAAGTGCCACTCTGATTGTGAGATAAAAAAGCTCACGGGAAAATGTGTAATGCCTACTGAGGGAATATTTGCTGAGGTTATCACAGGAGGAAGAATCAAAGCTGATGACGAAATCGCGGTGTGTGGTGATATAGATGAAACTGATAAAAACTGAAGATGCTGTCGGTCACATTCTGTGTCACGATATGACTCAGATTATAAAAGATGAATACAAAGGTGCCAGATTTAAAAAAGGACATATTGTAACAAAAGAAGATATTCCGGTATTACTTTCAATGGGTAAAGAAAATCTCTTTGTCTGGGAGAAAAAAGAGGGTATGCTTCACGAAAACGACGCAGCACTTATTCTTTGTGATATCTGCAAAAACGAATATATGATAAGCTCAGATGTCAGTGAGGGTAAAATTGAGCTCAAAGCTGAAACAGACGGATTGTTTTTGGTCGATACAAATAGGCTTAACAAAATCAATTCAATTGATGAAATTATGATTGCAACCCGAAAGGGGAATACAAAGGTAAAAAAAGGCGATAAGCTCTGTGGTACACGGGTTATACCATTAGTGATTGATGAAGAAAAGCTAAATAAAGCGAAAGCTGTTTATAGCGGTAAACCTATATTAGAACTCATACCTTTCACAATCAAGAAAGCCGGAGTAATTACCACAGGCAACGAAGTTCATTCAGGTAGAATTGAAGACAAATTTACTCCTGTAATTATCAACAAACTCAAAGAGTATTCAATTGATGTTGTTGATCACATTACTGTTGACGATAACTGTGAGAATATTGTAAACGCAATCAAAACAATGCGTAATAAAAAAGTCGAGCTCATACTTTGTACAGGAGGAATGAGTGTCGATCCTGACGATAATACTCCTGGAGCAATTAAAAAGAGCGGTGCAAATATTGTTACATACGGAGCACCTGTATTACCCGGTGCTATGTTTTTACTTGGTTATTTTGATGACGATGTACCTATTGTTGGTTTACCTGGTTGTGTTATGTACGCAAAAGCGACTGTGTTTGATTTAGTACTGCCAAGAATAGCTGCTGATGTAAAATTAGAAAAGAATGATTTTGTAACAATGGGTGAGGGCGGACTGTGCCTTTCATGCGGTGAATGCACCTACCCTTTGTGTCCATTCGGAAAGTGAGAAGTTATGTATAAGGCAAGAGTTATCACTATCAGTGACAGATGTTATAGTAATCTTAGAGCAGATGAAGCAGGGCCTGCTGTCAGAAAAATACTCAAAGAATATAGCTATGAAGTGTCAGAGGTTGTTGTCGTACCCGATGAGATAAATATAATAGTGAATGAATTAGAAAAAGCTGTTGATGATAACATCAACCTAGTCGTAACTACAGGCGGAACAGGTTTTTCTAAAAGAGATGTCACTCCTGAAGCTACGAAGTTGGTTATCGAAAGAGAAGCACAGGGCATATCAGAATATATGCGGTTTAAATCTATGGAATTAACGCCACATGGTATGCTTTCGCGCGGAGTAAGCGGTATTAAATGCAACACCCTAATTATCAACCTGCCTGGCAGTCCTAAAGCAGCTTCTGAAAATCTGATGTTTGTTATCAATTCGCTTGAGCACGGACTTAAGATGTTATTAACAGAACAGAATGATTGTGCGTAAAACAACAAAACCCCCGCTAGGCGGGGGTTTTGTTGTATACTATTTATCATAAAAACTATGATACAAATCAATCTCTTCTGTTGTTGTTTTGAGAAACTCTTTGAAAATCTTGTCTTTAACAAGAATTTTGCCAACCTTCTTGACAGCATTCAAAAATCGCTTGTCAAACAAAATCTCATCGTAATGTTCAACCATAGGACAAACACAAAACGCTCTGTAATCAAGCTCGACATATACTTTTCCTCTTTCATCAACAGTGGGAAAGAAAGGAAAGATTCTGCAAGCAAGCGGCCGTTTGTTTCTGTCACATGTTCCGTTACAAATAGCTAGTCGCTCGCCATTTTGGGTTATTTTTATTTCAAGCTCGGTTTTTTCAAAAGGGAAGAGAATCATACCCGTGTTACTGTCACCTTTGCAACAAGCTCCTGAGCACAGTACTCCACAGTCGACTTTAAGCGGGGTCAAATCACCTATTTCTTTGTAAACTTTGCTGTATAATTCATCATAATCAGTATTTTTCATACAATCACCAAACTGATAATAGCATAAAAATAAAACAACCGCAACATTAATAAAGTTGCGGTTACTTTGTGGCGGAGACGGCGGGATTCGAACCCGCGGGGGATTGCTCCCTAACTGATTTCGAGTCAGCCCCGTTATGACCACTTCGATACATCTCCGTATATGTTTAACTCCCGAAGGAGCATAAACTCAATATTCATTTTTTAACGAACGGGGCGCCCCGTTATGTCCTGTTGCGGTACCCAAAACTTTCTATGCACTCTCGTGCGAAAGTTTTGACCGCGGCCACTCCTTGTTGCTCGCTTTCTCTGCCACTGGCAGCGCTCGCAACCGTCCCCACTTCGATACATCTCCGTAATTATTTTACTATGCTATTTTACTTTCTTTTTCTGTTTATGTCAAGGACAAACACGCCTTATTTTATTTTGCATATTATACAACTGATAGGTGGTGATAATATGGCGTACGATACGAGAGAATTACTCGCGCGACTTATCCAATGCGAGGCAGGAGGAGAGGGCTACGACGGTATGGCAGCAGTAGCCTCAGTAGTAATCAACCGTTCAAGGGTAGAAAACGGGGAGTTTTCACGAATCAGTAACGGTGGTGATGTCAGAGCGATTATTGAACAACCAAATCAGTTCACATGCCTTAAAACAAGCGTAAGAGGTAGCTATAATAGCCAGAATATCTATAATATGAACCCCGATGAGGTTCATTATCTGATAGCAGACTGGGCACTTGCCGGGAACACCTCAAGTGCAGTGGGAAACTCGCTCTTTTTCTTCAATCCGTATTCTCAGTCTTGTCCGACATACTTCCCGACTCAAATCGGAGTTATATACAACAGGGTAGGGGCTCACTGTTTTTATGCACCTACAGCTAAATACGCAGACACATAATGGAGGTAATATTTTGAATAATCAAATCGATTTAGGTAGAATTTACGGAATAGAAGGCGGAGTTTCCGATGCAAGCGGACTAGAGCCTGTAAATTTTCTAGGAAGTCAGAATATACCGTCACTTGAACAGATAGCTGAATATAACTTAGCGATTCGTGGTATCAATGTTAATCCGCCTATGAATAATGCTATAAATACATTACCTGCGACTGACGCTGACTACCCTACTGGTGTTCCGTATGACGCAGACTATAATCTGAACATTCCGCCAAACAGCCAATCGTTTGTATCAACTCCGACAACAACACTTAATGCGTCGATGAATGCACAGACTCCTACTACAGACATAAACCAGACAGGCAACGTTACAATCACAGATTTCTCAAATCCATATCCTGTTACTCCGGAATCAATCCAATATCTGAATGGCTTTATCAGAACACAAATTGGTCGGAGAATAACAGTAACATTTCTCATAGGTAGTACTCAGTTAGAAGAAAAATCAGGCTTCCTGTTAGGGGTCGGTGCAAACTACATTCTGATAAACGAGCTTGATACAAATGACCTGACAGCCTGTGATTTCTATAATATTAAATTTATACGATTTTATTACTAAAGAGCATCGGTTAAAAAGTTAATAATCATATTAGATACCAGAAATCCTTCTTTAGTAAGAGATATAGTTTCGTTACTAAAAGTCACGAGTCCCTCAGATTTTAATTTATTTGCCCTTTGTAAGAAGTTTTCGTTAGGTATGAAATTATACTTCTCTTTGAGTTTTAAAAGATTTAACCCCTCTTTAAGGCGCAACGAGAGCATCATGTATTCTTCAACATCTCCACCGATGCCATCATCGACAGTAATATTGTTGTAAAAATCATATAAACTGCGTGTATAATAAAATCTTTTACCATCGACAAATGAGTGGGCAGATGGTCCGATTCCGAGATATTCCTTGTCTTTCCAATATCTTAAGTTATGCTTGCCTTCGAAACCGATTTTAGAAAAATTTGAAATCTCATATTGTATGAATCCGTGTTTTTCAAGCTCATTTACAGCGTGAATATACATCTCAGCCTGAGAATCATCATCATACAATGACAAAGTTTCTTGCATTCTGAAAAACGGAGTGTTCTCTTCGATTTTCAGAATATATGCAGATATGTGTTCAACACCGCAGTCCTTACAGAATTCTATGGATTTTGTAAGGCTGCTTTTTGTTTGCTTAGGAATACACAGCATTAAGTCAAGGGAAATATTGTTAAAGCCTGCGTTTCTTGCTCGTTCAACAGTTTTTTTAGCTATAGCAGCAGTATGTCGCCTACCGAGAATTTTGAGTTCATTTTCATCAGCACTTTGTAAACCTACAGAGAGTCTGTTAAATCCTTCTTTTTTAAGTAGTGAAAAATCGAGTGTTTCTGCAGAACATGGATTCACTTCAACAGTGATTTCGCAGTCGTTTTCGATTTCAAAACTATCTTTTACTGATGTTAGTATTTTTATAAGCCTCTTTATTCCAATTACTGACGGAGTTCCACCACCAAAATATACAGAACATATCTTTCGCTTATAAATACTACTATAATATCTGATTCTTTCAATCAATTTTTCTGTGTAGTTATCGTATTCACTTTTATCGCTTATACTGTAAAAATCA
Organism: Ruminococcus sp.; assembly: GCA_017410265.1. GTDB lineage: Bacteria > Bacillota > Clostridia > Oscillospirales > Acutalibacteraceae > Ruminococcoides. Next base: position 230,647 of record JAFQRC010000005.1, on the reverse strand, counting down.
CAGTACGGACATTTCTGTTCACAGAAAGGAATGTGAATATAAATACTTAAATTATCCATAATAACTCCTTAAATAATGAGTTGAGGCAGGAACACTCAGCTCCTGCCTCAGCTTGGAAGGTATATGAAAAAATAGGAATAATCATTGTTTTCTAAATTTTATACTTTGGATAAGAATATGTCAAGTGAAAACTGGTTATTTCACATACTTTTCAGATAAGTATACATACAAATATTCGTCGTTATTATATGTTGACTTTATAGTGTAAATAATAGTAAAATAAGTCGAGTACGAATGGAGGGTATAGGTTTGAGTAATTTTCATGACGAAATAAGTAAACGCAGAACCTTTGCGATTATTTCACACCCTGACGCAGGTAAAACAACATTAACAGAAAAACTGCTTTTATATGGTGGAGCTATTAATCTCGCTGGCTCGGTTAAAGGTAAAAAGACTGCTAAACACGCGGTTTCTGACTGGATGGAAATCGAAAAACAGCGTGGTATTTCTGTAACTTCATCAGTAATGCAGTTTAAATACGACGGGTATTGTATCAACATCCTTGATACACCAGGACATCAGGATTTCTCTGAGGATACCTACAGAACTCTTATGGCTGCTGACAGCGCAGTAATGGTAATTGACGCATCTAAAGGTGTTGAGAATCAGACAATAAAGCTCTTTAAGGTCTGTGTTATGAGACACATTCCGATAATCACTTTTATCAATAAGATGGATAGAGATTCAAAGAATCCGTTTGAGCTGCTCGAAGACATCGAAAATGTACTTGGTATAAATACCTGTCCTATGAACTGGCCAATCGGTTCTGGTAAAGAATTAAAAGGTGTATACGATAGAAATGAGAAGAAGATTCTTTCATTCACAGCAAATAACGGTCAGAAGGAAGTAGAGAAAGAAGAATTGTTTCTTGACGATCCTGACCTTGATTCAAAGCTCTTTTATGGACAAAAAGACCAGTTACTTGAGGATATAGAGCTTCTCGATGGGGCGGGAGATGAATTTGATCTTGAGCAGGTAAGAAAAGGTAATCTGACTCCTGTATTTTTCGGTTCAGCTTTAACTAACTTTGGTGTAGAGCCGTTTTTGAAAGAATTTTTGAAGCTCACTACCAGTCCACTTCCAAGAGAAACCAGTGACCAGATTATTGAACCAGAGTCTGATTTTTTCTCAGCTTTTGTGTTTAAGATTCAGGCTAATATGAATAAAGCACATCGTGACAGAGTAGCTTTTATGCGAATCTGCTCTGGAAAATTTGATAAGAACATGGAAGTTTATCATGCCCAGAGTGACAGAAAAATGCGACTTTCTCAGCCTCAGCAGCTTATGGCTCAGGAGCGTGAAATCGTCGAAGAAGCTTACGCAGGAGATATAATTGGTGTATTTGATCCGGGTCTTTTTTCAATCGGTGATACAATTGTTTCTCCCGGTCAAAAATTCAGATTCAAAGGTATTCCGACCTTTGCGCCTGAACACTTCGCTCTTGTCCGCCAGAAGGATACAATGAAGCGTAAGCAGTTTGTAAAGGGTATCAATCAGATTGCTCAGGAAGGTGCTATTCAGATTTTCCACGAACCTGATTCTGGTATGGAAGAGGTTATCGTCGGAGTTGTCGGTGTACTTCAGTTTGATGTACTTAAACACAGACTCGAAAACGAATACAACTGTGACATAATTATGACACCAACTCAATATCAGTTTATCCGTTGGATTACTTCGGATTGTGATGTAAAGTCATTGGACCTTGCTTCGGATACAAAGGTTGTAGCTGACTTCAAAGACAGAAAGCTACTCCTCTTCAGAAGTTTCTGGAGTATTAACTGGGCTTTAGAGCACAACAAAGGACTGACTTTAGAAGAGTTTGGCACAAACGAATAAATTTGGACTTGCAAAAATCAAACACTCCGTGAATAGAATTCTAGTAATTCTTTAACGGAGTGTTTTTATGTTTCAATTTCTTAGTTTTATCAGTCAATACTTATTTTTATTTATTCTTCACATCTGTCACAGCGACGCTTTTCCTAAACCCCTCACTAAAAAAGAAGAGGAAGAGTATATCAGTTTAGCATATAAAGGTGATAAAAACGCAAGAAACAAGCTCATCGAACACAACCTGCGACTTGTAGCTCACATAATAAAGAAATATTATCACTGTGTCAGCGACCAGGATGATCTTGTGTCAATCGGCACAATAGGGCTTATAAAAGCTATAAATACATATAATCCAGAAAAGAAGATAAAGCTATCAAGCTACGCTTCAAGATGTATTGAAAACGAAATACTCATGCACTTTCGCAATTCAAAGAAATCCTCTCTCGACATTTCTCTCAACGAAGCAATAGACACAGATAAAGACGGTAACCCGCTCACTCTTATGGATATAATGTCAGTTGAAGACAATATTCTCGACGACATTGATACAAAAATTAATCTCGAAAAACTTAGTACATATATGCAGGAAGTTCTGACAAACAGAGAAATTGAGATATTAACCTATCGCTTTGGTTTAAATGAGCAAACACCTCTTACCCAGCGTGAAATTGCAAAAAAACTGAATATATCCCGTTCCTATGTTTCAAGAATTGAGAAAAAAGCCTTGGAGCAACTCAGAAAAAGATACGAAAAGAGCTGAGTAAATTAATAACCAAGCAAAGAGATAATCCGATAATTGTCGGAATAAAGAATGATAACAATGTTATTTTAATACTTCTGGTCTCTTTATAAATTGTCAGACATGTTGTTGAACAAGGAAAATGGAAAATGCAAATAATCAGAAAACAAATAGCTGTCGTTAGAGTCCATCCGTTTGATATCAGAATTTGTGATAGCTCACTGAGATTAGCAAAGCCAGTCAATACAGAGCCTTTAGTATATGACATCAGAATTATCGGTATTACGATTTCATTTGCAGGAAGACCGAGTATAAAAGCCATTATTATCGTACCGTCTAAACCGAAAGCTTTACCAAACGGCTCGAGAAATCCTGTACAATAGTTAAGTAATGCAGTGTCATGTATAGTAACATTCGCCATTATCCATATCACTGCTCCTGCAGGTATTGCAACAGTAACTGCTCTGAGTAAAACAAACCAGGCTCTGTCTTTAAGTGAATATAAAACTGTTTTCATAAATTTCGGTTTTCTGTACGGCGGAAGCTCAAGAATGAATGATGATGCTTGCCCTTTTAATATTGTCTTAGAAAGCATTTTAGACACAAAGAGCGTAACATATATAGAAACTACAATCAGTAATACTATAATAAGAGTTGTAATAATAGAGTTAACAGCACTGTAGACACTGTTTGCAATAAAAATAGAGCTAATTGCTATTAATGTAGGAAGTCTACCATTACAGGGAATAAAACTGTTTGTAAGTATAGCAATATTTCTTTCTCTTTCTGAATCTATAATTCTGCATCCCATAACTCCACACGCATTGCAGCCGAAACCCATAGCAATAGTAAGTGATTGTTTCCCGTGAGCACCTGCTTTACAAAAACAGGAATCAAGATTAAAAGCAATTCTTGGAAGTAGCCCCGAGTCCTCTAGAAGTGAAAAGATAGGGAAGAAGATAGCCATCGGCGGAAGCATTACAGAAACAACCCATACGAGAGTTGTATAAACACCGTTAATTATAAAGTCTTTCAAAACTTCATTCATATTGATAACATCAAAAAGATAAATCAATCCACGCTTAATATACTCAAAAAAGAAGCTCAGATAATCACTTAGATAATTTGCACCGACTATTGTAATCCAGAAAATAACGGATAGCATCAGTAGCATAATAGGTATACCGAATGCTTTTGATGTTATTATTTTATCTAACTTTAAAGTGCTTTCGTTTAATTCATCAGGTGTGTACAAACACTTGGAACAAATCTCGCTGCTTTTTCTATATATATTTTCAATATAAACTTTATAATCATCATCAAATAGCTTTGTAATATCAGCAACTCTGTATGTTTTAATCTCATCATTGTTCAGCTTAATAGCTGTGTTAATAAGCTCATCGAGACCCTGCTTTTTTGATGCCGAAGTTTTTACAACAGGAATACCAAGTTGTAGTGACAGCTCCTCAGCATCGATATAAACACCTTTCTTTTTTGCTTCGTCACAAAGATTCAGGCACAACAAAACTTTGTCAGTTACATTAAGTATCTGTAATACAAGATTCAAATTTCTTTCTAGATTAGTTGAATCAACTACTACAATAACACAAGAAGCGTTATTATTATTCAGATAATCATTTGCAACTTTTTCTTCCTCTGACTGAGGATACAGTGAATATATACCTGGTAAATCAACCACTTTAATGTTATACTCATTAAATTTAGAGCTTCCCACTGCGTTGCTTACTGTTTTACCTGTCCAGTTACCGGTATGCTGTTTAAGTCCAGTAAGAGCGTTAAACACAGTGCTTTTGCCAACATTCGGATTTCCTGCAAGAGCAATTTCAAAATCAAATTCCTTAGATTTCTTCTCTCTTAAGACAGAATTGCGAACATTGAGCATACTACCTCCAAAAAGTCACATGAATTTTTTTTGCATCACTTTTTCTGAGCGCAATAACACTTCCTTTTATCAGGTAAGCAACTGTATCTCCAAAAATACTTTTAAAAATCGGCTTAACTAATGTACCATTCGTTAGTCCTAAATCGTACATCCGTTTCTCGTTTTCACTAAGATCTTCAGAAATATAAGTCACATAGCAAATATCATCTATATCAACGCAATCAAGCGTAGTATTATCATTATTTTTCATACAACCATCCTATATAAATTCTCATTACTAAGTTATGTTTATATCTGTGCTTTGTGATAGAATTTTTGTTGACTGTACTAAATCTTTGAAATATAATTAATGTATATGGAGGTGAACGCTATGGATATAAATAAAATCTTATCTACTGTCGATCACACATTGCTTACACAAACAGCGACCGAAAGCGAAATCAAAGCTATTTGTGATGATGCAATCAGATATAGCACTGCTTCGGTTTGTATCCCTCCGTCTTATGTAAAGTTTGCTAAGGAATATGTAGGGGACAAGCTTAAAATATGCACCGTAATCGGCTTTCCTAACGGCTACAACACTACAGAAGTTAAGTGTTTCGAAGCAAAAAACGCTGTGAATAATGGCGCTGATGAAATCGATATGGTAATCAATTTAGGCTATGTTAAAGACAATAAATACAACTTGATATTAAACGAAATTAATGAAGTAAAAAAAGCGTGTGGCACAAAACTTCTGAAAGTAATTATTGAAACATGTTTACTCACAGATGCTGAAAAAATCAAGCTTTGCGAATTAATTTCCAAGTCTGACGCTGATTATATTAAAACCTCAACTGGTTTTTCAACAGGCGGAGCTACTAAGGATGATATAAAACTTTTTGCAGATAATATATTTGGTGATCTGAAAATTAAAGCAGCAGGCGGTATTTCAAGTTTACAGGATGCCCAGGAGTTTATGAATCTCGGTGCAACAAGACTCGGAACAAGCCGCATTGTCAGAATTATTAATAATCAAGGTGAAAACAATGGCAGCGATAAAGACTCCTCATATTAACTTACTAGATGAAGAACTCGGATTCGGTAAAACAGTATTGATGCCAGGCGATCCACTCAGAGCTAAATTTATAGCTGAAAATTTTCTCGAAAATGTAGTGCTTGTTAACAATGTTCGGGGAGTTAACGGCTATACAGGCTTTTACAAAGGCGTGAAAGTTTCAGTTATGGCTAGCGGTATGGGCATTCCATCGATCGGTATATACAGCTATGAGCTATATAAACACTTTGGTGTACAGAACATTATGCGCATCGGAAGTGCCGGAGCTATCAGCGAAAATGTTAAACTCAGGGATATAGTTGCGGGGATGGGTGCTTGCACCAACTCGAATTTCCAGAATCAGTATGGTTTCAAAACAAATCTCGCACCGATTTGCGACTATGATATGTTAAAAACTGCAAAAGAAACAGCTGAAAGACTTAACATAAATATGCCTGTCGGTAACCTGTTTTCTTCTGATACTTTCTATGATGACTCAACACCTGCTGTTAACTACAGAAAAATTGGTTGTCTTGCTGTTGAAATGGAAGCAGCAGGGCTGTATCTCACCGCTATGCGTTTAGGTATGAGAGCTCTTGCTATCTGCACTATTTCAGACTTGGTATATAAACCGTTTGATTCACTATCAGCTGATGAGCGTGAAAGCTCTTTTACCAAAATGATGGAGCTTGCTTTAGAAACAGCCGTGCAGCTTGAAGAATTACCACTGATTACACCTAAGGAATAAATTTATAGGATGATTTTATGTCAAAAAGAGTGTTTCTGATAGTGCTAGATAGCCTCGGTATTGGTGAAGCGCCCGACGCTGAGCTTTTCGGTGATAAAGGCGCAAACACGCTGAAAGCAATTTCAAAATCTGAAAAATTCAATATTCCTAACTTAAGAAATCTCGGTTTATGCAATATAGATTCTGTAGACTATCTTGATGATATTACTTTACCACAAGGAGCTTATGCCAGACTTTGTGAGCTTTCAAAAGGCAAGGATACCACCATCGGCCACTGGGAAATCAGCGGAATTGTGTCTGACAAAGCATTGCCAACATACCCAAATGGTTTTCCTGCAGAAATCATTTCTGAGTTTGAACAGAAATGCGGTAGGAAAGTTCTTTGTAATAAACCATATTCAGGTACTCAGGTTATTAAAGATTACGGTGAAGAGCATATTACAAGCGGAGCTTTGATTGTATACACCTCCGCGGACAGTGTTTTTCAGATTGCAGCTCACGAAGATATTGTCAGCGTGGATAAACTGTACGAATACTGCAAAATTGCACGAAAAATCCTGCAAGGTGAACACGGTGTAGGTCGTGTTATTGCCAGACCTTTCATCGGCGAAAATGGCAACTTTACCCGCACATCAAACAGGCACGACTTTTCTCTTGCACCACCTGCTAAAACTATGCTCGATGTTATCAGTAATTCTGATCTTGACTGCATTGCTGTGGGAAAAATCTACGATATTTTTGCAGGTAGGGGAATTACCGAGCATTGTTATACTAAAAATAACTATGAAGGCATGCAGAAAGCTTCAGAATATCAGTGCAAAAACTTTAATGGACTATGTTTTATCAATCTTGTTGATTTTGATATGACTTATGGCCACAGAAGAGATGTAGAAGGCTATGCGAATGCTTTGTCTGAATTTGATAGCTGGCTTTCTGATTTTATCAGTAAGATGCTACCTGATGACTTGCTCATTATTACAGCTGACCACGGTTGTGACCCTTCTTTCACTAAAACCACCGACCATACAAGAGAGTACGTCCCACTTATAGCATATTCTAGAGGCATAACCCCAGCAAACCTTGGTACACGCGAGGGTTTATGTGACATTGGCAAATCTGTATGCGACTATCTAAATGTAGATAATAATATTGCAGGAAACAGCTTTATAGAGGAAATATATGAATAACAAAGAACTAATAAAAATAGCTATAGAAGCTATGAATCATTCCTACTCTCCATATTCGGATTTTAAGGTAGGAGCTGCACTTTTGACAACTAGCGGTAATGTTTTTACTGGGTGTAACATCGAAAACGCGTCTTTTTCACCAACGAACTGCGCAGAACGCACAGCGTTTTATAAAGCGATAAGTGAAGGGGAGAGAGGTTTTTCAAAAATCGCTGTTGTAGGCGGGATAAACGGAAATCTTACTGATTACACTTTTCCTTGTGGTGTTTGTCGTCAAGTGATGATTGAATTCTGTAACGAAGACTTTTTAGTTATAATAGCAAAGTCAGAAGATGAGTATATTGAACATAAGCTTTCAGAATTACTGCCGCACAGTTTTACATCATCCGATTTAGGAGGAGAATTATGAGCACTCATTTACAGTATCACATAAACTTATCTAAAGAGAACGGTGCTAAATACGCGATTCTTCCAGGAGACCCTGGTCGTGTAGAAAAAATCGCATCTTTTCTTGATAATCCAAAGCAATTAACTTATAACAGAGAATACAACACATATGAAGGATATCTGGACGGAGAGAAAGTACTCGTTGTATCAACTGGTATTGGAGGACCGTCAACTGCTATTTGTGTTGAAGAGCTAGCAAAAATCGGTGTTAATACCTTCATTAGAGTAGGCACCTGTGGTGGAATGCAAATGAATGTTGACCCGGGAGATATTGTTATCGCGAGTGGAGCAATACGAATGGAAGGTACTTCAAGAGAATACCTCCCTATAGAGTTTCCGGCAGTCGCCGACTTTGATGTTACAACTGCTTTAAAAAGAGCGGCACAAAAGCTTTCATTCAAGCATCATATAGGTGTAGTACAAGCTAAGGATAGTTTTTACAGCCAGCATAGTCCCGAAACTATGGGTGTAAGCGATGAGCTCAATTCTAAATGGAAAGCGTGGATTAAAGGTGGCTGTCTTGCTTCAGAGATGGAAAGTGCAGCATTATATATTGTTTCAGCAGTCCGCGGTTTGCGCTCAGGAAGTGTATTCCACTGTGTCTGGAATCAGGAGCAAGCGGGCTGTGGAATGCCTCAGGAAAACCATATTTCTGATACAACCTGTGCAATAAAAACAGCCGTTGAAGCGATGAGAATTTTAATTGAAGAAGATAAATCCTAGGTTTTATATAACCACTTTTATGCATAAAATTTTATGCATGGAGGTGTGCATTATGAATAAGAAACTACAAGTCTTTTTTGTAAGCGTATTATCCTTAATTCTTATTACAACAATATTTTTTTCGATTATTACGCACAATACAGTCACTGTTTCGGGTGAAAACTATGAATTTAAACCTACTATAATTATCGACCCAGGTCATGGTGGCGAAGATGGCGGTGCTGTAGCTGATGAAAATATCTTAGAAAAAGATATTAATCTCCAGATATCCCAAAAGCTAAAACAGTATTTTGTTGCTAATGGTTTCGATGTAATTATGACCAGAGAGTCTGACACAGCTATTTATGATAAAGACAGCACAAATACAAAGAAAATTTCTGACTTATCTAATCGTGTACAGATTTTTAATTCATCGGTAAACAATGTTGTTATAAGTATTCATCAAAATAAGTTTACCGATGAGAGATATTTCGGTACTCAGGTTTTTTATTCTCCTAATAATCCACTCAGTGAAACATTCGCTGAATGTGTCAGAGTCAGCGTTACATCACTTTTGCAAAAAGATAACTCCAGACAGTGTAAAAAAGCTGGCAGTGATATTTTTGTTCTTGATAATGCAGAAGTTCCGGCAATTATGGTTGAATGTGGATTTTTATCTAATAAAAACGAAACACAAAAGCTGATTGATGATACATATCAGAACGAGCTTACTTACTGTATATTCCTCGGCTTTTTAGAATTTTATAACACTAATTATTAAATAGGATGATTAAATTATGGGAAGTAAAATCAAAAGTGTATATATTTGTTCAGAATGCGGATACGAAAGTCCTAAATGGTACGGAAAATGTCCGTCCTGTGGCGAATGGAATACAATGAACGAAGAAATAAAAGAATCTTCGAAGATTTCTCCATCTAAGAGCAGAATATCAAATTACGCACCACCTGTTCAAATAAAGGATATATCAACCACTGATGAAATCCGATACAAGACAGGACTTTCTGAGCTTGACAGAGTTCTTGGCGGAGGAATAGTCAAAGGCAGTTTGGTGCTTTTAGGCGGTGATCCCGGTATAGGCAAATCGACAATCCTGCTCCAGATTTGTCAGTATTTAGGAAAAGATAATAAAATTCTATATGTATCTGGCGAGGAATCAAAGCGACAACTAAAGCTAAGAACTGAGCGACTCAATGTAGATAACGATAATCTTTACATACAGACTCAAACGGATGTTGAGCTTATCAGTGAAACGATTAGGCAAGACAGACCTGACCTTGTTATGATAGACTCAATCCAGACTATGTCGCTGAACGAACTACAGTCTTCGCCGGGTAGCATCACTCAGGTCAGAGAATGCACAAACTATCTGATGCGAGTAGCTAAAAGTCTTGATATTCCGCTTATAATTGTCGGTCATGTAAACAAAGAAGGCTCTATAGCAGGACCAAAGGTGCTTGAGCATGTTGTTGATGCAGTGCTTCATTTTGAAGGCGATAAACAGATGTCGTATCGTATTTTAAGAGCTATTAAGAACAGATACGGCTCCACAAATGAAATCGGCGTTTTTCAGATGACTGATTGTGGTTTAGTTGAGGTTGAAAACCCGTCCCAAATGCTCCTTTCAGGAAGACCAAAGAATGTATCTGGTACTTGTGTCGCATGTGCTATGGAAGGTACTCGTCCGATTCTGGCTGAAATTCAAGGTCTTGCAACAACAACAGGCTACGGAAATCCACGCAGAATGTCCACGGGTTTTGACTACAACCGTATGTCACTTATATTAGCGGTTCTTGAAAAGCGGGCTGGATACTATTTTTCAAATACTGATACCTATGTAAATGTTGTCGGAGGACTAAGACTCGATGAAACTGCGGTAGATATCGCAGTAGCCATGGCACTTGTCAGCAGCTTAAAAGATGTTGTTATACCAGATGATGCTATAGCTATCGGAGAAATCGGCTTAGCTGGTGAGATTAGAGCTGTTAATCACATCACTCAGCGTGTATCAGAAGCTGTTCGCCTCGGTTTTAAAAGAATTTTAATTCCACATCATAATCTGAAAGATATAAAGAATATTAAAGACGCAGAAATTATCGGCGTAAAAAATGTCAGACAAGCATTTGAGGTGCTGACAAATGAATAAATTCGCAGTTATTTCAAACGCAGTACCCCAAATTTGTGAAAAGCTTATAGAACTTGGATTTAAGCTCATCTACACAGAAAATGTAGATGGGTTTATTTCGTACGAACGAACACACGCAGATATGCAATGTTTAAAAATTGATGACACTATTTTTATATTATCAGGTTGCAAAAAATTAGGAAAATCTCTCGAAAATATTGGTTATAATGTAACTTACACTAAAAACAAATACTCAGGCAGTTATCCAGAAAATATACTTCTCAACACAAAAATTATAGGAAAAAACCTAGTAGGAAAGATAAACTGTCTTGATGAAACTGTTATAAGTTACAGTAAAAAAGCAGGCTATAATCTGATTGATGTAAATCAGGGATACACCGCTTGTTCATGCGTAAAAGTGAGTGGAAATTCAGTAATAACTGCTGATAACTCTATTTACAATGCTCTTAAAAACAGTGAAATTGATGTGCTGAAAATCAGTGAAGGAAGTATTAAATTAGACGGCGCAGGGGAGAAAACCTACGGATTCTTAGGTGGCGCATCAGCTATGATTGATGAATCAACTCTGTTGTTTTTTGGTGACATTACTAAGCATCCTGATTATACTCATATAGATGAATTTTGTAGCTCTAAAGGTGTTGATATAGTTTATATTGAAGATTTTGAGCTAACAGACATAGGTGGCGCTATTTTGTTAAATAATTAACGAGCTAAAGGCTAGTTAATTTTAAAATGTGATTAATACTAATCATCGCAATATAAAGATAGTAGTATCGTAGGTAACTGATAGCATACATCTGATAAACCCAGATTAACGCATATGTCATGTTAACGAATTATTACATTAATATTTTAGTAACTTACTAGTCAATACATTAAATATAATTGAATCAGTTTTTTCTACACAGAGATATGTTCATTTGAAAAATTCTGATTAAAAAGTATTTTTATATAATTATAAGATATTGAGGTTATTTACACAAAAAATATAAAAAATTTAGGTTCTTCAACCAAGATAAAACATAATTAAGAAAATATGTATTTATAGTTTAAGCAATTCTATAATTAATATATATTATTAATATAATAATGATAAGACAACGGATTAATGTGAAGGTATGTATGAAAAACTCAAATTCTATAAGTAATCATAAATTTCGGTATTTTCTTCCTAAACTCCTACCCTAAATTATACAAAACATTGATTTTGTATAATTTTCTATATTGGAATATACAGAGCTCTTTCCTGTGATATAATTATTAAAATAAAAGTTTTGGATATTAAATTCCATTCTATATTAAGTGGTGATTAATAATGCCAATGAATTCTATCTCAGAAGCTTCTCCGATTATCAGGGACTATCTTTTATATATGCAAACTGTAAAAGGAAAATCTCCGAAAACTGTTGACGAATATTTTACTGATCTCAGAACTTTCTTCAGATTCATTAAATTAAATAGAGGGTTAGTTTCATCCTCCACCCTATTTGAAGAAATAAAAGTTGACGATGTTGATCTTGAGCTTATTAAAAGTGTAACCTTACAGGACGCTTATGAATTTATGAACTACCTGATGCGCGATAGAAACAATAACGCGTCAACTCGCTCACGTAAAACATCAAGTCTTAAATCTTTTTTTGATTATCTTACAGTAAAAAAGCATTTACTTGATAAAGACCCTGTCAAGGAGCTCGAAACTCCTAAACGAAAAAAATCTCTACCTAAGTATCTTACACTTGAACAGAGCATCGAGCTTTTAAATGCAGTTGACGGAAAACACAAAGAGCGTGATTACTGTATCATAACGCTGTTTTTGAATTGTGGACTCCGTCTTTCTGAGCTTGTAGGACTTAATGTTACCGACATTCGCCCTGATGGTACTGCCAGAATCCTTGGTAAAGGCAACAAAGAGCGCATTATTTACCTAAACAGCGCCTGTGTCAGCGCGATAACCGAGTATCTCAAAGTCCGCCCTATGGATAATGTTAAGGACAGAAATGCACTATTTATCAGCAGTCACCTAAAGCGTATAAGTCCTAAAACCGTTCAGGCTCTGGTTTATAAGTATCTCGAAAAAATCGGCTTGGACGCACAGGGTTACTCCTGTCATAAGCTCAGACACACAGCAGCAACATTGATGTATCAGCACGGAAATGTCGATATTCGCGTTTTAAAGGAAATTCTGGGCCATGAAAATTTAGGTACAACAGAAATCTACACTCACCTTAACACTCAGCAGATGGAAAATGCAGCTAATTCCAACCCACTTTCAAAAGTTAAACCCAAAAAAGAGAATAATACATAATAAAAAATCCTCCGATGAATTTCGGAGGATTTTGGTTTTAGTAATTAAATTTAAAATCATCAGAAAAATCAAAAGTAGCAAAATAGTCATCTAGAGTTTCTGCTCTTCTGATAAGCTTGTGAGATCCATCTTCACATAATAGAACTTCAGCGCTTCTGAGTTTACCGTTGTAGTTGTAACCCATTGAATAGCCGTGAGCACCGGTATCGTGTATGAACATCAGATCACCGTTTTCTACCTTAGGAAGCATTCTGTCTATAGCAAATTTATCGTTATTTTCGCATAAACCACCTGTTACATCATATTTAACAGTACAAGGCTCGTCCTCTTTGCCGAGAACAGTAATATGATGATAAGAGCCATACATTGCAGGTCTCATCAGATTAGCCGCGCATGCGTCTAACCCGAGATATTCTTTGTAAATATGTTTCTGATGCATACAAGTTGACAGTAGTGCACCGTAAGGAGCGAGCATATATCTACCGAGTTCAGCGAAAATCGAAACATCCCCCATTCCGTTTGGAACAAGGATTTCTTCGAATTTTCTGCGAACACCCTCACCGATAACATCGATATTTGGTGTAGGCTCTTCAGGTTTGTAATCAACACCTATGCCACCTGAAAGATTGATAAAGGAAATATGCACACCTGTTTTTTCTTTAAGTCTTACAGCAAGCTCAAAGAGCACACCTGCAAGCTCCGAATAATAATCGTTACTAACAGTATTTGAAGCTAAGAAAGCATGAATACCAAAGTGCTCTGCACCAGCTTCCTTAAGCTCAATAAACGCCTTAGCCATCTGATCTTCGGACATACCATACTTTGCTTCGCCGGGGTTATCCATAACCTGAACACCGTCTTCACTTGCTGAAAGTGAGAAAATTCCGCCAGGATTATATCTACAGCAAACAGTTTTCGGCACACCACAGACTCTCTTCAAAAACGGTACAAAATTATAGTCATCGAGATTGATGTATGCTCCCATATCATAGGCTTTCTGCATATCTTCTTCAGGGGTCACATTTGATGAAAACATAACATCGCTACCTGTAAGACCACAGCTCTCAGCCATAATAAGCTCTGAAAGTGACGAGCAATCAGCACCACATCCCTCTTCTTTGAGGATTTTTAAGAGATATGGATTTGGTGTTGCCTTAACAGCAAAATACTCCTTAAAGCCTTTGTTCCACGAAAAAGCCTTGTATAGTCTTCTTGCGTTTTCTCTTATCCCCTTTTCATCATAAATGTGAAAAGGAGTAGGAATATCCTTAATAATATTCTGTGCTTGTTCTAGTGTTAAAAATGGTTTTTTCTGCATTGTAATCATCCTTGTGAATTAAAATTTTCGACATATTCAGATATTGCTTCTCTGATGTCATCTGTGCCCTCTCCGTTTAAGGCTGAAAAAGGATATAGCTTTATTCCCTCATAGTCAGCAAGTATATCCTGCATTCTTTGTATACTTTCTTTCTGAGCAGTCTTTTTCAGTTTATCTTTTTTAGTCATGACTATAATAAACTCAAATCCACTGTTATACAAAAAGTCAATCATATTGAGGTCATCTTCAGTTGGTTTATGTCTCATATCAACAATCTGTACAACTAAACAGAAATTTCTATCCTGAGCAAAATAACCTTCCATAAGCTCAGCCCAACGGTCTTTTTCAGACCTTGATACTTTTGCATATCCATAACCAGGCAAATCTACCAAGCAGAACTTATCAACATCAAAAAAGTTGATTGTAGCGGTTTTCCCCGGTGTTGCACTGACTCTGGCGAGTGCTTTGCGATTGACAAGTTTATTTATCAGAGAAGATTTCCCGACATTTGAGCGACCTGAAAAAATTACCTCAGGCTTATCTGACACCTGCAGCTGAGAGGAGGTACCTGCTGCAGATATAAATTCAGCTTTATTGAAATTTATCATAGCCTCTCCCCTCTTTACTGTGCAATTGTTGTTCTACTTGATGTTGTTTTTTCTTTAGGTATAACAACATTATTCTTTATACTGTTTTTTGATTTAATTACAGGCTTAGTGGACAGCTTGATAACCTCTTCGATTGTTGAAACAGGAATGAAGTTGATATGCTTTCTGACAGTTTCGTCAATCTCACTAATATCCCTCTCGTTGTCTTTCGGAATAATAACATTCCTGATTCCCGCTTTATATGCTGCCATAGCTTTCTCTTTAAGCCCTCCTATCGGAAAAACTTTACCAAGCAGTGTAACTTCACCTGTCATTGCAAAATCGGCTCTGACAGCGCTACAGGTCAAAGCAGAGTATATTGCCGTAGCCATCGTAATACCTGCAGATGGGCCATCTTTAGGGACAGCACCTTCAGGCGCGTGAATATGAATATCAAAATCCTTATAGAAATCAGGATTTATATCGTACATCGAGGCTTTAGAGCGGATACATGTAATAGCTGCTTTTGCGGATTCCTGCATCACATCACCCAAAGAACCTGTGAGCTCTATCTTACCAGTACCTTTCATAACAGCGCATTCTATCGGTAATAGTGTACCCCCGACAGAAGTCCATGCTAAACCGTTAACAACACCGATTTCATCTTTTCTACTCTTTGAGTCATCGAGATATTTGATTGGTCCCAGAATACCCTCGATATCTTTGTCAGAGAGCTTGATAACATTTGCGCTGCCGTCAACTATTCTAACAGCTGATTTTCTCATAACAGAAGCTATGGTGCGTTCCAGAGTACGAACACCTGCTTCTCTGGTGTAGGAGTCAATAAGCATATAAATAGCTTTATCGGTTATTTTAAAAGTTTTCTTATCAAGACCGTTTAGCAGAAGCTGTTTAGGAATAAGATGCTTTTTAGCTATGAAAAACTTTTCTTGTCTAGTGTAAGAATCAAGCTCAATTACTTCCATTCTGTCCCTTAGTGGTGTAGGAATAGCATCATAATCGTTTGCAGTTGTGATAAACATAACATTTGATAAATCAAACGGCATATCAATATAGTGATCCTGGAATGAGTGATTCTGCTCAGCATCAAGTACTTCTAAAAGTGCTGAAGTCGGGTCCCCTTTATAGTCGTTTGAAAGCTTATCTACTTCATCTAATATCAAGAGCGGATTGTTAACCTTGCTCTTTTTAACAGCGTTTATTATTCTACCTGGCATAGAGCCGATGTAGGTTCGTCTGTGACCTCTGATTTCAGCTTCGTCTTTAACGCCACCCAAAGCAATTCTTTCGCTTTTGCGGTTAATAGCTTCAGCAATACTCTGTGCAATAGAAGTCTTACCGACACCCGGTGGTCCGACTAGGCAAATTATCTGTCCTTTCGCTTTGTCAGTAAGCTTTCTGACAGCAAGCTGTTCGATAATTCTCTCTTTAACCTTAGTTAATCCGTAGTGTCTTTTATCTAAGGCTTTTCTGACTTTATCAAGTTCAATTTTTTCCTGAGTTGATTCATTCCACGGAAGCTCTAAACAAGTATCAATATAAGTGCGGATAACCGCAGCTTCATTACTTCCATATGGTGTTCTCTCAAGCTTACTGCATTCTTTAAGAAGAGCTTTTTCGTTTTCTTCAGAAAGATGTAGCTCCAGAATCTTATCTCTTAATTTCAGCGATTCCTGTTCAGGAGATTCATCAATTCCTAGCTCATCCTCAATAATCTTCAGCTGTTCTCTGAGATAGTACTCACGCTGAGACTGATCAATACGCTCTTTAGACTTGTCGAGAATTTCCTGTTCTATTTCGAGTATGTAGATTTCCTTCTGTAAAGCATCAATCAGCGTTTCGAGTCTGTCAGAAACATTGATTGTTTCAAGAATGCTCTGTTTAACTGAATAATCAAGCAAAACATTACCGGCAACATAGTCAGTAAGTTCACCTGCGTTTGTACTCAGTCCAATTTTAAATAAAATATCTGTCGGAAGCTTTGGTGTAAGCTCCATATAGTTTTCGAAAGTACCTTTTAAAAGTCTGACAAGCGCCATATCTCTGGCAGTATTAGGATGTTTACGTTCAGTAATCGGTGCAACTATAGCTTCTAAATGACTTTCGCATTCGGTTTCTGTAACGATTTTTGCCCTGTACTGACCCTCGACAACAACTCTTGTAATATCATCAGGTTGTTTTAACACCTGTACAATTTTCGTGACAACACCGACCTTGTATATCTCATCAAAGTCAGGGTCGCTGACCGATGCATCCTTTTGAGCTGTGAGGAAAATCAACTGATTATTGTTCATTGCTTTAGCAATAGCCTCAGCAGATTTTTTTCTAGCTACATCAAAGTGGAGCATCATTTTAGGAAAAACAACCAGTCCTCTGAGCGGTAATACAGGAATATTAAATTTTGCCTGTGTTTCTTGTGCCATAATATTCTCCGAAAATTAAAACGACTGTATATCACCACATCATGATATACAGCCGTTAAATTTTTAAATCAAGATGCGTTATTTTTTGTATGGTTAGCAGGATTATCAGAAATATCAATATCTATCTTTATTGGTGATTTCCCAGAGTTTCTGATTATCTCAGGCTCTACACCATCTGTCACGGTTTCCTTCTTGATAATAATCTTAGAAATAGTGACATCGCTCGGTGTTTCGAACATCAGGTCTTTGAGCAGTGATTCCATAATTCCTCTGATGCCTCTGGCACCGGTTTTCTGTTCTTTTGCAAGCTTAGCAATAGCTACTAAAGCATCACTCTCAAAGTCAATTTCAACATTGTCAAGCGCAAACAGGTGCTTGTACTGTGCGATAACAGAGTTCTTGGGAACAGTGAGAATCTTAACCATAGAGTCAATATCTAGACCTGATAGAGCTGTAATAACAGGTAATCTACCGATAAGTTCAGGAATAATACCGTACTTAACCAAGTCGTGAGCAACAACCTCACTCATCCACGCAGTTTCATCAAGTTCTTTTCTGTCCTGAATAGTTGATTCAAAACCTAAAGTTGATGAGCCAAGTCTTTTGCCGACAATTTTCTCCAAGCCGTCAAAAGCACCTCCGCAGATAAAGAGGATGTTCTTTGTATCAATTTGTAAAAACTCCTGCTGAGGATGCTTTCTGCCACCCTGAGGAGGAACATTTGAAACAGTACCTTCAACGATTTTGAGTAAAGCCTGCTGAACGCCCTCACCGCTTACATCTCTTGTGATGGACGGATTTTCAGATTTACGAGCAATCTTATCAATTTCGTCGATATAAATAATACCACGCTCAGCTTTTTCAATATCAAAATCAGCAGCCTGAATAAGCTTTAAAAGGATGTTTTCAACATCTTCGCCAACATAGCCCGCTTCAGTAAGTGTTGTAGCATCAGCGATAGCGAAAGGTACATCAAGTGCTTTTGCTAAAGTTTGAGCAAGCAAGGTTTTACCAACGCCAGTTGGACCTAAAAGTAAAACATTACTCTTAGCAAACTCAACATTATTGCCACAGTTAAACACTCTTTTATAGTGGTTGTAAACAGCGACAGCGAGAGTCTTCTTAGCTTCGTCCTGACCGATTACATAGTCGTCAAGTATAGCTTTAATTTCCTGTGGCTTTAAAAGAACAGGGCTATTCTTGCTGCTTGCTTCGATTTCAGAATGGTCAAAATCGTTGTCTTCGAGGATAGACATACACAAATCAACACACTGGTCGCAAATGTAAACTCCGTTACCTGCAATCAGTCTGCCGACCATCTCCTGTGGTTTGCCGCAGAAAGAACAGTAAATATTATCCTCTGTCTTTTTAGTAGACATACAAATCTCCTTAAAACTTCTTATCTTTTCTCAATAACTTTGTCGATAAGTCCGTACTCTAACGCTTGCTGAGCAGTCATAAAGTTGTCGCGCTCAGTATCTCTTGCAATAACATCAAACGGCTGTCCAGTGTTTTGAGCAAGGATTTCATTGAGCTTCTGTTTTGTGTGGAGAATGTGCTTTGTATGAATTTCAATGTCAGTAGCCTGACCTTTAGCACCGCCGGATGGCTGGTGAATCATAATATCACTGTTAGGGAGAGCGTATCTCTTTCCCTTTGCACCTGCGGCGAGCAGAAAAGCACCCATTGAAGCAGCCATACCCATGCAGATAGTAGAAACATCACATTTGATGTACTGCATAGTATCGTAAATAGCTAAGCCGTCAGTTACTGAGCCGCCAGGGCTGTTGATGTAAAGGCTAATATCCTTATTAGGGTCCTGACCCTCTAAGAATAAAAGCTGTGCAACAACCAGGCTTGCTGTTGTACTATTAACTTCTTCGTTGAGCATAATGATTCTGTCATTAAGCAGACGGGAAAAAATATCGTATGAGCGTTCGCCTCTGCTTGTCTGTTCTACTACATAAGGTACTAAACTCATAATAAAATCTCCTTTCAGATAATCTACGATTTATTATTGACAATTTTTGATTATTTAATCTTAGCGTTGTCCTTAACAAGCTTCATAGCCTGCTCAACAGCAAGGTCTGTTGAAAGTGCATCAGCAGGGATAGCAACCTTAACCTGCTCAACATCCATCTGATAAGCCTCAGCGAGTTTATCATATTCAGCTTTAAGCTCATCTTCAGTTGGAGTGATATTCTCAAGCTTTGCAATCTTCTCTAAAGCGAGTCTCATCTTAACACGCTTTGTAGCCTCAGGAAGATACATCTCTTTTACAGATTCAGGATTCATACCTGTGTACTGCATATATGTGTTGAAGTCCATACCCTGAGAACGAAGTCTCATATCCATCTCTCTGATCATGTTATTAGATTCGTTTTCAAACATAACCTCAGGAATTTCGCCCTCAACTTTTTCTAGGAGCTTTACAACGAGCTGATCATCGATATCCTTGTCAGCCTCAGATTCTAATCTCTTTGCGATATTTTCCTTGAGTTCTTCTTTGTATTCATCAAGAGTGTCCTTATCGCTGACATCTTTTACAAACTCGTCGTCAACTTCAGGAAGCTCTTTAACTTTAATTTCATGGAGAGTAATCTTAAACTGCGCATCCTTACCCTTGAGCTCATCTGAATGATATTCCTCAGGGAACTTAACATCAATTGTGAACTCTTCGTCAGCCTTGTGACCAACAATCTGTTCCTCAAAGCCTGGGATAAAGCTACCGCTACCTAGCTCAAGGTTGAAGTTTTCAGCCTTGCCACCTTCGAAGGCTACGCCGTCAACAAAGCCCTCGAAATCAATAACTGTAGTGTCGCCATTCTGCGCAGCCCTGTCTTCAACAGTAACCATACGGCTGTTTCTTTCTCTTACTCTGTCGATTTCTTCGTTAACGAGTTCATCAGTAACTTCTGTTGATTTCTTCTCAATCTCTATGCCCTTGTAATCTTTGATTTCGATTTCAGGCTCAACAATGCAAACAGCTTTGAAAGTAAAACCATCAGCGTTAACTTCCTCAACTTCTACATTAGTAACAGCAACAACTTTAAGCTCAGCCTCAGTAGCCGCTGCATCTAAAGCCTCAGGATAGCACTCCTGCATCGCGTCATCATAGAATACATCAGCACCGTACATTTTTTCGATGATGTTACGAGGTGCCTTACCTTTTCTGAAACCAGGTACATTGATATTCTTAACCTGCTTTTTGTAAACCTTAGCTATAGCTGCCTGAAAAGCTTCCTTTTCAACAGCAATTGTAAGTTCATAAGTATTTGTTTCAGTCTTGTTAGATGATACTAATTTCATTTGAATTCCTCCTCATTTTTACACTCGTAATACTATACCATATATAAGCGTAAAAAACCATAATAAATTGTAAATTATTTTTTAATTTCGCACCAAAACCGGCATAAAATCGACATAATCAGTAGATATCAGGTGCATATTGATATCTTTGTAGTAACCGGTAACAGCATTTTTATGAGTGTGAGCACCATGAAGATGTCCGTAGTAACACTCTTTAATACCATATGACACGAGCGTGTCCATAATTTCCTTACATTCAAGGTTGTTATAAACAGGCGGATAATGAAGAAAAACTATGGGAGTACTATCCTTGTTTTCAACGGAATCAAGCGAAAGCTTCAGCCTCCCAACCTCACGATTAATAACCTTGATATCAGCTTCAGTGTCGGCATCGTAATACCAACCGCGTGATCCGCAGATTGTGATACCGTCAACAGTAAAAGAATTATTGAAAAGTATTTTTATTGTTGAAAAATTATTTTCTTTCAAAAACTCATCAATTTTCTTTTTCGTAGCCCACCAGTAGTCGTGATTACCCTTGAGCAGTATTTTCTGACCGGGCAGAGAATTTATAAATTTGAAATCCTCGTAGCATTCTTCGAGCTTCATAGCCCAGGAAATATCGCCCGCAATAACAACTGTATCGTTATCAGTAATCAGATTGCGCCAGTTTTTCTCAAGCCTTGAGCTGTAATCCTGCCAGCCTTTGAATATATCCATCGGCTTATCAGTACCGAGAGATAAGTGTAAATCAGCTATAGCATAAAGAGCCATCAGTTGATACCCAGCGCTTTGAGCACAGTCTGCTTCATTTCGTTTTTATCAGTTACATTATCAAAACGAGCTTTTAGTCCCTTGAGCTCAGCGATTGGAGCAGGTACTTTTGTATTTGAAAGTGAATAAAGCTTATAAACCATGTCAAACTCGCTTTCAGGTAAAGCGTCGTCAGACATAGCCTCTAAAACAGATTTTGAGAATTTATACGGACTAGCAGTTGATGCGATAACAGCAGGAGTTTTATCCCCTGTTTCCTTTACATAGTCATCATATACAGACACAGCAACAGAAGTATGAGTATCACAGAGATATTTCTTACTATCAAAGAGATTTTTGATTGTTGTCTTAGTAGAATCTTCATCACAGAAACCACCATAGAAAACTTTCTTGATTTTTTCTTTGATATCATCAGATACTTCGTAAACGCCGTCAGTCTTAAGCTTAGCCATCAAATCTTTTACAACCTCGTCGTTGTTACCTGAGAGTTTATACAAAAGACGCTCAAGGTTACTACTGACAAGAATATCCATAGATGGAGATATTGTTGTATAAAAATCTCTGTTTTTATCATACACGCCTGTGTTGATAAAATCAGTTAGAACATTATTTGAGTTAGATGCACAGATAAACTTGTTTACAGGAATACCCATTTCACACGCGTAGTACGCAGCGAGAATATTGCCAAAGTTACCTGTTGGAACTACGATGTTGATTTTCTCACCTAAGTTAACTTTACCCATCTTTACCATATCGCAATAAGCTGATACATAGTAAACAATCTGTGGCAAAAGCCTGCCCCAGTTGATAGAGTTAGCACTTGAGAACATCATTCCATGCTGTGACAAAATCTCAGAATTAGCAGGGTCAGTGAAAATCTGCTTAACACCTGTCTGAGCGTCGTCAAAGTTGCCCTTGATAGCGCAGACATATACATTCTCACCTGCCTGAGTATTCATCTGATGCTTCTGCATAGCACTTACACCGTTTTCAGGATAGAAAACGATAATCTGAGTATCCTCAACATCTTTGAATCCTTCGAGAGCAGCTTTACCCGTATCACCGGAAGTAGCAACCAGAATAACAGCCTTAATACCATCAGCGGTTTTCTTAAGAGATTTTGTGAGAAGATGTGGCAATATCTGTAATGCCATATCCTTAAATGCGCAGGTCGGTCCGTGCCAAAGTTCAAGAATGTTAAACTCGTTACCGTTATAGTCAACACAGGTAATCGGAGCAGGATTAACATCTTCAAACTTTTCTTTTGTGTAAGCCTTATCAACACAGTCAGCAATTTCTTCTTCTGTGAAATCTGTTAAATAACACTTAAATACAGCTTTAGCTCTGTCCTGATATGACATCTGAAGCATGCTTTCAATATCAGTTAAACTGAATTTTGGAAAGCTCTGTGGTACAAAAAGTCCACCGTCTTCTGAGATGCCCTGAGCTATTGCCTGAGCTGATGAAACAACCTTGTTATTATTTTGAGTACTGTTATATAGCATATAGGTCACCCTTTCTATAATTCAACATCTAATTATACAGTATTTATCTCATATTGTCAAAGTTTGTAAAATACATATTTGCGTTGTTAAAGAAGATATTTTTGGTTAATTTTACACCGAATTCACGCTCAAATCTCTGATAAATCACTGGGATAGTTTCAATCCCTTTAATATCACCGGGCATATCAGCTCCATCGAAGTCAGAGCCGATAGCAAGAGTCTTCTCTCCACCTAAGTTCAAAAAGTGTTCAGCGTGTCTTACTAAATCATCAATTGAAGCCTTTTCTTCGTCTGTATTCAGAAACCCTTTGTAAAAATTCAGACCGACGATACCACCCATATCACGAATAATTTTAAACTGTATGTCAGTCAGATTTCTTTTCACGTCAGTAACAGTTCTAGAATTAGAATGTGTCGCAATAACAGGCTTTTTCGCAATATTAATAACATCGTAAAACAACTCATCGCTTGCATGTGATAAATCAACTGAGATGTTATTTTCTTCGAGTCGTTTTACAACCTCTTTACCAAAGTTAGTTAGCCCATGAGCATTTGTGCACCCTGCACCACATCCGAGTTCATTTTCATCATTCCAAGTAAGAGTGACAGATTGAACATTGTTTTGTACTAACAAATCGATATTTCTTATATCTCCGTTAAGCATCGAAGCATTTTCAACCGATAAACGCATATCAATCGTATCGTTATTTATGCGGTAATCCTCAAAAATCTTTGTAGCTTTCAAAAACAGTTTTTTAGCCTCTTCCCCTCTTATTTCGTCAGGAATCCATATAGCAAATAATTGAACCCATTTATCGAGAAATTTCGCCTTATCAAGACTGATGTGATAATCACTATAGTTCAGAGTAGTATTTTCCACAGTTGCTTTATACAAAGTATCACAGTGCAAGTCAAAATACTCCATAGCTACCTCCCTGAATAAAAGCATTCTCTAAATGCTCTTTTACTCTGGCTGTACCATCGCTAAGGTACTCAACCTCAATGATATCGAATCTTGGTTGCTTATCGGTTTCATTTGCACTAAGATAAGCACTTGCAGTTTTTAAAATGTGATTTTGCTTTCGTTTATCAACCGAATATACACCCGAAATCATCGAATCGCTCTTTCTGGTTTTAACTTCAACGAAAACAATATATTCTTTATTCTCGCAAATTATGTCGATTTCACCAACTTTAACCTTATAGTTCGTTTCAATAATCTTGTATTTATTCTTCTTAAGAAACTTAACAGCAGTATTCTCACCAATGTTTCCAGCTGCTTTTTTGCTTAAAATACTCATACTATTTACCGTTAAGTAGCTTTTTCAAAAAGCTCATTCTATGTATTGGTGACGGACCATACTGCAATATCATCTCGTTATGAAGCTTAGTTCCGTAGCCCTTGTGTTTTTCAAAGCAGTACTGCGGATATGCTTTCGCGTATTCAAGCATCAGCCTATCTCTGCTAACCTTAGCTAGTATAGAAGCTGCCGCAATAGACATAGAATTCGCGTCACCTTTTATTACATACTGAGCAGGTATATCGAGCTTCGGGAGTTTGTTTCCGTCAATTATCGCGTAATCAGCTTTAATATCCAAACCTTCAACAGCTCTCTTCATTGTCATCATAGTAGTGGCTAAAATATTATGCTCTTCTATTTCCTCAACAGAGCCAAAGGCAATACAGTAAGCAAGAGCAGTTTCTATAACTACGTCAAAGAGCTCTTCGCGCTTTTTTTCAGTGAGTTTCTTTGAGTCGTTGACTCCTTCGATAATAGTATCAGGTGGTAAAATGACAGCCGCTGCACATACAGGACCTGCAAGTGGACCTCTTCCTGCCTCATCAACACCACAGATATATTTATATCCCTGAGCTCTTAATTCATTTTCGTATTTTAACCATTCGACAGGTAAAACTTCTTTTTTCATAATATACCTCAATTTGGTAATTCAAGAGTAATTCTTCCAAGCTTAGCATCTCTGAATTCGTCAAGCAACATAATAGCCGCCCTCTCAGTATCAACCTCGCCACCGCTGATTAACATACCGCGCTTTCTTCCGATGAGCTGTAGCAGCTCATAGCTGTCCATCTCATCTAACTCATCAGTATTCAGCTTGAATCTTGCGATAAAATCAGGAGTTTTCAATTCTTTTAGTAGCTCGAGCAATCTGACAGCAAGCAGCTCAACATCAATTATCTGGTCTTTTATAGCTCCTGTGAAAGCTAATCGCTCACCCGTCAGCTGGTCGTCGAATTTAGGCCACAATACACCCGGTGTATCGAGCATCTCAAAGCCTTTAGAAATAGTAAACCACTGGTTACCTCTTGTTACACCCGGTTTATCAGCAGTTTTAGCTTTATTCTGCTTAAATATTCTGTTAATAAAGGTTGATTTTCCTACATTAGGAATTCCGACAATCATAACTCTCATGCTTGGATTGAGCATACCTTTGCGTTTATAAGCATCAATCTTGCTTTGTAGTGCATTTCTTAGTGCAGGCACAAAAGCGTTGATACCCTTGTTACTCTTACAGTCGATAGCTATCGCAATTATCCCCTGCTTTTTAAAGTGCTCAATCCACAATTTAGTAGCTATTTCATCTGCCATATCGCATTTATTAAGCAAAACAATTCTCGGTTTATTAGTCACTAGCTGTGCAATATCAGGATTACGACTGCTAACTGGAATTCTTGCATCTATAATTTCAGCAACTGCATCTACTAACTTCAAATTCTTTTCAATCTGTCTTTTAGTCTTGGTCATATGACCGGGGAACCATTGTATATTCTGCATTTCGCTCATAATATCCTCCAAATAAAAAACCTGCATCTATTATAAAACAGAAGCAGGTTTAATACAATATTTATTCGTAAATATATCTGATATTTTTGAGATCGAGCACAGGTTTTAATTTAGTCGGAATGTATTTATGCGGAATAACAACAAGCTGTGCTTTACCAATAATTGAATCAACATCAATAAGTCCGACCTCGTGATATCTGCTATCAAGGGACACAGGTCGATTATCGCCCATAACAAACACTTTGCCTTCAGGAATAACCTCAGGAACTAGCATATCACCTTGTACAGTATCACCCTGAATATATGGCTCGTCTAAAAGCACACCGTCAACATAAACTTCCTTTGTTTCAAAATCGATTCTTAAAGTCTGTCCTTCAGTAGCTATAACACGCTTAACAAGAGGTTTATCATACTCCTCACCATGGCTGATAACAATAACATCACCGTTATCAGGCTCATAAAACAAGTTAGTAACAATAACCTTGTCAGTATTTATAAGAGTCGGCTCCATAGATGTGCCGTCTACATCGATGAGTCTGAAGCAGAATGTGAGTAAAATAACAACAGCGATAACAGCAACAATAATTGAGTTAACCCAATCAAAAATATTTGCAGACGCCAGGCTGTTATTAAGCTTTATCTGCTGTATCTTGCTTTCACTATGCTCTTCTTCATCAAAAATTTCGTTAAATAATTCGTCGTCTAATCTCAAAATTGACACTTCCCAAAAAATAGATAGCAAAAAAGGGGACCATAAAGTCCCCTTTTAAAAACTTTATTTACGGATTTCTTCTTTGACTTTAGCAGCCTTACCAACTCTGTCACGCAGATAATAAAGTTTGCTTCTGCGAACCTTACCGTGTCTGATAACCTTAACATCAACAACGTTTGGTGAGTGGAGTGGGAACACTCTCTCAACACCTACACCGTAAGATACACGTCTAACTGTAAATGTTTCAGCAACGCCAGAACCTTTCTTAGCGATAACTGTACCTTCGAACATCTGAATTCTTTCTCTTTCACCCTCACGGATGTTAACAGATACCTTTACAGTATCACCAACAGAAAATTCAGGTGCAGACTCTTTAATAGAGCTCTGTGCAATAGTTTTTAATGCGTCCATTGTAATCCTCCTAATATTTTCAGATATTCATGCTCTAGGCAGAGGACTATCCGCTTCAAATTTTGGCTATAAGCCGTAATCTGAACCCCATCAACTGTTTGACGGATTTCAAATGCTTAGATATTGTATCATAAAAGAAAAATAAATGCAAGAACTTTTTTCATAATCTCACAAATTTTTAATCACATTTTTGTAACTTATGTAGAAAATCCGAGAAAACCGACGGAATATCGGAAGAAAACTCGAGATACTCCTCAGTAGCTGGGTGAATAAACCCGATTTTTTGTGCGTGCAAGCACTGACCGTTTAATGATTTTATTACCTTTTTAGGACCATAAACATCGTCCCCGGCTACAGGATGGCCAATATACGCCATATGCACTCTTATCTGGTGAGTGCGTCCTGTTTCAAGCTTACATCTGAGCATAGTGTAACCGTTAAAACGCTCTACAACCTCAAAATGAGTCACAGCATGTTTACTGTTCTTATCCGTAACACACATCTTTTTACGGTCGACAGGATGTCTGCCGATAGGCGCATCAATAGTTCCATCGTCATCTTTGATATTACCATACACAACAGTTACATACTCTCTTGTAAAAGAGTGCTCTTTTATCTGAAGTGCAAGATGATTATGAGCTTTATCGTTTTTAGCTACAATAAGCAGTCCGCTTGTATTCTTATCAATGCGGTGTACTATCCCTGGTCTTAAAACCCCGTTAATACCTGATAAGGAATCCTTACAGTGAAACATCAGAGCATTAACCAGTGTATCAGTATAATTACCCGCGGCAGGATGCACAACCATTCCCTTAGGTTTATTAACAACTAAAAGATCATCATCTTCATACACTATATCAAGCTTAATATCCTGAGGTAGTACATCAAGTACAACAGGTTCTTCGACAGTCATCTCAACTACATCGCCCTCAGACAGCTTATAGCTTTTACTGACTTGTTTTTCGTTGACAGTAACTAAGCCTTTTTCGATATTTTTACTGATAGCCGAGCGGGAAAACTCTTCACAACAAGATGATAAAAAAGTGTCGATTCTCTTCCCTATATATTCTGTTTCACAAATAAATTGTAGTTTATTCATCTTTAACATTCTCTTTGAGTTTTTCTTCTTTGCTCATATCTGAATAAAAGAGCAGATAAATAATCAATAGCACCGTACCCGCCGTTATGCAATAGTCAGCAAAATTACATACAGGCGAAAAGAATGAAAGCTGAAGATAGTCGATAACATACCCAAGACGGATTCTATCGATAAGATTGCCGATTCCACCACCGATAATCAAAACAGCAGCAATAGAAAACAATTTGCTGCTTTTCCCTACCTTACATAGCAAGAATACAAAAGCAACTATAACAACTGCTGTAACAACAACAAACAGCCATCTAAGATTGCTGAACATGCCAAATGCGACACCTGTGTTTTCAACATAAACCAAATCTAAAATATTCGGTATAGCCGTAACCCTATTAACGGGCTCAAGAAGCTCAACTACAAAGTATTTGATTACCTGGTCAGCAATTACAATCAGCAAAGCCAGTGCTAAATAGATAATAGTCAAAGAAACATCTCCTAAAAGTATACGGTGTATCACCTGATACACCGTATAGAAATTAACTGTTTAAAATACCTGCGCAACGCTTACAAAGTGTAGGATGCTCGCTGTTTTCACCAACAGTTTCGGAATATGCCCAGCAACGCTCGCATTTTCCACCATTAGCCTTTTCTACTTCAACAGTAAGTTCAGCAACATCAGCGTTTACTACAGCAACATTAGAAACGATAAATACAGTAGCTAAATCATCTTCAACGATCTTTAAGAAGTCATACTCCTCACCACTAGCCTTGAGAGTGATAGAAGCCTCAAGTGAAGTGCGGATGGTCTTGTCCTTAATAACAACTTCGAGACTCTTCTTAACAGTATCTCTTAGTTCGTGAATTCTGTCCCACTTAGCTGCATCACAAGAAACATCAAGCTTTTCAGGCATACAGTTGAAAAGAATATTCTCTGTGTCACAATCGCTACTATGTGGCATATACTTCCAGATTTCATCAGAAGTGTAAGCAAGGATAGGAGAAATCATTCTGGTGAGCGAATC
This sequence comes from Ruminococcus sp., assembly GCA_017410265.1. GTDB lineage: Bacteria > Bacillota > Clostridia > Oscillospirales > Acutalibacteraceae > Ruminococcoides. Next base: position 201,546 of record JAFQRC010000005.1, on the reverse strand, counting down.
AAGAATGATGTACATAGCTGTCTGCGCAGCTCTACGCTCTTTAGAATCAGCTTTTTCTGTATATAATCTATCCTTTAAAACATCAAGATAGAAGTTAGACATATCAACAACGCAGAAGTTGTGAATAGCGTGATAAACCTGATGGAATTCGAATGTATCGTAACCGGCTTTAACTTTATCGATAAGTTCGTTGAGCTTATTGAGAGCCCATCTATCGATTTCAAGAAGCTCGTTTATATCAACCATATCAGCATCAGGATTAAAGTCATTCAGATTACCCAAGATATATCTGGCAGTATTTCTGATTTTTCTGTAAGCTTCAGAAAGCTGTTTTAAGATATCCTTAGAGATTCTGATATCAACATGGTAATCGGAAGAAGCAACCCAGAGTCTAAGTACATCAGCACCATACTGGTCAACAACCTCCTGTGGGTCAATACCGTTACCAAGAGATTTGCTCATCTTTCTGCCTTCACCGTCAACAACCCAACCGTGAGTAAGAACAGCCTTATATGGAGCTGTACCTGCAGTTGCAACAGCTGTTAAGAGTGAGGACTGGAACCAACCTCTGTATTGGTCTGCACCCTCTAAATAGAGGTCAGCAGGCCAGGTAAGATAATCTCTGTTTTTACATACAGCAGCATGAGAAGAGCCACTGTCAAACCAGACATCCATGATATCTTTTTCTTTATCAAAGTCAGTACCGCCACATTTTTTACACTTAGTACCCTGTGGTAACAATTCACTTGCATCCATCTCATACCAAGCGTCAGAGCCTTTAACTCTGAAAATGTCAGCAACAGCCTGCATAGCTTCTTTATCGATATGTGGCTCGCCACATTCCTTACAGAAGAAGATAGGAATCGGAACGCCCCACTTACGTTGACGGGAAATACACCAGTCCTTACGCTCTCTTACCATTGAGGTGATTCTATCCTGACCCCATTTTGGAATCCACTGAACATCTTTAATTGCCTCGCAAGCGGCATCTTTGAAATCATCAACAGAGCAGAACCACTGGTCGGTAGCTCTGAAAATAACAGGTTTCTTACATCTCCAGCAGTGCGGATACTGGTGGATAATCTTTGAAAGAGCAAATAACGCACCTGTTTCTTCTAAATGGAGTGCAATAGGCTTATTTGCTTCTTCAGTAGAAAGACCTGCAAACTGACCTGCTTCCTCAGTAAGCTTACCATCAGCATCAACAGGAACTACGATAGGAAGCTCCTTGTAGTTTTTGCAAACCTCAAAGTCCTCAACACCGTGACCTGGAGCAGTGTGTACACAGCCTGTACCACTTTCGAGTGTGACATGGTCACCAACAATAACCAGGGATGTTCTGTCTATAAACGGATGAGCAGTCTTAATGTATTCAAGGTCAGAGCCCTTACAAGTAGCTACAACCTCGTATTCAGTAATGTTAGCAGCCTCAAAAGCTGATTTATACAGCTCAGTAGCCATTACATAGTATTCATCATTAGCTTTGATTATAGAATACTCAAAGTCAGGACCAACGCAAATGGCAACGTTTGCTGGAAGAGTCCAGGTAGTTGTTGTCCAGATTACAAAATAACACTTAGCAGGATCAACGCCCAAAGCTGAAAGCTTACCAAGGTCATCAGTAACATTGAACTTAACATAAATAGAATGACAAGGGTCCTCAGCGTACTCGATTTCAGCCTCAGCAAGTGCAGTTCTGCACTCAGGGCACCAGTATACAGGCTTAAGCCCTTTGTAAATATAACCCTTACAAGCCATCTCGGCAAAAACTTCAATCTGAGTAGCTTCGAAGTCAGGAGTTAAAGTAATGTACGGATTTTCCCACTCTCCTACACAGCCAAGTCTTTTGAACTGATTTCTCTGGTCGTCAAGGTAAGAAAGTGCAAATTCACGACAAATTTTTCTGAGTTCAACATCAGAAATAGTAGTAGAGTTGCCAACACCCGCCTTAGCTCTTGCTTTGAGTTCAGTAGGAAGACCGTGAGTATCCCAACCAGGAACAAAAGGTGCCTTGAAACCGGACATATTCTTATATCTGACAATGATATCCTTCAAAACCTTGTTCAATGCAGTACCAAGATGAATGTTACCATTAGCATATGGAGGACCATCGTGTAAAACATAAAGCGGTTTACCCTCGTTTTTCTCCATTAACTTTTCATAAATTTTATCAGAAAGCCATTTTTCTAAAGTTACAGGCTCTGACTGCGGTAATCCAGCACGCATAGGAAAATCTGTTTTCGGCAGATTCAGCGTGGAATTATAATCCTGAGACATTTCTATACACTCCAAATAAAATTATTCTACATCGTAGTTATCGCCAAATTTGAGCTGGTCAAATTTCTCGCTCTTATGCTCGTGCTTTGGCTCCTCTGCTTTAGCAGCAGGTGCAGCATCAGCTGCCTTTACCATTTCCTCTTCGACATCAAAGTCGTCGGAATTGATAATATCTTCAACAGGCTCAAACGGATATTTTTCGTCGAGCTCATCACGCTTTTCTTTTACATATTCCTCTGTTGGGAATTCATCCAGAAGTGAAAGATGCTTTTTGTACATAGCAATCATTTCTTTTCTTAGCTTTGCAGTTTCCGCAAGCACTGCTTCATACTTATCCTTTTCACGCTCAGTTGCCATTTCAGCTTCTGTTAAAATCTTTCTTGATTTCTTTTCAGCTGCTTTAATGATATATGTAGCCTTATCTTTAGCCTCTTTTAGAGCCTGGTCAGAAACCTTCTGTGAAGAAAGAAGAGCGTTTCTTACTGTTTCTTCCTCTGTTCTGTACTGCTCAATCTTAGTAGCCAGGATATCCATCTTTCTGAGAAGATCAGCTTTTTCAGCCTTCATCTGCTCAAAAGTAGCAACAACATCGTCGATAAATTCATCAACATCATCTGGACGATATCCACCCATTCCTGATTTTCTGAACGCTATGTTCTTAATCTCATCAATTGTAAGCATAGTTTGCACTCCTATCTAAAATGTTTCACTGTTATTCTGACTTTACCTTTTTTAGAAAAGCCGTTTTCCTCAGTGAACATAAATTTACCGTATTTTCTAATAGTGATAACATCTCTGGTTTTTAATATAGCGGAAACATTATCAGTAATTCTGTGATTAACGCTGACCAAATCAGCTTTTATCAGACTTTGCGATTTATCTCTCGATAGATTACACAAAGCAGAAACTAAAACATCAAGTCTGAGCGATGAAATAGTAAGGTCAATCATCTCGTATTCAGGGACAAAGTTGATTTCACCTATATCCTGAACAGTTGAGCTGACTCCTACCCTGCCTATTTTTGAAACCTCGCTCATAATATACTGCGCGATATCAGCTTTTACAAATACAATAGAATATCCTTCGAAAGTCAATATATCTCCCAAAGTCTCCCTGTTAATTCCCAAAGCCATCAGTGAACCGAGAAAATCACGATGAGTCAGTTTAAACTCTTTCTTATAAGTAAATCTGATAGCAACAATCGGGATCTCCTCTTTACTTTTAACATTTGAACAAAAGAGCACCCTCTGTGCATCTTCATAACCGCCCCAGAAAAGACAATCGTCAGAAAGCTCTATTCTGTCTTTGATAAGCTGAGCCTGATGTTCGTTCAAAAAGCCATAATAGCAGGGCGAAAAGCGTTTTTGAGACAAGTAGATAGTATCTTTAGCCTTAGATAATACCATCTTGTCATCAATATAGCTTTCATCCTTCATTAGAAGTAAAGACCATTATGCTCGAGTTCGTCAAGCAGATCGTCACCGGTAAGGTCAACATTATTAGGAATAATAATAAAGGTGTTAGCTGATACCTTTTTTATCTTACCTCTGTTAGCATAAGCAACACCGCTTAAAAAGTCGATGATACGTCTTGCCATATCTTTATTTGTATGCTCAAGGTTTAAAACAACTGTGTGAGTTTTAACGAGCTCATCAGCAATATTTCTTGTTTCTTCACCAAACTTCTCAGGTTTGAACAAAGCAACCTGAAGCTTAGCGGTAGTGCTGATGTTAACTACCTTGTTCTTGCGTGAGCTTTCTCTCTCTCTGACAGGCTGTGAATCATAATCGTCAAAATTATCGAATCTTCTGCTATTTCTGCTACTGTAGGATTCCTCTACCTCATCGTCCTGCTCATCGTAACCGTACTCATCATACTCGTACTCATCGTCAGGTGCATCCCACATGCGCTTAAACTTATCAACAAAACCAGCCATATATATTTCCTCCAGATTAAACAATATTATAATTTCTCGCACCGAATAGCGCGGAACCAACTCTGACCATATTAGAACCACATAAAATGGCCTCAACATAATCATCAGACATACCCATCGACAGTACATCCATAGATATATTATCTATTTTTTTATCCTTTATGTCAATAAACATTTTATGCATATTATCAAAATATTTACAAATTTTCTGTGAATTATCACAAATTGGCGGTATAGCCATCAGACCTTTGATGTGAATAGAAGGTAAATCTTTAATCTGATAGAGTAATTCGTTAAGATTTTCTGGCATAACACCGGATTTATTTTCCTCTTTGCCGATATTCACTTCAATCAGTATATCCATCTCTCTGTTTTTAAGCCCAGCTTGTCTTGAAATCTCACTAGCAAGCTTAAGAGAATCAACAGATTGAATAAGAGAAACCTTATCTATAATCTGCCTTACCTTATTAGATTGAAGATGACCGATAAACTGAAGTTCACATTTTGAGAGATCGTAGTCATCATATTTTGATAAAAGCTCCTGCACTCTGTTCTCGCCGATATGGTCAAGTCCAAGCGAAATTGCATGATTAATAGTTTCTGCATCTACCGTTTTAGTCGCAGCAAGCAGTGTGATTTCATTTTCACTTTTGCCACATTTTCGAGCAGCCTCAGCAATGTTCTCGCGAATAGTTTTATAGTTGTATTCAACATCAATCAATGAGCTTGCCATCGTACAGGTCATCTCCTTCCACAACAACTTCATCATATAAACTAACTGTCGTTCCGTTTACTAGAACATCGTTACCGGGTTCTTCAGAACATATTACATAATCTTCATCTGAATAAGTAATAAAAACCTGTTTGAAATAAAGCTGACGACCATACTTGGTATAAACGCCCTGAACTTTGATTTCATTTTCGGTTGTTACACCATTTTTATCAGTAGTAGTCGAAGTAACATAATCATCGTGAAGAGCTTTTTTGCTGATTTTCAAACCTTCATAAGTGCTGAGCTCAATCTCGATACCTTCATTTCTTATCTGAGAAATAGCAGGACTCATATAGTTACACTCGAGTATAACAACTGCCATTTCTTCACCCGAGAACTGATTTACAGATACTACTTTAGCAGGAATCTGTTCACTGGTAGCATACGGAATTTTTACATTAACATTGAAACTGCTGTGATTGATAGCGACAGCCTGTTCTTCAGTTACAGGACAAGCGAGATACCAATTAACTCCCTTAATTATTTTGCCTAAATATTTGTTTTCATCAATATCTTCAGGTTCAGCCTCGTTCAAATCAGAATAGCTGATTTCACTTAGATTCTCAATAGAAAAAGTGTTCTCATATCCATCAATAACCGAAGAGTAATATCCGGAATTCTTCGATGTTATCTCGCCGACACTAACCCCAGAACTCTTCTCGAGTTCAGATTTTTCCTTTTCAAGCTTTGCGATATTCTCATCGAAATTACTCTGATCTCCTGTGATTATCTGCTTTCTGTTAATCGCTGATATCAAATCATTCTGAACCGTAGTAATTTTACTAAAATCTCTTTCATTCACACACTCAATAAAAGCTGTCATCTTCATATCAAGCTGATTGTTGATAGAATCAAGACCGATATTCACTGAATTAGAAATGTTATTTAAATTCTGCAACTCCTCAATTTCATCTTCAATTTCGCATATTTTCTGATAATTCACTGCATCTTCTTCGTTGTTATAAATAGTTGCAATAGTGCCGTTAGCTGTAACTTTTTCGCTATCAGATACCTGATATACAAGAATACCACTACTGGTATTCTCGATATATTCCTCATCTCTGATAACAAAACAAGTAGTGTCAATGGAATCAGAAACCGTTGTTCTATAGGCGGTTTCTGTGACGATGCTGTCACTACCCATAAAGTTAGTTGTAACGAAGATGAATACAATAAAAACAAGAACAAGCGCAACTGAAACACCGACAAATATCCTAGATGTCAGTTTTCTAGTGGCGGCACGTTGTTCAGCAGAACGCCTGGTGTGTTTAATTTTCTGAGAATGTTTTTTACTATTCTTCATTAAATAATTCCTTCTTAATAAGCTTTATTGCTTTTGTAATCAGATCTTCTTTACAAGTATTATCAAGATAAAACCAATGTATATCTTCATTTCTATTAAACCAGGTAAGCTGTCTTTTTGCATATCGCCTGGTCTGCATCTTCAAATTTTCAATACAATAATCAAGCTCTCTTTCACCGCCAAAAAACGGTAACAACTCCTTATGACCTATAGCCATTGCAGCTGTATTACTATGCTTAACCTCCAGATGTTTTTCAGCTTCATTTAACAGCCCGTTTTCGACCATAATGTCAACCCGCTTGTTAATTCTATCGTAAATAACCTCTCTTTTTTCAGCGTTAAGTCCGATTATTACCGTTTTATACGGAGATTCAACATCGTGTGATTTCAAATTATGTTCGGTCATAGTAATTCCTGTTGTTTTGAAAATCTCTATAGCTCGGATAATTCGCTTAGGATTTTTTTCAACAGACAGTCTTATAGCTGACTGCTCGTCAAACTCTCTGAGTATATCAAGAAGATAATCGACGCCTTTTTGCTCATATTCAATCATTAATTCTTCTCTCAACATTTCATCAGAGTCTGCCTTAGAAAAAGTTACATTATTAATGAGAGAATCAATATACAAACCGGTACCACCGACAAGAATAGGCAGTTTTCCCCTATCGTATATATCCTTTATACATTCGTGTGCCAGTTCACAGTACTGAGCAACCGAAAAGCTTTCAGATACATCAAGAAAATCAATAAGGTGGTGTTTAACCCCCTGCTGTTCTTGTGATGTTGGTTTAGCTGTTGCAATATCCATTCCTTTGTAGATTTGCATAGAATCAGCAGAAACAATTTCCCCATCAAGCGCTTTAGCAACTTCTATAGACAAAGAAGTCTTTCCGCTGGCAGTAGGACCCACAATAACAACAAGCGGTATCTTATTTAAATCGCTCATACCTACACCCTACCAAACTGCTTTTCAATTTCATATTTTTTAACAACAATGCACAAAGGTCTGCCGTGAGGGCAATATCTGAGTGTAGGGTCGCTCTCAACCTTTTTAGCAATATCTATAAGCTCTCTGTCAGTACTGATATTTCCGGCTTTAATAGCCGCTCTGCAGGAAACATTGTGATATATCCAGTCCATCTGCTCAGTTCTGATGTTCTTTTTATTCTCAGTCAGATAGCCAGCCATCTCCAAAACAGTCTGTTCAATATCCTCCTTCTCAAGATACTGAGGAGCACTTCGTACAAGTATTACACCGTTACCGAAATCCTCTACCTCAAAACCGGCTTCATCAAACATATCAATGTTACTGATAACGCTGTTATAGTCAATTTTATTAAGTGTAACTGACACAGGTTCCAAGAGCATCTGAGAATAACCACTGCCCTTTTCAGCTTTAAGCTTCTCATAAATAATGCGTTCATGAGCCGCGTGTTTATCAATAAAGACTAATTCTTTAGAATTCTTCTCAATGATTATGTATGTTTTGAACGCCTCACCGATATATCTGAAAGTATCTTCTTCCTGCTCTATCAAAGGCTTTACGTCTTCAACTTCATCAGTGTCTTCATAAACCTGCTCAACAGCCTCATGTTTTACAACAACTTCATCATTTTTAGTTTTTTCAACAACGAAATCATCAACAACATAAGATTCATTTCTTGCTTCATCAACTTTGGCAACAGACTTTGTGTATATATCCATTGGATTTACAGAGTCAGAAACTTCTGACACAAAAGAAACAGGCTTGATTTTCGGAGCACTAACTACAGGTTCATCAAGCAACTCAAATGGATTAACCTGAACATCCTTTATATCGTTTTTGTTTTCAACATAATGCTTTTTCTCAACCTTTTTAGCCTCATCACGTTCTCTGAAAACTTTTTGCGCAAGTTCAAAAGGGTTAACTTTAACCGCAGGCTTAGTCTGAGAAAACGAAGCATTCTTTCGTGTATCGCCCGCATTTAAAGCAGACTTGACAGCGTGATAAACCGCATCGAAAACAGGTCGTTCATTAACAAACCTGACCTCGATTTTAGAAGGATGCACATTTACATCAACAGCTTCGTAAGCAATGTCGATATTAAGAACACAAGAAGCGAATTTGCCGACCATAACAGAGCCTTTACACGCTTCTTCAACAGCCGCCATCGCAGTTCTACTCTTGACAAAACGATTGTTGATAAAGAAGTTCTGCATATTACGATTAGGTCGTGCGTTCTGTGGTTTTGAAATATATCCTTTAACAGTAACACCGTTTAATTCATAATCAACAGGTATAAGACCCGAAGCGAAATCTCTGCCATACACCGAATAAATAGCAGAAAGCAACTTACCATCGCCTGCAGTTTTCAGCATCTGCTTTGAGTCTTTGATATAAGTAAATGAAACCTCAGGGTGAGATAAAGCTATCTTATCAATGACATTAGATACAGCATTACCTTCACCAACATCAGTTTTTAAAAACTTCATTCTGGCAGGAATGTTATAAAACAAATCTCTGATGATAAAAGTCGTTCCCTGAGGACAACCTGCATCATCCAGCGATACTTCCTCTCCACCGGAAATCACATAGCGTGTGCCGATATCCTCGGCATCCGACTTTGTAATAAGCTCAAGATGAGAAACCGCAGAAATAGATGCAAGCGCTTCTCCTCTGAAGCCAAGTGTAGAAATAGAATCAAGGTCATTTTCGACCTTAACCTTACTTGTTGCGTGGCGCAAAAACGCAACCTTGACATCGTCGCGCATAATGCCACAACCATTGTCAGCAACACGCATAAAGGTAGTACCACCGTTTTTAATTTCAACAGTAATAGCTGTAGCTCCGGCGTCAATAGAATTTTCGACGAGTTCCTTAATAACTGAAGATGGTCTTTCGACAACTTCTCCGGCAGCAATCAGCTCTGAGACATGCTTATCTAGCACATTTATCCTACCCATGCGTAATCACCAACTTTCTTAATCACATAATTTTTTTAGTTCATATAACAAGTTCATAGCCTCAATCGGAGTCAGAGTGTTGATATCAACACTATTTAGCTTTTCGCACACAGCGTTGCTGCTACTCGGAATCAGCGATAACTGATCAGTTTCTTCGAAAACATCAGTCTTTTTCTTATTAATAGTAGTATTTGAACTAAATCCGCCGTTTTCAAACGACAAATCTTTCAGAATTTCTTTTGCTCTGACAATAACAGACTCAGGGATTCCCGCAAGCTTTGCTACTTCAATACCATAGCTATCATCAGCTCCGCCCGGTACGATTCTTCTGAGGAAAGTAATGTCATCACCGCGTTTTTTGACAGCAATATTATAGTTCTTAACTCCATCGAGAATCTCTTCAAGAACAGTTAACTCATGATAATGAGTAGCAAAGAGTGCCTTAGCACCAAGTCGCTTTTTATCAGCAACATATTCAAGTACTGCTCTAGCAATACTCATACCATCATAGGTCGAAGTACCCCTGCCGATTTCGTCGAGAATAAGTAAACTCTTTTTAGTAGCATTAGAAATAATATTCGCCACTTCATTCATTTCAACCATAAAGGTCGATTGACCCGACGCTAAATCATCTGACGCACCAACTCTGGTAAAAATACTGTCAACTATACCGATTTCAGCGTATGAAGCAGGAACAAAGCTACCAATCTGCGCCATAAGCACAATGAGTGCAACCTGTCGCATATAAGTAGATTTACCAGCCATATTAGGACCTGTGATAATAGCAACTCGATTAGAGTCGTTATCAAGGAACACATCGTTCGGAACAAAAGGTGTAGAATCAAGCAGTGCCTCTACAACAGGGTGTCTGCTATCTTTGAGCCTGATAACGCTCGATAGATTAACTTCAGGTTTAGTGTATCTGTTACTTGACGCAACATTAGCTAGTGAAACCAGTACATCAAGAGTAGCTACAGCCTGAGCGGATTTTTCAATTCTGTTGAGATTCTCAGCAATCTTTTTTCTGATAGCGTCAAACAAAGCATACTCAAGCGCAATAGCCCTGTCTTTAGCACCGAGGATTCTACCTTCAAGCTCTTTTAATTCAGGCGTTATGTATCGCTCACAGTTAGCAAGCGTCTGTTTTCTTATGTAAGTTTCAGGAACAAGCTCTTTGTAAGAGTTAGTAACCTCGATATAGTATCCGAAAACCCTGTTATATCCAACCTTGAGCTTTGGTATACCTGTAGCTTCCTTCTGCTCAAGTTCAATTTTAGTAAGCAACGAGGTGGAATCATTCATATCTCTTGAGAGAATATCGAGCTCTTCGCTGTAGCCTTTTCTTATCATTCCGCCTTCTCTGACAGAAAACGGAGGCTCATCAACGATAGAGCTGTCAACAAGCTCCCTTATATCATCAAGAGTATCAAGATTACTATAAATCTCTTTGAGATAGTTCGACTTAGAATCTGACAACTCATCGTGAAGCTGTGGGAAATTAGAAATTGCTGCACAAAGTGAACGAAGCTCTCTAGCGTTAGCAGAACCATACACAATTCTTGTCATAAGACGCTCAATATCAAAAATACCAACGAGCATCGCAGATAGCTCAAGTCTTTTAACTGTATTGTTAACAAGCTCATCAATTGCACTCTGTCTTTTTAAAATCTGAGCTACATTCATCAGCGGATGCTCAACCCAACTACGAATCATTCGCTTGCCCATGGCGGTTTTAGTGTTATCAAGTACCCACAGCAAAGAGTGCTTCTTCTCTTTAGTGCGCATAGTCTGTGTGAGTTCAAGATTTCTACGAGTGTTGTAATCAAGGTTCATATACTGATCATCAGAATACAAATCAATAGTTTCGATTCTCTCAAGACCTGTTTTTTGAGTATCTTTGAGATAATTCAAAAGTGAACCGAGTGCGATAATAATATCTTTATTACCAGCTACAACCTCAGCTTGCTTTGCTCCAAACTGTGACAAAACGGCATCGGAGCATTCTAAAAAACCACAAGCACTATCATCCAAAACAGACACATAGCACGAGAGCTTGTCTTTAATAAACGAAATCAAGTCATTATTATTTTTAATTGTACCACCGAGAATAATCTCTTTCGGTGAATACGAAGTAAGCTGGGTTTTAAGGTTTGATATAGCATCTTTAGATACTAATCCTGTTACATTAAGCTGACCGGTGGAAATATCACAAAAACAAAGTCCGATATTTTTTGATGTAGCATATACAGAACAGATATAGTTATTTACACTCTCGTCAAGCATACTGCTTTCCATAACGGTACCCGGAGTGATAACACGGATAATATCGCGTTTAACAATACCCTTAGCTTGCGCCGGGTCCTCAGTCTGCTCGCATATAGCAACCTTATAGCCTTTTGCTACAAGTCTTGCTATATAGCTTTCGGCGCTGTGAAAAGGAACACCACACATCGGTGCTCTTTCTTCCTGTCCGCAATCTCTACCTGTTAAAGTCAGTTCCAGTTCTTTCGATGCAACTTTAGCATCATCAAAAAACATTTCGTAAAAATCGCCGAGTCTGAAGAACACGATGCTGTCTTTATTCTCTTCTTTAATGCTGAAATACTGCTTCATCATCGGAGAAAGCTCAGCCATCTACCTCATTCCTTACCCTTAAAATTAAATACGTTTAGTGACAACCGCCGCAGGTTGAACAGTCGTGTGTGCAAGAAGCCGAAAAATCAGTTGTATCAGGGTCTTCGCCCTCAGCCGACTGAGTGATTATAGCAAGAACACGCTGTAAAACAGTGTCAAGTTCAGTCTTAGAGTTATTATAAGCTGTCATATTTTCATTTGACATAATCTTTGAATAAAGAGAGCGCATCTCTTCGTTAAGAGTTCTGAGTTTTTCTTCATCTCTATCTTCTTTGCATGCTTCGTTATTAATCGCCATTCTCTTTAAATTGAACTCGCCGATTAAATCCTGAAGCTCTTTGTCATTATCAGCAGCAGTCTTCGCTGTCTGTAAATCTTTATATGACTTTTCATCCTGAATAGCATGTCCCATCTGTCTAGCAAGTGAAATTAAATCCATAATAATTACTCCTTTACAAGCTCACCGTTTAATATCCAGTTGCGAGCTTTTGTTATTTTAATATTTCTAAATGAACCAATGAGACTTTCGTCTCCGGCAAATTCAACGATAATATTACCACCTGTTCTGCCTGAAAGAATTCCTTCTTTATTCTGGCATTTCTCTTCAACCAGAACTTTTTCAATAGAGCCGACCATATCAGCACAGCGTTTAGCGGCAATTTCTTCCTGAACACTCAGCAGTTCTCTAAACCAGGTAGACTTTTCTTTATCTGTAGCTACATCTTCCATCTGTGCAGCAGGGGTGCCCTTTCTGCGGGAATAAATGAATGTAAACAACGAAGTAAAACCTACTTCTCTGATAAGGTCAAGCGTCAGCTGGAAATCCTCGTAAGTTTCACCAGGGAAACCTACGATAATATCACTGGTCAAAGATAAATCAGTAATACGCTCTTTCGCGTATTTAATAATATCCAGATACTTCTCTCTAGTATATCTTCTGTTCATAAGCTCGAGGATTCTATTCGAACCAGACTGAAACGGAAGATGCAGGTGATGGCTGATATGCTTACTTTCAGCAATAGTATCTATTAGCTCTTTAGTGCAATCTTTAGGGTGTGAGGTCATAAATCTCAGTATATAGTCACCCTCAATTTTATCAATTTCTTTTAGCAGTGAAGCGAATGTTGGTCTGGGGTCTAAACCCTTACCATAAGAATTGACATTCTGACCAAGCAAGCAGATATCCTTATATCCGCTGTTTATCATCTCTCTTGCTTCTTCAATAATAACCTCAGGTCGTCTGCTTTTTTCTCTGCCTCGTACATACGGCACTATGCAGTATGAGCAGAAATTATCGCAACCATACATAATTGGTAAAAAACCTTTGAAATTACCATCTCGCTTAACAGGAATTCCCTCGTAAACGTTCTCATCAGTAACACCACGAAGAAATGTTCGTTTACCGTAAAGCAGATTATTGTATAAAAGCTTAGGAAACTCGTGCAAGCAGTTAGTACCAAACACTAAACCTACAAACGGGAAACTATCGTGGATACGCTTAGCAACATGCTCCTGTTCCATCATACACCCACACAGTGCAATCAGCACAGAAGGATGCTTTCTTTTGATATTCTTAAGAGCACCGACATTTCCAAAAACTCTATCTTCAGCATGCTCTCTGACTGCACATGTATTAAATAAAATGAAATCAGCTTCATCGACTTCTTCTGTGAAAGAAAAACCTGCTTTATCCAGCATTCCTTTGATGCGTTCACTGTCGGCAACATTCTGCTGACAACCATATGTTCTTACATATGCAAGAGGTACTTCTCCCCTTTTGCGAATGCTCATCAGTTCAGCAACAAGCTCTAAGTATTCGCTCTGAGATACTGTTTGATTTTCTGCCATTTTTCTGCTCGGCAAGACATTATCCCCCTAATTATATTTTATCCAATATATATTACCACATAAGTGTAATGATTTCAATAGCTTTTATCACTATATTGCGGTTATTTACACTTTTTTCACAAATATTATCAATATCTTGATATTGTACCATAAGCAGACGGAATACTGCCGACAATAACTGTCTGAGATATTTCATACGAAGTGCTGAATGCTACTGATTCAATTCTTATCGGATTTCCAACATATATATCAACATACATAACAAGCTCTAATCGATGCAATGTCTGATTTACACCATTTGATTCAAAAGTACTGATTATATCGCAAGTTATCGTTGATGTTGCATCTATATCCATAGCTACATACGGTCCAAACTCAGATAGTATAGTTAGTCCAGTAAAATTACCAAGTTGAACATCAATTCCATAAGTTTTAAAAACCTCATCGATTTTTTCCTGACAGCAATTAATTATATCTGTTTTAAAAGCGTTAACCGAAAAAGCATTTTCAGTAATAGACTTAACATTACCATTGTCATCACTGTTTATTTCAATCATTTCTTTGCTCAATGAAGCATTTTCTTTTATGTACTCTCCTACCGCTGAGTTAATCGTACTGTTTGAAACATTCTTAATCTGAGCGATTATAGCAAGCTCAATCCTGTCCCTTACTGTCAACTCAAAGAATACAACTAAAGTTAAAAACACGGCTAATGATATATATATTATTTTGTTCAGCAGTTTTCTTCCTTTACTGAGTTTCTTTTTTGCACGCAAAAAAACACCCCTCGTTATACTATACGAGAGGTGTTGTAAATGTTAATCAAATCAGTCTTGATCACCGCAGCAACAACCACAGTCACAATCGTCATCGCAAAGTCCTGAGAAATCAAACTCAAGTAACTCGCCACAGTTAGGACAAACAACTTCGCCCTCTAAAAGAACATCTTCACTTACGCAAATCTGCTCTTCGCACTTACCGCAAGTTACCTCATAGTAAGCCTCGTCATCATCGTAACAATCGCAGCAATCGCAATCATCACAATCATAATCACAGTCGTCACAATCACAACAGTCACAATCATCATAGAAGTCGTCTTCTAATGTTGAGAGATCCTCATCGATTGCGTCAACCTCTTCAGCAAGCTCATCATAGAGCTCTTCCATAGACTCAACTGCAAGTGACATATCGTCAAGAAGTTCGATAATTGCATTCAAAACCTTAACTTCCTTCTTGTCAGAGTCGAGCTCAAGACCATCAGCTAAACCTCTGATGTAAGAAATCTTTTCTGATAAAGTCATAGTAATTACTCCTTATGCACGGCCTAAGTACTCGCCTGTACGAGTATCAATCTGTACAACTTCGCCCTCTTCGATAAAGAGAGGAACTTTAATCTCAGCACCTGTCTCAACTGTAGCAGGCTTTGTAGCGTTAGTAGCTGTGTTACCTGCAAAGCCAGGATCTGTCTGAGTGATAGTAAGTTCTACAAAGTTTGGTGGTTCCACACCGAAAACATTACCCTTGTATGAAAGAACCTTACAAGTCATATTCTCTTTAACAAACTTGAAGTTATCGCCGAGAATAGAAGCGTTAATAGGAACCTGCTCCCAAGTCTCAGTGTCCATAAAGTAGTAGAGATCGCCATCGCTGTAGCTATACTCCATATCCTTTCTCTCGATGAAAGCTGTCGGATATTTGTCGTTAGGGTTGAAAGTTTTTTCAACAACAGAACCTGTGATAACATTTCTGATCTTAGTTCTGACAAAGGCAGCACCCTTACCTGGTTTTACGTGCTGAAATTCAATAATAGAAACAACCTGTCCATCCATTTCAAATGTTACGCCGTTTCTGAAATCACCTGCAGAAATCATTGTGTTTCCCTCCAGAAAATAATTTATATAGCAAATTTCATAAATTTACACAGTTAATTATACAGTCAAACAAAAGAAAAATCAATAGTTTTTAGATAATTATTAGCTCTTTGTCGATAAACGCAAGGTCCTCAGATCCATTATCAGTAACAAGATACATATCCTCAATCCTTACACCGAATTCATTTGGAAGATAAATTCCGGGCTCATTAGTAATAACCATATCCGGTTTTAGAACAGTATCGTTAGTCAAATAAACAGTAGGCTTTTCGTGAATCTCTAATCCCACCCCATGTCCGGTTGAGTGTCCGAAATACTCTCTATAGCCTTTAGATGCAATATAATCTCTCGCAGCGTTATCTACATCCGCACAGGTGTTACCTGCCTTGATCTTCAAAGCAGCCCTTTTATGCGCCTCAAGCACCACGCTATACACTTCACGCATTTTGTCACTAGCATGACCAAGCGCAACAGTGCGGGTCATATCCGAATGATAACCGTCATAAACAGCACCTATATCAAATGTGATAAAATCACCATCTTTGAGTATGTTATCAGACGGCACTCCATGTGGCAAAGAAGTGTTTCTACCACTAATCGTGATGAGGTCAAACGCAATCCTCTCTGCCCCGTTGAGTTTCAAAAGATGCTCAAGCTCAAGAGAAAGCTTTTTCTCGCTGACTCCTGCTTTAATAGAGTTTAACAGCTCAAGATAACTCTTTTCAGTGATTTTTTGTGCTGTCTTAATTTTCTCAATTTCATCAACCGATTTAATCATCCGAAAATTTAGTATCTTATCACTGAGTTTAAAATCAGTCACTATAGTAGCTTTAAGGTCCTTGCTTAGTCTACTTAGCCTACCAATAGTAATATCTTCATCTTCAATAATAACCTTTTTTATCCCACACAACTTTACAAGCTCGTTTATAGAATCTGTTAGCTTATTATAGCAAATAACTTCTATATTACCCTTTATACTCTTTTTAGCAGCCTCGACATATCTGAAATCAACCAGCAGAAAAGCCTTATCAGCTGTAACAAAAATCACACCAGCAGAGCTTTTGAAACCTGTGTAGTAAAATCTATTTACATCAGAAGTTATTAAAAAAGCGACATTATCTTCTAAGAGCGAGCGCAGTTTATCTATTCTTTCAAGCATCAAGCACCTCATAAAGATAGTCTATAGCCTTAAGATATGATTTTTCGCCATAGCCCATAATCTGCTTAACACAAACAGGTTCAGTTACAGAAATCTTTCTGAAATCTTCCCTTTTTGAGATATCGGACATATGAACTTCAACAAAAGGAACTTCAGCCACACACTCAATAGCATCTCTTAAAGCATAGCTATAGTGAGTATATGCACCCGGATTTATAATTACTCCGTCATATGAGTTCAGAGTTGAATGAATTTTATCAATCAATTCACCTTCGTGATTAGACTGAAAAACATCGCACTGGACACCTTTAGCGTTTGCATAATCAACAATCATCCTATTGATTTCTTCAGCTGAAATAGTACCATATACTTCCTTTTTTCTTATTCCGACCATATTGAGATTAGGTCCTAAAATAACCAGTAATTTCATAGTATCACCTAAAACAAAAACGGGCAAGTTAATATTAACCTGCCCGTTTCTTTTAATTATTTGTATTTGCGTTTGCGAGCAGCTTCAGACTTCTTCTTACGTTTTACAGAAGGCTTCTCATAAGCTTCTCTTTTACGAACTTCAGCGATAACGCCGGCTCTTGCGCACTGCTTCTTAAATCTTCTTAAAGCGCTCTCAAGAGATTCGTTTTCTTTGAGTCTTACTTCAGACATGTATTTCCCTCCCGTCCGCCATAAGGCATGGGTAATTTGCATAATGCTTCGCTAATTATACAATAATGTGTCAAAAGTGTCAATAGTATAATTACAACAAAAGCATAATTTTGACAAAATCACACATTAAGGCTTAACAACAATGTTAACAAGCTTACCTTTTACATAGATTTCCTTGATGATATTCATCGCACCGATAGCTTCAACTACCTTTTCATCAGCCTTTGCAAGCGAAATTGCAGTAGTCTGGTCAGCATCAGCAGGAATCATAAGCTTAGCTTTAATCTTGCCGTTAACCTGAACAACGATTTCAACAGTATCGTCAACGCACTTTGACTCATCAAACAGCGGCCACTGTGCTTCAGCTAAGATACCATCACCGAGCGAGCATACTTCCCATACTTCCTCAGTAACGTGAGGTGCAAACGGATTCATAAGAATTGAGAAAATTGCCAACTCCTTCTTATTTATTGAGCCGTAGTTAGATACAACATTGATAAGTGCCATAAGTGCAGCAATCGCAGTGTTGAACTTAATATTTTCGATATCCTCAGTAACCTTTTTGATAGTTTTATGGAACTCTTTTTCGAGTTCAGGTCTGATTTCATCACCATCAATAACGGTGTTCTGTAGGTTGTAGTAACGCTCGATAAAACGACGACAGCCCTTAATGCTTGAAGGACTCCAAGGAGCAGCCTTTTCAAAGTCACCGATAAACATCTCGTACATTCTTAGTGTATCAGCGCCATATTCATTTACAATATCGTCAGGGTTAACTACATTACCTCTTGACTTACTCATCTTCTCGCCATTTTCGCCTAAAATCATGCCGTGGCTTGTACGCTTTGAGTAAGGCTCCTTAGTAGGAACAACACCAATATCATATAAGAACTTGTGCCAGAAACGGCTGTAAAGCAGATGAAGTGTTGTGTGCTCCATACCACCGTTATACCAGTCAACACAATTCCAATATTTCAGTGCCTCTTTTGAAGCAAGAGCCTCCTTGTTGTGAGGATCCATATATCTTAAATAATACCATGATGAACCTGCCCACTGTGGCATAGTGTCAGTTTCTCTATAGGCTTTCTTGCCACACTTAGGGCAAGTAGTTTCAACCCACTGTGTCATATTAGCAAGTGGTGATTCACCTGTGTCAGTCGGCTCATAAGATTCGACCATAGGAAGCTTGAGCGGTAACTCAGACTCAGGGATAGCTACATAACCGCAGTCATCACACTTAACTATAGGAATAGGTTCACCCCAGTATCTCTGGCGTGAGAATACCCAGTCTCTGAGTTTATAGTTAGTTTTCTTAGTACCTCTGCCGTTTTCAGCGAGCCAATCTATAATCTTAACCTTAGCATCTTCAACAGATAAACCGTCTAAGATACCTGAGTTGACCATGATACCTGTTGCGCAGTCAGTATAAGCTTCTTCCTCAACATTTCCGCCTTTTACAACCTCGATAATAGGAAGCTCAAATTTCTTAGCAAACTCCCAGTCACGGGTATCATGAGCAGGAACAGCCATAATCGCACCCGTACCGTAAGAAATAAGTACATAGTCAGAAATGAAGATAGGAATCTCTGTGTTATTTACAGGGTTGATAGCTTTAACTCCGTCAAGCTTAACACCCGTCTTGTCTTTAGCAAGCTCAGTACGCTCAAAATCAGACTTCTTAGCCGCATCAGCCTGATACTGCCTGACTTCGTCCATATTAGCGATTTTATCTGCCCATTTCTCAATAAGCGGATGCTCAGGAGAAATAACCATATATGTCGCACCGTAGAGAGTGTCAGCTCTTGTTGTGTAAATAAGGAGCTCGTCACCTAAAGTTGTGTCAAACTTAACCTCAGCACCGTATGATCTACCAATCCAGTTCTTCTGCTGAAGCTTTACTCTCTCAGGGAAATCTACTAAATCGAGGTCATCAATAAGTCTGTCGGCATACTCAGTGATTTTAAGCATCCACTGAGATTTTACCTTTCTTACAACCTCACTCTGACATCTCTCGCACACACCGTTAACCACTTCTTCATTAGCAAGAACGCACTTACATGAAGTACACCAGTTAACAGCCATTTCCTTTTTATACGCAAGACCGTGCTTGAAAAGCTGGAGGAAAATCCACTGAGTCCATTTGTAGTATTCAGGGTCAGTAGTGTCTACCTCTCTGCTCCAGTCGAAAGAAATACCAAGTGACTGAATCTGCTTTCTGAATCTATCGATATTATTTTTAGTAACAATTTCAGGATGAATGTGATTCTTGATAGCAAAGTTCTCTGTAGGAAGACCAAAAGCATCCCAACCGATAGGATAAAGAACATTCTGTCCCTGTAATCTACGCTTTCTCGAAACAACATCAAGAGCTGTGTAAGGACGCGGATGTCCTACATGCAGACCCTGGCCTGACGGATATGGAAACTCAATAAGAGCAAAGAATTTCTCTTTATCAGAGTTCTCCTCAGCGTGGAATACACCCTTTTCTTCCCAGATTTTTTGCCATTTAGGCTCAACAATTTTATGTTCGTATCTCAATGAAAACCCTCCTAGGTTGTATATACAAGTTAATCAATTATATCTGAAATATCGACATCTTTACCGTCTTCCCACAAACGCTCGAGATCGTAGTACTCTCTTGCTTCGTTTGAAAAAACATGAACGATAATGTCAATATAGTCAAGCAATATCCAAGAATTTGAGCGATATCCCTCAATATGGCTGACAGAAATACCCATATCATCGAGTTGCTCCTCTACTTCATCAGCAAGTGCTTTAACATGAGTAGAGCTGTTACCTGTAGCGATAACCATATAATCTGCGATAACCGAAACATCTGAAATCTCGATAACTTTTATATCAAGACCTTTCTTGTCAGATAAAACCTTCGCAGTTTCTTTAGCTTGTTCTAATGTTGTCATATATTTCACCTGTTAAATAAAATTTCGTTATAAGCTTCTATCGCATCAAGACTCAGGTAGCCCTGTCTTTTAAGCAGACTCGAAAGAGTAAACTGAATTCCGTAAAGCATACCGTCTTCAAGCGATATTTCAGCCTTTTGCCTGATAACATCAACATCAGGGTAATCTCTTTCTTCACTAGTAAAGTCAGCTAAAAATATGACTTTCTCCAAAAGTGACATATTAGCCCTGCCTGTAGTATGATATCTGACAGCGTTTATGATATCTTCATCAGTTATAGAAAGCTCCTTTTGAATATATACAGAGCCTGAAATCGCATGCCACAGCTTATTAGTATTTTTTTCGACATCGGTGAGAATTATATCACCACTACGAATTATTTGCAACTGATTTTCAAAATCTACTTCTTTTGTGATGTCGTGCAAAATACCCGCAACAGCAGCTTTCTTTACATCTGCGCCGTATTTTTCAGCTAAGCGCACAGCTTCTTTAGATACATTAACACTGTGATTGAACCTGCGTTCTCCCATCATGGGTCTGATAATCTCTTTGTAATCATCGATTGTCATAAAATCACCTGTACAAATCATGTTGTGTGATATAGGAAATCACGTCGTGGTTTAAATAGGCGGACACATCTTTATTATCTATTATCATATCTCTGATGAAAGTTGAGGACAAGTCCTCAATATATTCCTCAGTAATATGTGCTTTACAATTATACTTTTTGTACTCACTGAATTTATCGCACAACTCTTTATAGTTACAATCATCTCTGGGAGCGGTGAGCACAGTTACATTATCAAAAATATACTGAAATTCGTGCCAACTTTCCAGTGTCATAAACATATCAGCACCCATTATAAAATAAATTTCAGCATCATTATATTTCTCTTTGAAATAAGCAATAGTATCGCTTGTATAGCTTAAACCCTCTCTTTTAATCTCGACATCAGAAACTTCAAATTTCTCGTACTCAGATAAAGCCAGTTCACACATTTTAAGCCGATGCATTGGCTCAACAACAAAAGAATTATCTTTAAGCGGAGTGATAAAAGTAGGAACAAAAATCACCTTATCTAAAGATACTTCATCAACAAATCTGAGTGCAAGTTTTATATGAGCGTTGTGTATAGGATTAAAGCTACCGCCGAAAATAGCGATTTTCATCACTTTTTACTCCTCGGTAATACAATTACAGGCTCGTCCTCGTTCTTACGATACAAAACAAACTTAGTTCCAATAACCTGAACCACATCAGCATTAATCTCATTAGCTATGTTATCAGCAACTTCTCTCACAGAAAACTCACAGGTTTCGAGCACCTTGCCTTTTATGAGCTCTCTGGCTGTAATAGCTTCATCAGCAGTTTTATAAATCTGGTCAGACAAACCACCTTTGCCCACCATAAGAATTGTATCAATTGAATTAGCGAGTGATCTTAAATATGCGCGTTGTTTGCTAGTAAGCATCACTGTACCTCCAAATATTTTTCTAACTTTTCTTTCAAAACTCTGAGTGCATTACCTCTATGACTGCACATGTCCTTTTCTTCATCAGAAAGCTGTGAAAAAGACTTATCATGAACAATAAATATCGGGTCATAACCAAAACCTCCGTCACCAAGCGGAGCAAAGCCTATTTCTCCTTCACACTTTCCTTCAGCTGTAATAACAGTACCATCATTCATAATAGCACAAATAGAGCAAGCAAAATGAGCCTGTCTTTTACCCTCTTCGATCTCGGACATATCTTCTAAAAGCTTTCGATATCTACCGACATCATCAAGTCCTTCTCCGCCATATCTAGCTGAAAAAATACCAGGTTTGCCTGAAAGTGCATCAACACAAAGACCCGAATCATCAGCCATTACACAATATTGACCATTAACTAAATCAAAAGCTGATTTAGCCTTAATATAGGCATTTTCAGTAAAAGTTGTGCCGTTTTCTTCTACATCACCTAAATCAACACCGATTTCTTTAGCAGTAACTACATCAAAACCGAGTGGTGTGAGAATTCTGGACATTTCAGCTAACTTCTTTTTATTATTAGTCGCAAGAACAAATTTCATAATTACTCCTTCACAAATAAAGCTTTTGTGAAATCATCAGCATTAAATGGCTGTAAATCGTCGACCTTTTCACCCACACCGATAAACTTAACAGGAATTTTGAGTCCTTCCTTAATAGCTAACACAACACCGCCTCTTGCGGTACCATCGAGCTTTGTAAGCACAATACCCGAGATTCCTGTAGCTTTTGAAAACTCCTGAGCCTGATTGACTGCGTTCTGTCCTGTTGTTGCATCAAGAACGAGCAAAAACTCTTTATCTGCATCAGGTAACTCTCTGTCGATAACTCTTCTGATTTTTGCAAGCTCGTCCATAAGGTGACGCTTATTATGAAGTCTGCCGGCTGTGTCACAGATAATAATATCACTACCCTTAGCCTTCGCACTGCTGATAGCATCAAATACTACAGCCGCAGGGTCAGAACCTTCATTCTGCTTAACGATATCAGCCTTACTGCGCTCTGCCCAGACCTGAAGTTGGTCAATAGCAGCAGCTCTGAATGTGTCAGCAGCAGCTAAAGTAACTCTCTTGCCACTTTGTACATAGTAATTTGCAAGTTTACCTATAGTAGTAGTCTTACCAACACCGTTTACTCCGATAACAAGAATAACAGAAGGTTTGGTGTTAAGCACCATTTCATTACCTTCTCTAAGCATATCAGCTGTGAGATTTTCAAGCATCGACATTATCTGTGACGGATCAGTAATACCCTGTGATTTAACTTGAGCTCTAAGCTGTGTACAGATATTTTCAGCTGTGTGTACTCCCACATCAGCCATAACCAAAAGCTCTTCAAGCTCTTCAAAAAGCTCTTCGTCTATTTTAGTGAAAGAATTGAGCATCGTGTTAATCTGACCAACAAAGCCATCACGAGTTTTCTTCAATCCTTCTTTTATTTTACTGAAAAATCCCATAATATCTCCTTAGTTTCAGTTAGCTTTAAGACCTAGTTTAGCCGCAACTTCAGAAGTTCTGAGCTCGAGCAGCTTAGAAATACCCTCATCCTGCATAGTAACACCATACAGCACATCAGCTTCTTCCATTGTACCTCTTCTGTGAGTTATAAGAATGAACTGTGTACTTTCAGTGAGATTACGTAAATACTGAGCAAATCTATCAACATTAACTTCATCAAGTGCAGCCTCAATCTCGTCCATAACACAGAATGGTGCAGGTCTTACTTTCAGTATAGCAAAGTAAAGTGCGATAGCCACAAGTGCTTTCTCACCACCTGATAGTGCTTCGAGATGCACAACAATTTTTCCAGGTGGGTGCACAATGATGTCAATGCCGCTTGTAAGTATGTTTTCAGGATCGGAAAGTTCGAGTGATGCTGTACCGCCACCGAAAAGCTCTTTGAATGTAGCGGTAAAGTTTTTGTTAATCTCAGCGAACGAAACAACAAAAACTTCCTTCATCTGCTTTGTCAAATCGTTGATAAGACGCTCGATTTCCTTTTTAGAGTTCTCTACATCAGTAACCTGAGCTTTCATAAACTCATATCTATCGGATACTTCCTTGTACTCCTCTATAGCAGAAACATTAACATTGCCTAAGCTCTTGATCTTTTGCTTAAGTTCAGCAAGGCGGGATTTAGCAACGCTCAGGTCTACTATCTCAACAGCCTGTTTTTGAGCCTCACTTCGGGTGAGCTCATACTCATCCCAAAGTTTAGCGATGATATCATCAAACTGTTTCTGAAGATTAACCTTACGTTCCTCGAGTCTTGAATACTCGTTTGACGCAAGCTCTCTCTCTGAGTTTTTATCACGCTCTAACTGTCTGAGCTCTACAGAGCGCTTTTCGAGTTCATCACGCTGTGCATTAGTCGCCTCAATAAGTGTATTAGCCTCAACAACTCTCTGTCTGAGAGCGTTGATTGTGTTTTGTGTATTTTGTATTTTATTTTCTAAATTAGAATTATTAGCAATAATTACTTCAATTTCCTCTTCAAGCTCTTTTATTCTCAAATCCTGACTACTGCCGGAAGCTTCAGCTAGCTCAATCTCAGCCTTCAGTGTTTCAATATCCTTTTCTTTTGTAACGATATTGAGTCTGATGTCCTGTAATTGAGCAGACAGCTCCTCGCGTTTTTGAGATAGTAATTCCTTATCACCTGAAAGTGAACTAATCTGTAAATCAGTCTGTTCAATCTGAGTAGTATACTCTTCAAGAACAACCTTAGCCTGTGCTTGCATTACTTTCTGGCTTTCGATTTTTGCTGAAGATTCACTAATCTCGCTATCAATCTCATTGATTGTAACAGAAAGGTTATTGAGCTCATTAGTACAAGCTGTGTACTCTGTCTGCACCTTAACAAGCTCCTGCTGTGCCAGTGATAAATCAGCTCTCATACCTAGCAGTTCAGCCTCACACTGACCGAAAGCTTCCTGAGCCTTTAAGAAATCAGCCTTTGCACTCTCAGCCTTTTCTAAAAGCTCCTGAGCTTTCTTTTTGAGAGATTGAATTTCTGTTTCACGGGAGAGTAAACCGGATTTTTTGTTCATCGAGCCGCCGGTAAACGAACCGCCTGCGTTGATAACCTGACCATCTAAAGTGACGATCATAAATCTATAGCCGTACTTCTTAGCAATAGTAGCGGCACAGTTTAAATCCTCAACAACAACGATTTTACCAAGCAGTGAAGACTTGATATTATCATACTTCTTATCGCAAGAACAAAGTTCTGATGCGATACCAATATAACCATAACAGTCATCTAAACCCTTTTCATCAAGAGCTCTGCCCTTAATTGTAGTTATAGGTAAAAATGTAGCTCTTCCTGCGTCGAGCTGCTTGAGTGTTTTGATAGCACGCTTAGCATCCTCATCAGTAAGTGTAACGATGTTCTGCATCTTACTACCGAGCGCTACCTCCATAGCTACATTATACTGTGATGGAACTTTTATAAGCTGAGATACAGGACCGCAGATTCCGGATACCGCACCCTTCTTAGCTTCTTTCATAATCACTTTTACACTATGGTAAAAGCCCTCGTAATTTGCCGATAGATCCTCTAAAAGCTTTGCTCTTCTGGATTTTTCCTGAGCATCAAGCGAAAGATTATCAGCAGTAATCTTGAGCTCATCACGCTTCTTAATACGAGACTCAATTTTAATCTCCAAACCCTTGATACTGTTGGACAACGACTCAACCTTCTGATTGTTATCTTTGACTTTCTTATCGAAGTCAGCCTGCATATCTTTTAACACAGAAAGCTGTTCACGCTTATTTTCTGCGCTTTCATTAAGTGCAGAAATTCTTGACTCAAGCTCGAGTATAGTCGAAGCGCAGGTCATATCAGTGACTCTGGCATCAGCAGACTTTGCTGATAACGAAGCAATGAGCGCTGATAACTGCTGCAACTGTTCACTGCTTCTGCTGGAATCAGTATTTATATTATTTAACTCATCAGCAGTTTTATCGTACTCTTTTTGAGAATTAATGATTTCATTACTCAACGAAAGTATTTCATTCTCTTTTCTTTTAACTTCCTGTTGAATATCCACATGAGAATTCTGAGCTTTTTCTATTTCACCCTTTATTCTCTCAATATTAGCATTGTTATGTAAAATATCGTTTTCCGCAACAGAAACACTTGATTTATGGAAGCTGATTTCGCCTTCACTCTGGGTTATACCCTGACGGATTTCCTCGATTTTTGTGAGCAAACTACCGTTCTGTAAATAAATATTCTCAGTTTCCTCGGCGATTTTCTCAAGTTCCTTTTCAGCATCTTCATACTGATTTTTAGAAACAGCGATTTTATCCTCATGTTCTTTCAAAACCGAAGAAGATTTATCAAGTGTATCGAGCCACAACGCGATTTCCAGTCCACGCTTTTCCCCACTGTATTCAAGGAAAGACTGAGCTTTCTTTGACTGGCTTTCAAGTGGTCCGATTCTATCCTCAAGTTCTGTAACGATATCTCTGAGTCTTATAAGGTTATCCTCAGTATGTACGAGTTTTCTCTCAGCCTCAGTCTTTCTGTATCTGTAACGAGAAATACCAGCAGCCTCTTCGAAAATCTCTCTTCTGTCTTCACTTTTTGACGCAACAATAGAGTCAATTTTACCCTGACTTATCATCGAGTAACCATCTCTACCAAGACCTGTATCCATAAAAAGCTCATGAATATCTTTTAAGCGGACAGAAGCCTTGTTGATAAGGTACTCACTTTCACCGCTTCTGTAATATCTTCGGGTGACAGCTACCTCATCACCGTTAAAAGGCAAAACTCTGTCTTTATTATCGATAGTCAATGTAACTTCGGCATAGCCCTGACGCTTTCTTGTGTCAGTACCGTTGAACACAACATCTTCCATTTTAGAACAGCGCAGAGACTTAGGCGCCTGTTCACCAAGCACCCAGCGAATAGCGTCACTGATATTACTTTTACCCGAGCCATTAGGTCCGACTACTGAAGTAATACCTCTGTCAAAGGTTAATTTAGTTTTATCAGGAAAGGTTTTAAAACCCTGTAGCTCAAGTGATTTTAAGAGCATCTCTTACCCCTCTGTCTTGTTCAGAAAGACCTCCATAAAAGGCACATTTATATCCTGAACTATCTTTATTTTATATCCCAACTCATTGAGTTGTTTAATATTCCCTTTATTATTTCCTATCATTTTAGACACGCATGACGGTGAAACCGAAATCTCATAAAAAGAATGTGTGTCCTTATTTTCCAGCAATTTCAAGGCTTTATATAGCATAAGTTTACTTTCACAAAGCTCTCTGAATGCAGGATGATAAGCCCCTGTAATCATGTCTTTTTCAAGACTTTCGCTGTGATGAAGTCCGAGTCTGATGACAGGTATATCTGCTTTATCAAACATAGTGAGAAGCTGTGCGCACAAATCCACCGATTCATCAACACCAAGCGGAATATACATACCTTCTTGGAACAATCTTTCAAGTTCTGTATTAAGCATAACAACTGTCGGATAAATCCTTACAGTATCAGGTTTAAGTGCAATAAACTGCTGTGCTGTATATATATCTTTATTAACAGTACTTTTATAAAGCCCTGTCATCATCTGTAGTCCTAAAGAAAAGCTGTAACTCTTAATTAGTTTTGATGCGTTGATAACATCTTTCGCACTGTGCCCTCTGTTATTAGCCTTAAGTACATCATCATCCATTGACTGTGCGCCAAGCTCAATAGATGTGACATTATACTGCTTTAAAAGCGACAGTACCTCTTCGTCGATGCAGTCTGGTCTGGTTGATATCCTGATACCTTTAAATTTATCAATATACGGCGTTGTAGCATCAAGCAGAGAAACCATATATTCTCTATCAATCGCAGTAAAACTACCACCGAAAAATGCAATCTCAGCGTTAAGACTATTTTCTTTTAGAGAATTACTCGCCACTTCAATAGCCTCTACAACATCCTTTGCTGTTGGCTGGTAAGCCTGTCCGACTATACTTTTCTGATTACAGAAACTGCACTGATGTGGGCAACCGTTATGCGGTACAAAAATAGCAACATTTGAGTGTTTAATAACCCATCAACTCCAACGCTTCTCTTGCGGCCTGCTGTTCAGCCTCTTTTTTGCTCTTACCGCCACCGCGACCAATAACATTACTATTGAGATGAACCTCAACTTTAAAGTGTTTATCATGGTCAGGACCTGTTGAAGAAACCAGAATATATTCAAGCTTCTCGCCAGGATTTTTCTGAATAATTTCCTGAAGCGATGTTTTATAATCCTTGAAAGAAATTGACTTTCTGTGCTCAAGTTCAGGTACAACAAAACGCAAAATATGCTTTCTTGCAGGCTCTATACCGCCGTCAAGATAAATAGCCGCGATAACAGCCTCAAAGGCATCAGAAAGAATTGATGCACGATTGGCACCGCCACCTCTTCTCTCGCCGTGACTTAGGAACAAATGTTTACCCAACTCAAGCTCTTTAGCGAATTTATGTAAACTTTTTTCACACACAAGCGATGCTCTTAGTTTTGTCAACTCACCCTCAGGAAGCTTAGGACAGTTAGCAAAAATATAATCAGAAACAACGATTGAAAGTACTGCATCCCCTAAAAACTCGAGTCTTTCGTTACATTTGAGCTTTTTGTGCTGTTCATTAGCGAATGATGAATGAGTAAGCGCTTCTTTCAAAAGTTCAATGTTATTAAATTGATACGATAGTTTTTCCTGAAGCTCAACCATCGAAACTATTCTCCCTCGCTATATTCTTTGAGTGCAGAGGATATCTCCTCTACAACATTATTCTCAACATATTCTTTAGTAAGTCTGATTGCATTTTTAAAGGTCTTAGCATTAGCACTGCCATGAGCTTTGAATACCGGTTTCGCGCAACCGATAATCGGCGCACCACCGAACTCGTTGTAGTCAATCGACTTTTTCATTTCCTTTAAATCAGAATAAACCATAGCTGCAGCAAGCTTGGTTTTGAGGTTTTTGTTGAATACTCCCTTGATTTTATCCATCAAAGCACCTGCAACACCCTCATATGTTTTCAGTATAAGGTTGCCAGTAAAACCGTCAGACACACAAACCTCACATCCACCGACAGGAACATCTCTGCCTTCGATATTACCGATAAAATTGAGCTTTGAATTTTCTAAAAGCTCGTATGTCTTGAGCTGGAGCTCGCCACCCTTATGTGGTTCAGTGCCGACATTAGCAAGACCAACTCTCGGGTTTTTGATACCCATAACCTTTTCCATATAAATAGAACCCATTACAGCAAACTGCTGGAGCATCTGAGGCTTACACTCAACATTTGCGCCGCAGTCAATGAGCATCATGCTACCCTCAAGTGTAGGAATAACAGGAGCAAAGCCAGGTCTTTTGATGCCTTTGATTCTCTTTACAATTAGTGTAGCACCGACACATATAGCTCCGCTGTTACCTGCTGAAACAAAAGCGTCACCCTCGCCATCGTGTAGCATCTTTAGTCCGACAGCCATTGAGCTGTCCTTCTTTTTTTTGACGACTTCAGTGCCTGCCTCGTTCTGTGAAATAACAGAATCAGCGTGAATAATTTTCATACCATCTATATTAATCTCGTTTTCCTTTGCAACCTTTTTGATTACCTCTTCGTTACCGACTAAAGTGATATCAACACCATATTCATTTTTAGCATCAACAGAACCTTTGATTATCTCTAAAGGTGCGTTATCTCCACCAAACGCATCAACAATAATATTCATAGTTAAACCCCATTTATATTGTTATCAAAAATAAACTTATCCAAACTATCAAGCGAACGCTGAGCGTACATTTCGCCTCTTAGTGCCTTATCCTTCGGTCTGTTTTCAAGTGACGGTAATACACCGAAATTAGCACCCATCGGCTGAAAATCTTCTACATTTTCATCACTTATGTACCGCGACAAAGAGCCAATCATAGTACACTGTGGCAAAACAACAGTTTCTTTTTCTGTCGCTAATCGATACGCGTTAATTCCGGCAATCAGTCCGGAAGACGCAGATTCCATATATCCCTCTACACCTGTAATCTGACCTGCAAAGAAAATCTTATTATTACTTTTCAAAGAAAAGTCAGCGTTTAACAGCTTTGGAGAATTGATAAATGTATTCCTGTGCATAACTCCGTATCTGTGAAATTCAGCATTTTTCAACGCAGGAATCAGCCCGAAAACTCGCTTTTGTTCAGGAAATTTCAGGTTAGTCTGGAAACCTACGAGGTTATACATCTCACCGCTTTTAGTTTCTTTTCTGAGCTGAAGCACAGCCCAGGGTCTGTGCCCTGTTTTAGGATCTCTGAGTCCAACAGGTTTCATCGGACCAAAGCGGATGGTATCAACTCCACGCTGTGCAAGCACCTCAATCGGCATACAACCTTCATAAACCTTAGGGTCCCTCACATCAAACTCGTGTACAGGAGCACGCTCTGCATTGACCAAAGCTTCGTAGAAAATCTCATACTCCTCTTTATTCATCGGACAGTTGAGGTAATCATCCCCGTCGCCTTTACCGTATCTCGACTCAAAAAACGCGTGTTCCATATCAACGCTTTCAGCACTGACAATAGGTGCAGCCGCATCAAAAAACGACAAATGCTCACCGAACTTCTCAGCAATAAAAGAAGATAAAGAATCCGATGTAAGAGGTCCTGTCGCTATGACAGATATCTCATCATCAGAAAAAGAGCTCACCTCTTCACTAATGAATTCAATGTTTTCATGATTCTTAATAGAGTTAGTTACAAGACTAGAAAACACATCTCTGTCAACAGCGAGAGCGCCACCAGCAGGCACTTCACACTTATCAGCACAACTGACAAGCAGTGAGCCAAGATGTCTCATTTCCTCTTTGAGTAATCCCGCAGCAGAGCCTACACGCTTTGCCTTAAGCGAATTAGAGCACACAAGCTCCGCCAGATTATCACTTGTATGCGCAGGAGATTTTTTATGCGGTTTCATGTCATACAGTCTGACTTTAACTCCGCGTTTTGCAAGTTGATAAGCAGCCTCACAACCTGCGAGTCCTGCTCCATAGACATTAACAGTCATTATTTCTTATAACCACAGCCTTCTCTCTGACAGAAGAGTGTAGCTTTTTTACCTTTCTTCTTAAAGAGGATATCTCCGCACTGAGGACATTTTTCAGCTACAGGTTCATACCATGACACAAAATCACAGCTAGGATAGTTACTGCAACCATAGAAAGCCTTACCCTTTTTAGTACGTTTTATGATAACATTACCGCCGCACTTAGGACAGGTAGTGCCAGCCTCTTCAACATATTTTTTTACATTTTTACATTCAGGATAGCCTGGACAAGCGATAAACTTGCCGTAACGACCGACTTTAACAACCATCTTTCTGCCACATTTTTCGCATACGATGTCAGTTTCGTCTTCTTTGAGCTGAAGCTTAACTCCAGCCATGTCGGTCTTAGCTTTCTTCAAAGTCTTTTCGAAATCAGTGTAGAACTGGTCAAGCAGTTTCACCCACTCAACATCACCGGATTCTACTGTATCAAGATCCTGCTCCATCTGGGCAGTAAACTTAACATTAACAATTTTCGGAAAACGCTCTTTCATCAGCTGAGCCATAGTCTCACCAAGCTCAGTCGGTACGAGCATTTTTCCCTCGCGCTTAACATATTCTCTACCTGTGATAGTAGAAATAGTAGCGGCATAAGTTGAAGGTCTTCCGATACCGTATTCTTCCATAGCCTTGATAAGAGAAGCCTCTGTAAATCTTGATGGAGGCTGTGTGAAATGCTGATTCTGAGCAAGCTCCTTCACCTTACAACTTGTGCCGTTTTCAAGTGGCGGGAGCTGTGTTTCCTTCTCCTGCTCTTCGTCTTTGCTCTCAACATAAAGAGCAGTAAAGCCGTCAAAGTCAACCTTGTAGCCAGATGCTTTGAAAACATAGCCGTTAGCTGTGATATCAGCCTGAGTAGTTTTCTGAATACAATCAGCCATCTGTGATGCCATAAAACGCTCCCAGATGAGTTTGTAGAGCTTAAACTGGTCAGTTGATAAGCTCGCCTTGATAGAAAGCGGAGCTAAAGATGGTGTTGAAGGTCTGATAGCTTCGTGACCATCCTGAGCATTCGAACGGGATTTGAAAAATCTCGGTTTAGATGGCAGATACTTTTCACCGAAGTTTTCGTTGATATATTTAGACGCCTCAGTAACTGCGTCGTTTGAAATTCTCAACGAGTCGGTTCTCATATATGTGATAAGACCTATAGCGCCGATGCCCTCGATCTCAACGCCTTCGTAAAGCTCCTGCGCAATTTTCATAGTCTTTCTTGACTGAAAACCTAGTTTTCTGGATGCTTCCTGCTGTAAAGTTGATGTGATAAATGGAGGAGCAGGTGATTTCTTTCTGGTTGAATTCTTAACTTTAGTAATAACAAAGTCAGCACCATCCAAATCAGAAATAATCTTGTCAGCTTCTTCTCTGTTTGAAATTTTGATTTTGCCGTTCTCATCACCGTACAGAGCAGCCGCAAAAGATTTTCTTGAGCCCTTAGCTACAAACTTTGCATCGATACTCCAGTATTCTTCAGGCTTGAATGCTCTGATTTCAAGCTCTCTGTCCACAACGATTCTCACAGCTACAGACTGAACTCTGCCTGCTGATAAACCTCTGTGAATTTTCTGGGATACAAACGGACTAAGTTTATAGCCGACGATTCTGTCTAAAACTCTTCTTGCCTGTTGAGCATTAACCAGATCTATATTGATAGAACGCGGGTTAGACATACCGTTTGTAATTCCGTTTTTAGTAATCTCATTGAATTCGACTCGATTGGTTTTATTCAGATCTAATCCAAGAAGATAAGCTAAATGCCACGAAATAGCCTCACCCTCTCTATCGGGGTCAGTCGCAAGATAAACATTATCGCTCTTTTTAGAAA
Organism: Ruminococcus sp.; assembly: GCA_017410265.1. GTDB lineage: Bacteria > Bacillota > Clostridia > Oscillospirales > Acutalibacteraceae > Ruminococcoides. The sequence continues at coordinate 168,769 of JAFQRC010000005.1, read as the reverse complement.
GCTCTAAAAGCTCTTCTACAAGCTTCTCTTTACCTTTTATGATTTCATATCTTGGCGCAAAATCATTATTCAAATCTACGCTGAGTCTTGCAGAAGGTAAATCCCTGACATGACCCATAGACGCAACAACGTCAAAGTCCTTGCCGAGATATTTTTTAATAGTCTTAGCCTTTGCAGGCGACTCAACTATAACAAGATTAGACATTTTAGTCCTCCTAATAATCAAACTAATTTATATAGTCTGCCTTGATGGCAAGATATAAGCGAAAGTAATTCAAGTTCAGTGAGGGATTGTAGTACCCTACTGATTGGTAGACCTGTTTTCAGGACAATCTGATCTACATGCACAGGTTCATTGCTAATACAATCATATATCATTTTCACAGTATCGCTCAGTTCGATATCTGTTCTGTGCACAACAGGCTCTTTGTTGATTTCAGGGTTATTCTGTGCAGAAAACTCCGTTTTGGGGATATTATCAGTTACAACATGAAATTGCGGGAAAGCCTCAACAATATCCATATAAGATGTCACGGGTGTGGCTCCGTCTTTAATCATCTTATTAGTACCTGTAGAGTACCTTGAGTTAATGTTACCCATAACCGCAAAGACCTCTCTGCCTTGTTCTAAAGCGTGGTTTACAGTAATAAGTGATCCGCTTTTCTCATCAGCCTCAACAACAATAACTCCGTCTGATAGCGCAGAAATGATTCTGTTTCTTACAGGAAAGTTAGACGGAAAAGCATTTGTACCCGGTGGATACTCGGAAATCACAGCTCCTGTCTGAGCAATATTTTTTCTCATAGGCGCATTACCTTGCAGATACTTTGTATCAATGCCACAGCCCAAAACACAAATCGTAGTGCCACCTGCCTCAAGAGTGCCGATGTGCGACGCACTATCAATACCCAAAGCACCACCACTGACGATAATAACTCCAAGCTTAGAAAGACTTGCAGATAAAGTGTGTGAAGCCATAACGCCGTATCTGGTAGCGTTTCTGGTACCGACCATCGCAATACTGAGTCTTTCATTTACATCGGGCATCTTACCCCAGACATAAAGTGCACTAGGCGGAGCGTAAATATCCCTGAGTTTACTCGGATATTCTTCTTCATCGATACATAAAACATCATATGAAAGACGCTTGCATTCTCTTAGGATATTTTCAGCATCAGACAACTTAGTATTCTGTAAAGCATCAAGCTCTTTTTCACTGAAAATACCGCACAAACGCCATTCATATATACCGCCGTTATAAAAATCAAGTATGCTATCATAAGTTTCGTATATTCGTTTTTGTTTAGGACTGTTAAATCCTGTGCCAAGAGTCAGCCAAATCCAATATTTAGCGGTATTTGTCATTTAACCATTTCCCACATAATTATACTAGCAGCAACAGCCGCATTCAGAGATTCAGCGTTGTTGTGCATAGGAATGTATAGTTTATTACTACAAGCGTTGATAACAGAAACAGATACTCCGTTGCCTTCGTTTCCGATAACAGAAAGCGACGGTCTGATAAACTTCATATCATTAACAGTAACAGCAGTGTCATCAAGAACACATGCGTATGATGTACCGCAGTTATTAAATTCGGTCACAAAACCCGCTAAATGATCAGTTATCATAAAAGGTATCCTGAATATCGCACCCATGCTTCCTCTGACAACTTTCGGCGAATAAACATCACAGCAGTCATGGGACAAAACTACCCCGTCAACACCTAATGCGTCAGCAGATCTGAGTATTGTCCCTAAGTTAGATGGGTCCTGAATGTTATCAAGAGCCAATATTATTCCATTCTTTTTAATTTTATCAAAGTCACACTGTTTGTCAAGTGTTTTTACTACACATAACACACCCTGTGGTGTTTTCGTGTCAGACAAAGCACTAAATATGCGGTCTTCGACACAAATAGAGTTTTCAGCAACCCCTCTAAGCTCATTAACAAAATCGGCATACTTTTCAGCTGCCCCCACCGAAAAGACAAAATAATCAACAAAAGCGTTATTTTTGAAAACTTCTGAGCACAGACGCACTCCCTCAACAACAAAACGCCCCTCTTCTTTTCTGAATTTTGAGTTACTTATGAGCTTACTGATATATTTGACAGTTTTATTATCTTTACTTTTAATTATGTCCATAAAATAATTCCTATAATAAGCAAAAGCGTTTGGGGATATCCCCAAACGCAATTATAGCTTTTTTATGCTTTTGTAGCCTTCTCAACTAAAGCTGTGAATGCAGCAGGATCAGCGATAGCGATCTCTGAGAGCATCTTACGGTTGAGAGCGATGTCAGCCTTCTTGAGGCCGTTCATAAATGTTGAGTAGTTTGTGCCGTTAGCTTTGCAAGCTGCTGAAATACGAGTAATCCAGAGTCTTCTGAAATCTCTCTTCTTCTGCTTACGACCGATGTAAGCATAGTTACCTGACTTCATTACAGCCTGTTTAGCCATCTTAAAGTGCTTACTTTTAGCACCATAGTAACCCTTAGCGAGTTTTAATGTCTTTTTTCTTCTTTTGCGAGTCATCATCGCGCCTTTAATACGTGCCATTATATGTTACCTCCGAATATTAGAATAAATAAGCGATTATTTGTAAGGAATTAAGCGCTTAACCTGTGCTACATTTGTCTTGTCAGCAACAACGTTCTGTCTCAAACCTCTCTTGCGCTTAGTTGTCTTTTTGTTCAGAATGTGTCTTTTGTTAGCATGAGCACGGATAACCTTACCGTTTTTTGTGAGTTTGAAACGCTTTTTAGCTCCGCTGTGTGTTTTAATTTTAGGCATTGTAGTGTCCTCCTTTAATTACTTTCCTGACTTTGGTGCAAGGAACATGAGCATCTGTCTGCCCTCAAGCTTAGCAGGTTTCTCGATGTTAGCAACTTCCTGACAAGCTTCTGCAAATCTCTGCATAGTATCATAACCGTACTCTGCATGGCCCATTTCTCTTCCTCTAAATCTGATAGAAACTTTAACTTTATCGCCGTGAGCAAAGAATTTAAGAGCATTTCGAAGTTTAGTATTAAAATCGTGAGTGTCGATGTTTAAGGAAAGCTTAATTTCCTTGATATCAACAGTGTGCTGATTTTTTCTAGCTTCTTTTTCCCTCTTAGCCTGCTCGAAGCGATACTTACCATAGTCCATGATTTTGCATACAGGTGGTGTAGCCTGTGGAGCAATCTTAACTAAATCAAGATTTTTCTCAGCAGCTATATCAAGAGCCTGTTCAGCACTCATGATACCAAGCTGTGCGCCGTCGTCGCCTATGATACGAAGTTCTTTGTCTCGAATTTCTTCATTGATCTGAAGTTCCTTTGTGCTAATGTTAAAGCACCTCCAAAGTTATTCTACAAATAATAAATGCGAACAGAAATACTCCGTCCGCATTACAACACAATTCAAGCGCAACTTAAGTTGCGAGAAAGTATTGACCCGTGCAGACGACACCCCACAGGTGAAAGCATAACTGCTTTGCTTTATTGTTCTAGTGTATTATATATTCTTTTATTTTGTTTGTCAAGAATTATTTTTCAAATTTTTTGTATTATTATATAAAAAACAAATTTCTAGGAGATTATATTTTGCAACCTTATTTTGACTATCAGGATTATAACAGAAAAGTGTATAAACATCAACTTACCAAGGACTCAAACATCATAGGTGTTATTCTGCTGTTGTTTATGATTGTTATGACGGTCATCAGCTTCATAGCTGTACTTGCGCCTGCTTTGTTCTCGAATTCAGCCGACTTGTCTTTCTTAGACGACACTGCATTTTTAATGATTTTAAACGGACTTGCCTCAATAATTTCATTCTTTGGGGTTTCATATATATATGGTTTAACGAGCAAAAACAGTATCGGTAATCTTTTTCCTGTCGAAAAAACACCACTTAGCATCACCTACCTTCTATGCACACTCGGCTTAGGTGTCTGCATGGTGGCAAACTATGTGTCGAATATGTTGATAGCTCTGTTCGATTTAGTAGGCGTGGATGCCTTAGTAGAGATGGAATACGAATGCGACAGCGTACTTGATGTAGTGCTGTTTTATGTAAGTGTGTCTGTGCTTCCCGCATTAGTTGAAGAATTCGCTTTCCGTGGAGTTGTACTGAATATGCTCAGAAAATACTCCGACTCACTTGCAATCCTTGTATCAGGTGTACTGTTCGGTATAATGCACGGCAATTTTACACAGTTTCCGTTTGCATTGGTTGTCGGACTGATACTGGGATATATCGCAGTAAAAACAAATTCACTTATACCGGGTATCATTATCCATTTCTTAAACAACGCAATAAGTGTAACATTCACACTGCTTGAAACCAATACAAACCTGTCAGATGCTGTTGTTAACTCTATATACATTATAATATTGCTCATAATATCTGCTCTCGCTATAACAAGCTTTATCACGCTTAGTAAAAATCACAAAGGATTTTTCAAGATATCAAGTACGGATGATACTATTACATTCAAAGAAAAAGTAAAAACAGTTTGTGTCAGCCCTACAATTATAATTTTCACTGTTTTCTGTCTTATGGAAGCTGTGATAATGCTGTTTTTAGAGGTATGATATGAGCGAAAAGTATATGCAAAAAGCTCTTGAGCTCGCTAAAGAAGCTTATGAAGAGGGAGAAGTACCTGTCGGTGCCGTGATTGTTAAAGGTGACGAAATTATCTCAACAGGCAGAAACAGAAGAGAAAAATCAAAAAATGCCCTCTCACACGCTGAAATCGAAGCTATAAATAATGCATGCGAAAAACTAGGTGGTTGGCGACTTTGGGAGTGCGATATCTATGTGACGCTTGAACCTTGTCCTATGTGTAGCGGAGCTATAATCAACGCCCGTATTCCAAATGTATATTTCGGTGCTTACGATAAAAACTTCGGCTGTTGTGGCTCCACTCTAAATATTTTAGAGATGTCAAATTCCTTTAGACCCAACTACCAAGGCGGTATTATGGAAGAAGAATGTAGCACACTGATAACAGAATTTTTCAAAAATTTAAGACTAAAACAGTAAGAGCTCTTACAAATAAGGTAAGAGCTTTTAGTTTATTCTGTAATATTAAGCACTTCTTGAGCGGCGAGCATAATGCCGATTTTACTGCTGTTGAAGTTCAGTCCACCCTGCATCCAAACTGCATAAGGGTCGCGTAAAGGAGCATCAGCAGAAAGCTCAATAGACGAGCCCAGTGTAAATGCACCCGCAGCCATAATAACCTTGGAATCATAGCCCGGCATATCCGACGGATACGGAGTCACAAAACTATCAACAGGCGAGCCTTTCTGAATCCCCTTACAAAAAGCAATAAGATTCTCGCTGTTATGAAGCTTAACAAGTTCAATGATATCTCCCCTGTTTTCATCATATCTCGGAGAAACCTCGTATCCCAGCAGTTCAAACAAAGCCGCAGTGAATACAGCGGTTTTAAGCGCTTCTCCTGTCACCTGAGGAGCGTGAAAAGCACCCATAAACATCTCTCTGAGAACAGACATTGTACATCCGATTTCTTTACCTGTACCCGGAGTTGTGAGTCTGTATGAACACATCTCAACCAAATCTGCCCTACCTGCAATATATCCGCCCGTAGGAGCGATACCGCCACCAGGGTTTTTAATCAGAGAACCTGCCATAATATCAACACCAACAGACAATGGTTCTTCACATTCAACAAATTCGCCGTAGCAGTTATCAAGCATAATAATTGAGTCTTTTGACACTTCTCTGACTACATCACAGATAGCTTTAATGTCCTTGCACAGCAGAGAATCACGAAGAGAATAACCGCGCGAACGCTGAATATATATCATCTTTGGTTGTCTTTTAGCAACTTCCTTAATAGCCTCTAAATCAACAGTGCCATCATCTTTAAGTGACACTTCACTGTATCCGACTCCAAAATCCCTAAGCGAGCCACTATAGTCAGAATTTATTCCTATTGTACCCTGAATTGTATCATACGGAGTACCAGTAACACTCATCATCTCATCGCCGGGTCTTAACATACCAAAAAGCGCAACCGCTAGTGTATGAGTACCGCTGACAAAATTATGGCGCACTAAAGCATCCTCAGCATCAAAAACATAGGCATAAACCTTGTCCAGAATATCTCTACCCCTGTCATCATAGCCATACCCTGTTGAACCGGCAAAATGACTCTCAGAAACACCTGCGTTATGAAATGCTTTTAGCATTTTCTGCTGATTGTATTCCTGAATTATATTGATTTTATCAAAGCTTTCCTTACACATTTCCAATGCTTTTTCAGAAAGTTCCAAAATCTTCTCATCAAAACCAAACAAATTACTCAAAACTTATCCCCCATATGTATATTTACACCATTTATCAGTAACTTCAAATCCTAAGCTCTCATAAAATCTCGTATTGCGTTCTACAGTAGTATAGATATAAACACTCGAAAACTCACTGAACTTTTCAGCTAAGCCTTTAACAATACAGCCTGCGTATCCATGTTTTCTGTGATGTGGATGTGTAGCAACTGCACCTAAAACTACAGAAAAATCAGTGTACGATACCGTCATAGCACAACTTGCGAGTTCATCAGCGATTTTTATGCCATAAATACAACACAAATCTCTTTGCTGTCTGCGCGAAACATCAGACAAAAAGTTCATATATTCAGGCACGGCAAAATCTTCACTTTCACACGATAAAAGAAGATTGTGATACTCCTTTAAATCAGGTGTAACAATATCAAAGGAAACGACATTTTTATCGTTTCCTTTATACCTGAGTATATCGCCTGTTGAACACTCATTTCTGTCACAATCAATATTATCTTTATAACTTGCATCAAAGGTGACTGAAAGTATGTTCTGAAAGCTTAAAAACGCTGAAATTTCCTCGAAATCAGACTCATTACTCAGACACAAAATTATTTCGTTATCAAGCTTACAAACTGCACTACAAATCTCATCATTTTCATCTACCTGCACCCAGAAAAGAGCGAAATCAAATTCATATGAATAGCACAGAAAATGCGAGTAGATACGAGTACCGAAAGAATCAGATTTACAGAAGTTTTTAAACTCATCAAAGAGTGTAAAATCTTTATCAATAATCTTTATCATTACAATTCATTCACCAGCTGTTTAAAGTGATTTCCTCTTTGCTCAAAATCCTTGTACATATCAAAGCTCGCACTAGCCGGGGACATAGATACAATATCACCGCAAACGGCTAATTCATGCGCTTTTTTTACAGCTTCATCCATAGAGGAAACGCGTACAATATTTATACCGCTACCATTATATTCAGCACTGTTTTTAGTGGCGTTTTCAATCTTATCAGCAGTAGCTCCGAGCAAGATAAGATGCTTTACTTTCTGACAGATTTTTGTGCCCAAATCAGTGTAATCAAGGTTTTTATCATAACCACCGCAAATGAGCAGAATTTTATAATCATAAAGCGACAAAGTTCCGCTTGAAGTTCTGGTCGGACTGCTGGCAATCGAATCGTTATAGTATTTAACGCCGTTTAGCTCTCTGACAAATTCAGCTCTGTGAGCTACACCACAGAAAGATTTCGCAACCTCCACAATATCATCAACAGAAACTAACCCCCACACTGCACAAATCGCGGTCATAAAATTCTCCACATTGTGCATACCCGGAATTCTGATGTCATTTATCGACATAATTTTAGTTTCTTTGCCGTAATCAGAATAGATTATATCAGTACCGGACAAATAGCAACCATTATATACTTTATCTTTTCGACTAAATTTACAAAGTTCACCTCTTATATCATCAGAAAAGCTGTTAGAAAGAGCATTGTCTAAATTTAAAACAGCCTTTGAAAAAGCGTTCTGGTGAGCTATAACATTCTTCTTTGAATCTACATACTCCTGCATATCCTTATGTACATCAAGATGATTAGGTTCAATGTTGGTAACAACCGCAACATCAGGACTTTTTCTCATTGAAATCAGCTGAAAACTCGAAAGCTCTACAACAGCGATGTCACCAGAGTTTATCTTTTCAATATCAGGCAGAAGTGGTTTTCCTATATTACCGCCTAAATGCACGGTTTTGCCTGCTTTTTTCAGTATTTCGGAAATAATAGTTGTGGTTGTAGTTTTTCCGTCAGAGCCCGTCACAGCAATTATTTTACACGGACAAAGGTCAAAGAAAAGCTCCATCTCTGATGTTACAACTACACCATTTTTGCGCATTTCAGTCAGTGTATCAAGATAAAACTTCATACCGGGAGTTCTGAGCACTATATCAACATCAAGATTATCAAGATAACTTTCGCCCAAAGAAAGCTCTGCTCCATTATCTTTAGCAAGCTGAGCATATTCCGAAAGCTCTTCAAAGCTTCTTCTATCGCACGCTGTAACCTTTGCACCATACGAGTTGAAAAGAGAAATAAGTGGCAGGTTACTTCTACCAATACCGATAAGTGCAATTTTTTTGTCTTTAAACGAGGTTAGAAAGTCATAAATTCTATTGTCCATAATATCCCTCCGAATTACAATACAATGTAATTATACGCTTTTTTCATAAAATATCAACATGCTTTATCATCATTATGGTGCTCAGTCCCAATAGCAGACACTAAAACATCGGACTCAACCATGATTTTATAGGCAATAAATAAGAAAATAATATAGAACAAAACCCATATATTCGAGCTTACAATAGAAAAATACAAGGCTGAAATCACAATAAGTGGATGAATTTTGATATTATCCGACAAGATTTTCGGTTCAATAATCTGTCTTATAATTACAGTTATTGCCCAGAAAATAACTAAGGTTATGCACGATAGATAATCCCCCGAAATAATTTTCACTACAGCAATCGGGAAATACACCGCCCCCGGTCCAAGAATAGGAAGCAAGTCAGAAAATGCTGCTAAAAAAGCAAACACAACCACATAATCAAGGTCAATTAAAACAAAAACAAATAAAGCTTCAACAAAGGTCAGCGTATACAAGAATAAATATGATCTGATGAACTTTTTAAATATTTCTTTAGACTTTAAAACAACTTTTTCGAAAACTTCAGCATTTTTATCAGAAAGCTTTGATTTTATCGTTTTTTTAATCAAAGGAAGATTATTTATGATACAAATTGTAGCTAAAAATGAAATAATAAGCAAAGTCAGAGAAAATGGAATAATTCTGAAAATACTGAAAGCTGTGTCAGAAATTTTTGAAAAAAAGTCGCTATTTATGCTCAAATCCGATAAAAGTGAGCTGAAATCCGTGTTATCAATGTATTTATCAATAAGCTCAAAGTTATTGTTATATAGATTAATCAATTCGCTAATCAAAAGATATAGCACAAACATCAAAAGTGCTATAAATATAGAAAAAATAAAAAGAGTTATAACTGTAGCAGAAAATGCAGGTTTAAAAGAAAGCCTCTTTTTCATAAAAAAATAAACAGGATACATCAGAAAAGAAACGGTAAAACCAATAATAAAAGGTAAAAGATATATAAAAAACAGTTTAATTATCAAAAAAACTGCAGTAAAGCTCAAAATAAAAACAAGCTGTGGTTTATATCTATAAATAATTTTTCTCAAAAAATCACCTCATACTATAAAAGTATGAGAAAGTAGCACAAAAAAATTCAAGCGGTAGATTAACACCTACCGCCTGAAAAACAGAAACCAAAATGCTGGTAAAACTCTATGTAATTACTGCTGAGCTCTTCCGAGCAAAAAGTCAACAGAAACCTCTAAAATATCAGCCAAAGCAATCAGTTCAACATCAGTAACATATCTGATCTGACCCTCAAGCTTTGAAAGACCCGACGCGTTCATATCAACACCGTTGACCTGAAGCTGTGCGAGTAGCTCTTTCTGTTTCATACCCTTCTTTTTGCGAGCAGCTTCAACTCTAGCGCCCACGACGTTACGATCGCCGAGTTCTTGTTTACGTAATCTCATTCTAATTCTCCCAACTATATGATAATGTAATCGTAATTTATTTCTTTTAGATAATTCCGCAGAGAAATTCTTTAAACGCAAAAATCTAATGTAAAGCTAGTATAATACATAATTAGAAAAAAAACAAGTCTTTTTTGTAAGAAAATTTAAAAAAATGAAATATTTTCACCCAAAGCGTAACAAAACTTTAATTTTTCGAGTAAAATTGTAGTGTTTTTTGCAATATTTATGTGCTATAATAAGCTTGTATACTATAATGTATGTATTTAAGACATACTCAGGAGGTACAAAATGAGTGAAAATATTGATAGAAATCTGACTTTACTGACTGACTTCTACGAAATCACAATGGCTGGCGGATACTTTGAAAACGGATTCAAAGATAAAACCGCTTACTTTGATATGTTCTACAGAAAAAACCCTGATAAGGGCGGATTCGCCATTATGGCAGGTGTAGAGCAGATGGTTGATTATCTGAAAAATCTCGAATTTACCGACGAAGACATTGAATACTTAAGAAACAGAAATATGTTTTCTGAAGAATTCTTAGAATACATGCGTAATTTTAAATTCGAGTGCGATGTATGGGCTATTCCAGAGGGCACTCCTATTTTCCCGGGTGAACCTATTGTAACAGTAAAAGGCCCTGTTATTCAAGCTCAGTTTGTAGAAACTATGATTCTGCTTTGTATCAATCATCAAAGTTTAATCGCAACCAAAGCAAGCAGAATTGTCAGAGCCAGTGAAGGAAGAGCCGTTATGGAATTTGGTTCTCGTAGAGCTCAAGGCTTTGACGGAGCTATTTACGGAGCGAGAGCTGCGTATATCGGCGGCTGTGTTGGCACAGCTTGTGTAATAGCTGACAGAGATTTACAGATTCCTGCTCTAGGCACTATGGCGCACAGCTGGGTACAGATGTTTGATACAGAGCTTGATGCATTCCGTGCCTATGCTAAAAGATATCCAAGCTCCTGTACGCTGCTTGTAGATACCTATAATGTTTTGAAGTCGGGTATCCCTAACGCTATCAAGGTGTTTAATGAAGAGCTTGTACCTAACGGCTACAGACCTGCTGGAATAAGAATTGACAGCGGTGACATCACATACTTGTCCAGAAAAGCTAGAAAGATGCTCGATGATGCAGGTTTCCCAGACTGTAAAATATGTGCTTCAAACTCTCTTGACGAATATATTATAAGAGATATGCTACTTCAGGGTGCTCAGGTTGATACCTTCGGTGTCGGTGAAAGACTCATCACTTCGTCTTCTCAACCTGTTTTCGGTGGCGTATACAAACTTGTTGCTGTTGAAGATGAAAGCGGTAACATAACCCCTAAAATCAAAATCAGCGAAAATGTTGAGAAAATTACAACTCCTTGCTTTAAGAATGTTTGGAGATTATATGACAAAGATACAAATAAAGCTATAGCTGATGTAATTACTCTTCACGAAGAAAAAATTGACGACACAAAACCGTATGAGCTTTTTGACCCTGAATACACCTGGAAACGCAAAACTGTTGACAACTATATTGCAGTACCGCTTATGAAAAAATATTTTGAAAAGGGAGAGCTTATTCAGGAATTGCCTACACTTGAACACATCAAGCACTACTGCAAAGCTCATCTGGACACATTATGGGACGAGGTAAAGCGTTTTGAAAACCCACACACATATTATGTTGACCTTACTCAGGAGTTGTGGGATATCAAAAATGAACTTTTAAAGAAAAAGAATAAATAAAAAACACCCTTTCGGGTGTTTAAAGCGACTAAATCTATAAGCCGGGTTCTGTATTTGGCAGTTATCTATCTTGGCTGTGCGTTACCGCAACAGCTCAGCGCCACCTCCTAAGACTTGCCGAGCAGGCAAATTAGTCTTCCACGGTGTTGCTCCGAATAGGGTTTACATGGCAGTTGGGTCTCCCCAACTCCGGTGAGCTCTTACCTCGCCTTTCCATCCTTACCACAAAGTGGCGGTTTATTTCTGTTGCACTATCCCTAGGGTCGCCCCCGGCGGCCGTTAGCCGTTATTCTTGCTCTGTGGAGCCCGGACTTTCCTCGGACAAACACTTTCGTGTTTTGCCCGCAACTGCCTGATTTACTCGCACATACATTATATAATATAAAATTCAAAAGTCAAATATTTCAGAGAAATGATATGGATATTAAAGAAAAATCACTAAAAAAACACTATGAATGGAACGGAAAGATTGAAGTAAAATCTTCTGTACCGATAAACACAAGAGAAGATTTATCGCTGGCTTACACGCCGGGAGTTGCTCAACCGTGTATTGAGATACAGAAAAATATCAACAAATCATACGAGTTGACCAGAAGAAACAACCTCGTTGCTGTTGTCACAGATGGTACCGCTGTGCTCGGATTAGGCGATATAGGTCCTGAGGCAGGTATGCCTGTTATGGAGGGTAAGTGCGCTCTCTTTAAAGAATTCGCCGATGTCGACGCCTTCCCTATCTGCATTAAAAGCAAAGATGTAGACGAAATAGTAAATACCATTCACTTAATAAGCGGTAGCTTTGGCGGAATAAATCTTGAGGACATTTCAGCACCAAGATGCTTTGAGATTGAAGCAAAGCTCAAGGAAAAATGCGACATTCCAGTATTTCACGATGACCAGCACGGTACTGCTATTGTTGTTGGTGCAGCTTTAATTAATGCCCTTAAGCTCTCTAAGATGAACATATCTGAAATAAAGCTTGTCATAAACGGAGCGGGTTCTGCCGGTATAGCTATCGGTAAGCATCTGATTAATTTAGGAGTTAAGAACCTGATTATGGTTGATAAAATCGGAATCCTTGAAAATAACAATAACTTCAATCAGGCTCAAAGAGAAATGGCAAAAACTATAAATCCTGAAAATATCAAGGGTAATTTGAACGACGCTTTGAAATCTGCCGATGTTTTCATCGGTGTTTCAGCTCCTGATGTAGTTAACAAAGAAATGATAGAGTCTATGAATGATAAGCCAATCATATTCGCAATGGCTAACCCTACTCCTGAAATTATGCCAGATAAAGCTAAGGAATACGGCGCTTTCATTATAGGAACCGGTCGCTCGGATTTTCCGAATCAGATTAACAATGTACTAGCTTTCCCCGGTATATTCAGGGGTGCACTCGATTGCAGGGCTAAAGAAATCAATGAAGAAATGAAAGTAGCTGCTACTTATGCTATAGCAAACTTGGTAAAAGATGACGAACTTGACTGTGAGTACATCCTTCCTGATCCGCTTGATAAGAGAATCGGTGTTGAAGTTGCAAAAGCTGTAGTTAAAGCTGCTAAAAAAACTAATGTCGCCAGAATATAAAAGAGGCACTGCTAAAAAGCAGTGCCTTAATTTTATTCTTCATCTACTCTTTCTTTTGGTAAAAGCTCATAAACTTCAGCTACCTTGTCACGCTGCCAGAGCATAGGCGTAATTCTCATCGAATACCCGTAACCATTATCACAAGCCCAGTCAAAAGGCTTCGCCTGAGGTAATCCGTAAATAGCGAGCAAAGTCATAATGATTCCACCGTGAGTTACAATGGCGCAATCAGTTGTACCTGTTTTTATCAGTCCGTTAACTATATTTTCAAACATCAGACATATTCTGCGTGTAAAATCCGAATTACTTTCACCACGAGGTGGCTTTATCTCACTATCTCCACCAAGCCACTTAGAAAAATCCTCATCACCTGAAAGCTCTTCAGCTGTCTTGCCTTCCCACTCGCCGAAATTACATTCAATAAGCTGGTCAATGACAATAGGTTCAAGATAACTGTAGATAATTTTACAGGTTTCTTTACAGCGTTTAAGGGGACTTGTAAAAAGAACCTGAGCATACGGATAATCCATACTATGGTCAAGAAGCTTTAGCTGACGCTTTCCCTCATCAGAAAGTGGAACATCTGTAGTTCCTATATAGGCACCACTTAATGTATCTTCGATTGCACCGTGTCTGATAAAATGAATTTTATATGATTTCATAAGCCCTCCGACTTTACAAATTGTAATAGATATATTATACTAATTGTATAAACATAAAGGTGGAATCAGAATGAACAAGGATTTTAGCAGAATAATCACATTGCTCAGAAAGGAAAAGAAGCTATCTCAAAAGCAGGTAGCGACAGATTTGGGTGTATCACAAGCACTACTTTCACACTATGAAAAAGGGATAAGAGAATGTGGTCTCGAATTTCTCTCAAAAATCGCTGATTACTATGATGTTTCAACTGACTATCTGCTCGGTAGAACACCGCACAGATACTCCGATATTTCTGATATTTCAAATGATTCAACAAACGCAAACAGAGATAAAGCTACGCTTATTATAAGCAAAAAAATACTACAGAACACCCAGGAACTAATCTACGATTTTCTTTACAAAATAGATAACCGCAAACTAAGCAAAAATGTAGTTAACTATCTGATGGTTTCTACATACAATATGTTCAGAAAAATATATTCAGCTAACAGAAAAAATCCTCAGGATATGTTCGCGATACACAACGAGGTTTATTCAGGTTTTTCAACAGCAGCTCTGGAGGTTTTGTCTACAAGAGTAAGCAGTGCAACAGATCCTAACTGTGAAAATGATTTCCTCAAAAAATGCGGAGAACTTGAAATTTCTCCTGACACTATCGCCACAGAATACCCACAACTGGCTAGTTCTGTATTCAATCTTATCCAGCATGCTGAAACTAATATGAAATTCAAAAAGTAATCGCTATACAAATACAGGTGGGTTATCAGCCCACCTGTTTTTTGTTAATCTTCATCAATTGGTTCTGTGCCTTTACTGACACGCAGTGTAATTTCAGCACCTGACTCAACTTCATCACCTGCAGATAGGTTAACATAGCCCATAACAACATCTTCTGCGTAGTTACCGCTATATTCAGCCTGCTGCAAAACGATGTAGCCGAGGTCTATAAGTTCCTGCGCTGCAGAATCAAGGCTCTTTCCAACAACATCAGGTAATTTTTTCATCTCTGGGCCCTTGCTCAGAACAACATAAATCAGTGAGGAGCCAGAAGTAATAGGTTCACCGGCTGCAGGAGTCTGAGAAATAACAACACCCTGTGGAATTGTATCGCTATATTCGCCATCAGCAGAAACCTTGAGTGTAATAGACCCATCACTTTCAACAGCCGCAGCAACTTCTTCGTAGGTTTTACCAACATAATCAGCAACGACAGGTCCTGTCCAGTCCTCGGTAGCATCAACTACAGTTGGAGCAACTGTTTCTTCTTCAAAAAGACCCTGGAATGGATTGACAGACAACCAAAATAGTCCGATTGCTGAGAAAATAAGTAAAGCTACAATAGTCGCTACTATACCTACTGCAGTAGCATTAGCATTGTTCTTTTTGGTATCCTCATTGTATATAGGAGTCATACTGGCAGTACGGGAAATTTCCTCCTGAATAGCCTGTACAGTAGAAGCAACAGAAAGCTGCGAACGCAGTTCATCAAAATCAGAAATACGAGAATCTCTGCGCATCTGCAATCCGTTAGCAAGAGCTGTTACTACATGCGGAGGCAAACGCTTTACAGTGTTTGTACTGATGAGCAGACGGGAATCTTTCTCTCTTTCTTTAGCGTTAGAAGGAAGATTACCGGTAAGTGCAAAGAATAATGTTGATGTAAAACCGTAGATATCGGTCGAAGTATCCAGCACATTATCATTTCTATACTGCTCCGGAGCAGCACATCCGCTGAAAAGCTGAGATTTCAGCATAGTACCTCGTTTGCGTTCGTTTTCTGTGGAAAATCCTGATAGAATAAGCTTACCATCTGAGTTGACTGACAGGTTGGACGGTGAAACAGCATAGTGTCCGATGCCCACCTTATGCATAGCTTCAAGCAAAGAGATAATAGGCATAAACAATGGACGGGCTACTTCCCAATCAAGCTGTCCCCCGTTTTTTCTAATATACTCAGGAAAAGGAATATTATCATCACTTTCTTCGATAACATAGCAGGTGTTGTTCTCTCTGAATACATCATCGATAACAACCATAGCTGACATATCGGCAAGCGATTTGATTTTATTATAATAATTTTCAAAGTCTGATACAGCTACACTGTAATCAGAAACATGGTCAGGAAGAATCTTGATAATTTTCTCCCCTTGTTCTCTATCAAACAAACCGATAGGTAAAAACTCACGAATAGTGATAACCTTACCGGTTGTTTTATCGTACCCTAAATAACGAGTGCTTTCGCCGTTAGTACTCAAATCCTTAGCGACGACATATTTCCCGTTTAAAACGGTGCCGTACGGTAAGAAAGGTGCACTCTGAGATACAGAGTTATCAAACCCGCAATTCTCACACATAGTGGCTGCGTCATTTATTTCATTAAGGCAACCCATACATAGTGGCATATAAATACTCCCCCAAAAGTCGCATTTTCACATTTCGATTAATTATAGCATAGCATTATAAAGCATTACAAGAAACACTACTGATTTATCTATTACATTTTTGTAAATAAGAATTATAATTCTCGTAATTTAGAGCTTGCGTACCCGGACAAAGTTTGTCTGGGTACGCTGGTGGAGACGGACGGGATCGAACCGTTGACCTCTTGAATGCCATTCAAGCGCTCTCCCAGCTGAGCTACGCCCCCGATTTTTATCAAAAAGAATCACTTTAATTGCCAATCCTTTATATCTTTGACTTCATTATACATTCTAACATAGCTGTCATGGCGAGATTTAGAAATTTCACCATTTTCGACAGCCTCTAATACTGCACAGCCTTTTTCACACACATGAGCACAGGATGTAAACTTACATTCACTGATGTAATCTCTGAATTCAGGAAAACAATGCTGTAAATCATCCTTGCGGATAAGCTCGTATCTGTCTAGGTCAACAGTTGAAAAACCAGGTGTATCAGCAACATAACCGCCAAAGCATTTGAAAAGTTCTACAGTTCTTGTTGTGTGTCTGCCACGACCAAGTTTATTGCTTATCTCTCCTGTTTCAAGTCTGAGTGCAGGAAATAAAGCGTTCAGTAAAGTAGACTTACCAACACCGGTGTTACCTGAAAAGGCAGAAATTCTGCCTTTTAAAACTTCCTTGATATCATCGACACCTTTGTTAGTGATACTTGAATACTCGATAGCTTTAATACCTGATTTTCTATAAATCTCTAAGTATTCATCGCATGGTTGTAAGTCGGTTTTTGAAAAAACAACTACAGGTTCTATACCCTTACTAACAGCAGCACATATCATTTTGTCAATGATATAGGTATTAACAGCTGGCTCAACTACCGAACTGACGATAACAAGTGTATCAAGATTTGCAAGAGCTGGTCTTACAAGCGAGTTCTTACGCTCTGATATTGATTCAATCGAGCAATATCCGTCATTCTCAGGCACATCAACCTCAACATAGTCACCGACAAGCGGAGAAAAGCCTTTCTTTCTAAACACTCCTCTAGCTTTACACTCATAAATACGGTCTTCGGCCTCTACATAGTAGAAGCCGCCCGTAATTTTAATTATCAATCCGTTTAACTTAGACATATCATTCAGTAACTGTGCTAGGAGCAACAGTTTCCGCTTCAGTTGGAGGGGTTGTTTCAGTTGTTCCTGCATATGGATATGAGTTTATCGTGGTTACATATCCTTCATCATAATTCACTTCATATTCACGATACTTCTCATCATCAAGGAGAACAAGTACAGTAACTGATTTTTCAATTTTAATTTTAACTGTGTAAGTTGAATTATAGGCAGGAATGACAGTCTTGCTGTATTCATTATTCACAACACCATCTACAAGTACCGATACCTTGACCTCATCTGTTACATCTACAGGAAGATCTACATAGATAGTAGCTTCCTTTTCCTTATCTCCCTCAGAGCAAGTAAGAACAATGTTATAGTCCGGCTTTACTTTGCTACCTGTGACAGGATTCTGTCTGATAACCGTGTCCTTTTCTTCCTTGCTCTTTTCGTCATAAGCAACTTTGATATTAGTGAAACCTAAATCTTCAAGAATCGCCTGAGCTTCATAAGCTGACTTTCCTGTCAAATCAGGAATCTCAATACCATCATACACAGGCCCCTTGGATACGAAAACATAAACAGTAGAGCCGATTGGCACCTTTGTTCCAATCTGTGGGAACAGACTGTCAATAGACTGCTCTTCCTTTTCTGAATTAACATAGAGCACCTTTGGCACCAAATTAAGTGATTTTAACTTTTCAACAGCTGTATTGAAATCGCCTGTCACACCTACATAAGGAACTGTTACCTCAGAATCAGCGGAATTCACTACCAGTGAAATAGTAGATCCTTCTTTGATCTTCTTTGAATCAGCTTCAGGTGTCTGATAAATAATGGTGTCAACTTCAAATTCATCGCTGTATCTACTTTCGTATTCAAATACAAAACGACCATTATTCAAAGCGTTAGCTTCAGCAACACTGAGTCCGACAAAATTAGGAACACTTTCCTCTTTTGGCTGAGCATCTTTGTAACCATTAAAAAGTGCAAGACCACAGAATACGACTAAGGTAATTACAGCAGCAACAATAATACCTTTGATAGCTGAAAGAACAGGAGATTTCACAGGTGAATCATCATAATCATCATGATTGTCACCGTAATTATCAGCATCGTGAGATTTCTTTGACCTCTTAACAGCATCACTGTAGCCGGTCTTCTCGTCAAAATATTTATATTCAAAGCTGATGCTCGGATTAAGTCTGAAACGCTCAATATCAGAAAGCATCTCAACAGCTGAATGATACCTGCTATCAGGCGTCTTCTGCATAGCTTTGATAGTAATTTCCTCTAAACCTGAAGGAATCTCCGGATTAATCTCAGTCGGACGCTTCGGTGTCGTCTGGAGCTGCATAAGCGCAACAGAAACAGCAGAATCAGCATCAAAAGGAAGTCTGCCTGTGAGCATTTCGTACATCATAACACCGACAGAATAAATATCTGTTTTGCCGTCTGTTTTATCTCCTCTTGCCTGCTCAGGTGCAATATAGTGAACAGAGCCGATAGCCTGCTCAGTCATGGTGCGAGTAGCATTCGAAGAAAAACGAGCGATACCAAAGTCGGTTACTTTAATAGTGCCATCCTGTAAAAGCATTATATTCTGAGGCTTTATGTCACGATGAACAATACCGTTTTCGTGAGCATGCTGTAGAGCCTTGAGAATCTGGGTTGTGAGGTGGAGTGTTTCTTTCCAGTCAAGCACGCGCTGCATCTCAATATACTCTTTGAGAGTGATGCCATCGATATACTCCATAACTATATACTGGATCATATCACCAAAGCTGACATCGTAGACTCTGACAATGTTAGGATGATTTAATACAGCGATAGCTTTTGACTCATTTTTAAAGCGACGGATAAAATCCTCGTTATCTAAAAACTCGTCTTTCAAAATCTTTATAGCAACCTCACGGTCATCGATTGTATCATAGCAATGGTATACATTAGCCATACCACCGACGCCGATAAGCTCTCTTATCTCGTAGCGTCCGTCAAGCTTTTTGCCTGTATATTTGTCCATTGTAGTCACTCCTCTCAGTAAATTACAGTTGCGGTGATGTTGTCATTTCCTCCGCCGAGCTTTGCAAGCTCAATAAGAGTATCTATGAGCAACACACCGCGATTTTCATGCACAGTCTTAACGATATCTGCTGATGAAACACAGTTAGATAAACCATCTGAACAGATAAGCAACACATCACCGTACTGAAAATCAACTTCAATATAGTCAAGATGTAAAGTAGGGTTTATACCTAAAGCGCGGGTAATGAAATTTTTATTAGGGTGATTCTGCGCCTGTTCCTGAGTAATTTCGCCTCGTTTGACCATTTCCTGTACAACGGAGTGGTCCTCGGTAATCTGCAGAATCTTACCCCCTCTTATTGAATATGTACGGCTGTCTCCGACATGTACAACATGGACAATCGAATTTCTGATAAACACCAAATCACAGGTAGTACCCATTCCCATGAGCTCAACATCTTCAAGAGATTTCTGGTAAACAGCAGTATTAGCGCCGTCAACAGCGTCTACTAATAATGTTGAGAGTTCTTCTTCGTCCATCTTATCATTGTAATTCTTATTAAGGAACTCTGTGACAAATTCTACAGCGGTGGAGCTGGCTGTCTTTCCACCTCTTGCGCCACCCATACCATCACACACAACTGCCCATACGCAGCTGGAAGAAATGACAGAGAAGCTACAACTATCCTGATTTTCTTTTCTTACCAGTCCAATATCACTTCGAGAAAACACTTCCAAGTCATATTCCTCCTTCCTTAGAATTTCTCTTTAGTTGCCCGCAGGAAGCGTTAATGTCACTACCGAGAGTTCGTCTGACGGTAGCAGTAACGCCCTTTTGGGATAATATATCAATGAAAGCTTTTTGCCTTTCAATTTTACTCTTTATATAGTTTGTGCCTTTGACTGAATTTACGGGTATAAGATTCACATGGCACAGCATACCACAAAGCTTATTTGAAAGTTCTACAGCACATTCGTCGGTATCATTAACAGTATCGATCATCGCATATTCAAACGATATTCGACGATTAGTTTTCTTTATATAGTATCTGCACGCTTTCAAAAGTTCAGTAATATTATATGCCTTATTTACAGGCATAGTAGAACTTCTGATTTCATCATTCGGCGCGTGAAGCGACACAGAAAGTGTGAGCTGAAGCCCTAAATCAGCAAGCTCGTAGATTTTCGGCACAACGCCACAGGTTGAAAGCGATATATGTCGCATACCTATGTTAAGTGAATTCTCGCTTGAAACGAGCTTTAAAAATCTTATTACATTATCATAATTATCAAGTGGTTCACCCATACCCATGAGCACAACATTCGATATACGGATGTTCAAATCCTTTTGAGCAGACTCAATCTGGGAAAGCATTTCGGACGCAGTAAGGTCACGGGAATATCCGCTTTTACCGGTAGCGCAAAAGGTACATCCCATTTTACAACCAACCTGAGTTGAAATACAGATAGTATATCCGTGATTATACTTCATTACAACACTTTCGACGCACTCGTTGTCACGAAAAGAAAACAGATATTTCACTGTATCATCGAGCTCTGATACAAGCTTTCTCTCAATTTTTGCACAGCTTATGTAGCAGGTGTTATCAAGAAAATCAATAAGCTGTTTAGGCAGATTAGTCATAGAGGAAAAGTCCTCTACGCCCTTTTGAAGCCAGGAAACAATCTGCTTTGCTCTGAATTTTTTGTAGCCGTTTTCTACAATCAGATTTTCAATCTCATAGTCGAAAAGAGACTTGATATCAATCATTGTTTGCCACCTTCCGAAACTTTGCAATAAAAAATCCGTCGGTCATATCTTTATATGGTAAAAGTGTGAGCATATGCTCAGGCTCATCAATAAACCTATCTAAGCCCAAAGGCAGTTCAAGTGGTACAGCTTCAAACTCCTTATGCTCGAGCAAAAACTTCTCAGCAACAGCTTTATTCTCCTCGTCACACAAAGTACAAGTAGAATAAACAAGAATACCACCAATTGATAAACTGTCAGCATTTTTACACAATATACTGTATTGCAACTGAGGTAAATTGTCAATAATTGTTGCTTTTTTGTAACGAATTTCAGGCTTTCGACGAATAATTCCAAAGCCTGAACAAGGCACATCACAAAGTAATCTATCACAAGATGGTAATTCATCTTCATTTGATAAAGCATCTCTGACTTTAGCATCAATGATATCAACTGAAAGTCTTCTACAAGATTCATTTATGAGGTTGATTTTATGTTCATACAAATCGTATGAGAATACTTTTCCTTTATTATTCATTCTGATAGCAGAATAGAGAGATTTTCCGCCAGGTGCCGAGCAGACATCACAGAGGGTCATTCCCTCCCTTGCATCAAGCATTTCACAACAAAGCTGAGAAGCACAGTCCTGTACATAGAATTTGCCGTCTTTGAAGGCTTTCAGCTTATCTATCGCCCCGGTGTCTTCGATATTCAAAGCATTTCCAAGGAATGGAACATCGAAAACCTTTACACCTTCTTTGATAAGCTCAGCCTTAAGCTCCTCTTTAGTAGTCATCAGAGTATTCACTCTGATGCTGAGAGGCGGTCTGTGTGCAAGTCCCTTAAGTATTCCGACTGTGTTTTTATCGCCGTATTGAGATATCCATTTAGTTACTAAAAACTCAGGACATGAATACTTGATAGACAAAAACTTCACTCTATCTTTTTCATCAGGCAGAGTGTATTTCAGGTCGTTTCTGAGCATATTGCGAAGCACGGCGTTTATAAACCCCGAGGATTTGTACGCACCGACTTTTTTGCTCAGTTTAACAGACTCGTTAACAGCGGCTGACGAAGGAACCTTATCCATAAACAGAAGCTGAAAAACACCGAGCTCTAAAATAAGCAAGGTTTTGTTTTCAATTTTCTTCGGCTTGATTTTTGAATACTGCGAAACAATATGGTCGAGCAGTATCTTTCTTTCTATCACACCATATACAAGATGTGATAAAAAGGAAGCATCCAGCGGATTGAGGTTATTCTCTTTTATTGCACTGCTTAGTGAAAGAGCAGAATATGCCTCATCAAAAAGCACCCTGTATATAGTATTGAAAGCAATTTTTCTGACATCAGCCATAATAACCTCTGAATATAATTTATCTTCGTCTATTAGCTAAAAGTAAAAGTCGTAAAAGCTGTGCGATAGCAGTTGCAGCAGCAGCGACATATGTCATAGCGGCAGCTGAAAGAGTTTTCTTTGCACCGCTATATTCATCTTCGTAAAGTAAATTTGCACCTTTGATAGTTTCTAACGCTCTTTTTGAGGCGTTAAATTCAACCGGTAGAGTAACCAATGTAAAAAGCACTGAGAAGGAGAAAAAGACAATTCCGAGTGTAATCACAAAATTGTACTGAACAGGAAGAAGAAATCCAACAAATATTAATATCCAGCTAAGCTTGGAACCAAAATTAGCTACAGGCACAATTGCTGAACGGATTTTATTAGGCATATAACCCTGAGCGTGCTGCACTGCATGTCCTGCTTCATGAGCTGCAACTCCGACAGCGGCAACTGTTGGGCTGTTATATACACTTTCTGAAAGTCGGATTGTATTGGTACGCGGATCAAAGTGATCAGTAAGCTTACCGCTCACAGGCTCAATTTTCACACCTGTTACACCGTTTGAAGAAAGCACCTGATAAGCCGCCTGTGCTCCTGTCAGACCGCGTCTGTTAGCAATCTTTGAATATTTACTGAATGTTGTATTTACCTTTGCACTACAATAAAGAGATAATATAAGGCAAGGTATCATAAACAAAAAATATGTTAAATCATATCCCCAAAAAAACATATTATTCCTCCAGAATATTTGTTCCGCATTCTATATGATGTCCTAAAAGAAAGGACTTATAATCCATTCTCTTTTTACCCTCAAGCTGTAATTCGAGAATTTCAATCGAACCGTTACCACAAGCTACTGTAAGCGGCGAAAGAGAAACAACTTCACCGACTTCACCTTTAAGCTCTGATACAGCAGATTTGTATACTTTCATTTTCTTACCGTTCAACTTAGTCTGTGCAATAGGCCAGCTGTAAAGTCCTCGGATGAGATTATGAATAGTTAAGGCGTCTTTGCTCCAGTCAATTTCGCTGATATTCTTATCAAGCATCGGAGCGTAGGTTGAAAGTGAATCATCCTGCTTTACAGGGGTTAATTCACCACTCTCGGCTTTCTTTAGTGTTTCAACAAGAAGTTCTCCACCGATTTTTGCAAGTCTGTCAAAAACAGAGCTGGCTGTGTCATCAAGAGAAATCGGGGTTTTAGAAATAAGCAGCATATCTCCTGTATCCAATCCTTCATTCATCAGCATTGTTGTAACACCTGTTTCCTCATCGCCGTTAATAACCGACCACTGGATAGGGGCAGCACCTCGGTATTTCGGTAGAATCGAGCCGTGAACATTGATACAACCATATTTCGGATAATCAATAATCTCTTTCGGTAAAATCTTACCGTAAGCTGCAACAACTATCACATCAGGCGCATACTCTTTGATAATCTCAAGTGCTTTTCCGTCTTTTAGAGTGTTAGGCTGATATACAGGAAGATTACGCTGTAAAGCACACACCTTTACATCAGGTGGAGTCATAATCATCTTTCTGCCACGAGGTTTATCAGGCTGAGTGAAAACGGCACAGACCTCGTACTTTGCTTCAAGCAGGCTTTCTAAGCAAGCAACAGCAAAGTCGGGTGTGCCCATAAATAAAACTTTCATCAAATCACCTTATTCTTCATCGTCACGCTCAAGTTCATCAGGACTGAGCATTCTGACCACTTTTGATTTAAATAGTACTCCGTCGAGATGGTCAAACTCGTGACACATAGCCTGAGCAAAGAGGTCCTCTCCCTCAACCGTAAACTCATTTCCTTCGCGGTCAAAAGCTTTAGCTTTAACCTTGACAGGTCTTTTTACAATACCAAACTCACCCGGAGAAGACAAACATCCTTCAACACAATCGCGTTCGCCCTCAGATAAAATAATCTCAGGGTTAATAAACTCAATGAGTCCGTCGCCGACATCTATGACACAAACTCTTTTGAGCATTCCGACTTGTGGTCCCGCTAAACCTACTCCGCCGGAGTCGTAGAGGGTTTCTCCCATATCATCGAGCAAGTCCCATAGTCTTTTATCAAATTTTTCAACAGTGCGACATTTTTTGAGTAGTACATCGTCGCCCTCGGTAACAATCTTTCTAAGTGCCATTTTTACACTCCTTATTATTTACAGTTCAAGAGGATGCATGTCAGCAAAAACTGTGACATCTGTGTAGTCTTTAAGCTTCGAAAATTCTATCAGTACTAAAGACAGCATCTCTCTGAATCTACTATCATTTCTGCATTTCAATATTATTTTGCTGCGATATTTATTGTTGACCTTTGGTATACTCGCCGGTGATGGACCGAGTACACGAATCGGTATATCGCTGAAATTGTTGTTAAATTTATCTGTCAGCAGGCTCATAAAAACACTTGTTGCATCTGAAAGCTTTACGCTGTTTTCACATACAAACCCGATAAGACACATTTTTGCAAAAGGTGGATAAAGCATAGCTTTACGGATTTTTATTTCATCACTGTAAAAAGCGTCGTAATCCTGTCTTGATGCTAGTGAAATAATAGGATTTTCTGGTGTATATGTCTGTATAACCGCTCTGCCTTTGCTTTCTCCTCGACCACTTCGACCGACAACCTGAGTAAGCATAGAAAATGCATTTTCAAAGCTACGGTAATCATCACTGTAAAGCATCTGGTCTGCGCTTAGTACACCAACTAGTGTCACATTTGGAAAATCAAGCCCTTTAGCTACCATCTGGGTTCCGACTAAGATATCATAATCTCCACGTGCAAACTCAGAAAGCTTCTTCTCGTGCGAGAATTTGCTCATAGTGGCATCGGTATCCATACGAAGTATTCTAGCATCAGGGAAAATATCAGCAAGTTCAGATTCAGCTCGCTGAGTACCATAGCCAACAAAACGCAGTGAATGTCCGTTACATGTAGGACAGATACCGTCGTATTTAACGGAATGTCCGCAATAATGACACATAAGGCGGTTGTTTGCGCTGTGATATGTCATTGAAATAGAACAATTAGGACAGTTTACGGTTTCTCTGCAATTCCTGCAGGTCACAAAAGTATTATGCCCTCTGCGGTTGAGAAGAAGTATAGTCTGTTTATTCTCATTCAGATTCTGCTCAATATTTTCTAGTAGCAGGCTGGAAAACTGAGAAGTGTTACCAAGTGATACTTCTTCGTTCATATCAACTATCAATACATCGGGCAAGGTAGCAACACCGTATCTCTTTTTGAGTGCGGTTTTGTTGTACTTGCCGTTTTCTGCATTATAGTAAGTTTCAACACTCGGTGTAGCAGAAGACAAAAGCAACAAAGCGTTATTGTATGACGCTCTGAATTTAGCAAGCTCTCTAGCATGAAAACGCGGTTTACCCTCTGATTTATAGGTGTGCTCCTGTTCCTCGTCCATAATAATCAGACCTAGATTATCAAACGGTGCAAATACAGCAGAGCGGGTACCTATGGCAATTGAGGCAAGACCTTTTTTCACTCTTTTGAACTCATCAAGTCGCTCACCTAGTGAGAGACCGCTGTGAAAGACAGCGACCTTATCAGAAAAATTCGACTTGAATATCGAGATAAGCTGACTAGTCAGTGCAATTTCAGGAACCATCACAATAACACCTTTGTTATCGCACACTACATCTTCAATCAGCTTCATAAAAACTGAGGTTTTTCCTGAACCAGTAACTCCGTAGAGTAAGGAAACTACTCCCTTTTCGCACTTATAGTCAGACAGAAGTGATGCATAAGCCTTTTGCTGTTCTGTGGTCAGAACAATCTCACGTTTTTGAGAAACGCTACTCTTAGGAATTCTGAACACTTCGTCGTCATAATAATAAGCTATTCCTTTTTTGACAAGCGAATCAACAACTGATGTAGTGACTCCAGTGTAGTAACACACTTCTTTTACACAAGCACTATAAACAGTCTGTAAAAGCTCGAGCACTGAATTCTGCTTTTGAGTAAGCTTCACACCTCTTAACGAAAAGTCTTCATTTAATCTGACCATTTTGACACTCTTATCCCCTGTTTTGCGATAAGTGGAATCATTTTTAACTAAAATTCCGTCTTTGCACATAACATCAAGGAAGGAAGAGTCAGAATAGCCGAATGTGTCACAAAGAGTTTCCTTTCTGACAGGTGTACCCTTTTTTAGCAAAAACTGAACAATCCTGCGCTTTTCTTCATCAAGGTCAAAAAGCTCAAATTCAAACGGCTTTTTCACAGAATATTCGGTTGTAACCTTGTAGTTAATACCTGCAGGAAGCATAGTCTTCACTGCATCATAGTAGGTGCAAAAACAATGTGCTTTCATAAAACGCGCCATAGAAAGCATTTCATCATTCAAAACAGGCTCGCTGTCCAACACCGATGAAACCTCCTTGAGTTTTGACAAATCAAGGTCTGAAATATCGTCTTTGATATACATAACTATACCCTGACGCTTTTTATTTCCTCTGCCAAATGGTACTAAAACCCTGCAACCTGTCTGTAGCTGTGTCGCCAAGTCCTGTGGTACTACATAATCAAATATCTTATCAAAATGGTAAACTGTATTTTCAACAGCTACACCTGCGATAAGCGTCTTCATCATTCGTCTGTTTCAGGCTCTAAAATGTTGTATTTGTGATTTTTGAAGTCTTCGATAGCGAGAAGTACTGGCTTTTCGTCTGTGATAACATTCTCGTCCTTGAAGTTCTGAGAAATTTCTCTGGCTCTCTTAGCTACGCCGATAACGAGAGCGTAACGGCTCTCTCTGCCTTTTAACATATCGTCAAGTGATGCTCTTTTCATAATTAGTTCTCCTTATTTCTTTCTTTTTTAATATTTGAAATGATGGTGAGGATTTCATTTTTTGCTCTCTCAACATCGTCATTTATAACTGTGTAGTCAAACTGCTCAGCATATGTGAGCTCTTTTTGAGCTGTATCAAGACGCTTTCTGATAACTTCAGGAGCCTCAGTACCTCTGCCTGTCAGGCGTTTTTCCAGTTCTTCCATACTAGGAGGAAGCAGGAAAATGGTTACGCAATCAGGGTATTTTTCTTTAATCTGCAAGAATCCTTTGATTTCGATTTCGAGAAAAACATCGATTCCGCTCTCGAGCATATCAAAAACAGCCTTTTTAGGTGTGCCGTAGTAGTTATCACAGTAGCTTGCATATTCAAACAAGCCGTCATTAGCGATAAGCTCCTCAAAATCAGCTTTGGTGACAAAGTGATACTCAACACCATCAGTTTCACCCGGACGAGGTAATCGTGTTGTGGCTGAAACAGATAATCTGAAATTGCTGTCAGATTTTAGTAGCTCTTTCATTATAGTTCCTTTGCCAACACCTGATGCACCAGCATAAACAATAAGCAAGCCTTTAGTCATTTTTCAGCTCCTCCTCTAATCTAGAACTTATGGTTTCAGGAGTGATAGCGGACAGAATAATGTGGTCACTGTCGGTGATTATTACCGCTTTGCACTTTCTGCCATATGTTGCATCAATCAGAGAAGAATCACTCTTTGCAGTCTGAATGATACGCTTGATAGGCGCAGAATCAGGTGATACAACGGATACAACCTTTTCAGCGGACACAACATTTCCAAAACCTATGTTGATAAATTTCACGGTATCTCTCCTTATTATTCAATATTCTGAATCTGCTCACGAATCTTCTCAATTTCTGATTTGATATCGACAACCTTGTGAGCAAGAATAGAGTCGGTTACCTTTGAGCCGATAGTATTAGCCTCTCGGTTCATTTCCTGAACGATGAAATCAAGCTTTCTACCGATAGGAACACCTGAATCAAAGAAGGTCTTCATCTGTTCAAAGTGACTTCTGAGTCGCACAGTTTCCTCATCAACAGCGACCTTGTCAGCAAAAATAGCAGCTTCAGTCAAAATACGCTGTTCATCAATCTCAGTACCCGAGAGCATATCAGATATTCTCTTAGTGAGCTTTGCGCGATATTCTTCAACTGTAATCGGAGAGCGTTCTTCAATCTCAGATACAATCGACATAATGGTATCAACTCTAGAAAGCACATCCTCCTTAAGCTTTACACCCTCAGCTTCTCTCATTGAAAGGAAGCTTTCAAGTGCAATATCAAGCGCTACCTTTACATCAGCGAAAACCTGCTCCTCATCCTGCTCCTCTTTATGAATCTGGAAGATATCAGAATAGCGGGATAACACGGATACTGATAAATCATCAGGAATATTATACTCGGTAGCTAAAGAGTGAATCGCGTTGACATAACCCAAAGCGAGCGGTTTATTGATAGCAACCACAACCTCAGAATCTTCTGCCTCGGTAATCGATACATACATATCGACCTTACCTCTTGCAACTTTCTGTGCCACATACTTTTTAAGTTTATCTTCTAAAAAACTGTAGCCTCTCGTAGTGCGACAAGAAAACTCGAAATAACGATGGTTGACGCTTTTCATTTCTACCGTAATCTGTCTGCCGTTAACCTGAGTTTCGCATCTGCCGAAACCGGTCATTGACATTACCATAAAATCAGCCCTTTCCTATGTAAATTAACTTAATATTTTATACCTTAATATTGTACCACCGAGACTAACTGACCACAATAGAAGTGTAACAAAACTGTAACTTTTAATTTTAATTTGCATATTCTCTTACAATGTGCTATAATCCATGTGAAAATTTATAAAAGGGATGATTTAATGTCAGGACATAATAAATGGAGTACCATTAAACAGAAAAAAGGTAAGAACGACGCTGCCAGAGCTAAGGTGTTCACAAAAATCGGCAGAGAGCTGATGGTTGCTATCCGCGACGGCGGTAGTGCTGACCCTAATGTTAACTCTAAGCTCAAGGATTGTATCGCTAAAGCTAAGGCTGCGAATGTTCCGAACGATAATATCGACAGAATTATCAAGAAAGCTGCTTCAGGAAACGACGGCGCTAACTACGAGGCCGTTACATACGAAGGCTACGGTCCATCAGGTGTTGCTGTTATTGTTGAGGCTCTTACAGACAACAGAAACCGTACTGCTGGTGAAGTAAGACACTACTTTGATAAATTCGGCGGTAATATGGGCACACCGGGTTGTGTAAGCTTTATGTTTGAGAAAAAAGGCGTTCTCATTATCGAACGCGAAGAGCTCGATAAAGACGAAGACACAGTAATGGAAGATGCACTCGAAGCTGGTGCTGCTGACTTTGAGGCAGATAGCGATATCTTCACTGTTTACACAGAGCCTGAGGATTTAGGTGGTATCAGAGATGACCTGTCAACAAAAGGTTATGTGTTCGCTTCAGCTGAGGTTGAGCAGGTACCAAATACATATACTGCTATCGATGACCCTGCTATCTGTGAAAAGATGCAGAAAATGCTCGATTTATTCGAGGATAATGATGATATTCAGAATGTATGGCACAACTGGGAGATGCCTGAAGAATAATCATACAGAATAGTCAGAAACGCTACCGACAATGGTAGCGTTTTTTTGTACCCAAAAATCGCGGTGAAGGTTTGTCACGATTATTTCCATTCACGCTTTATATATAATATAATGTCGTAAATGGGGGATTTTTGTGAGGAAACTATTGCTGAAATCAGTGTGTTCAATACTGATATGTGTCATCGCTGTTCTTTCCTTTCCGATAAGTGCAAGCTCTTATGACACATATACTTATCAAAACTTTTCACACTGTGATAATATAAGACTTATGCAAAACGAAAATCAGGTTTTTCTTGTTGCCGTTAATTCTAATAAAGTTTATATAGAAGCTGTTTATCCTAGTTCATATAATATTGAATTAACACTTGAAAACAATGTTTATTCGTACAATCTGTTTGATACAACGCTTGTCTTCGTTTGTCCTATCGCAATAAGCAAACAGACACAGGTTGTTATTTACGATATTGATACCGATAATATATATTCATTTGTTGTTTCATTCATTGATAGTTTTGAATTCTCAGAAATCTGTTTTTATGACAACTCTGTTTATCTTTCGTGTAATGACGGTGTTATCAGGAAGTACTCAAAATACGGAAATCTTCTTAACTGTTACCAAGTAACTAAAAATTCATACCATTTAGTCAGAGGGCTTTATTCTGATATTTATGCTTGCTCAAGTGGTGGCATATATAAGCTGAGTACAGGTAGTGTGACACAATTTTTCGCGGATAATATCTTTGCCCCGATTAAATTTGTTTCTGATAGTGTATTTGTAAACCGACTTGGCTATTACTACAGATTAGATACAAACTCCATTAGCAAACTCACAGA
Source organism: Ruminococcus sp. (assembly GCA_017410265.1). Classification (GTDB taxonomy): domain Bacteria; phylum Bacillota; class Clostridia; order Oscillospirales; family Acutalibacteraceae; genus Ruminococcoides. Next base: position 137,913 of record JAFQRC010000005.1, on the reverse strand, counting down.
CTATAAAAGCACTGTTTCTTTTCCTTCGGGTGGATTGATTGATAACCACTACATAGTCGCTGAAGAAAATATTATATTTGCTGTTGATGGTGCAACTGACGAAAAAGACAAATACCATAATCTGCACAATTATGCTCATGAAATTTGTGTTATAGGCTCTGATATATTTGTCTTATCGTATCAGAACGGTATACCTGCTGTATCTGTGATACCGTATTCAGATTTCATAAAATACAACGATAACACTTCTGATTCAAATACTACAAATAACAACTCTGAAATTGGAAGCTCGGTTTACAATATCGATCTCCAAAGACGAGTGATAACAAATATTCCGCACTCAACAACTGTTGCAAAGTTAAAAAAGAATATATATTTCAAAAACTATAATCTCAGTTTCACACGGTACGACGGAAAGGAAATAACCAGCGGTAATATCGGAACTGCAACCATTGTCAGATTCTATAACAACGATTATTCCAAAGAGTTCGAATTATCCGTTGTCGGGGATTTGACAGGTGAGGGTAATGTCAACAGCAGAGATAGAAAAATGCTGTTTTCTTTTCTACTTGATGAAGTGAGTTTTTCAGGTGTGTATTGTGACTCGGCCGATATCAACAATTCAGGCGGTATAGATACATCTGACCTTGTATTACTTTTGCGAATAATTGAAGAACAAAAATAAAAAGCAGGAGAAAAGCGTAAAGCTTCTCCTGCTTTAATTTTACCAGTCTTTTATGCCTGATCGGCTGTTGACTCTCCTACCCTGCTCCAGTTAAGTCCCATAAAGATGAGCTGGTCGCCTTCGAAATAGTATTCCTCTTCCTGTGTAGTAACTTCATCCTGACAGTAAGAAAGATTAATTACTGATTCATCAGCAGTATATACAAAGTGGATTTCCTGTAAATCAAACTGGTTGAATGACATTGTACCATCATCGTTTATGCTGAGCTTATAAGAAACACCGTACTCTTCGTATACAAACTCCCATTCACCGATAAGCTCTTCTACAGGTGTGAAGTTTTCGTCAGGCTGGATATAATCCTTATCTTTAGGTTCCTTTGCCTGGGTGAGAGTGATAACGGTTCCGTCTTCAGCAGTGAGTGTCATTACTCGGTTTTTGAACAGTTTGTTACCCTCAATTGAATATGTATAGTTACCGTTTATGTAACCTGTGTAAAGAGAAACTGAAACTGTGTTTGACTCTTCTCCGACGGTCTCTTCGTAGAAACCAGGGAAATATACTGTACCAAAGCTCATAACACATTCTTTTGTATCCGCCTTTTCATCAAAGGTGTAGTAGAAAGTATAACCTTCCTCAGACTCATATTTCCATGAACCTTCAACTGTTGGTGTAAAGAGGTTAATAGCAAAAAATCCGATAATAGCAGCAACTAAAATGCACGCAGCGATAATAATCGGAGTCTGGAGCGGGAACTTTTTCTTGCTCACAGGCTCTACAACTGTTTCTTCGGTTGTTACTGTATCCTCAGCAACTTCTGTAGCTTCAGCTATTTCTGTTTCTTCCAAAGTTTCTGTTGTTTCTTCGGTATCAGCGGCTTCAAAAAGCTCTTTATATTCTTCTTTATATTCCATTTCGGTTACCTCCTTTAAAATGAACAAATAATATATTACTACATTCGGCATAATAAATCAACATTTTTGTTGTGTTTTTTCTGTGAATAATTATGCTATATTCATAAATCCGCCTAAACATTATTGTCACAGCTATTTTTTTGTGTTATATTTGTTTCATCTTTTATCTTCTATAATTATACTATTTTATTGTGGGTGATTACTATGAAGCACATTGAACTTTATAACGAATGGTTAAATAATGCAATTGATGACAAGGACCTCACAGCTGAGCTTGAGGCTGTTAAGGGAAACGACGAAGAAATCTATGACAGATTCTATCGTACCCTCGAATTCGGTACAGCGGGACTCAGAGGCATCATCGGCGCAGGTACTAACAGAATGAACGTGTATGTTGTAAGACAGGCTACACAGGGTCTTGCTAACTATGTTATCAAAAAGTACGGCAAGGGTGCCGTTGCTATATCTCATGACAGCAGAATCAAAGCTGACCTCTTTATGAATGAGGCTGCCAGAGTTTTAGCTGCCAACGGAATCAAGGTTTACATCACCAAAGAACTTCAGCCTACTCCTGTGCTGAGCTTTCTTGTAAGACACTTTGAGTGTCAGGCAGGTATTATGATTACCGCAAGCCATAACCCTGCTGCTTATAACGGCTACAAAGCTTACGGCGAAGATGGTTGCCAGATGACAGATGTCGCTGCTAACACTGTTTACGATGAAATTCAGAGCATTGATATGTTCTCTGGCGTAAAGCTTGCTGATTTTGACGAAGCTTTAAACAGTGGTATGATTGAATATGTTGATGACAGCGTTTACACTCAGTATCTTCAGTGCGTTAAATCACGCCAGGTTGCACAAGGCATCTGTGACGGTGCAGATTTAAGCGTTGTTTACACCCCACTCAATGGTACCGGTAACAAGCTTGTCAGAAGAGTATTAAACGAAATCGGTGTTGAAAAAGTTTCTATCGTTAAAGAACAGGAAATGCCTGACGGAAACTTCACAACCTGTCCATATCCTAACCCTGAAATCAAGGAAGCTTTAAAGCTCGGTTTAGAGATGTGTGATAAAGAAAAGCCTGACCTGCTCCTCGCTACTGACCCTGATGCTGACAGAGTCGGCATCGCCGTTAAGGACTATGACGGCAGTTACAGACTTTTGAGCGGTAACGAAACAGGTGCTATGCTCACTGAGTTTATACTTCGTTCACGCACAGAAAAAGGTACTCTTCCTGAAAATCCGATTATCGTTAAGACTATTGTTACTACAAAGCTTATCAACGCTATATGCAAAAAGTACGGCGCTGAGCTCAAAGATGTTCTCACCGGCTTTAAATACATCGGTGAGGTTATCTTAAACCTCGAGAAAGATAATGAAGAAGAAAGATTTGTGTTCGGCTTTGAGGAAAGCTACGGTTATCTTTCAGGCTCTTATGTAAGAGATAAGGATGCTGTTGTTGCTTCTATGCTGATTTGTGAGATGGCTGCTTACTACAAAAAACAGGGCAAAACTCTCGCTATGGTAATGGACGAAATGTACAAAGAGTACGGTTTCTACAAGAACACAACTCTGAATTTCGGTTTCTCAGGTGCTGCTGGTATGCAGAAGATGGCTGACATCATGGCGTCCCTCAGGGAGAATGCTCCGAAGGAATTTGCTTCTTACAAGGTGCTTAAGGTTGCTGACTACTTAGAAAGCAAGGAATATGACCTTGTTACAGGAAAAGAGTCTGTTATCAATCTTCCTAAATCAAATGTTCTTTCCTATTCCCTCGAGGGTGAGCACGCTTGTATTATCAGACCTTCAGGTACTGAGCCGAAAATCAAGCTTTACATCACAGCAGTAGGCAAAGATTCAGATGACGCTCAGGTTATAACAGATAAGCTTGCAGAAAGTGGCAAATCTTATCTTTCATAAGTAATTTCCAGTAATTTCAGCGGGTCCAGTCCTCGGGCCCGCTATTTTTATGTTGACTTTCTCGAACATTTGTTCTATAATAAAATCAAAAGATTGGCGTAAAATGAATCGCTGAACGAAGGGTGGGTTTTTAGGTGAGGACAATACTGCACAGCGATTGTAACGGCTTTTTTGCGAGTGTTGAATGCCTTTACAATCCACAACTGCGAGATAAGCCCGTAGCTGTATGCGGAGATAAGGACAAGCGCCACGGAATTATTCTCGCTAAAAACGAAATCGCTAAAAAGTTCAATGTGAAAACTGGCGAGCCTATTTGGCAGGCACAGCAAAAATGTCCCGAGCTAGTCACCGCTTCTGCTCACTATGACAGATATATCAGGTTTTCGAAAATGTGCAGGGAAATTTATTCTGATTATACCGAATTCATCGAGCCGTTCGGTTTAGATGAAGCGTGGCTTGATGTCACGGGAAGCACGCTCACACACGGCAGCGGTGAAAAAATTGCTGAGGAAATCAGATACAGAGTAAAAAAGGAGCTGGGAATTACTGTCAGCATCGGGGTGAGCTTTAACAAGATATTTTCAAAGCTCGGAAGCGATTACAAAAAGCCTGATGCTGTGACGGTTATAACCAAAGAAAACTACAAAGATATGGTATGGAAGCTGAAAGCTAGCGACCTATTATATGTCGGCAAGGCTACCGAGAAAAAGCTCAGACAACTGGGTGTGTTCACTATAGGGGACCTCGCAAACTATCCGCTGGAGCTGCTGAGAAAAAATTTTGGAAAGTGGGCGGACATTTTATACAGCTTTTCAAACGGACTGGACTTCTCTCCTGTTATGAAAAGTGATGAAACATCGGCTGTCAAATCTATCGGCAATTCAACCACTGCTATACGAGATTTAGAAAACTTTGAAGATGTAAAAATCATATTCATGGTACTGTGTGACAGCGTTTGTCGAAGAATGAGAGAGCAAGGCTTCAGAACAAAAACTGTGTGTATCAGCATCAGGAACACCGAGCTTTATACTATAACCAGACAGAAAAAGCTTGGGTTTTCTACTAACCTAAACAGCGATGTGCTTAGCACCTGTCTTGAATTATTCAGAGAAAACTACTTTTTTGAAAAAAACATCAGGAGTCTGGGCGTCAGTGTCAGTGATTTTGAACCTGATACTCTTCCCCATCAGGCTTCAATTTTCATAAGCGAAGAGGATATTATAAGGCAGGAACAGCTTTGTTCAACTCTTGATGTAATCAAAAATCGTTTCGGTAGCTTTGCTATAAACCCTGCAAAGCTGATGTTCGACAAAAATCTATCGGGATTTTCTCCGAAAGAGGAGCACACAGTCCACCCTGTCGGGTATTTTTAGATAGGAGGAAAAAATGAAACAATATGTGTCAGTAACCGCAACATTTGATACCGACGGAAATATTCTGCCGCTTAAGATAAACTGGAATGACGGCAGGAGTTTTGACATAGACAGGATAACAGATGTGCGGTATGCAGCCTCACTCAAGGCAGGCGGAGCAGGAATACGCTATACCTGCCGAATCAGACAAAGTGAAAAATATCTCTTTCTGGAGGATAACCGCTGGTTTATAAACAACGAAAAAGAGCATTAAAAAACAGCACTCATAAGGAGTGCTGTTTTAGTTTATCAGGAAAAGTAAACATCGTAGTCGCCGTAGTTGACAATAATATGACTGATAATGCCATTATCGGTATATTTAACATCATACTCAGCAGCAGTACCGTCTTCAAACTCTACATATACAATCTTGTCGTACTCGGAATAAGTACCCTTTTTCATATTATCAAGATATCCGCTGAGATAAATTTCAAAATTGCCGTTTGAATCAAATTTTATGTAATTCTCTTCAGCGTTGAAGCTTTTTCCGAAAACTACACGACCACTGACCTCCTCGCCTGTTGTGTGGTCAATAATGCGGTCGATAGTAAAATTTGTTGTAGTGATATCAAGAGTGTTGTCGGACAAGTTATCGTCAATCGGAATAAAATCTTCAGTGCTCGATTCTGTAGAATCAGAGGTTTCTTCAGAATCAATAATGTATTCTTCTCCGCTTTCATCGTCGTCAAGATAAATCTCGTTTGGTGTAGACGAGTTTGTGGTCTTATTACCATTAACACTGTTACTATAAAAATAAACTCCTGCTATAGTTCCTGCGACTAAAAGTACAGCTAGAACAATTAGTGTAACCTTTTTTGCCATAATATTCAGACCTTTCCTATTCCTTATTTTCTTCCTGTCTTTGCTTGAGTGCAAGCTTTAATAGCACGCTCTGTTTAATCATCTTGCCTTTATAGAAAATGTATTCGTCGGTATCTTTGAGAGAATTGATATCAACATCGGAATAATCTTCTTTTAAAGACTCAGCATTTTTCTTTTCCTTAGCGATAGCGATAGCTTCATCAATTTCTCTGGATTTCTCGTCTTTTGAAGCAATTGACGCATACATATCATCATAAACATAAAAACTGACTACAAACTGGCACGATGCAGGCACAACAAGTGCAAAAAGTAATACTGTAATTATAATCAACAAAACTGCATTGGTGCAAAACGCAATTAAAGTAAAGCTTATTGCAAGAACTACAAAAAGAGAAATAAGTGCAAAGAAGTTATTCTTAATCTCGCCAAATGACATAAGAAAGCTGTTCCTGAAAATATTTTTCAGCGATAAATCAAAAGTGACAGTCATCACGGGTATGTTAAAAAACATAAATAAAATCTCGAGCGCTATGAGAATACAAATGATAAGCAAAGCGTAGAAAACCCATGATGAAGATAAAAGCTTTGAATAAATAGAGATTGAAAAATAGCTGAAAACAGCTACAAAAGCTAAAAACACACCGTAAAGCAGAAACTTAGAGAAATTTTCTCTGATACCTTTTAAGAAGGTTGACACAACTTTAGTATCACTGTCGCCTCGCGCTAAATTTCTGCATACAAGTACAACTCCGGAATAAAACGGAAAAACAAGGGCAACTAAAGCAAACGCTAAAAAGGTAAGCAAAGTCCCCTGTAAAAATGTATGTAGCAAATAATAAACACCCGCAACAACCGCCAGCGGTACAAAAAAGAGCAAATTAGTAAGCATCACTCTATGAAAATTTGAAAAGTATCTTTCGATGAGTGTTTCAAACTTCATTTTCTTTCTGGTTTGTTCCATTTCCTATAACCCCACTAAAAATTAAACATATCAGCAAAAAGTAAAAATAAAAGCATATCTATAACAGCAGAAAAAGCAGTAAAAACAAGAATCATACAATTTCTGAGCAGATAGGTTTTCGTTCTTTTTAACAAAAGTCCATCATACATAGAAGAAAAATAGCTTTTCAGCAAACATACAGATTGAGAAAAAGCTTCTTTTAGTGCAAGAATAAAAGCAAATAAAAAAAGTACAGTCCCCGGTAAGATAACCAGGATGTAAAACCCGATACCCGTTATCCCGTAAAAAGAAAACATATATGCTGACGAAAGTCCTGTGCAGTAACCTCGAAAAGCACATAAAAACGTTAATGCAAACATCCCCCACGCTGTAAAGCTGAGCAAAAAAGCCGAGAGAATAAACAGGAAAGATGATGCAAAAGAAGAGCAAAATAACTCAAATGCGGAAAACTGAAGCCTGCTCTCAAGGTCGCTCAGAAACAGAAAGTCGAGCTTCTCCAAGGCAGAGGAATCTGTGTCTTTAAAACCCAATGAGCCGAACACTAAACCAAGTATAAAAACGACTAAAAACAAAAGCATAGTCCCATACATCGACCAAAGCTGTTTTAAAGAAACGCTGAAAAGTCTCGACCTCAGGGAGTTTTCTCTGTATTTGTGTTGACCTCTTTTTATAGAATAAACTATGCCTTTCATAACATCCCTCCGATAATCGATATTATGCAAGGCTTGTTTTATTTATTCTATTTATCAGAAAGCTCGTTTGCTCTTTTGGTACATGCGGTCATCGCATCTTTAATAATTTCTTCAATATTATTTTCTTTAAAAGAATTTATAGCTTCTATAGTGGTTCCGCCTTTTGAGCAGACTTTTTCTATAAGAGTTTCGATATCATCTCCGCTACTTCGAATCATTTCGGCAGCTCCCTCATAGGTAGCACAAATCAAATTAAGCGCCTTTTCCCTATCAATACCACAACTAACAGCATAATCAGCCATTGCTTTAGCAAAGAGATAGAAAAACGCAGGACTTGAGCCGTTAACTGCAATAATTTCGTTCATATGTTCTTCTTCGATAATCTCAACTACTCCGCTCAATGAGAACATATCTCTGACAGGTTTAAACTCATCTTCTGTCATATCAGTTGACGGGCAAAGAGCTGACGCACCCTTTGAAAGTAAAAGAGGTGTGTTAGGCATAACACGGACAACTTTTACATTTTGTAGGAGTTGAGCACGGACAAAATCTATAGAAATTCCTGCGGCGATTGATACAAATATTTTGTCACTGCAATCAATATTCTTAAGACTCTGTAAAACTTCAGCGTAATTTTGAGGCTTTACTGCAACAACGATTATATCGCTTTCTTTAACAAGTGTGTTGTTATCATCACAGACGCTGACACCTTTTTTCTCAAAATAGTCACATTTTTCAGTATTATTATCATGGATAAAAATGTTTTCAGGGGCAACAAAGTTGTTTTTAAGCATACCACCAATAATCGCAGTAGCCATATTGCCGACGCCTATAAAGCCAAATTTTTTATTCATAAAATCATCCTTTTAAGTATGGAAATTAGGGTTGTTAGCACAGGTGAATTTGATGTCGTAGTGATAAACGCCCTGATTTCTGGTGTAATCGTTATAGAAGAATACTTCCATCTCATCAACTCTTCGGTACAACAAACCGTAAATACAACCATTTGCGTGGTGATACTGACAGAATTTATTGATTAAATTCTGCTTCTTCACAAAGTTTAAATCGAGAGAGCCTGAGCTGACTTTTGAGGTAATATAGTCAGATGCTACATAGCCCTTTGTTCCGTCAATAAGCTGTACATAGTACCACGAGCTGTTAGTCTTTTCTAAAATAGTTAGCTCGGTGCCGTAATTAAGCTCATCGATGATATCGTGTGAAGTACCGGGTCCCTTACGGATTCGGACATTTGAGCCGTTTATATAGTATATGGTTTTTGATGTAGATGAACCTGAGTCACAATCAAGCAGAGCACTCTTTAACTCATCGTCGTTTGAAAGCACTCCTGTGCCCGTATTATAAACAAAGCAGACTAAAGCGTCGAACTGCTGTTGGTTAAACTTCACTGAGTTATTAACTAAAAAGCTGTTAACCTTTGTTGCGTAGCCATCATTGTTAACAGTCTGTACAAGATAAGCGTAAGCTTCGGTTTTTGAAAGATTATTATAAAACTGCTGTCCGCTGTACACTACCCTACCGTAGCCCACGGTAGGATCACCTGTGAGAGGGTCAGCATAGATAGAACTGATAAAGCCCTCATAATTAGCAATAAGGTTAATTATCTCATCGCTTGCGCGACGATTAGCGCAGACGGTAGTGGTTTTGTCGGTAGTTGAAGTTACAAACGCTGTGGTTGAACCGTCAGAACAGGTGGACCAATTTGAACCAAGTTTACTATAGGCTCTCACATTGTAGGTACCTGCTGAACTAAACGAGGTCGTACCTTTCCAGATATAATTCTTTCCGTCCGCTGTTTTCGATGTAGCTTCAATAGTCTTAGTAGTAGAGCCTACAGTTACTTCGAACTTAACAGCAGAACGGGTAGAATCAGTAATCGCAATAAGTGTCACTGTGCCGTCCTTAGGAGCGCAGTTAGGTGAAGTATAAGCAAATCTAATCGGTGCGGCAGCTGAAACTTTAACAAGCATCGTCTTTGCTCCACCTGTAGTAGAAACAGTAATTACAGCCTGTCCTTGTGATACACCAAGGATATAGCCATTGTTAACTGTCGCAACAGAGGTATCACTACTACTCCAAGTGACAGAAGAAGTAGATGAATAAGCAAGGAAGGTTTTTCCAGCTGTGACATTAGCTGTCGCGTGAGATATATTAACTGTTGATGTTGCGGTTTTTACAGTAATTTTACAGGACGCAGTTTTTGTGGAGGTTTTCGCGGTAATAGTTACTGTACCTGCTTTTTTTGTTGTAACGATACCAGCAGATACTGTGGCAATAGAAGAATCGGATGTGCTCCAGGTCACAGTTGCGTTGCTGGTAGCTTTGATATGGTAGTAGTTACCGACATAAACTGTTGCACTGCTTGCAGAAATACTGAGGGTTTCCTGAGTAGTTGTAGGTGCTGATGTAGGAGCCTGAGTTGGTGCTATAGTAGGTGCTTGTGTCGGCTGAGTAGGTTTCTCGGTTGGTGGCTCAGTAGGAGCATAATTACCACTGACATTTACTATACACTTTGCAGAGCTACTGTTAATCAGATTAGTTGCTATAACAGTAGCCTTACCAGCAGATTTTCCGACTACAAGACCATATTTATCTACAGTAGCAATGGTAGTATTATCAGAAGAAAAGCTGATGTTTTCCATAACACAAGCATCACCTGCAGAAATAGCAGTGAGTTTATAAGTTTCTGAAATATCCAGATTAAGCTCACTTGTGTCGAGCATAAGCTTTTTGAAAGGAAGATTATCTCCTCCCAGAATACTGTCAGTCAGTGAACCTGAGTACCATTTCGGCAAATCAGAATAATCGACATTATCATTGCCGTTTGTTCCTTCGGTTGATGTAGTAGGCGCTGAAGAACTCATAGCGAAGGTGATTTTCAGATAATCCTTGCTGATATAACCCGTTTTTGATGAATATGTAACCTGCGCCCATTTTTCATCAGCATTACTTGATACAGATACAGTTGTGTTTTTGGGAACATAGCCAAGACTTGAATATGAAGTTCCTTTTCCACTTCGAAGATTCACTTCATCTGTAGTAACACCTTTCATAGTAACACCACTACCCGAAAGAGCGTTAAGGTAAGCTGTCGAGCAATATCCGGTATAGGTGCCGTAGCTGACTTTAGCCCAACCGTTAGTCGAATTCTCTTGCAGGATAACTTCCTTGTCCTTTGGAATAACGGTGAGGACATCAGAGGAGGTTGTTGCTGATGAACGAAGATTCAAAGCAGTGATTGTATTAAGTCCGTTTACAGAAACTGCACCAGCACTTAAAGTAAGGGTGCAAAACATAACCATCAGCGTACATAACACAAGGGTCATACTTACAGATGCAACAAGCACTCTGGATTTACTTTTAAAATTCATCAAAACTCCTCCTTTCAAGCTGATTTACAACTAAGTATTATACAACAATTTATGCTTGTTTTCAATTTACAGTTTTGTCTTATTTCCAAGCAATTTGTGGATTTTCAGAAGGTAGACAGTAACCACTTTTGAGATACAATAATCGTAGACAATAAATACCGCATTTCCAATAAGCAAAAAGACCCACGGAAGATAAACGCCGAATAAATTAAAGCTCTCTTTCGGGATTAAGAATATGTAAATAGAAAGATAGAAAGCAAGCACCATACACACATTGAACACAAAATACTTTATGATATACTGGGGTGTTCTCTTTCTGAGCTTTTCAATTAGCCCCTTTATTATCGGATAAAATCCGAGAAAAACTACATAATACAAAGCTGCCTCTTTATCTGTCAAAAACAACAAAGACAAAGCTGATACAACCGTATAAACAATAAAAGCCCAGCTATAGCCGAGCTCTATAACAACACATATCAAAAGCATACCCGCAAAGGCAGGAAATGCAAATGTGCCGAATGGTATGAGTGAAGTCAGGAGCATAAGCACTAAACTCAAAGCTCCGATAACTCCACCCAGTGCTACTTTATAAGAAGTTTTCATAATATCTCACCTTAACAACAGCCACCGCCACCGCAACAATCACAAAGGCAGTCAGCACACATAATACCTGCACAAATATCACAAACTGAGCAACCTGCTGAATTCACAGTATTATAGCCCGAAGGATTATAGTTTCTTCTTGCGTTAATATTATTAAGTGCTGATATAAATTCAGGGTTATTGGGTTCCATACGACAAGCTGTCTGGAAATAAGAAAAAGCCTGTTCTGTCCAACCTTTTCGGGAGAATACCATACCCATAAGAAAATACCACTCACCATTTCTGCCCGAAGTAGAAACACCGTTTAATATCTGCATAGCGTCGTCGAGTCTACCTTCTTTAATAAGACGACGAACATCAGGAAAATTGGTGTGTGTGTACTGTGACGAACCATAAGAACCATTATAATAAGAGCTATTTGAAGAAGATGATGGGTTTTTGCGCATATCACAAATCATATCATATGCTTCGTTAATCTCTTTCATCTTCTGTTCAGCTAAATCAGCAAGCGGACTATCAGTATAGTTGTCCGGGTGGTACTTTTTAGCAAGCTCTCTGTATGCATTTTTTATTTCTGCATCTGTGGCTGTTTCAGCCACTCCTAAAACCTGATAAGGATTCATATTATTCTCCGTGTTTCAATTCTTTCTCTTTATACAAAATACTTTTTTGCTTTTTGGGCAAGCCGTATATCAGAACATTATCAACTATTCTGTTAAAATGTTTAATTTCAAGTAAATTATAAGATAATAAGCATTCACTAAGGCAATGGTCAAGTGAACTGTTTATGTCACTCAGGTGCAAAGCCTTATCGTTGCCGTACGCAATAATGTACGGATTAAAGCAACCTTTTTTCAAATCATCTTCAAAGTCGTTAGCCGCGTCGATGAGATATATCCATTTTCCGAGGAAATAACCAAACGAAGAAAGCACTCTGCGTTTTTGTCCTGATTTTTCATCATCGTCATCAACCAGTAGCGTCAGTACATCCGACAACATATTCGCAGTCGGTTCAGCAGCTTTATCGATAGAACAGCTTTTGTCTTTTTCAACTTCAAATTGAGCTAAAGACATTTTTGCTACCGCTTTTTCAATCTCAGGGTATTTTTTTAATGCTTTTTTTCGCCAGTGTGAGAAAAACGGCATCATAAGATAGCACAAGAGTTTTTCGAAAAAGCTTCCATCTGCAATATTATCTTTCAGCTTATAATAAACGCTGACAATACTCAAAGCAGCTGCCTTAGACAAAGCTTCTTCCCCGCTTTTAATATAGTTGCATTTTTTCAGCGGGTTAAATTTACATTTCCCGCTACAAAAGCCGTAGCAACTATCCTCAAGGGACAACGCAATAACTGCGTAAAAAGTACAATCATAGCTTAGAATAAAACGAGTGAGAAAGGAGTAGTCTTTGCCCAGTTGCTTGCATAAACTGCAGTATATCGCTTTGTATGCTTCGAAGTCTTTTCCGAGCATTTCGCTCTTATCTACAGTGACATATCCGAACACCGAAATTTCTCCTTATACTTTATTATGCTAATTCTATCACAAGTCAATCATATATAAATTAACAAAATATGAATTTTAGAGCATAATATGTTGTATTTTATATAAAAAACAAGTATAATCAAGAAACAATAACAATTATGTGAGGATTTATGAACGTATACGATTTCGACAGAACAATTTATGACGGCGATTCTACCGTGGATTTTTATTTATTCTGCCTTAAGCGTCACAGAAAAATCGCATTTGTCTTCCCTTCCCTTGTTGTAGCTTACATTAAGTATTACATCTTCAAATCAGGCTCAAAAACTCAGTTCAAAGAAACAATGTACAAGTTTCTTAAACACTGCGATATCGATAAGGATTTAGCGGTTTTCTGGGAAATTCACGAGAAAAAAATCAAGAATTGGTATATTGAGCAAAGAAAAGACGATGATGTGATAATTTCTGCTTCTCCGTTTTTTTTACTTGAGCCAATCGGTGAAAAGACAGGTTTCAGGGTAATTGCGTCAGATGTTGATAAACATAACGGCAAATACAGTGGCGAAAACTGCTACTATGAAGAAAAGGTTAACCGATTTATAAAAGAGTATCCTGATTCTCATATTGATGAGTTTTACTCTGACCACTACAGCGATTTGCCACTCGCAAAAATCGCAAACAAAGCTTACATAGTAAGCGGAAATGAAATATCAGACTGGGATTTCAGCAAAAAAATCAAACCGCGTATATAAGAAAACGGCGACAAAGAGTCGCCGTTTTTTATGTTTATTCACTCTCAGATGAGTCACATGAAGAACATCCGCAAGCAGGAGTTTCATCTCCTGTCAGCTCAGTGACATTCGGAGGGAAAAACTCATTTGTCGGAAAATCGAGGCGTGAGAACATTTCGCAAGGGTTATCAGAAGATGTTACGCAAGTTTTTTCAGGAATAGAGTATTCATAAGACGGGACTACAATCTGCACATTACGCTTGAGCTGTACAATTGAGAACAAACCGATTGTTGCAAACACGCTGTTACAACCGCTGACCGTCGGCTCTCCGCCGATATTTGAACAAGCGCAGGATGGAACTTTGCACGGAACGGGACATGCTGAGCAGTTATGCTTAAGCTTTGCTGAAAGTGCAATCGGACGCGCTACCTGAACTGTTGCTGTAGGAAGATTTCTGGTAGGTATCTTCTGGTCGTCCGCTTCATCACACGATAGCTCGCTTGAAAAAGAACGAACACTTCCCTCACTGCCATAAAGAATAGCTTTCTTTGAATATACAGACAATCCCTTTATAGTCTGTGGGCAGGCACCCGGATTCATAAACACATCCACGCAAACTGTGAAGAACAGCGTCATATCAATAGAGTAAAATCCTCGGTGGAACGGAACTGGCTCTATATCCACATAAGTCGTCACTATATCTACATCTTTTATTCTAACATTCACTGCGTTGTCGATAAGCTCCTGATTGTAGTCAGTAAAATAAACACGCAGGTCCGTTAAGCAATCCTTATCCGAACAGCTGTCATAAACTCGCATAACATCAATGCAGACAGGCTGTGGTGTCTTAGAAGCAACGCTACCAAAGTCGCATGCTTTCGAGGAGTCAAAAGTTTCTGCCATAAGTAAACCTCCATAATTATACTGATGTATTAAGCACACTATATCAAATGCACCGCATCAATACATATTATGGAGGTTTTGGCTTTGTGTGAATTTTAACTTATTTTTTCCATCTTGCAGAAATTAGCCATAAGCGTCTTTGTGCCAACTTTATCAAAAGCTACTTCTAACATCGTGTCGTTGCCCATAGGTTCGGCACTAGTGACCATACCTTTGCCAAACACCTTATGAAGCACCATATCACCTACACAATATTTAGCTGAAGATGTCTGCTTTTGTGCAGGCTTTTTAGCAAATGGGTCAAAGTTCATTTTTGTCGGAGTCTGTTGAGTATAAGAATTCGCAAAAGCTCTCTCTGCACCCGTCTTTTCGACAAGCTTTGATGGGATTTCGGTAGCAAAGCGTGATTCGCGGTTGTGGGTTGTTGAACCAAAAAGCATACGTTCTCGGGTTTTCACAATATAGAGCTTTTCTTTAGCTCTAGTGATTCCTACATAAGCGAGTCGTCTTTCTTCAGAAAGCTCAGATGGATTCATGATAGTTGCCATCGACGGAAAAAGCCCCTCTTCCATACCCGGGATAAAAACAACAGGGAATTCAAGACCTTTAGCAGAATGCAAGGTCATCATAACACAACAATCAGCTTCAGGGTCATAGTTATCGATATCTGTCTGTAAGGAGATTTCCTCTAAGAAGTTGTACAATGTAGCTTCTTCACCGTAGTCTTCTTCAAAATTGATGATATTAGACTTAAGCTCTTCGATATTCTCAATTCTGCTCTCACTGTCTTCTTTCTCTGATTTCAGGAAAGCTCTGTAGTCAGTATGTTCTAAAATAAGCTCATATAATTCCGCTAAAGAATAATCTCCGCTCACGTGAGCTTCAATCAAACCATCAAGTAATAACACAAACGAACTAAGTTTAGATGAGGCACGAGATAAGTCAGGATAATCCGACGCGTGCTTTATAACAGAATACAAACTCTCGCCCAATGCAGACGCAATATCCATCGCTTTATTTACGGTGGTGTCACCTATTGCACGCTTAGGCTTATTGATTATACGGCGCAATCTGACATCGTCGTTTGGATTATTAATAACCTGCAGATATGCAGTCATATCCTTGATTTCTTCTCTGTCGTAGAAGCGATGTCCACCGATAATTCTGTGCGGTACACCAGCTCGAGCGAGCGCATGTTCGATAGCATTTGACTGAGCGTTCATTCGATAAAGAATAGCGTAATCGGAATATTTTCTGCCGTTTGACACACCGTCCATAATCGCATTTGCTATATACAGAGCCTCTTCCCTCTCAGTTGATGCTGTGTGAACAGTGATTTTATCACCGACACCATTTTGAGTCCACAGAGTCTTGCCCTTACGCTCGGTGTTATTCTTTATAACCTCGTTTGCGGCATCAAGGATTGTTGAAGTACTGCGATAGTTCTGCTCAAGTCGGATAACTTTAGCACCTGTAAACTCGTTTTCAAAGGACAAAATATTCTCGATAGTTGCTCCTCTGAATTTATAAATACTCTGGTCATCATCGCCGACAACGCAGATGTTGTTGTGCTTTTTAGCAAGGAGGCTGACAAACTCATACTGGACTTTGTTAGTATCCTGATACTCGTCGACCATTATGTACTTAAACTGACGCTGGTACATATCGAGCACATCAGGACATTCCTTAAACAGCTTGACGGTATTACACAGCAGGTCATCAAAATCCATTGCATCGCTTGTTTTGAGTCGTTCCTGGTACATTTCATAAGCATCAGCGACCATAGAAAGACGACTGTTATAAGTATCCTCTGACTTCAAATCCTTTGGTCCCTGCATCTTATCTTTTGCTCGTGAAATTTCAGCAAGCACTGTGCGATGCGGAAGGATTTTCTCATCAATACTCAGTTTCTTCAATATATCTTTCATAAGTCTTCGCTGGTCGTCGGTATCGTAAACCGTGAAGTGACTTGTGTATCCGATACGCTCACCATAGCGTCTTAGTATTCGTGCACAGGTCGAGTGGAATGTCGATGCCCATATATCCTGAGCTCCAAACTCAACAACTGATGCTATACGGTCTTTGAGCTCTCCTGCTGCTTTATTAGTAAAAGTGATAGCCAAAATCTGCCACGGCTGACAGAGCTCCATTTTCAGAATATATGCAATACGGTTAACAAGCACGGTTGTTTTTCCTGAGCCTGCTCCCGCTAAAATCAGAAGCGGTCCTTCTGTATGAAACACAGCCTGCTGTTGCATATCGTTCATCTTAGAAAACTGTGCTCTGATTTCACTTACATTGATATTTTCATTCATTGTTTTATTTCCTTTACAGTTGCAATATACGACATATTGTACCACAAAAAAACAGGTGGCACAACAAGCACCACCTGTAAATTTTCAAAAAATTAAATTATTCAAAGTATGAGTCATAAACAGCTTTGATATCAGCGGCGTTTTCGTCAATGATTAGTGAAACATAAACTCCGTTTTGTTCAACAGAGCAGTTCTCAAGCATTGCTACAGACTCAGGGTTGTAGCTCTTAGCTTCACTGAGTCGTGACTGATAGTGGTTGTTGAGAAGTGTAGCAATCTCAGAAGCAGAAGCTTCGTCAACGGCTTTAACAAGCACGATTTCTTTATATACTGAGCTTTCAGCTGAGAACTCGGCAGCGAACTGCTCAACTGTGTCTTCTTCAATCATATAGTAACGATTAAGCTTTGCTACATCTTCGATTACGGTGATGCCCTCGATACCAAACTGAGAGTTGATATCATCAAAAACAGTCTGCAAATCAACATCTGCAGTACCGCAAGCTGTGAGCATACAAAGTGAGAGTATTAAAGATAACAAGCATATACCAAAATTTTTCATATCCATTTTCCTTTCGATATAATTTATCGTAACTGATTTTAGCAAATATAAAAAACAAAGTCAATATTGAAAGGAAGGATAAAATACATAAAAAGAAATAACCCTTGACTGTGCAACTTTTCACATCAGCCAAGGGTTATTTCTGGTCTATCTTGTTATCTAACATCATTTTAACCTCTCTTTCTCAGAATTTCTGACGATGCTTTTACTATAAATTTTCATTTACACTCACATTTCACATACTCACAAGTTGAGCTCACTTTGGTGTTTTTAAAAATTATTAAGGATTGAACATCGTCTTTTAGTCTTTACTTAAAGCGTTAATATTTTACATCTTGTTTTACAATTTCTAGTTTATTAACTAAAATCAAGCATTCGGTTTTTGACCTACTGAAAATAAAAACGAATAAAACTAATTTACAACTGACTAAATTAAAATTTGTTATGAAGAATTAGATTTTGATTTTTAACTTTGCTTTAAGTATTGACTTTTATCAAGGATTAGTTAGAACATTGGTCTCATCCTTTCTGTCTATAATATAGCATAGGATACCCCTAATTTCAAGTAGTGTTTTGTATAAAGTTAACATAATTTTCTTGTGCATTATATAGAAAGTGTGAATTTTGCAATATAAAATATTGACAAAGTCATATGTAATTTGGTATGATAAATGTGTTGGGCGGGTAAAATCTGTCCTTTTCTTTTTGTATACGGAAAATACTTCTTGATAATTTGAGAACTAGGTGTTATAATACATTTCAATAAGGGAGTAGTCGGCACAAATAGTGCGATTATGTCAACATCATGGATTTTATCCTGGCATTATCATAATTGACGAGACTTATCTGCAACGCGGATAGGTATCGTCTTTTTTATTATCCGCTTAAATTAAAAAGGCGGTTGATGTTTATGCCAGAATAAAGCTTTATGATGACAGAATTTTACAGAACTTTTAAGAAAATATGATATCATACTAACAGAAATTTTTGGAGGTTTGAAAATTGTACTTTAATCAATCTAAAGAAGAGGTCCTTTCTAAACTGCAAACTGACCAAAACAATGGTCTGAGCTCTAAGCAGGTACAGGAGCTTACCGAAAAATTTGGAGCTAACAAGCTCAGTGAAAAGAAAAAGAAAACTACATTACAAAGATTTATCGACCAGTTCAAAGATGTAATGATACTCATTCTGATTGCGGCTGCGATTATCTCATTTGTAGTAGCTTGTGTAGAGAAAGACCCCGGTGAATTCTTTGAACCTGTTCTAATATTATTGATTGTAATATTAAACGCTGTTATGGGTGTTTTTCAGGAGAGCAAAGCTGAAAAAGCACTCGATGCACTGAAGAATATGTCTGCCCCACACGCGAGAGTTATCCGTGATGGCAAAGAATCAGTGATTGATGCATCACTCTTGGTACCGGGCGATATCATCAAATTTGAAGCAGGTGACTTTGTACCTGCTGATGCAAGACTACTTTTGAGCACAAGTCTGAAATCAGAAGAATCTGCTCTCACGGGTGAGTCTGTGCCTAGTGAAAAAGATGCTGACGCAGTTATTGACGAAAACGCACCACTTGGTGACAGAGCTAACATGGTTTTCTCTGGTTGTTCTATCACTTACGGTACAGGTGTAGCTGTGGTAACCGCTACAGGTATGGATACTCAGATGGGCAAAATTGCTAATCTACTAGACAGTGAAAGTGATACTCAGACTCCATTACAACAAAAACTTGGTCAGCTTGGTAAATACTTAGGTATTGTTGCTATTGCTGCGTGTGCTATCATTTTTGTTGTCGGTCTTTTAAACAATCTCAACCCTCTGGATATATTTATGACTGCTGTGTCACTGGCGGTTTCTGCTATTCCTGAAGGTTTACCAGCTATTGTTACGATTGTTCTTTCTATAGGTGTTCAGCGTATGGTCAAGAAAAATGCGCTTATCAGACGCTTGCCAGCTGTTGAAACACTCGGTAGCGCCTCTATTATTTGTTCTGACAAAACAGGTACTCTCACTCAAAACAGAATGACTTTAGTCAAAGCATACTGTGACTCAAAAGAACTCGTTGATATTACCGATTCAAACAGCGATGATGTTAAAGAGCTTTTAAAATACGGCACGCTGTGCTGTGACGGTTCTGTAGTATTCTCGGATGACGGTGTACAGCACATCGGCGACCCTACTGAAACAGCTATTGTGTTTGCTGCTCATAAAAACGGTATGCCAAAAGATGAATTAAACTCATCTTTCCCTAGAGTATCGGGTATTCCGTTTGACTCAGACAGAAAGCTGATGTCAACGATAAACTTGATTGACGGCAAGAATGTCGTTATCGTTAAGGGCGCTTTTGACATGATGGCTCAGCGTTGCGTAAATGGTGACCTTGAGAAGGCTAAAGCTCTCACAGAGCAAATGAGTGAAGAAGCACTCAGAGTGCTTGCTATTGGATACAAAGTTATAGACACCATTCCTGAAGTGTTAACCAGTGAAGAAATCGAAAATGGTCTGACATTTATGGGTTTGGTCGGAATGATTGACCCACCAAGAGAAGAAGCTAAGGTTGCTGTTGAGACCTGTAGAAAAGCTGGTATCAAGCCTGTTATGATTACAGGTGACCATGTTGTCACTGCCTCAGCTATTGCAAAACAGCTTGGTATTATGCTCGAAGGCGACTTGGCTATTACAGGAGCTGAGCTCGACAATATGACAGACTCTCAGCTGGATTCAATGGTTGAGAAAATCTCTGTTTACGCAAGAGTTTCACCTGAGAATAAAATCAGAATCGTAAAAGCTTGGCAGAAAAAGGGTCAGGTTGTATCAATGACAGGTGATGGTGTTAACGACGCTCCTGCACTGAAAGCTGCTGACATTGGCTGTGCGATGGGTATTACAGGTACTGATGTTGCTAAGGGCGCTGCTGATATGACACTCACTGACGACAACTTTGCTACTATTGTTGACGCTGTAAGAGAAGGTCGTGGTATTTACGCAAACATCAAAAAGGTTGTCGGCTTCTTGCTCGGTACAAACATCGGCGAGGTCGTTGCTGTGTTCCTTGCTATGATATTGTGGCACAAGACTCCTCTGTTATCAATGCAGCTTCTTATGATAAACCTGGTTACAGACAGCTTGCCTGCTATCGCGCTCGGTATGGAAGATGTTGAGCCTGATGTTATGGAGAAAAAACCGAAGCCTAAAAATGAAGGACTCTTCGCGCACGGACTCGGTATCAGAATTATACTGCAGGGACTTATGTTCGCTATACTGCTTCTAATCGGCTTCAAGGTTGGCGAAAATGTAACAGGTCAGCTCGCAGGTGGCCAGACAATGGCATTTATGGTACTTGCACTTTCACAGATTTTCCATTCATTCAATATGCGTTCTGATCGTTCTATATTTAAAATCGGTATGTTCAAAAATAAAATGCTGAACCTTGCTGTGCTTGGCTCTCTGCTTTTGATGTTGATAGTACTCTTCACTCCTGTTGGTATTGCTTTCGGAGTTATTATTCTGCCTGTAGAGCTTTATCTGTTCGCATTCGGTCTGACATTGATTCCGATACTAGTTATGGAGCTTTCAAAGGCTTTAGGTATAATCAAACACAAACATTGATGTCGAAAAGAGTCGGGTTTTACACCCGACTCTTAATTTCAGGAAAAATTTCAGAAAAAGTATAAATTTTTCTTGACATTTGCGTATTTTGGGATATAATAGATGATGCGCGATGCGGAATTGTGTAAGGGTAGCACAGCAGACTCTGACTCTGTATGTCTGGGTTCGAATCCTAGTTCCGCAGCCACAAAGCCTCGAATTCAATATTCGGGGCTTGTATTTTTTCGAGGTGTAGCGCAGTTTGGTAGCGCACTTCGTTCGGGACGAAGGGGCCGCAGGTTCGAATCCTGTCACCTCGACCATAAATAAAAGAGTTCACCTTTTGGTGAGCTCTTTTTTTACAAGCAAAAGAGTGACAGGATTCGAAGGCGAGCGTTAAGAAAACGCTCCAGTGGAGCGTTTTTAGGGAGAGCGTAGATGAATTTTTCTGAATCACAATGAGGGTAAGACGAGGTATCTCTTAATGGATATAAAACATATGTCACCTCGACCATAAGAATTAAGGGATACCGTATCGGTATCCCTTTTCTTATTTTTCGTTGAGGTGACGGATTCGAAGGCGACCGTTAAGAAAACGCTCCAGTGGAGCGTTTTTAGGGAGGGCGAATATGAACTTTTTTTAATCACCATGAGGGTAAGACGGGATAGCTTTTAATGGATATTAAGCATATGTCACCTCGACCATAAATAAAAGAGTTCACCTTTTGGTGAGCTCTTTTTTTGTATAGCGAAAACCACGCGATAGTCGCGTGGTTTTCGTTATACAATCAAAAGGCACCTGAAATTAATCAGGTGCCTTTTCTCTATATAGAGGAAATTAAAGTTTGTCAATATCAGGGTCTGTAATCATATGATAACCTGCATCCTCAAGTGCTTTCTCTGCCTGAGAATTATCAGCTACTCTGAGCACTACATATGCGTGCTTTTCTGTACGAGCCATAAACGCATAAAGGTACTCAACATTGATGTCTTCTTTATCAAGAACAGCTAAAGCTGTTGAAAGCTTTCCCGGTGCGTCGCCGATTTTCACGCCGACTACCTCGGTAGTTTTGATAAGATAGTTCTTTTCAGAAAGCACCTTTGATGCGAGTTCTGTATCGTTTACGATAAGACGGAGAATGCCGAACTCCTCAGTATCTGCGATAGAAAGTGCGCGTATATTGATTTCGTTTGAAGCAAGAGTTTCTGTAATCTCTACTAAAGCGCCTTTCTTGTTTTCTACGAAAATATTAAGCTGTTTTAATGCCATAATCCTATCCCCTTTCTTAGTCGTGAAGCTTACGCTTGTCAATAACTCTGACTGCCTTGCCCTCACTGCGGACAATAGACTTTGGAGCTACAAGGTGAACTGCTGGGTTGATGCCGAGCATTGTCTTCATAGCATTTGCAAGAGCTTTCTCTTTAGCTGTCACACCGCTGACTGTATCTGTAAATTGCTCAGCTGTCATCTCTACATTTACATCAAATGTATCAGTGTTGCCCTTACGGTCAACAATAATCTGATAGTTAGGCTGATAGCCTTCGTTGAGTAAAACAGTTTCAATCTGGCTTGGGAATACATTAACACCGCGTATAATCATCATATCGTCACTTCTGCCCATAGGCTTAGCCATTTTGATGAGAGTGCGACCGCAAGAACATTTCTTTCTTGAGAGCACGCAGATGTCGCGTGTACGATAACGAAGAAGCGGGAATGCTTCTTTATCAAGAGATGTGAATACAAGCTCACCTTTGCTACCCTCAGGGAGAACTTTGCCTGTATCAGGGTCAATAATTTCTGCTAAGAAATGGTCTTCGTTGATGTGCATACCTGTCTGTTCAGAACATTCGAAAGACACGCCAGGTCCAGAGGTTTCAGTTAAGCCATAGATATCATAAGCTTTGATACCGAGTGTGTTTTCGATACCACGACGCATTTCTTCTGTCCAAGGCTCTGCACCAAAGATACCTGCTTTCAGTGGAATATCTTCAGGTTTATAGCCCTTTTCCTGTAAAGTTTCGCCGATGTATGCAGCATAAGACGGAGTACAGCAGATAATAGATGCGTTTAAGTCCATCATAAACTGAATCTGTCGCTCTGTATTACCTGATGACATAGGGAGTGTAAGACAACCTACTTTATGTGAACCACCGTTAAGACCAGGTCCACCTGTAAACAATCCGTAACCATAAGCGACCTGACAAACATCGTCTTTTGTGCCGCCTGCCGCAACAATAGCACGCGCACAACAATCTTCCCACAATTCAATATCGTTTTGTGTATAGAAAGCCACCACTCGTCTGCCCGTTGTGCCTGAGGTTGACTGGATACGAACACAGTCGGAAAGCGGCTTAGCGAGAAGTCCGTAAGGATAGGCATCTCTCAAATCAGCTTTTGTTAAAAACGGAAGCTTGTACAGATCATCGATACCTTTGATGTCATCAGGGGTTACACCCTTATTGTCCATTAAATCACGATAGTACGGAACATTCTCGTAAACATGCTTAACCTGTTTAACGAGTTTTTCGGATTGAAGCTTTTTCATTTCTTCAACCGGCATGGTTTCAATTTCTTTCTGATAGTAATTTTGCATTTTTTCGCCTTCTAACATATAAATTATCCGCAAAGCGGAAAGGGTTCAATTTAATAGTTGTAGCCTAAATCGAAAGCCTTTTTATTCATTTCAACAAAACGCTCAGCTACTGTGTTTTCAATCGCTGTAATCCAACGCTCATACGGAATATCAAACTGCTTTGCAGCACGACCCATAAGCACGATATTAACAGCTTTCGGTGAACCAGCCTGTATAGCAAGTGACAAAGCATCCATAGCCTCAACATTTAAGCCTTTATCAGTAAGCTCTGTTAAAACTTCCTCTGGATACTGTGCGGCACCGATAATAACAGGCATAGGGTCAATCTGCTGTGTGTTAACAACAACAAGGCCATCTTTTTTCAAATACTTTGCATATCGTGCAGCTTCGAGCTTTTCAAATGAAATGATGATATCAGCTTCACCTTCTGTGATGATTGGAGAATAAACTTTATCGCCGAATCTGACATATGTAACAACAGAACCACCACGCTGACTCATACCGTGAACTTCGGATACTTTTACATCGTAACCTTCATCAACTAAGAGTCTACCGAGGAGCTTTGATGCGAGCAAACTACCCTGTCCGCCGACACCGACAATCATTATGCTTTTTGTTTCCATTTTTACTCCTCCTTAAATAATAGCATCAAATGCGCAGAGCTGTTTACACACACCACAGCCAACGCAAAGTGTGTTATCAATCTTAGCTTTGCCGTCTTTCAGGCTGATTGCAGGACAGCCGAGTCCCATACAGCGTTTGCAGGATTTACACTTATCTGCATCGACATTAAGTGATGGCTTAGCTTTCACGCTCTTTAAGAGCACGCAAGGACGACGAGAGATAATTACAGAAGGTTCTGCTACTGCAAGCTCTTCTTTTACTGCTGTTTCGCAAGCTTTGAGGTCGTAAGGGTCAACAACTCTTACACGGTTTATACCAAGAGCTTTACAAAGTGCTTCGAGATCAACTTTAGCCGCTATTTCACCTTTTATATTATAGCCTGTTGTAGGATTCTGCTGATGACCTGTCATACCTGTAATTGAGTTATCAAGAATAATAACAGTTGAGTTAGTAGCGTTATATGAGATATTAACAAGACCTGTCATACCTGAGTGCATAAAGGTTGAGTCACCAATAACAGCAACGCTCTTTTTCTCAGTCTCTTCTCCCCTTGCTACATTGTAGCCGTGCAAACCAGAGATAGATGCACCCATACAGAGGGTTGAATCAAGGGCATTTAGTGGAGCAACAGCGCCTAAAGTGTAGCAACCGATGTCGCCGTGAACAGTAATCTTGTTCTTTGAAAGTACATAAAACATACCACGGTGTGGGCATCCTGCACACATCATAGGTGGACGAGGCGGAATCACTGAATCAGCGCTCACACCGACTTTATCGTTCATTCCGAAAGCCTCGGCGATAGTCTGCTGTGAAAACTCGCCTAAGATAGAGAATTTCTCTTTACCGATAACATCTATTCCGAGAGCTCTGACATGGTTTTCGATGACAGGATCGAGCTCTTCAATAACATAAAGTTTCTTGACCTTTGAAGCGAAATCCTTGATGAGCTTTACAGGCAGTGGGTTAGGCATACCAATTTTCAGGATACTTGCACTATCCCCCATAACCTCTTTTACATAGAGATACGAACAGCCTGATGTGATGATACCGATTTCATCACTGTTATATTCAACTGTGTTGTACATACAGTCTTCAGCAAGCTCTGTGAGAAGTCCCATACGCTCTTCAACAAACGGATGACGCTTCATAGCCTTTGCAGGCATCATAATGTATTTATCAGGATTTTTCTCATAGTCCTTGATAACAGCAGGGACTTTCTCGGAAAATTCAACGATAGACTGGCTGTGAGCAATACGGGTACACATTCTAAGTATTACAGGAGTGTCGTATTTCTCGGAAAGCTCAAAAGCAGTCTTTGCAAAAGTATAGGCTTCCTGTGAATCAGCAGGTTCGAGCATAGGAACCTTAGATGCAATAGCGTAGTGACGGGAGTCCTGCTCATTCTGTGAAGAATGCATCGCAGGGTCATCAGCAACACAGATTACCATGCCACCGTTAACACCTGTGTAAGAAAGTGTGAAAAGCGGATCAGCGGCAACATTCAAGCCGACATGCTTCATAGCACATGATGAACGAGCGCCTGCTAAAGAAGCACCGTAAGCTACCTCACAGGCAACCTTTTCGTTTGGTGCCCACTCGCTATGTATATCATCATACTTGGATAAAAATTCTGTAATTTCGGTAGATGGTGTTCCAGGATAACTCGATACAACCCCTAAACCACCATCATACAAGCCACAGGCAACAGCCTGGTTACCAATCAATAGTTTTTTCATTTAATATACCCCTTAATAATTAAGATTTATTCTGTGAGTCAACTAAACCCTCGCCACCGTATATCTTTCGAAGCTTTGGCTTCTCGATTTTACCGGTTGGATTTCTAGGAACATCAGCAAAAATAATACGGCGAGGACGCTTGTATCTAGGCAAACCAAGACAGAATTCGTTGATTTCCTCTTCTGTGCAGGTCATATCCTGCTTAATCTCAATAATAGCAGTGGCAATCTCACCAAGTCGTGGGTCAGGAAGACCGATAACAGCGACATCCTTAATTTTCTGATGAGCTGCGAGGAAGTTTTCAATCTGAACAGGATAGAGATTTTCACCGCCTGTGATAATGACATCCTTTTTACGGTCAACAAGGTAGATAAAGCCCTCGTCATCCTGCATAGCCATATCACCTGAATACAGCCAACCGTCTTTGAGAGTATTAGCAGTAGCTTCTTCATCTCTAAAGTAGCAGGTCATAACACCAGGACCTTTGAGACAAAGCTCACCGACATCGCCCTGCTTAACCTCTACACCGTCAGGGTCAACAATCTTAACTTCCCAACCGTATCCCGGAACACCAATAGCGCCGACTTTGCGTACATTTTCAACACCGAGATGAACAGCACCAGGTCCGATAGACTCAGAAAGACCATAGTTTGTATCGTACTGATGATGCGGGAAATATTCAAGCCAACGCTTGATAAGACTCTGTGGCACTGGCTGAGCACCGATATGCATAAGTCGCCAGTTAGAAAGATCATAATCGTCAATATTAAGCTCGCCTCTGTCAAGGGCATTGAGGATATCCTGAGCCCATGGAACGAGTAACCAGACGATCGAACACTTTTCAGAGCTCGCTGCTTCTAATATAGTCTTAGCATGAGTGCCTTTTAAGATAACGGCTTTTGAGCCGGTAAGTAAACTACCGAACCAGTGCATTTTCGCGCCTGTGTGATATAAAGGCGGAATCAAAAGGAAACAGTCGTCTTTTGTCTGGCTATGATGATTCTGCTCAACTCTGCAGGAATGGATAAGGCTTTCATGATTATGTAAGATAGCCTTCGGAAAACCTGTAGTACCTGAAGAGAAATAAATAGCAGCATCGTCACTCTCTTCTAAAGTACATTCAGGGAAATTACCCGAGTGCTCAGAAACCAGGTCGCGATAATCCTCAGCAAAAGCAGGACAACCACCACCGTAGTAAATAAGAGTACATTTCTTTGAAATCTTGCTCGCTATACGTTCAACTCGGCCAATAAACTCCTGACCGAAAATAAGCACATCTGCCTGAGCTAAATCAAGGCAATAGTCGATTTCGTCAGGTGAGTATCTGAAGTTAAGCGGAACTGCCATAGCTCCTGTCTTTAAAACACCAAAATATATAGGTAACCACATAAGGCTGTTCATAAGAAGAATAGCAACTTTTTTCCCTTTTCCAATACCATTGTGCGCAAGCATATTTGCACAGCGGTTAGCCTTCTCGTTAAAAACTTCCCATGTGATTTCACGGCGATAATGCGGAACGCGGTGAGTAGGCTCAACAAGCTCATACTCGTTCCATGTCAGTCTTCTGGTTTCAGGCTGGTCAGGGTTAATCTCAACCAGCGCAACATCTGACGGGAACTCTTTAGCGTTCTTTTCGAGTAAGTGTACAATAGTCATAATATAAACCTCTGTTTTTAAAAGTGATAACATTTTAACATTTTAAAGCGTCAAAGTCAATATTTGAAAAAATTTTTTATAATTTTTAAATTTTCGTATTGACAAACACGCTTTAAAGTGCTAAAGTAAACACAACTTCAAGCGTTTAACGCTTTAAATTGCTAAAGAAAGCTGGTTGTTTTTTATGCAAACTTTACCCGAAATCAACACAACTACTGTATGGATAGCTCTACCGATGCTTGTATGCTTTTTTGCACTTATGATAGGCGTAGGCTTTGCGTGCAGAAAACACACTGCAGATGTCAATTCTTTTGTACTCGGTGGCAGACAGGTTGGCCCTTGGCTGACTGCTTTTGCATTCGGTACATCATACTTCTCGGCTGTTATCTTCGTTGGTTACGCAGGACAGTTCGGCTGGAACTTTGGTCTTGCTTCAACTTGGATTGGTCTTGGAAACGCATTTATCGGTTCACTTCTAGCGTGGACGGTGCTTGGAAGAAGAACCAGAGTTATGACTCAGCATTTAAACTCTAAAACAATGCCAGACTTCTTTGAGAAAAGATATGATTCAAGTAAACTCAAAGTAATCGCATCATTCATTGTATTCGTTTTCCTTATTCCATATACTGCTTCGCTGTACAACGGTTTATCTTCCCTTTTTAACAACGTTTTTGCTGTTCCGTATTGGGTTGTAGTAGTGATTATGGCTATCCTCACCGGTGTTTACGTTATTTTCGGCGGATATATGGCAACTGCTGTTAACGACTTCATTCAGGGTATTATTATGCTCGTTGGCATTATCGCTGTTATCGTTTCTGTTTTACAACAGAACGGAGGTTTCAACAAGGCTGTTGAATCACTCGGAATTCAGTCGGGTACTGAATATACTTCGATTTTTGGTGCTGACCCAGTATTTCTCTTCTTTGTTGTTATGCTTACTTCACTGGGCACCTGGGGACTTCCTCAGATGGTCGGCAAGTTCTACTCAATCAAAGATGAAGGTTCTATTAAGAAAGGCACAATCATTTCAACTTTATTTGCGATTATCGTTGCCGGTGGTTGCTACTTCTTAGGCGGTTTTGGTAGACTTTATGAAAGTGAAATGCAACAAGCGGGTTACATCAGCGAAAGCTCAGTTGTTATGTACGACAAGGTAATCCCTACAATGCTTTCTAACCTCACCCCTGTTATTGTTGCTCTGGTTGTTGTTTTGGTTCTAGCGGCTTCTATGTCCACACTCTCTTCACTAGTTCTCACATCGGC
The DNA here is from genome assembly GCA_017410265.1 of Ruminococcus sp. Taxonomy (GTDB): domain Bacteria; phylum Bacillota; class Clostridia; order Oscillospirales; family Acutalibacteraceae; genus Ruminococcoides. The sequence continues at coordinate 109,059 of JAFQRC010000005.1, read as the reverse complement.
TTCAACTATTACTCTGGATGTTATTAAACCTGCAATCGGTAAGAAAAAGAAAATCGACGAGAAAAAGAGCGTTCTCATTATGAGAATATTCATCGTATTCTTTATCGTCATTTCTGCCGTTATAGCTATTCTCAAGGACAGTTTATGGAAAGATTCGGTGTTTATCGCTCAGATGATGGGTGTTTCATGGGGTGCGTTGGCAGGCGCATTTCTTGCTCCGTTTTTATATGGCTTGTACTGGAAAAAAACAACGAAAGCTTCTGTTATAGCAAGCTTTATATTCGGCACTGGTCTTGAAATCATTCAGCTTTGTATCAGCGTTGGTTGGATTACCATAAACGGTGGTATCTTAGGTTTTGTTTTCAGAAACTCACTTTACTCAGGTGTATTTGCTATGGTCGGTGGTCTTATTCTCGTTCCGATTGTAAGTTTATTCACTCAGAATACTCTTCCTAGAAACATCAATGCAAAATTTGAGTGCTACGACGCACAGGTTATTACAAACAAAAAAGACTCACTTGGTTAATATTTTTCAAAAATTATGCCCGTATCTGCAAAAGCAAATACGGGCATAATTTTTGTTGATTATAATAATGCTCTGATATCTCTGCCGATGAACTCAAGTTGTTCACAGGAGCTTGTTAATCTTGAAGTGAATCTCTTTGTATAAACCTTGCCAAGCTCATCAACTGTGAGATTAGTGTTGATGATAACAGGCTTTCCTGCGTTTATACGGGAATTGAAGATATTATATATAGCAGTTGAAGTAAACTGTGTCACAAACTCGGTCCCCAAATCATCCAGTATAAGTAAATCGCAATCAAGAAGCGAATTCATAATCTGCTCCTTCTCAGAATAACCGTAAGCGAAATGCTCTCGCTCGAGCTTTGATAAAATATCAGGCGCGGAAACATAGACAACAGAATAGCCCTTCTGAATAACTTCGTTTGCAATAGCCAGACTTAGGTGTGTTTTACCAAGGCCTGTGCTACCCATAAGCAGAAGTCCCTTTGAGGATAAACTGAAATTGTGAGCATAATCAGCACAGTGCTTGAGAATCTTTACCATTCGGTTATACGGGATTTTACCGTTTTCATCAGGGTTTCCGCTATAGTAACCAAGCTCAAAGCTATCAAAGGTAGAAAGTGAAAGCGGTGAAATTTTGTTGAGCTCTTCGCACGCTGTGTCGCTAAGTAGCTTTTTGTAGCATTCGCAGGTTACAGTTTTGTTTTCAAGCTCAACATAACCAGTATCGCCACACTTTTCGCAGGAAAAATGTGGTTCGAGGTAATCCTCAGCATAGCCGTTTTCTGTCAAAATCGCTTTGTACTCATTCTGTAGAGCAATGCTTTTTTCTTTAAGAAGCTTTAACTCATCGATTGCACTGCTACCATTTAAAACAGATTTTGCGGTCTGTGCACCGATTTCGCCGAGTGTTTTTTCTATTTCATTTAAACGAGGGAAAGCTGAATACAATTCTTTTTTTCTGTATTCTACCATATTAAGTGCGCTGTTGCGTCTAAAGTTCAGCTTTTCAGTCGCTTTGTCAAATATCTTTTTACTGTATGCCATAACATCACCTGTCAGTCGTTATAGAGACTCTTGCTTTTGAACATCATTATATCATAATCGTCTAATTCATTGATGCTGTTGTGAGGTTTATTCGATTTAGATTTTTTCGCTTTTGATGAGCTTTCATCAGCGGCTTTCAAATCATCAAGATTGAATATCTTTGCGCTATGCCATTTAGAAAGGATAGCGTTGATGTACTTAATATTATACTCGCCTTTTGTGTTAACACATCGCTCGTAGGCTTCAAGCAACATATCATCAGAGAATTTCCAGTCGTTGCACCAGGTGTCAGCATAAGAAAGCTGTGCTTTAGTAGGCGAGCCAACATTTTTGATTCCGAAAATCTTAGATACCTTTGTCCACGCATTGTTTGAATTAGAAAGGCTGATTATCTTCTGCTCAGCTAGTTCAATTGAAAATATACCATCTGCTGCCCACTGAGTGCCCATTCTCTCTATAGCACGCATATTACCTTTTCCGTTACTGACACAAAAGTTAATGAGCATAAGCAGAACATCACACGGTAAACCATCGGTATCATGAAGCATAACAAGAGTTGCGGTATCTCCGCTTGAAAGCGGTTTGGAAAGGGCTATCTGAGCTTCATCCATAAGGTGAGAAAGCTCTTGATTTTCTGAAAGTCTTTTTGCAACAAAGGTAGGGTCAGGTCGCTGAGAACGAGAAACAGCTCTAGGTTTTTTCTGAGGAGCTGCATATGTACTAGACTCCTCCTTTTCAATCTGATCGTGAGTTTTCGCAACCGACAACAAGTTATCGGTAGACGCTACAAGCTCTCTTTCAATCCAGAAATCAACCGCGTTTTTAACCTCATCAGGGTGCACTGATACAGCCTTTGCAATACTTTCAACGCTGTTATCAGCGTCGCTGTTCCTGAGTATGTACAAAAGCACCTTCAGCTGTGATTCAGTTGCGATTTTCAGGTGGGAATCCACAAGTGCTGACGGAACAGCAAATACACTTCCCCACGCACCTAAATTGATTTTATACGACATTATACCGACTTCCATAAAATTAGTTATACTTTGTTTGTCCTAGTATTCTATCACATAATGACAAATTACGCTATAGTATTTTCAAAAATTTATTTTTTAACATTTACAATCTTGACTGGACATTACTGAAAATATATAATATCAAAGGTAATGGAGGTAATAATATGAAGCATACATATATACCGCGTGGCGTTTGTTCGCGTATGATTGAAGTAGAAATAGAGGACGACATCATCGTTTCGTGCAAATTCCTGGGAGGCTGCTCCGGCAACACTCAGGGTGTTTCAAAACTGGTAGTCGGAATGGATGCAAACGATGCTATAAATCGACTCCAGGGTATCAACTGCGGTGGCAGAGGCACTTCATGTCCTGACCAGCTTGCAAACGCACTGAAGGAAGCTCTTGAAATATAATAAGCTAGTAAAAAACCGCTTGTGATGTCACAAGCGGTTTTTCTTATGTATAATTATTTTGTCAGGAAATATTCCATCATTGTATAGCCTTCAGCTATGTAGTTACCAGACGCTTTGGCTGTAGCTTCTGTAAATGTGTCTGCACCATTCACATTCTCTTTACTGCTGTAAATAAGATATGGTACAGGGTTGCTCGAATGAGTTTTGATATTAAGAGGTGTCGGATGGTCAGGGCAGATAAGCACTGCAAAGTCATCGTATGACTTAAGAAAATCAACTACGGGAGCGAGAATCTTCTCGTCAATGAGTTCAATTGCTCTCACTTTATTTTCGGCTTCTCCCCTGTGTCCGCACTCATCAGGTGCTTCGACATGGATATAAACTAAATCCTGTCCACTCTTGAATTCATCGATAGCTGCTTTGCATTTACCCTCAAAATTAGTATCAATATAGCCTGTAGCACCGTCGACATCAACTGAATTCATTTTCGCACAGATAGCGATACCTTTGAGTAAATCTACCGCTGAAATCATACTGCCCTTCTTTGAAAACTTTTCTTCAAAGCTATCAAGAGCAGGCTTTGTGCCCTCTCCCCACAACCAGATTGAATTAGCAGGTCGTTTGCCACGCCTTATTCTCTCGAGATTCACAGGGTGGTCTTTGAGTAGTTCATAGCTCTTCTTCATCATATCATAGAGCTTATCAACATTTTCGCCCTTTGGGATATATTCCTTGAGAGGTCTGTCAGTGATATCGTGAGGTGGAGTCAGGTTATGTCCTTCAACAACACCGTTATTCCATACTAAACAATGTCTGTAAGAAACACCCGGATAATAGGAAAATTCATCATTTCCGAGCTTTTCCTCAATGTACTCAACTAGGATTTTAGCTTCTGCTGATGAGATATCGTCAGCACAGTAGTCAACCATAGTTTTGTCTGAATACTCAGCTTCATCTGAAAGTGTGACTAAGTTACATCGGAAAGTTACATCTGTAGATTTCAAGTCAATACCGATGCTGGCTGCTTCGAGCGGTGAACGACCTGAGTAATACTTCTTTGCATCATAGCCGAGTACTGCTAAATTCGCAACATCACTACCGGGCTTCATACCATCCTGAACTGTTTTCACCAGACCAATCTCAGCATTTTTAGCCAAAGAATCCATACAAGGTTTTTTGGCACATTCCATCGGTGTTTTATTGTTCAATCCTGCAAACGGTTCATCTGACATACCGTCGCATAACATTACCAAATATTTCATAGCGACCTCCACTATAAGGGATAAATTAGCCTTCTAATTCGCCAAGGCTGAGGCTCTTTAAATAAGCGTTGATAAATCCGTCTAAATCTCCGTCCATAACAGCGTTTATGTTACCTGTTTCAAATGATGTACGGTGGTCTTTGACAAGAGTATATGGCATAAATACATATGAACGAATCTGGCTACCCCAGGTGATTTCTTTCTGGACACCTTTGATATCCTCGATTTTCTCAAGATGCTCACGCTCTTTGATTTCAACAAGCTTTGAAATAAGCATTTTCATAGCGACATCACGGTTCTGATACTGAGAACGCTCAACCTGAGATGCTACTACGATACCTGTCGGAATATGTGTAAGACGAACAGCGGAAGAAGTTTTATTGACCTTCTGGCCACCTGCACCAGATGCACGATAAACGTCCATTTTGATTTCTTCAGGTGGAATTTCAACCTTGATGTCGTCATTAATCTCCGGCATAACCTCGAGGGACGAGAAGCTCGTGTGTCTTCTGCCAGCAGAATCAAACGGTGAAACTCGAACCAAGCGATGAACGCCTGCTTCGCTCTTTAAATAACCGTAAGCATTTTCACCCTCGATTAAGAGCACTGCACTCTTAAGTCCTGCTTCATCACCATCAAGATAGTCGATTTCCTTAACATTAAAGCCGTGAGCTGCTGCCCAACGAGTGTACATTCTGTAAAGCATTTCTGCCCAATCCTGAGCTTCAGTACCACCTGAACCTGCGTGGAAAGTTAAAATTGCGTTATTTGCGTCGTACTCTCCTGTAAGCAAGGTGGAAAGACGCTGGCGCTCAAGGTCAGCTTTGATAGCTTCAAATTCAGCCTGCGATTCTTCTAAGAGAGATAAGTCCTCTTCTTCGTTTCCAAGCTCTATCAAAGCTAGTGTATCTTCGTAGCGCATATCAAGCTTTTCATACTGCTCAACCTTTGCTTTCAGGTTACTTGTACGCTGTAAAATCTTCTGAGAAGTTTCCATATCATCCCAGAATCCCGGCTCAGCAGCACGGTTTTCAAGCTGTTCGATTTCACTTTTCATACCATCCAGTCCCAAAGCTGACTTCAAATCGTCAATCTCAGGGCGAAGGGCTTCTAAAGAGAGTTTCAGTTCTTCAAATTGGAGCATATTTATACCTCTTTGCCTATTATTTCATAATAATTATAACCGAAAGAGAATCAAATGTAAAGTTAGTAAATAATAAATATGTTGCAGTTTTTATAAAACTTTGTTATAATGATGATGAAAATCAGACTAGGAGAAGTATATGGACTACATTGGTAACAAGTGTCCTGTTTGTGATAAATACTTTCACGCAAACGAAGACATTGTTGTATGCCCTGAGTGTGGCACCCCCCACCACAGAGAATGTTACAACGAAAAAAGCAATTGTTTTTACGCTGATAAACACAAAGACGGCTTTGACTACCAGCAAAATATCAAAGAAGATACGCTCAACGGCGACGAGAATCTCATCGTTTGCAAAAATTGTGGTGCTAAGAATGTCGACAGTGCATTTTTCTGTAGCAAATGCTCATCAGTGCTTCATGAAACTGATAATAATCTGCAAAACGCTCATGATAGACAAAATCCGAATTATGGTACCAGTACATTCGGTACTCCTCATAGCGGAACTAATCCTAACGTAATTATGTTCGACCCACTTGCAGGAGTCAGTCCGAGTGCTGATTTAGGTGATGGTATTACTGCGGGCGAAACCGCAAAATTTGTCAAACAGAATACCCCGTATTTCATCACTGTTTTCAGCAACATCTTCAGATATAACAAATCAAGATTTAATTTCTGTGCGATGTTTTTCGGTGGAGGCTATCTCCTATTCAGAAAAATGTACAAGGTGGGTGGTATCATCACAGCTATTCAGGCAGCGATGACGATACTGTACTTCTATCTTGACTACTACATCATATCAAACAATGCTTACGATAAACTTCTTGAAGCGTCGACCAAAAACGATTATAACGCCACTATGTTGTACTTATCTCAACTGCCGCAAACTGAGTTACTGATGCTGTTTCTCTTTATGATGCTGGTGTTTATGCTGTTTATAATGAGCGTTGTTATCGGCGGTTGTGCTAACAGAATGTACTACAACCACACTAAAAAGCAGATTCTTAAAATCAAAACCAGTGATGATGACACTAAAAATCGCAGTGAACTCTTTACAAAAAAAGGCGGAGTTAACATTCCGCTCGCGATTTCTTTGTGGGTTTCATATTTAGTTTTATCTTATCTCCCTGTTTTCTTTTATTAACGGTCAATGACCAGGAGGAATTTATGAAAATTACAAAAGCAGTTATCCCTGCAGCGGGTTTGGGTACCCGTGTTTTACCAGCTACCAAGGCTATGCCTAAGGAAATGCTCCCTATAGTTGACAAGCCATCGATTCAGCTCATCGTTGAAGAAGCGGTAAAATCCGGTATTACTGACATTTTAATTATTACAAACCGCGGAAAAGGTATCATCGAGGATCATTTTGACCGCACTCCATTGCTTGAAGAAGCTTTGGAAAACAGCAACAAAACAGAGCTTTTAGACAGCATCAAAGATATCCACAAAATGGCTAACATCTCTTACATCAGACAGATAGAAACAAAAGGTCTGGGACACGCTGTGTCGAGAGCTAAGAATTTTGTGGGCGACGAGCCTTTCGTAGTAATGTACGGTGACGATGTAATTATCGGCGATGTTCCTGCCACAAAAGAGCTTATTGATGCTTATGGTATGCACGGTAAAGGTGTATTAGGTGTAAAGCAAGTTCCCGCTCAGGATATCTATAAATACAGCTCTTTGAAAGTTGAAAATATCCGCGATAATATCTATAAGTGTACTGACATGATTGAAAAACCTCAGACTGAACAGGAGGTTATGTCGCTCTTCTCTGTGCAGGGCAGATGTGTACTACCACCTGAGATTTTCGATATACTCGAAAACACTAAACCAGGTACAGGCGGTGAAATTCAGCTAACTGACGCTATGAGAGAGCTCGCGACTACTGTCGGAATGACAGCTGTTGAATATTCCGGCAGACGCTATGATATGGGCAACAAACTCGGAATTCTCAAAGCTTCTATCGATGTCGGTCTAGAGCATCCTGAGGTTAAAGACGGACTCAGAGAATACATAAAAGAGATAGCAAAAAAACTCTGATTTATTATAATAATTCTATAACAGAAACAAGCGTTCCGAAATTCGGGACGCTTGATTTTTTTGTTTCAAATATGTCCAAAATTTACATAATTATTGATATTATATTGTGCATTGTTTTCTTTACTTTTTTAAAGCAGAGGAGTATAATCAAAAATGGTTAAATTTATATATTAATAGGTATGGAGGAATTTTTATGAAAGCTGTTATCACTGTACTCGGTAAGGACTCTGTCGGTATTTTGGCAAAAGTATCGTCAGCTTGCGCTGAGGAAGGTGTTAATATCATCGAGGTAACACAGAGCGTCATGCAGGATTTGTTCGCTATGATTATGCTCGCTGATATCAAGGACTCTAAAATCCCACTCGACGAGCTAAAGAAAAAGCTCGACAAAGTCGGCGAAGAAATGGGTATGAAAGTTCACGTTATGCACGAAGATATCTTCAACAGTATGCATAAAATATGATAATCGGAGACTTACTATGATTGAGACAAAAGATATTTTAGAAACTATAAATATGATTGAAAACGAACACCTTGATGTGCGTACTGTCACAATGGGTATTTCACTCCTCGATTGTATTGATTCTGATATAGACAAGGCGTGTGACAAGGTTTATGACAAAATCTGTCGCTACGCTAAAGATCTGGTGAAAACCGCTGAGGATATATCAAAGGAGTACGGTATTCCTATCATCAACAAAAGAATCGCCGTCACCCCTATAGCTATGCTTGCATCAGTGTGTCAGACTCAGAAAATCACTAAATTTGCAAAAGTACTGGACAAAGCGGCACAGGAGCTCGGTGTCGATTTCATCGGTGGTTATTCCGCTTTAGTAGAAAAGGGCTTTGCCAGCGGTGACTACGCGCTTATCGAGAGTATCCCTGAGGCTCTTTCTATCACTAATAAGGTTTGTTCATCTGTTAACATCGGTTCAACAAAAGCCGGTATCAATATGGACGCCGTAAAGATGATGGGCAAAATAGTCAAAGAAAGCGCAGAGCTTACAAAAGACAGACAGTGTATCGGCGCGGCTAAGCTTGTTGTCTTCTGTAACGCTGTTCAGGATAATCCATTTATGGCAGGTGCTTTCCACGGTGTCGGCGAAGCAGACTGTGTTATAAATGTCGGAGTTTCAGGACCCGGTGTTGTAAGAGCTGCTTTAGCTAAAGCTCAGGACTGTGACATCACAGGTGTTGCCGACTTAGTTAAGAAAACCGCATTCAAAATCACAAGAATGGGTCAGCTCGTTGCTCAGGAGGCTTCGAAGCGACTATCTGTGCCTTTTGGTATAGTTGACCTCTCCCTCGCTCCTACTCCTGCAGTCGGGGACAGTGTTGCATATATTTTAGAAGAAATGGGACTTGAAGTTTGCGGTTGTCACGGCACGACTGCGGCACTCGCTTTGCTTAACGATGCTGTTAAAAAGGGCGGTGTTATGGCTTCTTCTCATGTTGGAGGACTCAGCGGTGCTTTCATTCCTGTCAGCGAGGATGCGGGTATGATTCACGCAGCAAAAACTGGTGCTCTCGACATTACAAAGCTTGAAGCGATGACCGCTGTATGCTCTGTTGGTCTTGATATGATAGTTGTACCGGGTGACATCACTCCTGAAACTATCTCCGCTATTATCGCTGACGAAGCCGCTATCGGTATGGTAAACACTAAAACAACTGCTGTAAGAATTATTCCAGCAATCGGTATGGAGGCAGGAGATGAGCTAAACTTCGGTGGACTGCTCGGCTATGGTCCTGTTATGCCTATCAGATACGGCGACCCTACTAAGTTTGTAAACAGAGGCGGAAGAATTCCTGCTCCGCTTCAGGCTTTGAAAAACTAATCACTCTGAATATATGGAGGCGATATCATGCAGGATATGCTGAAAAAAATCATCGAGATGGACGAACAGGCCCGACTCGTAAAAGAACAGGCTCAGAAAGACAAAGCCGCTACTGAGCAGGAAATTATCGAAACTAAAAAGAAAATTTACGACGATTACATTGAACGCGCTAAAGACAGAGTGCGTAAAAATCTTGAGGTCAACAAAGAGAAGGCTGAAAAGCAGTGGGAAGAAACAGCTGCTAAACATCAGCAGATTACTGAGCGTTTAGTTCAGATGGATAAAGAAAACCACGAAACTTGGGTTGACGAAATCGTTAAAAATGTAATTGAAAACTGATTAACAATAATCTTTTAAGGAGGTGAACCTTATGTTGATTGATTCTTCGGCCGCTGTTATCACAAAAGCCAGAGCTAAGTACGGCAAACGACTCACAGAAAAAGACTACAAAGCACTGCTCAAATGCAACAATGTAGCCTCAGTTGTAAGCTATCTCAAAGCTCACACAAAATACGCAGATGTACTCAGTAAACTAAATGAAAACGAGGTTCACCGCGGAAGGGTGGAATCCTTGCTCAAGCAAAAGGTGTTCTACGACTTCGACTCACTTTGCAGATACGAAATGAGTCAAGGCTCACCGTTTTCTGAATTCATCATCAGAAGATACGAAATAGAACAGCTGATACATTTTTTGCTACTTTTATCATGTAATAAGCAAGAGCAATATATCTTTGCTCTCCCCTCATACTTTAACAAGCACACTGATATCGACTTGTACAAGCTATCAGCGTGCAAGGATTTCGAGTCGTTCATAAACGCCCTCGGCAAAGGAGAATATTGTGATATCCTCAAAGAATTTGCTCCTGATAAAGATGGTATCATTGATATTGCCGGAGCAGAAGACGCATTGAATGTTTATTCTTATAAAAAATTATACATCGCTATATCAAAAAGAAAATCAAAAAAGCAGAAAGAAAATCTCAAATCGCTGTGCGACTATATAAACGACTTTTGTAATATTTCTAGGATACTGCGACTGAAAAAATACTACAACATGGACGAAAGCGCTATCAGGTCACACCTGATGCCATTTGGCAGTATCAACAAGAAGACTATCGACAGTATGTGTGAAGCAAAGGATGTCGACGAGGTTTTTGACATTGTTGCTACAACCAGAATCGGCAAAAGAATCAAGCAAATGAGTATTGAAAAAGAAGAACAGCTCTCTATAAAGAGCAGATACAATATGTGCAAAAGAATGTTGTACTACTCAAACGACCCTGCTGTTGTGCTTTTGTCATACATGTATGTAAGCGAAGCGGAACTTAAAAACATCATCACTATTGTTGAGGGTGTCAGATACAACTGTTCTGCACAGCAAATCGAATCAATGCTTATATACGAATACTAACGCAACAAACTTTTCTATTCTATAAAGAGGTGATGTATTTGGCATTATCTAAAATGAAACTTCTCACCATCATCGGTATGACGGCTTATCTAGATAAAGTCGTCGAGGTTTTAGGTAAATCCAGAGTTTTCCATCCTGATGATGCGACGGAATTTTTCTCGGAAACCGAGAGATTCCTTCCTGTGGCTTCTAAAAACGAAACTTCCGCTATTCTTTCAAAGCTAAAGAACATTTTTACTTTAGCTGAGATTGAACCTGAGATCGTCGATTTCAGTGACTGTAAACTCACTATCGGACAAATTGCTGATGCTGTTGATGAGATTGAAAAAGAGCTTGGCGCAAAGCTCAAAGAAAAAGAAAATCTAACGGTTGAAATCAAAGATTGCAAGCGAAAAATCGACGCAAGCTCTCACTTTGTGGGTCTTAATCTTTCGATGGAGGAAATCGAGGCTTGTGAATTTATCGCTTCGGATTTCGGCAGACTCCCAAAAGAAAGCTATCATAAGCTCTCTGAGTTTGAAGATAACGAATTTGTGCAATTCTTCCCAGTATCAAGCGACGATAAATACTACTGGGGTGTTTACACTGCTCCTCTTGATTTAGCAGATGAAATCGACAATATCTTCTCGGCACTTTACTTCGAGCATATTCCTGTTGAGGGATTCAAGGGCACTCCTATTGACTTCATATCTAAGCAAAAAGAGTATGTTGAAGAGTTAAATAATAAAATCATAAAGCTTGATAAAGACACCGAGGAATATCTGAAAAACAACAAAGATAATGTTCTGAAGATTTACTCTAAGCTATGTGAAGAAAATGCTTTGTACTCTATCCGCTCATTCGCATACGGATATCACGACAACTTCATCTTAGCAGGATGGGTTCCTGCAAAGGATGAAAAGGATATCAAAAAGGCACTTGAGAGCATCGAAAGTATTGAAGTCAGTTCTTCTGATGCAAAAGATGAAATCAAGCACAATCCGCCTGTGAAGTATAAAAACAACTTCTTTGCAAAACCGTTTGAGTTTTACACTGAGATGTACGGCACACCAAACTATGGTGAGATTGACCCATCATCCTTTTTAGCTTTCACCTATTCCCTGCTGTTTGGCATTATGTTTGGCGATGTCGGTCATGGAATAGTTCTTTTGATCGCTGCCATCGTTATGTACAAGCTGATGCACATGGAGCTTGGACGGCTACTCTTTCCGTGTTCAATATCTTCGACGATATTCGGCTTTGTGTTTGGTAGTGTATTCGGATTCGAGCATATTCTTGACCCGATGTACCAGAAGCTGTTCGGTTTTGAAGAAAAGCCGATTGAGGTTATGGAGTCGCACTGGACGATGACTATTATCTACACCGCTGTCGGAATAGGTATGGTGCTACTCATAATTGCTATGGGACTGAATATCTACTCGTCATTCAAGCGTAAAGATATCGGTGGGGCGCTATTTGGCGTTAACGGTGTATGCGGTCTTGTTTTCTATGCATCTCTTGCTATAGGTTTAGTTTGTTCAATGATGTTGGGGATCAAACTGTTCACAGCTCCGTATATAATCTTCCTCATTGTAATCCCGCTGATACTGATATTCTTCAGAGAACCGTTATCTGAACTTATCAGAGGAGAAAAAGACTGGTTCCCGAAAAAATTCGGAGAATTTTTCGTTGATAACTTCTTTGAGCTTTTTGAAGTATGTCTTTCTTATGTTACAAATACAATGAGTTTCTTAAGAGTAGGCGCGTTTGTACTCGTACACGCGGGTATGATGCAGGTTGTATTCGTGCTTGCTTCGATGTTCGGTTCAACAGGTTATGTTATCACTGTTATTATTGGCAACATTATCGTCGCCGCTTTAGAGGCACTTCTTGTAGGCATTCAGGTGTTAAGACTTGAATACTACGAAATGTTCAGTAGATTCTATATGGGCGACGGCAGACCGTACAAGCCTGTAAAAATAGAAAACAATTAACTTTATCTTTAATTTTGGAGGAATATAAAATGTTAAATTATCTGCTTTTATTTATACCAGCTGCTTTTTTAGTAGTTTCTGTGCTCGTTTCTGTTAAAGCTTTTGAAAAAGGTAAGAGCGCAAAAAGAACTGTTCTGACACAGATTCTCTCTTTCTGTGCTGTGTTCGCTTTCTGTATGGTATGCCCTATTGTTGCTCACGCTGCTGATGCTACTGCTGTTGCTGAAGCTGCTGCATCAAGTGCTACCGGCTGGGGTTATCTCGCAGCAGGTATCTCAACAGGTCTTTCATGTATCGGCGGTGGTATCGCTGTTGGCGGTTCTGCTCCTGCAGCTATCGGTGCTACAAGCGAGGACCCTAAAAACTTCGGTAAGTCTATCATCTTTGTTGCGCTCGGTGAAGGCTGTGCGCTTTATGGTATGCTTATCTCCATCATGATTATTTCAAGCCTCTGATAAAGGATGATTTTCTATGAAAATGTATCTCATCAGCGATAATGTTGATACTTTGATAGGGATGCGACTAGCGGGTGTTGACGGTGTTGTTGTACACAAACAACACCATGTTGAGAAAGCTCTTGACGATGCACTTAAGATGGAGGATGTCGCTGTTATACTGATGACAGAAACTCTGATGAAGCTGTGTCACGACAAGATTTATGACATCAAGCTCAACAGAAAACAACCGCTAATCATCGAAATTCCTGACAGACACGGTAACGGAAGAACTAAAGACAGTATCACTAAATATGTTTCTGACGCTATCGGTGTAAAAATGTAATACTGACAATCAATTTAGTAAGAAGGCAAATATATGAATCAATCTCAAAAAACAAGCAGTTTTTTAAGAGCTATAAATAAATATGCTAAAGAGCAGAGCGAAGCTATCAGACTCGAGGCTGAAGAATTCAGAAAGCAGGAAATCGAAAAAGCTACTAAAGAGGGTCTTGAAGACGCCCACGCTCTTATCTTAAAAGAAATCAGCTCAAAAAAGGCACTTATCATCAGCGATGTAGCTAAGCGTGAGCAGGAGAGCAGAAGAACGCTTTTTGTCAAACGCAACGAAATAGTTGAGAGTGTTTTTGCTGATGCAAAAGAAAAGCTCACCGCTTTCACAAAAAGCGAAGCTTACGCTGAATATCTAAGAAATAGTGCTAAAAAAATCGCTGAGGTTTTCGAAAACAAAGCTTGCGTTATTTATATCAGAGAATGTGATATAAATAATGCTGAGCTTATTAAAGAAAACATCAAAAACTGCGAAATCACAACTGACAATAAAATATTGCTCGGCGGTATCAAAGGCTACTGCGAAGAGCTTTCCCTGCTTTGTGACGACACTTTGGACACAAAGCTGAGTGATGAGCGAGCCCGTTTTACTGAAACTTCGGGACTTAAGGTGGTGTGACTATGAATCAGAACTGTATTTTTGGCATCAACGGACCTGTTGTTACGGTTAAAGGCGCAACTGACTTTTCTATGATGGAGATGGTTTATGTCGGAGAGGAAAAGCTCGTTGGTGAAATCATCGGCATCAACAGTGATTTCACAACTGTTCAGGTTTACGAAGACACCACAGGACTTAAACCCGGTGATCCGATAGTCGGCACTGGTGCTCCAATGAATGTACTGCTCGGACCGGGAATACTTAATAACATATTCGACGGCATTGAACGCCCTCTATCAGAAATAGAAAAGAGTGACGGAGCGTTTATCAGCCGTGGCTCTCAGGTATCACCTCTTGACACTGAAAAGCTTTGGGAGGTTAATGTTACAGCTAAGGTCGGCGACTACTTAAATGGTGGCGAAGTTTATGCTACTTTGCCTGAAACTCAGATTATCACTCACAGATGTATGGTACCTCCTACTCTGTCGGGTGAGGTTATTTATACTGCTGAAAACGGCGAATACAAGCTTTTTGACACTATCGTTAAAATCAGGGATAAAGATGGTAACACTCACGAGCTTTCACTATGCCAGAAGTGGCCTATCCGAACCCCTCGTCCTGTCAAAGAACGTCTGACAGCATCTGTTCCACTTATTACAGGTCAGCGTGTTATCGACACGCTCTTCCCTATTTCCAAGGGCGGTACTGCGGCTATTCCGGGAGGCTTCGGTACAGGTAAGACTATGACTCAGCATCAGCTTGCCAAATGGTGCGACGCTGATATCATCGTATACGTCGGCTGTGGTGAGCGTGGCAACGAGATGAGTCAGGTGCTTCAGGAGTTTTCTGAGCTTATCGACCCGAAATCAAATTGTCCGATGACTTATCGTACAACTCTTATCGCAAACACCTCAAATATGCCTGTTGCGGCTCGCGAGGCTTCCATTTACACAGGCATCACACTAGCTGAATACTACCGCGATATGGGATATAATGTCGCTATTATGGCTGACTCTACATCCCGTTGGGCAGAGGCACTCAGAGAAATTTCAGGTCGTCTTGAGGAAATGCCTGCTGAAGAAGGCTTCCCTGCTTATCTTCCTTCAAGACTCTCGGAATTCTATGAGCGTGGTTGCAGAGCGAATGTGTTATGCGGTGAAGAAGGCTCTGTCTCTATAATCGGTGCGGTTTCTCCACAGGGCTCGGACTTTTCTGAGCCTGTTACTCAGAACACAAAGAGATTCACTCGTTGCTTCTGGGCGCTGGACAAATCGCTTGCATACGCAAGACACTATCCTGCTATCAACTGGATGGACAGCTATAGCGAATATTTCACTGACCTCGACCCTTGGTTTGAAGAAACACTGGGCACAGATTTCATCGAATTAAGAAGCGGTATTTCCTCATTGCTTGCTGAAGAAAGCCGACTGATGGAAATAGTAAAGCTCATCGGCGCTGATGTTCTTCCTGATGATCAGAAGCTCGTTATCGAAACAGCCAGAGTCATCAGAGTAGGTTTCCTCCAGCAAAACGCTTTCCATAAAGACGATACCTTTGTATCTCTTGAAAAGCAGAAACTGATGATGAAAGTTATTTTGCATCTGCACAAAAGAGCTAAGCACATCGTAAGTATGGCTATCCCTATTTCAAAAGTTAGTGAGCTCGGACTTTTTGACAAGCTCACTAAGATGAAATACGATATTCCAAATGACAGACTTGATTTATTTTATGAATATATCAGGGAAATCGACGAGAAAATCGATTCTATCACTAAGTAAGGAGGAAATGCTATGGTTATAGATTATGTAGGCGTTAAGGAAATCAACGGCTCGCTTATTGTTATCGACGGCGTTAAAGGCGTTTCCTTTGAAGAGATTGTTGATATTCAACTCGAGGACGGTACAAAGCGTCAGGGACGAGTTGTACAGATTGAGGGCGAAAGAATTGTCGTTCAGGTTTTCGAGGGTGCAAGAGCTATAAGCCTTAACAACACAAGAACTCGTCTTACAGGCAGACCGATGGAAATGCCTCTCTCTGCGGAGATTATGGGCAGAGTGCTAAACGGTGCAGGTAAACCAATCGACGGACTTGGCGACATTTTCCCACAGAAAAAGCAGAATATCAACGGCACTCCGATTAACCCTGTTTCCCGAATTTATCCGAGAAACTACATCAACACAGGTATTTCGAGTATTGATACACTGATGACTCTTATCCGTGGTCAGAAGCTGCCAATCTTCTCAGGCTCAGGTATGAAGCACAACGAGCTCGCTGTACAGATAGTAAGACAGGCTAAAATCAGCGGTGCAGACAAAAGCAACTTCGGTATTGTTTTCGCCGCTATGGGTGTTCAGAACGATGTCGCTCAATACTTCAAAAAGAGCTTTGAAGAAAGCGGTGTTATGTCAAGGGTTGTTATGCTACTAAATCTTTCTAACGACCCTATTATCGAGCGTATGCTCACACCGAAATGTGCTCTCACGGTTGCTGAATATCTCGCTTTTGAGCTTGATATGCACATTCTCGTTATTATGACAGATATGACTTCATACGCTGAGGCACTCAGAGAATTCAGCTCTTCAAAGGGCGAAATTCCAGGTAGAAAAGGCTATCCGGGTTATCTATACTCAGACCTTGCTTCTATGTACGAAAGAGCTGGTATGATAAAAGGTTCTAAAGGCTCGGTTACTCAGATTCCGATTCTGACTATGCCAAACGATGACATCACCCACCCTGTACCTGATCTCACAGGTTACATCACCGAGGGGCAGATAGTACTAGACAGAATGCTACAGAGTCAGGGTATTTATCCTCCTGTTAACATTCTCCCTTCCCTTTCTCGTCTTATGAAAGACGGTATCGGTGAAGGCTACACAAGAGAGGATCATCAGGGACTCGCTAACCAGCTCTTCGCTTCATATGCTAAGGTAATTGACGCGAGAAGTCTGGCTTCTGTTATCGGCGAAGAGGAGCTCTCTCCTATAGACAAGATGTATCTTGAGTTTGGCAGACAGTTTGAGAGTACCTTCGTAAACCAGGGTAATAATGAAAACAGAACTATAGAACAGAGTCTTGATTTAGGCTGGAAACTGCTGTCAAATCTTCCTAAATCCGAGCTTGACCGTGTTGATGACAAGTTACTGGATAAGTATTACATTGACAAAAAAGACTAATTTTGAAAGGATGGTGTATTATGGCTCAGAATGTAGCACCTACTAAAGGCAATTTAATAAGCACTAAAAAGTCGCTACAGCTGTCTAAGGTCGGCTTTGAGCTACTGGACAGAAAGCGTAATATACTCATCCGCGAAATGATGATGCTTATCGACAGAGCGAATGAAATACAGAGTAAAATCGACTCTGCGTTCAACGAAGCTTATCTGGCACTGCAAAAAGCTAACATTACGCTCGGTTTTTCAAAAGAAGTTTCGATGTCGATGCCACTTGATAACAGCATAAATCTTGATTATCGCAGTGTTATGGGCGTTGAAATACCGATTCTCACTATAGACAAAAATGATAAGAGAGTATTACACTACGGTCTTTCTTCCTCTAACTCTTCACTCGATGAAGCTCAGATGAAGTTTTTGTATGTTAAAGAGCTGACTGTTGAACTCGCTGAAATCGAAAACAGCGTTTATAGACTAGCTGACTCGATAAAGAAAACTCAGAAGCGCGCTAACGCGCTCAAAAACATCATGATTCCAAAGTTCGAGCGAGATGTTAAAAACATTACTGATGCACTCGACGAAAAAGAACGAGAGGAATTCTCAAGGCTCAAGGTTATTAAACAGCAAAAATAACAATAATACGCTGAAAAAAATTATTTTTACAGCTCAATTATACTATTGACAAAACGACGCTTGTCTTATATAATATTAAGGCTGACTAAAAACAGTTCGCTGTTTTGTCGATGTGCGCTGATAGCTCAGCTGGATAGAGCAACTGCCTTCTAAGCAGTAGGTCAGGGGTTCGAGTCCCTTTCAGCGCGCCATATGGTGGGTATAGCTTAGTTGGTTAAAGCGCCAGTTTGTGGCACTGGAGACCATCGGTTCGAATCCGATTATCCACCCCACTTGACTCATTAGCTCAGTCGGCAGAGCACTTGACTTTTAATCAAGGTGTCCGGAGTTCGAATCTCCGATGGGTCACCAACAAAAAGCCTCTTTTGTCTTATGACAAGAGAGGCTTTTTGAATGATGTTTGCTATGCAAATGATGACGCTACGCTAATGATGTCGGTAACACCTGATGATGTCGCTTCGCTGATTCTTCTGAAAGCATCTAATCTCTGATCATAATACATTATGTTCAGATTTTCTAAACCACTCGATGTGAATCGAGTGGTTTTTGTTATTTGGTCAACCCCACCTTTATTAAAATATATCGCCACACTTACTTTATTGACACAATTCGACATTTATTATATATTTAAACATATTACTTTTTTTGGAGAGTTTATATGTCAAAGATAATCGAGCAAGTTAAACACACTATTGATGTCACTTCCCCTGACGTTGATGAGCTTATACACAGTACGCATAGAAAACTTGACTACGTGATGCTGCTTTGCAGAAACCTACTGGTTGCTGTTGCGGCGCTACTATTCATCTCGTCTTTCTTCATTGATGAGATTTATCATATACTCAAGGCTGTTGCATACTTTTGCGGTGCGGGGGCTTATGTTTTCGAGCTTTTACTGCTGACCGATTGCTTCAAAACAAAGGTTCCTCACAAAGAAATGTTTATGGTATACTGTCTTGGACCACTATACCTATTGATGGGACTTAACTACATATTACACTAAAGATAAAGCCATACCAGCAACAAAGCTGATATGGCTTTTTTTAGCGCATACATTATTTATTGTATGAAATCGATATTTACTTTACCAACGCCACAGTTTATTTCTACAAAAGAAATATTATCCCCTTGCATTGAAACACTAGGCGACGCGTTGCTGAACTTTTCTCCGTCGAATGTTACCTCGCCCAGACCTTTTGTTATATCAAATCTGTAGTCGTTTTCGGTACCTTTGAGCTTAATGTCGCTGTCGCCTACTCCTAAATCGATTTGATTGTTTCCGATGAGATTTGACGAAAGCGCGAGTGCACCGACACCCATCTGAAGGTCGAGGTCTGTAATCTCTGACTCAGTTATCGATAAGTCACCTGCACCACCTTCAATATCAACAGAAGTGATAGCGGTGAGATTACTGATTTCGACATTTCCTGCTCCAAGCTCGAGATTAAGCTCGTTTGTGGAAAGAGCATCTACTTTTAAGCGTCCTGCACCCATTTTTAGAGAAACCTGAGTGAAAAAATAATTTTCAGGTACAGTCAGGATAACTGTATACCCCTCCTGACCAAAATGGAAAAGCTTTTTCTTTTCAGTTATTTTCAGTGTATTGCCATCAACTACAACAGATTTGTTTCTGTTATCATATGCGACGGATAGGGTGTCGCCTTCTTTGATAATAAGCTCGTAACTTGCAAGCTCGACCTCGAGTTCATAGATGTCAGTGAGTGGCTGAGTAGTGAGGACTTCCGTGCTACTTTCAATTGAATTTGTGTTAACAACAAAGCCTAATATTGACAATCCGCTGATAATGCCGCCGATGATAGCGATAATAAGGAAAACAGCGATGATAATCGCTATGTATTTTATTGCTCTTTGGAAATCCGTCATTTGATATCAACTCCTCCAAACAGACATGTACCCTCAACATAGATAGTCACTGTGTTTGCGATGTTGTTGTTATGCGTTTTGTTTGATACTCCACCGAAAATTGATGTGGAATTCACTTTTACATTGACATTCGGTGGAAGGAAAATATCAATTCCACCGAAAATCGCGGACACTTTGATAACACAATCCTTTTGAACAACAGCGTTTCTGAGGTCGAGCTTCACTCCACCGAAAACAGCGTTGAGCTCAGCACCTGTGAATTCCTCGCCAACAGAATAGAAAACATCCTGACCTGAAAAAGTAGCAGTAGCGTTTCTGATATTACCACCGTTATTTACAACTTCATTCATAACTTTCTGTGTCTTTGAGCTTTTAAATGAACCGAAAATCAACTTGCATCCGACGATGATGATAATCAATGGTAACAGAAGCTTTACAAGTAAATCAAAGCTTAGTATCTCCAGACAACAGAAAAGTAGGAACACACCGACTGACAATCCTATTAAATTACCCATCTTGTCGCTGTCTGTGAATATTCCGATTAAGCAAGGAATGATGATAATAAGTGTCCACCATCCGTCGAAAAAGATGTTAAAATGTAAAACATTAAGCGAGTTCAGTGCAAACAGAATGCCAGCTAAAACTAGAACTATTCCCCATAAAATTGAGCGTGATTTTTTCATAATATATCTCCTTTTAATTATCTATTTAAAAAATCTTTGTTGTCCATTTTGAGCAATCCCAGACTTCATCAACTACATCGAGATAAAACTCAGGTTCGTGACAGATGAGGAGAATTGAGCCTTTATACTCCCTCAAAGCTCGTTTGAGCTCGTCTTTTGCGTCCACATCAAGGTGGTTTGTCGGCTCGTCTAAAAGCAGAATGTTGGTTTCTTTGTTTATGAGCTTGCACAATCTCACCTTCGCCTGCTCACCGCCGGAAAGAACACGCACCTGACTTTCGATATGCTTGGTTGTAAGACCGCATTTAGCTAAAGCGGCTCTCACTTCAAATTGGTTGTATGACGGAAAATCTTGCCATAGTTCGTCGATGCAGGTGGTTGTGTTATCAGGTGAGCTCTCCTGTTCAAAGTAACCTATCAGAAGATTATCACCCTGCTCTACCAAACCTGAAAGTGGTGGTATCAGACCTAAGATACTTTTAAGAAGCGTTGTTTTACCGATACCGTTGGCACCGACTAGAGCTATCTTTTTACCACGCTCGAATGTTAAATTGAGCGGTTTCGACAGTGGTTCGTCGTAGCCTATAACCAGGTCTTTTGTTTCGAATATAAATTTGCTCGGTGTTCTGCCGAGTTTGAAGTTAAATTCTGGCTTCGGCTTTTCCTGAGCAAGCTCTATAACATCCATTTTATCGAGCAATTTCTGACGCGACATAGCCATATTTCGGGTTGAAACTCTGGCTTTGTTGCGTGCGACAAAGTCTTTAAGCTCAGAGATTTCTTGTTGCTGACGCTTGTAGGCGGCTTCAAGCTGAGCTTTCTTCATAGCATAGACTTCTTCAAAGTGATGATAGTCACCAACATAGCGGTTGAGCTCCTGATTCTCCATATGATAGATAATGTTGATAACTTCATTTAAAAACGGAATGTCGTGAGAAATCAGTATAAACGCATTTTCGTAGTCGATTAGATATCGCTTAAGCCAGACGATATGCTCTTCATCAAGATAGTTAGTAGGCTCATCAAGTAGCAGAATATCAGGTTTTTCAAGCAAGAGCTTTGCAAGCAAAACCTTTGTACGTTGACCACCCGAAAGGTCTGTTACATCTCTATCTAGTCCGAAATCAAATAAACCAAGTGCTCTGGCGACTTCTTCGACTTTTGCGTCTATTATGTAAAAATCGTGAAGAGTCAGGGTATCCTGAATTGTACCGAGCTCATCAAGCATCTCGCTCATATCTTCTTCTGAAGCTTCGCCTAACTTATCACAAATCTCATTCATTCTAGATTCCAACTCAAAAAGATACGAAAAGGCGGATTTAAGAACATCTTCGATAGTCATACCCTGAGATAAAACAGTGTGCTGGTCAAGATATCCGACACGGACATTTTTTGACCATTCGACTTTGCCCTCATCAGGCATCAGCTTTCCTGTGACGATATTCATAAAGGTTGATTTACCCTCACCGTTTGCACCAATAAGACCGATGTGCTCTCCTTTCAGAAGTCGAAAGGACACATCGTGGAAGATTGCTCGGTCACCAAAACCATGGGATAAATGTTCGACATTTAATATACTCATAAGATTCTCCAAATTTTATTTTTTTAATTATACCATAATTTTGAGCAAATGTCATCAAATTCTCAAGTATTGACATAAATCTAAAATATGATATACTTATTCTTGCTGTTGGGAAGTAGCCAAGCGGTAAGGCAACGGACTTTGACTCCGTCATTTCGTGGGTTCGAACCCCGCCTTCCCAGCCAAAGATAAGGGTGCATCTTTGGATGCACCTTTATTTTTATTCTGAAATATATCAAATTTTAAATAAATACTTTATTATATCAATGTAATATGCTATAATATAGAAAATTTTACATACAATGTAAGGAGAATAGATATGGCTATAGTATCACTCAAAGGCTATAAGGTAGATAAACTCGATTTTGTTGCATTACTCGAAAATGGTACACAGGTTAAGCTTGCACACAAATATCAGTACAATGTTCAGTACGCTAAGAATAATATGTGCAAGGGCGAATTTGACATCGAGGTTTACGATTCAAATAACCCGGAAAAGTTCAAAATTCATGTTGTGATGTCCGGGATTTTTGCTTTCAAAGAAGGCGAAAAGAAAGAACGCATCCACACTGAAACTTTCAAGGGTCTGTTCCCATATCTCAAGGCTTTTGTCACAACCGTGACCGCTAACTGTGGTATTCCGCCGATTATGATTCCTGACATCGATATCGATAATCAGGAGATTTACAGAATCGACAATAATCCACAGTAATTATTTGACAAATAGCGAAGTTTGTGCTAGAATACCTCTTGCAGTTAAATAACTTCGCTTATATGCGGGTGTAGCACATCGGCTAGTGCATCGGCCTTCCAAGCCGAGGAGGTGGGTTCGATTCCCATCACCCGCTCCATAATTATTAAATTAAGGATTTCCGTTAGGGTATCCTTAATTTTATACCTTAATTTTGAGTGTGTGATGGGAATCGAAGGCGACCGTTAAGAAAACGCTCCAGTGGAGCGTTTTTAGGGAGAGCGCAAATGCTCGTTTTTGTATCACAACGGCAACAGACGAGGTAGCTTTCTCAGTTATACTAAACACACATCACCCGCTCCATCGTCGTCGCGGACTCTTAGGTCTGCGACGATTTTTTATTTTAAAATCGCCTCTTGACCTAGCCGTCGCTCCTCCTCTCCCCAAAATCAAAGATTTCGGGGTCCCCTTTTTCTATTTCACCTTGAAACTTCGGGTGATGGGAATCGAAGGCGGGTGTCAACTAAATCATATTTTAAATATACATACAGAAAACGGAGATACAAAATTGTATCCCCGTTTTTACGCATCTTATAAGCCTTTATTTAAATTCCACATCTCCGCTCACTGTGTGAACTTCACATTTAGAGTTGGAATATGTCTGTGGCACTTCAACACTACCACTGGTTGTATCAACTACAAAAGTCTTCTTTGAAAGGAGATGTCCTTCGACATCACCGCTAGTTGTCTTAATATACAACTCATTAGCATCACTATTCTCTAAGTTGATATCCCCACTTGTACTTTGAGCATTAAGCAGAGACGAAACAGTTACATCGATTAAATCAATCTCTCCGCTCACAGATTCAACACTCAGACTATTGCAATCAGTAAGCCACATATACAAATTGCCACTTGTAGTTTTTGCTTTTATAGACTCTGAGCCTGAGACTTTCTTAATATCAATGTTACCACTGGTAGTTGATAAATCAATAAATTTCACGGGACAAACTAACACAGTCACTGTACCACTAGTCGTATCAACCTTAACAGTATCAGTTATACAACCAAATACACCAACATCTCCGCTTGTGCTGTTTGCTTCAAGATTTTCAAAGGCTATATTCTTCATTTCGAATATAGTAACTTCACTGCTTGCACAATTAATAGTTACGTTATTATATGTTTTTTGGGGTAGACAAACAGTCAACCTTTGAGGTTCAGATGGTATATTAATACCGAATATTCTTACAACATTATCATTCTTTGCTCGTTTGATATACAATTTATTATTCTCTACATAAACCTGATGCTGTACATCTTCGTAAGCATATGTTCTAACATAAGCAGAATTATCTTCGGTTTCTTCGAATGTAATATCAAGGCTCGGTTCTTCGATATAAATATCCGTGAAATCATAATCAACATCATAAACTGTCGCTTTGTAGTTCACTGTATTATATGAAGTGTAGTCAAGCTTAGAAATATCAAAGCTCACAGTCCACAAAGCTCCAAATAAAATCAATAGTCCAGAGATTATAAGAGCACCTGAAATAATCAAAGAAATTTTCACAGACTTTTTCATTTTGCTCCCCTCCCTATAAACAATTGTTTGATTGACTTAAATATCAATTTGCTGACAATAATCATAGCTTTCGCAAAATAGTTTGTTCCAACAAACAAGAGAATTGTCAAGCCTGCAAGCACCAGCGTTAAAGCAAGGAATATAACCGCGTTTAAAAACAGACCTTTTAATACGCTGACTAATATGCCTATAAACAAAACAAGCGATGTAACAGCAACTGATAAAACAACAGAATAAAGCGAAATTACAACAGACCATAAAACTATATATACAGAAAAAACTACAGCTAATACAGCAATCATTATACTAAGCCATATCGGAGAGCCTAAAACAATAAGAATTATTTCCCACGCGCGTAACGCTCTATTAGGTTTGACCTTTGCTTTCACAATCTTTGAAAGTGGTGTGTCTGTATAAATCTGATTGACAATATCGTCAATATCGCCTAAAGCCGCAACCGCTTCTTCCTCACTTTTACCGTCTTCTATGTAATCATCGATAAGTTCACAGTAGTAATCAATTGATTTATTGATATCTTCTTCCGGTAAACCTGAAAGTCTTCTGTTGAGCTCACAAATAAATTCACACTGATTCATTATTATCCTCCTTTGTGATAAATTCATAAATCGAGATTATTTCATCCCATTCACTTTTGAAATCTTCTATCCTTTCAAGACCGATATCTGTAATACGATAGTACTTTCTGAGTCGCCCGTTATGCTCGGCTGAATGAACAGTAAGCATACCGGAAGCTTCAAGTCGGCGCAAAATCGGATAAAGTGTAGACTCACTGATTTCGACGAAAGGTTTCATATCTTTTATAATCTTATATCCATAGGAGTCCTCATTTTTTATAGCTTTTAAAACGCAGACATCAAGCAGACCACGTTTGAGTTGTATGTCCATAAAATACCTCCTTTGGGTATACTATACCACGCATAGTATTATGTGTCAAGTAGTAAAAATCAGATATTGAATTTTCTTTTTAATTGTTGTAGAATAAATATATAACAACTCAGGGGTGACCAAAGTGAAAAAGATGATTGCGCCGATAATAATAACTGTATTTATGATTATTTATATCGCTATATATTTCGGTGTACTAATATATCTTTTTGATAATATTATCGTCAGAATTCTGATAGGAGTTATCCCTGTTGTTTTTGCGGGCGTGATGATTTTCGTCTGCATAGAGAGAATAAAAGAAATTAGGAGTGGCGAAGAAGATGATCTTAGTAAATACTGATTACATCACAGGAAAAGAATTAGAGATGTTGGGACTTGTGCAAGGAAGCACTGTTCAGAGTAAAAATATCGGAAAGGATATTACTCAGAGCTTCAAAACACTTGTCGGCGGTGAACTCAAGGCGTACAACGAAATGATGAATGAAGCGAGGGCTCTGGCTACAAAGCGTATGGTTGAAAAGGCTACCGAGCTTGGTGCAGACGCAATCGTTAATATACGATACGCTTCATCAGCTATTATGCAAGGAGCCGCTGAGGTAATTGCATATGGCACTGCTGTAAAATTCATTTAAACATAAAAGCACCGTTTTTCGGTGCTTTTGTTTTTTGTTTCAAAACTATTGTTTTAACAATCAACTTATGGTATATTGAAAATGCATAATATTCAAGGAGGTTCCTATGAAAGTATTTAACTGTATTATGGGTATTTTCTCATTATTTGCTGCTTTCTACTGCTTCTTTATGCCAGGTGTTTCTACACTGATGACAGCAGGCTGGATTGTAACAGCACTGCTCGGCGTAATCGGCTTTTGCGGTATTTTTGAGTATGCTCGCAACAAAAAAGATAAAAAGCAGATGGTCAACGGTACAATCGGTCTGATACTCGCTATCGGTGCTGCTGTACTCTCTACTGTCGCTATGTTTGATGTGACACTTCGAGCTACATTCGACCTTATCGTCGTTGTTATTTTTGCTCTGTGGCTTGTGCTCAGTGGTGTGGATTCTACTGTTGAATCGTTTACAAAAAAGAAAAACGGCAACAAAAACTGGTGGTTAACTTTGATTTTAGGTATCCTGCTCATCTTAATGGGTATGTACGCAGGCACTCACCTGATTTACGCTACTATGACTTTAGGTTATGTTATGGGCTTTGGTCTTACATTCTACGGTGTCAGACTCATCTGCTCTGTATTTGAAAAGAACTGATAAAAATCACGGAGAGTTATTATGAAATGTGTATTTAAGGAGCTTGCCTCCTATAAAAAAGAATTGTTCTTCATAATACTCACCACTATCGGTACAACTATGGCAACTCTCGGTCTTCCGTCAATGCTTATCAGACTCATCGATATCGCTATCCCTAACGATGATGTCGGTATGGTGCTCAGAGTCGGCGGATTTATGATTGCTTTAGTTGTTTTCGGTTTATGGTGCGGTATTACTACAAGCAGACTTTCTGCTACTGTATCTATGGGTGTCGGCAGAAATCTCCGCTCAAAGGTTTTCAGAAAAGTTCAGTATTTCTCTCAGACTGAAATCGACAGATTTACTGCTTCTTCTCTTATCACAAGAACCAACAACGATATCACTCAGGTGCAGACATTCTTAAACCAGTGTTTAAGAATTGCTTTCCAGGCACCTATCATGTGTATCTGCGGTATCATTTTAGCTATTTCGAGCTCGCCACAGCTTTCAGGTGTACTGGTTATTTCTATCCCTATTATGTGTGTCGTACTGGTTATTATCGCTAAAATCGCTATTCCGCTTTCTACAAAGATTCAGGGTAAAATCGACAGAATCAACCTTGTTATGCGTGAAAAACTCACAGGTGTCCGTGTTATCCGTGCTTTCGGTACAATTGACTTCGAATCAAAGAAGTTCGAAGAAATCAACAAGGATTACAAAAAGACTAACATGAAGCTTCAGAGAACTACTAACTCTGTTATGCCTGTACTCACTGTTGTTCTTTCTTTCACTGCTGCTATGGTTATGCTGATGGCTGCTAACCAGAGTGTAAACAAGGGTTATGACTACACTATCGGTGAGATTATGGCTATCATACAGTACATCATGCAGATTATGATGGCTGTTATCATGCTCACTATGGTTTTCGTTCAGCTCCCTCGTGCTTCAACTGCAGCTGCAAGAGCACTCGAAGTACTGGAAACTGAACCTGTTATCAAAAACAAGGAAAAGACTACTGATAACACAGAGAAAAAAGGTTATCTTACATTCAAGAATGTTTCGTTTACATATCCCGGTGCTGATGTACCGGCTATCAAAAACCTTTCTTTTGAGGCAAAGCCGGGCGAAACCACCGCTATCATCGGCGGTACCGGTATGGGTAAATCAACTATCGTTAACCTTATCCCAAGACTTTATGATGTAACTGAGGGTCAGGTGCTCGTTGATGATGTTGACGTCAGAGATTATGACACCGAAGTACTCAGAAACAAAATCGGTTTCGTTCCACAGAAGGCTGTGCTGTTCTCCGGTACTATCGACTCAAACATTGCGTTTGGCGATAAGAATGCCGACGAGGACAGAATCGAAGAAGCTGTTAAAATAGCTCAGTCTTATGACTTTGTTATGAAGAAAGAAGGCGGTTTTGAATCCCCTATTTCTCAGGGTGGTACAAATGTTTCGGGTGGTCAAAGACAACGTCTTGCTATAGCAAGAGCTGTTGTCAGAAAGCCTGAAATCTATGTATTCGATGACTCGTTCTCAGCGCTTGACTTCAAGACTGACAAAGCTTTAAGACATGCTCTGTCCGCAGAGACAGGTGATGCTACTGTAGTTATCGTTGCACAGAGAATTTCTACTATCATCGATGCTGACAGAATCATTGTAATCGAAAAAGGTGAGGTTGTCGGTATGGGTACTCACAAAGAACTTGTTGAGACATGTGATGTTTACAAGGAAATTGTTGATTCTCAGATGAGTAAGGAGGGTGAATAATATGAAAATTAAAAAGCCTTCCAATAAAAACAGCTCATACAAAAGACTTTTCGCTTGTATGAAGCCTTACAAAGCAAAGCTTATCATCGCAATCATCGTTATTTTGCTTTCCACTATCGCCTACGCTTTAGCTCCGCTTCTTATGGGTAACGCAACTGATGCTCTCGCAAAACTTTTAGTTGGTGGTGAGCAAAACGGCGAGTTCATTAAATTCCTGATTATGATGGGATGTGCATATGGTCTTAACGCTTTGCTCTCATACATCGGCACCTCTCTCATCGTTTCAGTTGCTGAAAGCACAATTTTCGACCTTAGAAAGAGAGTTGACTACAAGCTTTCAAAGCTTCCGCTCAACTACTATGACACTAATTCATACGGCGATATCTTAAGCCGTGTAACAAACGATGTTGATACTGTATCAAACTCTTTACAGCAGAGCATTTATCAGATATTAAATACTATTTTCACTATTGTTATTATCTTTGCTATTATGCTCAACATCAGCGGTGTGCTTACACTCGTTGGTCTTGCTGTAGTTCCGTTCGCTCTTTACGCTGCGTCAAAGATTGCTAAAAAATCCCAGCAGAAGTTCAATGCTCAGCAGGGTGGCACAGGTAAGCTCAACGGTTTGGTTGAGGAATACTATTCAGGTCATAATGTTGTTACAGTATTTGGTAGAGAAGAAACTGTTATTGATAACTTTGAATTAACCAACGAAGAGCTCTACAATTCTTCTAAAGAAGGTCAATTCTTAGCAGGTACTCTCACCCCTATCATGCAGAATATGACTAACTTAGGCTACGCTCTTGTTAGTATCATCGGTGCTCTGATGGCTATATTTGCAGGACTTTCAGTAGGTATGATTCAGTCCTTCACCCTCTATCTCAGACAGTTCTCACAGCCACTCACTCAGGTTATGCAGATTGCTAACACTATTCAGGCTACAGGTTCTGCCGCTTCAAGAATTTTTGAGTTCCTGGATGAAAAGGAAGAAGTTCCTGATGTGGAAAATCCACAGTTTCCAGAAGTTCTCAAGGGTGAAGTTGACTTTGATCACATCCGCTTCGGTTATTTACCACACCAGACACTTATCACTGACCTCGATATCACTATCGGTGCAGGCGAAAAGACTGCTATCGTTGGTCCGACAGGTGCTGGTAAAACAACTCTCGTTAACCTTATAATGCGTTTCTATGACGTAAGAAAGGGTGGCATCAAAATCGACGGCGTTGATATCAGAGATATGGAGCGTTCCCGTTTACGCGAGATTTTCGGCATGGTACTTCAGGACACATGGCTTTATAATGGTACTATCAGAGAAAACATCCGCTATGGTAAGCTAGATGCTACTGACGAGGAAGTTGAAGAGGCTGCTAAGAAAGCAAGAGCTGACGCGTTCATCAGAACTTTACCAGGCGGTTACGACTTTGTGCTCCACGAGGGCGCAAGTAACATCGCTCAGGGCCAGCGACAGCTTCTCACTATTGCTAGAGCAATGCTTAACAATCCACCGATTATGATTTTGGACGAGGCTACATCTTCTGTAGATACCCGTACTGAGGTTATGATTCAGGAGGCTATGAACGAAATGATGAAGGGAAAGACATCTTTCATCATCGCTCACAGACTTTCAACCATCAAGGACGCTGAAAATATTCTTTATATGCAGGACGGCGACATCTTAGAGGTTGGTAACCACGAAGAGCTTATGGCTAAAGACGGCTTATATGCTAAACTTTATAATAGCCAGTTCTCGGATAATCAATAACCTTTTACGGCTGAGGAAACTCAGCCGTTTACATTTCGCATAAAAAATCCGCAGCACTTGTGTACTGCGAATTTTATGGTAAAATAAGTTTATCACTTTACACGAATGAGATGCTGGCAATATGCATAAACATTCTGAATCTTCTTTGCTTCTACCCCGTCGTCTGCCTGGATTATCGGGTTGGATGCTGACGGAGTTGTGTAGAGCTTGAATACAATCGCCTGCTGGTTTACTCTCATATTTCTGATGTGTTTGTACTCAAAGCTACGATTCTGGAAACCAAGTTCGTTGAACATCACCGATTCGATATCCGGGTTGGAGAAACATTTGAGATACTCTTTTTCATCGAAAATTTCGAGGAGCAGCTTAGCATCCTCAAACGACATATTGGAGCAACGGAATTCTCCTTCGTTGATAACACTCATCATCGAGCCGTTATCAAGCAACAGTAAAGGTAGATTATTAGCGTTCATATTCTTGCCTCCTTTAATAATTTATATATAAAGCACTAATGTTTTAGTACTAACGCTTTTTGTTATAGACATATATTATACCATTTTTTACTACTTTTCAGTGACTTAGTCACAAATGGGGTGAAATAATGAATAACGAAATATTTTCATCAATTTATGAAAAGAATTTTCCGTTTTGGCAGTTACTGAGTGATGAAGACAAGGTGTTCATCTGTAATAACTCTAATCAATCTGCGTATAAAAAAGGAACTCACATCTACGATGGCAGTGGCGACGGAGGAATTATCTTTCTCAAAAAAGGTACTCTGAGGGTATATATGAGCACCGAAGACGGCAAGGAGCTGACCTTGATGAGGGTGCACGAAAACGAGCTTTGTATCCTCTCGGCTTCTTTTATCACCGAGCCGATTTCGACGGATATTTTCGTCGATGCAGAAGAAGACAGTGAGTGCTACTACATAAGTGGCGATGCTTTCGAAAGTATAAACAACAAATATCCGCAAGCCAGAATATATGCTCTCGAAACAACTGTTGAAAGCCTTTCAAACGCGATGTGGATTATGCAACAGATACTATTCATGAGTATGGACAAGCGTTTAGCTATATTCCTGCTCGATGAAATCAACAGAACAAACACTGACACGATTATGCTGACTCACAGCCTGATTGCAAAATATATGGGTTCAGCAAGAGAGGTAGTCTCTAGAATGCTCAAGTACTTTGAAACAGAAGGCATCGTTGGGCTATCGCGCAGAGGTGTAAAAATACTTGATAAAAAGCGACTCAGAGAGCTCACTATATAAAAAGGCACCCAGAAATGGGTGCCTTAATCTGTTATTAAAGAGAATTTACTAAAAGTTCTGTATCGTTGGCAGAAACAGAAATCGCAGACAACATGCCCTCTCCTGCTAAAATAAGCTCTGTGGTGATTTTATCTTCAACTTCCTTGCGGATTAAGTTGCGTAAGTCACGCGCACCTGATTTACCGTTACAGGATTTGTTAGCAAGATATTCACACGCTTTATCGTCAAAGCGGAAGTCTATTCCCTTTTCAGCGAGGGTTTCAATATACTCAGAAAGCATAAGGTGAGCAATCGCGATGAAGTTTTCTTTAGATAGCGTTCTGAAGACAATTATCTCATCAACACGAGCGATAAATTCAGGTCGCAGAAAATCAGAAAGCGCTTTCATAACCTTTTCGCGCTCAGCGTCTTCCTCACTCTTAGCAAATCCGAGAGCATTCTCACGCTTGTTAGAGCCAGCGTTAGAGGTCATAACGATTACGGTATTTGAGAAATCGACACTTCTGCCGTGTGCATCTGTAAGTCTGCCTTCGTCTAAAATCTGGAGCAGGATATTGAGCACATCAGGATGAGCTTTTTCAATTTCGTCGAATAGTAAAACTGAATAAGGTCTGCGTCTGACTTTTTCTGTGACCTGACCTGCTTCATCGTAGCCGACATAACCAGGTGGTGAACCAATAATTTTAGACACGGAGTGTTTCTCCATAAACTCACTCATATCAAGTCGTATGAGGGTTTCAGGAGTATCGAAAAGCTCCTGTGAAAGCACCTTTACAAGTTCGGTTTTTCCGACACCTGTCGGGCCGACAAAGATAAAAGACGCTGGTCTTCTACGAGGTGAAATCTGGACTCTGCTACGCTTAATAGCTTTTGATAGCGCATCAACCGCTTCGTCCTGACCGATGATTTTCTCCTTGAGCTTTACATCAAAATCAGCGAGTTTGAGGAGTTCATTTTCTCTGATTCTAGTAGATGGAATACCTGTCCACAGCTCAATCACTTTTGCTAAATCCTCTTCAGTTACTGCGGCTGTAAGAGAAGCTTCGTCAATCAAACCCAACTGTTCATCAACCTTAGCAAGCTCGCTATTTACGGTAGCAAGAGCTTCATAGTCAATTTCGTCAGCAGTGGAAATCTTCTCTTTTGTCAAATTTAAAGTTGTCTTTTGATCATTTAGTTTATCAAATGCTTCGAGGTCTTTATTTCTCAGTGCTGCACAAGCACAGGATTCATCGAGCAAATCGATAGCTTTATCCGGCAAGAAACGGTCGGTGATATAGCGTTCGCTGAAAATAACTGCTTTTCTTACTATATCATCTGAAACAGTGACTCTGTGATGGAGCTCATAGTAATCTCTGACACCTGATAAAATCTCGATAGATTCAGCTATACTTGGCTCGCCCACCTTTACCGGCTGAAAACGACGCTCGAGTGCGCTGTCTTTCTCAATGTACTTTCTGTACTCGTTGAAGGTAGTTGCACCGATGACCTGAATCTCACCACGAGAAAGCGCAGGCTTTAAGATATTTGCGGCATTCATTGTACCGTCAGCGTCACCTGTACCAACGAGGTTATGAACCTCGTCGATAAAAAGAATAATATTTCCTGCTTCTTTGACTTCCTGTGTAAGACCTTTGATACGGCTTTCAAACTGACCTCGAAACTGTGTGCCAGCGATAAGCGCGGTGAGGTCAAGTAGGTGGATTTCCTTGTTCTTAAGTCTTTGTGGAACATTGCCCTGAGCGATTCTAAGCGCTAACCCCTCTGCGATTGCGGTTTTACCGACACCAGGCTCACCGATTAAACAAGGATTGTTTTTAGTACGGCGGGATAAAATCTGGATAACTCTCTCGATTTCCTTATCTCTACCGATAACACGGTCGGTCTTACCCTCTTTTGCCTTCTTTGTGAGGTCATAGCAATAAAGCGAGATATGCTTGCGGTTTTTAGGTGTCTTTTCCTTCTTCTGCTTTTTATCACCCTGTTTAGTTGAGTCAGCAGGCTTTCCTCCAAACATATTGAAGAAATTCGGAAAGCTCGGAGCTCCACCTGGTGAGAAGGAATCGTCAGCATCGTTATCGGTGTCGACAGATAACATTTCAGCCATCTCTCCCATGTCACCCATACCAAGCGACTGAGCAAGTTCGCTAAGGTCGCCTGAGTCAGACATATTCTCCATAATTGAATCCATCTGGTCCTGAACAGCTTCCAAGTCATCAGAAGATATTCCCATCTTCTTCATAAGGTCCTCGACAGGTTTTATGCCAAGCTCCTTTGCACATACAAGGCAATATCCCTTCGGTTTATCATCTGAGTTATTTGTAGAAACAAAGACAACCGCAGGGCGTTTGCCACATCTGGAACAAATCATATTTTTCTCCTTTATATAATCGTATTAACGAGAATTTACTCAGTAATAGAAGCGCTGCTTTCCTGAGAAGCCTGCGCTTTTTTTATAATATCACGGAAAGTGAATGTATACATAATAAAAGCAAAAATCATCATCACTGCTGTAAGACACAGCATAACCATCGATATCCACTTTCCTGTTTCATAGTCGATGTTCACAAGCGGTTTTTCCATAGTCTGCATAATTTCAACAAACACTATGAAAGTAACGGTTACATAGAACATCACTGTTCCTACTTTTCCGTACCACTTGGATTTTGGAACTAATATGCCCATTTTAACGACCTTTGTACTACCAATGAGCATCAAAACATCTTTAACAACTAAAATAATAACAACAGGTAAAAAGAAAGGTTCAATCAGACACAAGCAAACTCCAACAGCAAGAAGTGTTAACTTATCTGCAAGAGGGTCTAATATTTTTCCGAGTTCTGATTCCTGATTGAATTTTCTGGCAATCAGTCCATCAAAACAGTCGGACAAACCCGACAGAATGATAACAACCGCCGCCCAAACATACTCTTTATCAAGAAAAAATTCTACGAAAGGTGTAATAAGCAGAATTCTTATCAGACAAATCAGGTTAGGGATAGTGAAAGCACGATTACTAAGCGCGGTTTCTCCCGAGTGCTGATAGGTTGATTTTTCTTTAACCTTATTCTCTTTATTAGTCGACATAATTTTTCATATCCTTAGAAATTAGAAATAATAGCATTAAATATATTACCACTATAAAAATGATAAAATATGTATGAATTGTAAATTGTTGACTCAGAAAAGATGTATGGAACATCTGAAAGATAAGGCATCACTATACTCAAAAGAAACGCAATAAAGCTTATTATGCATAGTGAGCTTAAAAGTCCGCACACTCCACCTAACAGCTTATCAAAGAAGCTGATAACAGGTAACCTGAATACAAATAACAGAATTTTTCTGAGTATAAAACGGAAAATAAAATATAATACAAAGAAAACAATCGTAGTGAATACAAACGATAAAATAGAAACAACTACGGGTTTTATCGCTGCTTCAAATGCTGTAGCGATAGCAGTCGGAGCACTCTGTACAGTGTTTTGAAAAACACTTTCAAAATCAAAACCTGTCAAAGACATTACAAGGCTGACAAATGGAGGTAATGTTACACCCGCGGTAATAGACTCAGCACTCAGCGAATCTGTTACGCTGTTTATTATAGCTTGAGAAAGATAACTGTCATAAACTAAATCTGTTATTAAATCGCCCAAAAAAACTGCTATCAGAAACGAAGCTAAAAAACCAAGCAAAGTGACCAGAGATTTAGCCGCTCCTCTTACGTAACCTACTATCACAGATACTAATACTATCGCAATGAACAGTAAATCATAGAACATTAAAGGTCGAGCCTCCTGATTTCACTCACTCCTAAAATATACGCATCGTTGGTTGAATAAAGCACTATTGCGTGAGGGTCCAAACCTGCATCCTTTTCAGACAAAAGAGTGCCATCCTTTGAATACAGATATGCATTTCCAAGGCTTATCGCCGCAACTCGGTTTTTGTAGGTTGAAAGCGAAGTGATTTTCAGCTGTGTTGAAATAGTTTCTCTAAGCGTTCCTGAAGTTGAAAATACTAAGATATCGCACTTTCTGCCATCAGCACTTCTGGATAATGACAAACTAAAGGTGTTTGTATCCGTGTTAACATCAAACGCAGTAAGTGCTTTTCCATCGTAGGTTGTAGTATTGAATGATTTTGAGATAGCATTCATTGTGTAACAAGAGGTATCTCCTATAATGCAAACATAGTTATTTGTGAGGTGCTCAACATAATAGAGCATATTATCCTCAAACTCCTCAAAAATAACAGGTTCTTCTTTTGTGAAATTGAGCATATACACTGCGCTGTACTGGGTACCGTCGTGAGCAGACACACCAGATAGCACGGCTGACTCTCCTTTTGAATCAAGAGAAACACAGGTGATGTAATAATCAGCGAAAGAGTAGGCAAAAATCTGCTGGTTATCTTCGTTATATACATAAAGTTTCGATAAATAGCCATCCTTTTCGGTTACAAGGGCGTAGGTTCCGCTCTTAGAGATATCAGCTACGATGATATTATCCTCAGCTTCACCGGTATACACAAGAGAATCAAGTGTGTAAATAGAAAATCCCTTGCCGCCTAAATTATAGGTTAGCGATAAATCGCTGTCGGCAGCCTGAGTAAGCACAGGGGTTGAAAAAGCCTGTGGGTTTTCGAAAATCGTTCTACCATAGTTATTCAGAGTAACAAATTTAGTATCAGAGGCGAACACGAGGTTCCTGTCAATACGGCTGAAGTTTCCGTCATTAACAACCTCGCTGTCAGTACTAATCGGGAAATGCTCCTCGTTATCTTTATTAAACACTCCGTACTCAACCCAGTTTTTTATGCTTGAGAAAGAGAGTCGGTCACGATTAGCGAAAATCAGTACGCTTAACAAAAGCACCAAGATGATGACAGAAGACATAACGATGGTCTTTCGGTTATTCTTAACTGTATCAGAAAACTTCTCAAATTTAGAGTTGATTTCATCTTTTCTTTCGAATTTAAGCACCTTTGAGCTATCTGTACCCCCGCTTAAAACAGATGTTTTCGATTTATCACGACTTTTTCTGAGAGCTTTCGCACGATTTTTCTCGAGCTTTCTCTCTATATTCTCCTTCATTTTTTCTCTCTCTTTATCGCTTTTTTCAGTTTCAGGTTCAACAACTCTTTTACTGTTGTCCGTCTTTGCAGTCTCAAACTCAATAGGCTTTACGACCTTTTTATTCTTTTTAGGTTTCTCTTCAGCGACAAAGCGTCTTCCTTTTTGTTTCATAGTTTACACCTATCAATAAAATACTTGGTCAAGATAAAGTCCGCAGGCAGGCGCTGTAGGGCCCGCTTCTTTGCGGTTTTCAGCTTTAATGATATCAGGGATAGAGTCTACACTAAGCTTTCCTTGTTGGATTTTCAGCAGTGTTCCCACCATAATACGCACCATATTATACAGAAAGCCGTCGGCTTCCACGCTCATATACACAAAGTCACCTTCTCTATATACAGAAAAGCTCTTAACAGTGCGTGTGAAATCGCCCTTTTCCCTTTTATCAAGTGTACAAAAAGAGGTGAAATCGTGGGTTCCAACATAGCTCTGAGCTGCACTATTAAGCATATCTACGTCTATTTCGTAGCGATAGTGAAGCGCGTAGCCCTCGCAAAACGGATCCCTGACTTCTCTGTTTAATATCTTGTAAATGTATCGCTTACCTTTACAGCTGTAGCGTGCGTGAAAATCAATAGGAGCTTGTTCAACACTTGTTACAACGATATCAAGCGGGAGATAGCGATTAAGTGCCGCTTTGAGTCTTTCGCACGAAATCTGATGGTCGGTTTTCATGGAGATGACATACATATTAGCGTGCACGCCAGTGTCTGTACGGCTACATCCTTTTATATCAGGAGTATTTCCGAGTACGCTGAATACCGCTTCCTGAAAACGCTGTTGAACTGTAACAGCGTTTTTTTGAATCTGCCAGCCGTGAAGGTCTTTTCCTGAATATGAAATTGTAATTTTTAGGTTTCTTATCTCACTGCCTGAGGCAGAAGTACATTGCATAATACAACTCCGACTATTAGAATAATTACTACTAAAATGCTGAGATAATCTCGGGTGTGAAGGTGCAGAGATTTCATTCGTGTTCTGCCCTCTCCGCCCTGATAACAACGACATTCCATCGCTACAGCGAGCTCATAAGCTCGTCTGAACGCAGATACAAAAAGCGGAATCAAAACCGGAACGAGGGCTTTGATACGCTGTATCAGGTTTCCTGATTCCATATCAGCACCACGAGCTTTCTGCGCAGACATAATCTTGTCCGTTTCTTCAAGCAAAAGCGGAACAAAACGCAAAGCTATTGTCATCATCATAGCGATTTCGTGAACTTTGACCTTGAACACAGTAAGAGGCTTCATCAGTCGCTCTAAGGCATCGGTCAGATCAGTCGGCGAGGTTGTGAATGTAAGTGCCGAGCTGATAAGAATGAGGCTTAATATACGAACTGACACAAAAATCGCGTTATTGATACCCTCAAGCGTGATTTTTATAAATCCCCATGAAATAACAGGCTCTCCTGTGCCATAAAAAAGGTTAAGAAACGAAGTGATGAGCACAATGACTATAATCATCTTCAGGCTATTGAAATAAAGTCTGAGTGGTACTTTTGAAAATAAAACAACGGAGAATACCCCGAGTATCACCAAAAGTAGTGAATAATAGTTAGCGGTGCAGAACACCAACACTATAAACACAATAAGCAATAATATTTTTGCTCGCGGGTCGAGTCTGTGGAGCAGACTCTTAGCAGGATAAAACTGGCCAAAGGCTATATCTCTCATTACAGCTTGCCCTCCTTTTTCAGGAGTTCGGTAATTTCAGCTACAGCACGGTCAACGGTGAGAATATCGTCAGGAAGATTAACTCCTTTATCGCGCAGAGCCTTGATAACCTTTGTAATCTGCGGGACTCTCAGTCC
This sequence comes from Ruminococcus sp., assembly GCA_017410265.1. GTDB lineage: Bacteria > Bacillota > Clostridia > Oscillospirales > Acutalibacteraceae > Ruminococcoides. The sequence continues at coordinate 70,871 of JAFQRC010000005.1, read as the reverse complement.
CATTGAAGAAAGCTCCTCGGACTTTGAGAATACACTCTTGGTATCTCCAAACATAGCAAGCTTTCCTTTATTCATAACCATCACCTTTTTGGTCACTCTGGCTACATCCTCCATAGAGTGAGATACAAGGATAATGGTATTATTCTTAGCTTTCTGATACTGAGAAATCTGAGAGAGCAGGACATTTCTACCAACAGGGTCTAATCCTGCTGTAGGCTCGTCAAGAATCAGAACATCAGGGTCCATAGCGATTACGCCAGCAATAGCTGCACGACGCTTTTCGCCACCTGATAAATCAAATGGTGATTTATTAAGAAGTTTGTAATCAAGACCGACAAATTTAGCGGCTCTTAAAACTCTCTCTTTAATCTCTTCTTCGCTCAGTCCCATATTAGAAGGGCCGAAAGCGATGTCTTTATATACGGTTTCTTCGAAGAGCTGGTACTCAGGATACTGGAAAACAAGACCGACTTTAAAACGGAATTTGCGGATTTCTTTCGGCTTTTCCCAGATATCTATGCCGTCGATATAGACCTTTCCCGAGGTTGGCTTTATCAGACCATTGAGCATCTGAACAAGGGTTGATTTACCCGAACCTGTGTGACCGATAAGACCAACAAAATCGCCTTTGTTGATTTCAAAAGAAACATCACTCACAGCGTGTCGTTCAAACGGAGTCTTTATGCCATAGGTGCAACAGAGATTTTCTACTTTGATATTACTCATAGTAGCACCTCCGTAAGCTGAGCTATGCACTCGTCACTGTGCAGGCTAAGTGAATCGATTTCTACTCCGCAGGCTTTGAGCTTATAGCAAAGCTCGGTCACCTGAGGAACATCCAAACGGTGGCGTTTTAGCAGCTCAACCTGTGAAAATACTTCTTTCGGTGTACCACTACAAAGCACCTTGCCATCGTCCATAACAATTACTCTATCAGCCTCAACAGCTTCGTCCATATAGTGAGTAATAAGCACAACGGTTATGCCGCGTTCCTTGTTGAGCTTTTTTATTGTGCTCATAACCTCTTCTCTGCCCTTAGGGTCAAGCATAGCGGTAGGCTCATCAAGCACAATGCATGATGGTTCCATGGCGATAATACCGGCTATGGCAACACGCTGTTTCTGACCGCCTGAGAGCTTATGAGGTGGCTGAAAACGATAGTCATACATATCAACCGCTTTTAAGGCATCATCCACTCTGCGTCTGATTTCTTGGGGCTCAACTCCTAAGTTTTCAGGACCAAAGGCGACATCTTCTTCAACGATAGATGCCACAAGCTGGTTGTCGGGATTCTGGAGCACTAAGCCGACTTTCCGACGGATAGTGAAGTCTTCGTTTTCATCTGCAGTATCGATAGAATCAACAAAAAGCTTTCCTGATTCAGGTATAAGCATAGCGTTTAAGTGCTTTGCAACAGTGGATTTACCGCATCCGTTGTGACCAAGCAAGGCTACAAATTCGCCTTTCTTAACACTAAAAGAAACATTGTCGAGTACATTCTTTACATTTTCATTATTTACTTGTTCGTCCTCATCAATATAGCGAAAAATAAGATTTTGCGCTGTGATAAAGTCCATCAATAAATCTCTCCGAATCACTTTCTCCAGATAGCGGTGTTGCCGCATGGGAGAACAAGTTTAGTATCTGTAACAGGTAAGCCGATTTCTGAAGAAGAAACCGAGCCACCAAAGCGTTTGACGAGTATTGTGGACAACATATACTCCATAACTGACGGTGGTAAACCTGTTGTATATGAATTTAAAATAAAGAAGCGGGCATCATCAGATAAAATAGTTGAGCATAATTCTAAAAAAGAATAAAGCTGTTCTTCCAATTTCCAGACTTCTCCGCCAGGACCTCTGCCGTATGACGGCGGGTCCATAATGATGCCGTCGTATTTATTACCTCTACGCTGTTCGCGAGCGACGAATTTCATACAATCATCAACAAGCCATCTGACAGGCTTATCAGCAAGACCTGAGGAAGCTGCATTTTCTCTCGCCCACTGCACCATTCCTTTTGACGCGTCAACATGGCATACTTTGGCACCTGCGTTAAGACAAGCAAGTGTCGCACATCCTGTGTAGCCGAACAAATTCAGTACATTAAGCTGGCGGTCAGACTCTCTTATAATACTTGATGCCAAGTCCCAGTTGACCGCTTGTTCAGGGAAAATGCCGGTGTGTTTGAAGCCCATCGGCTTTACATTGAAAACTAAATCGCTGTATTTAAGGGACCATGAGTCAGGAATTTTCTTGAAAACCTGCCACTGTCCTCCACCCTGATTTGAGCGGTGGTACTTAGCGTGAGCTTTCTTCCAAAGCGGATTAGTGCGCTCGGTATTCCAGATAATCTGAGGGTCTGGACGAATCAGAATGATATCGCCCCAACGCTCAAGTCGTTCGCCACGCGAGGTGTCAATCAGCTCGTAATCGACCCAATTTGAAGATACTCGCATCAGCCTAATCTCTCCTTGACAATATCAGCCATTTCCTGAGCTAACTTTTCAATCTCTTCGTAAACTTCGCCCTCGAGCATTACACGAACGAGCGGCTCTGTGCCGGAAGCACGAACTAAGATACGACCTCTATTTCCGAGTGTAGAAGAAATGCGCTCGTTAGCTTCTTTTAAAGCTTCGTCTGTCTTAAACTTAGCTTTACCCTCGTTTGAAATCTTAACATTGATGAGTACCTGTGGGAAACGCTTCATAAGTTTAGCTACATCTGAAAGCTTTTCCTGACGACGGTTAAGTAGGCTCAATAAATGTGCACCTGTGAGCTGACCGTCACCTGTGGTAGCGTAGTCAAGGAAAATAACATGACCGCTCTGCTCACCACCGATGTTGTAGTCGCTTTTAAGCATTTCTTCTAATACATATCTGTCGCCAACAGCTGTAGCAACAAACTTCATATCGTTTTCTTCACAGAATTTGTTGAAGCCCATGTTGGTCATAACTGTGCCGACAACAGCGTTGTTCTTGAGTTTTCCGAGTCTTTTCAGGTCGTCTGCTAAAATAGCAATGATAAAGTCACCATCGACCAATTCGCCGTTTTCATCAACAGCTAAGCATCTGTCAGCATCGCCATCAAACGCAAGACCAGCCTGAAGATTATGCTCTTTTACATAAGCCATAAGTGTCTCCATATGTGTAGAGCCACAATTTGTGTTGATATTAATACCATCAGGAGTATCAAAAAGCATGTGAACCTTAGCGCCGAGCTTTGTAAAAAGCTTTTCTGCTGTACGGGAAGATGAGCCGTTTGAACAGTCAAGCGCAACTTCCATGCCAGAAAGATCATATTCAACAGATGATGCAACATAGTCAATATACTCATCAGCTGCTGTGTCTACAGTTTCAACTGTACCTAAACCTTCATGAGCAGGAACTGTGTAAGGTTCTGCGTTATCTAAAATAATAGCTTCGATTTTTTCTTCAAGCTCGTCAGGAAGCTTATAACCCTCACCACTGAATATCTTGATACCATTGAATTCAAAAGGATTATGTGATGCGGAAATCATAATACCCGCATCTGCATTATATTTTCTGACAAGGTAAGCTACTGCAGGAGTAGGAACTACACCCAAAAGCTTTACATTAGCGCCTACTGAACAAAGACCTGCGATAAGAGCGCCTTCGAGCATATCACCTGAAAGTCGGGTATCTTTACCGATAACAATAGTAGGATGCTCAACCTCTTTGCTTGTAAGCACCATAGCAGCAGCTCTACCGATGTTCATAGCGAGTTCGATTGTAAGTTCTGTGTTTGCAACGCCTCTGGCGCCGTCTGTACCAAATAATCTTCCCATGTTTATTCTCCTAACTTATAATTAATTTATTACTTAATCAAACAGGCTTCCCTGTGCCTGTGCTGTGTTTGTAGGGACTTCATAGCCTAAGTGTCTGTACGCTTCGGCGGTGACACATCGCCCTCGTGGGGTACGACTCAAAAAGCCTACCTGCATAAGATACGGCTCGTAGACATCTTCGATAGTGACAGCCTCTTCACCGATAGCGGCAGCTAATGTTTCGAGTCCAACAGGACCTCCGCGATAGTATTTTATCATCGCATCAAGCATTCTTCGGTCGTTCTGGTCAAGACCGAGCTCATCGATTTCGAGTCTATCAAGTGCTGTTCGAGCTACATCGCAGGTGATAACACCGTCGGAAATAACCTCAGAAAAGTCGCGAACTCGTTTTAAGAGTCTGTTTGCTATACGCGGTGTGCCACGACTTCTAGATGCTAGCTCTAACGCTCCGTCGTCATCAATTGCGATACCTAAGATTCCTGCACTTCGTTTGATAATATCAGCAAGCTCCTGTGGAGAGTACATCTCAAGCCGTAAAACTACGCCAAAACGATCTCTGAGAGGTGCCGTGAGCTGTCCCGCTCTCGTGGTAGCTCCTACTAAGGTAAATTTAGGTAGTGGCAGATGATAGGACGCTGCCATCTGACCTTTGCCCGTGATGATATCAATAGCGAAGTCTTCCATAGATGGATATAAAATCTCTTCAACCGCGCGGGAGAGTCGATGTATCTCGTCGATAAAAAGCACATCGCCGGGATTGAGATTAGTGAGCAATGCGGCTAAATCACCCGGCTTTTCAATTGCAGGGCCAGAGGTGATTCGGATGTTAACTCCCATTTCGTTAGCAATAATACCAGCTAGAGTAGTTTTACCAAGACCTGGCGGTCCATAAAGTAAAACATGGTCGAGCGCTTCTTTTCTTTTTTTCGCGGCTTCAATGAAAATGCTGAGATTTTCCTTAGCCTTATGCTGACCAACATACTCATCGAGAGTTTTCGGTCGAAGCGGGTTATCCCCCTCGAGTAGGTCCTGTGGTATTTCTGAGGTATCGACTAATCGGTCCTCAAAATCCATCTCGAAATCTGTGTATTCCATAAATTTATTTATCCTTTCAGGTGAAAGTATATTTCTGAATTAGAATTCTAAATAAGAATTATCCCATCTGTTTCAGTGTAGCTGAAATAAGCTGTTCAACTGATAAGCTTGGGTCAAGCTTAGACAAAACAGGGGTCACATCAGCGGCACTGTAGCCAAGCACTGCAAGCGCAGCAACAGCTTTCGGGATGTTTCCTGTATCGGCGATGACAGAACCTTTTGTGACAATACCCTCAGCACCATCAGTAGAGATGCCCTTGATTTTATCTTTTAGCTCAAGAACAATACGCTGAGCAAGCTTTGGTCCGACACCTGATGCACGGGTGAGGGTTTTATAATCTCCTGCTGAAACAGAGAGTGCTATCTGCTCAGAACTTAGCTCAGACAAAATAGCCAAAGCCACCTTTGGTCCGACACCTGAAATAGAAATGAGCATTTTGAAAGTTGATAGCTCGCCTTTAGAATAAAAGCCGAAAAGCTCAACCGCATCTTCACGGACATTCATATATGTGAACAAGGTGACTACTGAATTGAGCTTTAGCTGTCTTTGAGTAGTTAAGGTAGTGTTGACCTTGTAGCCAATACCTCCACATTCTACTACGGCAAAGCCCGATTCTATATGGATAAGTGTACCTTTTACTGAGTAAATCATAGCTTAACTCCTTTATTGAGTAAGTTTCTGCGAAGCGTGGTTCCCGCCGCGTGGGTGTGTGTTATAGCGATAGCAAGCGCGTCGGCAGTATCGTCCGGTTTAGGGACTTCCTTTAGGTGAAGAAGTCGTCTTGTCATTTCCATAACCTGTGGCTTTTTAGCCTTTCCGTAGCCCGTGACAGCTACTTTGACCTGTAGCGGTGTGTATTCAAAAACCTCCACTCCACACTGCTGAGCAGCCAGAAGGATAACTCCTCTCGCCTGAGCTACTAAAATCGCTGTAGTAACATTTGTGGTAAAATACAGCTTTTCAATAGAAAGTGCGTCGGGTTTGTACTTCTTCAATATTGTCATCATATCGTTATAGATGAGCTCTAAACGAGAGTTGAAATCGGTGTGAGCCTCAGTTGTGATAGAGCCGAAAGCCTTCGGCATGTAGTTATTACCTGAAAATTCAATCACACCCCAGCCAACAATAGCATACCCGGGGTCTATACCTAAAACTATCACAGCACTCACTCCTTTCTCAAAAATCTCGTACTATCCCATAATTAAGTATTATTATAACATAATAGCGTTACAATAGCAATAAAAAGGGCATAAAAAAACAGCGAACTTAATGCAAAAATTCGCTGTTTTATCGAAATATTAATATTAAATTTACGAGTATTCGGGAATGTGCTGTTTCAAAGCGTTGATATCGCTCTCTTTCGCCTGATTAATGTGGGAAAAAGGAAACTCTACATTCAAGTTATCATACTTGGTCTGACATATTTTCTTAAACGGCAAAAGCTCGATTTTATCGACACATTCGTGAGCATCGGCGATAGCTTTGAGTTTCAGAATATTTTCCTCATCATCGTTGATAGTCGGAATAATAACCTGACGCAAGGTGGTAGGTATACTCTTTTCATCAAGATACGACAGAAAATCGAGTACAACACCCAGATGACAACCGACATTTTCTTTATAAAGAGTGTCATCTGTGTATTTAACATCGAGCAAAACACGGTCAGTATACGAAAGCAGTTCTTTTACGCTGTTAGAAAGAATGTTTCCTGAGGTATCAAGACAGGTGTTGATATCATTTTCGTGACATAAAGCAAACACTTCTTTTGCAAAGTCAGCCTGCAATAAAGGCTCGCCTCCTGAAAGTGTGATACCACCTTTTTTACTAAAATACTCTTTGTATCTCACAGCCTTGCTGACAATTTCCTTTGCTGTATATTCTGTACCACTAAACAGCTCCCATGTATCGGGGTTGTGACAACATTTGCATCGCAAATTGCATCCTTGCATAAACACTACAAAGCGAACACCCGGTCCGTCAACTGTGCCTAAGCTCTGGATAGAATGGACTCTTCCCTTCATCTCACTCATAGCGCGTCGTGGAATGTACGGCTGATAACCTCGCGCTGCTGTTCTTTTGAAAGCTTGTGGAAATTAACAGCGTAGCCTGATACTCGGATAGTGAGGTTAGGATAAGCCTCAGGATTTTCGTACGCCTCCATCAGAGTTTCACGGTTAAGCACATTTACATTGATGTGGTGTGCGTCCTTTGCAAAATAGCCGTCTAAAATGGAAACGAGGTTTTCAATACGCTCTTCATCGGTTTTACCGAGTGCATCAGGAGTGATAGAGAATGTGTTTGAAATACCATCCCTGCAATCATCATAGCTGATTTTTGCAACAGAGTTAAGAGACGCCAAAGCGCCGTTTTCTTCACGGTTATGCATCGGGTTAGCACCAGGTGCAAAAGGAGAGCCAGCCGCTCTGCCATCAGGAGTCGCTCCCGTGTGCTTGCCATACATTACATTCGATGTAATTGTAAGCACGGAAAGTGTGTGCACAGCGTTGCGGTATGTCGGAGTTTTTCTGAGCTCTGTGATAAATCTGTGGGTCATATCCTTAGCGATAAGATCTACCCTATCGTCATCGTTGCCATATTTCGGAAAATCTCCGTTTGTAGTAAACTCAACAATATAGCCATTTTCATCCGTAACAGGATATACTGATGCGTGTTTGATAGCACTCAGAGAGTCGGCTACAACCGAAAGACCTGCAACACCGAAAGCCATCAGACGCTCAACATCTGTATCGTGGAGCGCCATCTGGGTCTTCTCATAAGCATACTTATCGTGCATATAGTGGATGACATTCATCGTATTAACATAGAGATTTGCGAGCCACTTGATATAGATATCATATCGCTCCATCACCTCGTAGTAATCCAGCTTAGGTGACTCTATTACAGGCATCTGAGGTCCGATGTGCATACCGCTGGTGGTATCATATCCACCGTTAAGAGCGATTAGTAACAGCTTTGCCAGATTACAGCGAGCTCCGAAGAACTGCATCTGCTTACCAACCTTCATAGCCGATACACAACAAGCAATAGCGTAATCATCGCCGTAAATCGGGCGCATAAGGTCATCGTTTTCGTACTGAATAGAGTCTGTATCTTTAGAAACCTTTGCGCAGAAATGCTTAAAGCCATCAGGTAGGTCTTTGCTCCACAAAACAGTCAGATTAGGCTCAGGTGAAGAGCCGAGCGTGTAGAGGGTGTTGAGCATACGGAAAGAGCTTTTCGAAACAAGAGTTCTGCCATCTTCTCCCATACCACCGATAGCTTCGGTAATCCACATCGGGTCACCGCCGAACAGGTCGTTATACTCAGGTGTTCGAAGCATTCTAGCCATTCTGAGCTTGATAACAAAATCATCGATAAGTTCCTGAGCAGTTTCCTCGGTAAGAATACCGTAGTTCATATCGCGCTCAATATAGATATCAAAAAATGTGCTGACTCTGCCTAAAGACATAGCTGCACCGTTTTGCTCCTTGATTGCTCCGAGGTAAGCAAAGTATGTCCACTGAATAGCTTCTCTTGCGTTTTTGGCAGGCTTTGAGATATCGTAACCGTACATTAACGCCATTTCTTTGAGAAATTCCATGAAGGAAATCTGCTTATAAAGCTCCTCATAAAGTCGAATTTCATCAGCGTTTAGTGTACCTTTAGATATTTTTGCTCTGTCTTTATTCTTTTCTTCGATAAGCTTGTCCACACCGTAGAGCGCAACTCTTCTGTAGTCGCCGATGATTCTGCCTCTGCCATAAGCATCAGGCAGACCTGTAATAACATGACAGTGGCGGGCAGCGCGCATTTCGTCGGTATATGCTCTGAAAACTCCGTCGTTGTGAGTGGTTCTGTATCTGAATTCATCTTCGATCTTTTTACCGAGCTCGTAGCCGTAGGCTTTACAAGCCTGTCTTGCCATACGGATACCACCAAACGGGTTGACTCCTCGCTTTAGTGGACGGTTAGTCTGCAAACCGACTATAAGTTCGTTTTCTTTGTCGATGTAACCCGGTGAATAGCTGGTAAGAGATGATACAGTGTCTGTGTCAATATCAAGAACTCCCCCGTACTGACGTTCTAACTTAAACAGATACTCAACCTTTTTCATCATTTCTGTGGTACGCTTGGTTGCACCACTTAAAAACTCGCTATCACCTTTATACTCGCGGTAATTAGTCTGGATAAAATCGCGGACATTGATTTCGTCACACCAAGCACCTGCTTTAAAACCATTCCAACTTTCATGCTTCATACTTTACTCCTCCTTTTCGTAATCTATGTATAAGAAAAGGGCAATCCACAATAAAGCGAACTGCCCAGACGGTCGGCTATAATCACCCATGCTCCCCTGCGTTATTTCGCATCATCCGTCAGTTGCATAAGTGTGTATACTTATATTACTACAAGATATTCCAGTTGTCAACAAAAACCAACACAAAATATTGTGGTAATCTACAATTTGTTCAAAGATACAGTATTTCCGTCGCAAACGATTTCCACACTGTCAAAATGCACGATGTAAGTAAACGCAAACGGCATTTCTGTAAGCTCATCGTGTATCACAAAAGTGGTGGCTGAAATCTCACACAAACCACTTATCTCATAAGTTTTAAGCTCACTGTCTGTAAGCTTCAAAGTAGCATAATCCCCTGAAAACGAAAGTGTAACGACACCACCGTTATCAAGCTGTGCGCTCCACTTATTAAGCTTTAACTCGTCAGCGCTGTTATTAACAGCCTTTGTACATGCACTAAAAGTAAAAAGCACAAATATGAGCACCAAACAGTACGCAGATATTCTGAGTTTATTCATAATATCACCGATATACAATATGAAACACAAAGGTGTATTATGAATAAAAAAAACGCCGATAGCGGTGTTTTTAGCTACTTATTATCCGAAACCGAAACAAGCAGACTCTGGCTGGTAAAGAATAAAATCAAAACATAAAGTAAAAGCGAAACAATCGCTCCCATCGCTACAGTTGCACCGATTCCAAAGGTAATCAGACAAGCGCAAACTATACAGCACGCAAAGCTGACAAAGTTCTTCTTGAAAGATTTATCAAGGCAACAAAAAAAGAAACAAACAATAGGAAACAACACGAATATTCCAAACAAAACAGCAAGTTTCAGCTCCTGTGTTGTTTCGTAGCCCGATGGTCTGATTGCCATTTCAAAAGCGGTAAACTCCTTTACATTTCCGCTTTCATCAACTATCCATGTGAAAGGAAATGTGGTGAGGACAACCTGAATAAAATACAAAACTGCCAGAGTTATACGCAGTCTTTTCGCCTTTTTAGACTCGACTATCTTACTCTTTTCGCTACTATAAGACATAATAAAACCTCACTTTAAATAATACAGTAATTTTAGCACAACAGATTTTACTTTTCAATATAATTATGATATACTAACCTCACGACATAAGCAAAAGCCTTGTGAGGAGCCTTTTGATGTCTGGGAGAACATTGAATCATAAACAGATTTTTATGTATATATTTTTTTCATGTTTATGATATAATCATATTTTCGAAAGGGTGATAACCATGGATTGGATTAAAGACGCGGTGTTCTACAACATTTATCCGCTGGGATTCTGCGGAGCACCTAAGAAAAACGACGGGATACTCACCTACCGTCTTGATAAAATGTATGATTTTATCGACCACTTCAAAAAACTCGGGGTAAACGCAATAGTGTTCAATCCTGTTTTTGAGAGCAGCTGTCACGGCTACGATACAATCGACTACAAAAAAATCGATTGCAGACTCGGCGATAATGAATCGTTCAAAAAAATCTGCGACACTCTCCATCAAAACGGAATCAGAGTGCTCTTAGACGGTGTTTTCAACCATGTTGGCAGAGATTTCTTTGCGTTCAAGGATTTGCAGCAAAACGGCATGAGCTCAATATACTGCAACTGGTTCCATAATGTCCGCTTTGACAGACAAAGTCCGAAAGGCGACAACTTCTCATACGAAGGCTGGGCAGGTCACTATGATTTAGTCAAGCTAAATCTTCACAACGAAAATGTCACATCTCATCTGCTCGAGGCCGTTGAATTCTGGATTGACGAATTCGACATTGACGGTTTAAGACTTGATGCTGCTGACTGTGTTGATATTGAATTCTTCAAAAAACTGCGCACAACATGTAAGAACAAAAAGCCTGATTTCTGGCTTTACGGCGAAATTACCAGTGGTGAATACAATCGCTGGGCTAACGAGTCAACACTTGATTCTGTCACCAACTACGAGGCTTACAAGGCTCTTTACTCGTGCCATAATGACAGAAACTACTTTGAATTCGCTCACTCAATGGACAGAGAATTCGGCGACTACGGAATTTACAAAAATCTCTATTTATATAACTTCGTTGACAACCACGATGTCAACAGAATCGCAAGCAGCTTAAAAGACGAAAACCTGCTTTTCAATGTTCACACCCTGCTGTTTACTATGCCGGGTGCTCCTTCCCTTTACTATGGAAGCGAATTTGGCATTAAAGGTACCCGTACCCCTCACTGCGACTACGATTTGCGTCCGTGTCTGACTTTAGGCGAAGTGGAAAACCCAAACTTAAAACTTGAAAACCACATCATAAAGCTGTCAAAAATAAGACACGCTCTATCAGCTTTAAAGGATGGCAGATACAAAAACGAAAATATTCAGCTTGAGCACTTCTGTTTCTCAAGGAAGAACAATGAACAGAGTGTTTTCGTGCTCTTAAACCAGAGCAATGAAACAAGAAATATCGGCTTTAACTCAGGCTTTTGCGGAGTTCTGACAGATGTATTAAACGACAAAAAAACATATCCGTGCGACGGATATGTAAGCATAGATGTTTCCCCGAAAAGCTCGATGATTTTAGTATCAAACGGTCACAATATTTCAATAGATTTCTCTGATGAAATAAAAAATAAGCCTATAGAAAAAATCGAGAAAACTGCTGTTGAAGAACTTTATGAAGAAGAAATTGTTCTCGGAAAATACAGACATTTCAAAGGCAACGAATACGAAGTTGTCGGCTTTGCTAAAGATAGCGAAACAACTGAAAAACTGGTTATCTACAAGGCTCTTTACGGAAAGCAGGAGCTCTGGGTCAGACCTTACAATATGTTCAGGGAAATAATCGAGCGTGACGGAAAAAAGCTCAGACGCTTTACTAAAATCTGAAAAACGACATAAAAAAACCGCTGTAAAAACAGCGGTTTTGCTTTTATTGAGCAGTTGTGTTTGAGCTGACTAATTCTTCATACACAAATGATGCGAGGTCGTATCTGACCTGATCCCAATCATTGATAACAATAACTGACTGCATATCATCAGTTCTGCCGTAGCTCCAGTTGCCTTCTGTAGGAATGCTCATTTCCTTCATATCATAGTCAAGATAGGTCATACAGTTGGAAACAAGGAAGGTGATATCACTCTTTTTGAGGTTAGTGGTAACAAGCGGACCGATTTCGTTAACAATCTCAACGATGTCAGTAAGTGAAGCTTCTTCCTTTAAGCTGAGCATAATGGTTTCGAGAAGCTTACGCTGACGCTCGGTTCTATCCCAGTCGTCACCCGAAAAGCTGTATGAAGCGACCCCGCCAAGGGATTCAGCACCACGGTTACGAGCATACCAAAGAGCCTGATAGCCATCAAGGTGAACAACCTGAGTTTCCTGAGTATAGTCAATTTCCAAAAAGTCAGTGTATTTCTCCTGATTATTAACATCAATCTGTGCATTAATATACTCAATCTCGTCGATAGAAAGCTCCATATCAACGCCACCTAAGACATTGATAATTTTTCTGAAAGAGTTAAAATCTACGCAGGCGTATTTATCCACCTGAATACCGAAGTTAGCTTCAATCATCTTTATGGAAAGTGGAACACCGCCCAGACTGAACGCTGAGTTTAATTTTCCATCGCCATAACCAGGAATGTAAACATAGGTGTCACGCTGGAAAGATGTGAGCTTAATCTTTTTGTGAAGATTATCAAGCGAAAGAAGGATAATAGTATCGCTTCGACCATAGTCGTTTTCTCCGCTACCGTGAGCATCCTGTCCGAAAAGCAGGATGTTGAGGACATATTCATTAGCTAAAAGTGAGTCGGTCTTCACAGCATTTGTTCCATCAGCTTCGCTATCTGTAGGCATATCGTTATCAATATCCTCGAAATTCAGACTATCGAGAACGGAATAGTAATAAACCATACCTGTACCAAATAAAAGCATAATAATTGATAAAACCAGTGATACGGTACGAAGGACTCTGCCTTTTGTATTTTTCTTTTTGAATACTTTATTTACCTGGCTTGAGGAATTGATATCAACATAATCATCGTTGTTTCGTGCCATACAAACCACCTTTCTTACTGTGTAACATACGCAGTTACACACAATAAAACATTCTTATTATACACCTATAAAAACGATTTATTTTCTACAAAAGAAATATACGCCAAAATTCAACAAATATTCACAACTTGTTGTGAAATAGAGCGAAAATAGGCGTATATATTGTGACGATTATATAAATAAAACTTAGTCCTGTTCGTCCAGCGTAAGAGAAAACGATGGCAAAAACTCATCCATAAAGACATCTACATAAGGAAGATTCATATTTTCAAGGGCTATTTCAGTGGCAGTGTGAGCCTTTGAAAACTCGACATTTCCTATCTTCTCTTCCTCAATACATTTGATAAGAGCAGAAAGCTTATCAGCCGCTTTAACAAATGGTATGTACTCCTTATCATCCTCTGAAATAGTAAGCAGCGGTGCAAACTCATCACGCAAGTCTTCGGGCAGATAAGAAACCAGCTTTTCCTCAGCAATCCGCTCAATCTGCTTATAGGCATCAGAAATTTTCGGATTAAAATACTTAATAGGAGTAGGCATATCTCCTGTTATTATTTCAGAAGCGTCGTGATATATACCGAGCATCGCAGCATGCTCAGGATTAAGTGTTGTGCCAAAACGCTTGTTGCTGATAACTACAAGTGCATGAGAAAGCATCGCGACCATCAGACTGTGTTCACTGATATTCTCGTTCTTTGTATTGTTCATAAGACCCCAGCGGTTGATATATTTCATTCTGGACATCAACGCAAAAAAATGGCTTTTCATATCATTTCCTCCGTAATTTAAGAAATTTTACATATAAATGTAAAATATATAGTGCAATTTAGAAACTAATGTGATATACTATACTAGTTATATTATACATAAAAGTGTACTATTTTTAAAGTACTATTTTAAAATTCAGGAAAAAGGTCATCTTGTTCTGAGAATGAACTTATATATCGAAAGATATTTGCTGATATTTTGGAGGTAAATTATGAGTTTTGGTGAGAAAATTTTAGAATATAAATCCGACATTATTGCTGACTTATCTGAGCTTATCGCTATTAAATCTGTTTCAGGTTTTCAAGCTGATTGTACTGAAGCTCTCGACTGGATGATGAAAAAAGCAGAAAGCTTCGGTCTTACCACAAAAACATATGATGGTTTAGCAGGTCACGCTGAGATTGGCGATGGCGAAAAAATCTGCGGTGTACTTTCACACCTGGATGTTGTACCGGAGGGTAACAACTGGAATTCGCTACCATTCGAGCTATCTGTCGGTGACGGATATATGTATGGCAGAGGCATCGCTGACGACAAGGGTGCGGCACTTATAAGCCTCTACTGTCTCAAAGCTCTCAAGGATTCTGGCGTTGTGGGTAAAAACAGAATGCGTGCGATATTCGGCACCTGTGAAGAAACAGGTATGCACGATATTGAGTTGTACTTTGAAAACGAGCCTGTACCGGATATGTCATTCACCCCTGACAACAGATACGGCATCTGCAGATGCGAGAAGGGTATTTTACAACTCGAGCTTTATGCTGACACTCACGACGGAACAACTCTCACTCAGCTTCACTCAGGCAAGGCGGTTAACGCTGTTCCTGACACTGCATACGCTCTTCTTGACTGCTCGGAAACTGAGGACCACCAGCTGCTCAGACTAGCAGATGCTAAAAACGGAAATTTCGAATTTTACTATACAATCGACGGCATGATGGTATTAAGCCGTGGTAAAGCCGCTCACGCGTGCGAGCCTCAGAAAGGACTCAACGCTGCTGTTGCACTAATTGACCTGCTCACCTCAAACTTCTCTCTCCCATCCCTTGGAAGCATCTGTTCGTTTATCGAGTCTTGTATCGGACTAGACAATACAGGTGTCAAGATGGGTCTTAAAACAAGAGATGCGGAATCAGGTCCGCTCTCAATCAGCGTCGGCACTGTACATATCGACGACGGCTATGCTACCTGCACGGTTGATATCAGATACCCTGTTACAATGCAGGGTGAGAATGTTCTCAATGTAGTTAAGATGGCTGCTGCTAACGAAAACCTGAATGTTAAGGTTTTGAAACACTCAGAGCCTCTGTATGTTGCGGAAGACAGCGAGCTTATCAGGCTTCTCTCAGATTCATATGAGGAGATTATGGGCGAAAAGCCTGACATATATTCAACCGGTGGCGGTACATATGCACGAGTTCTGGGCGGTAAGGGTGTTGCTTTCGGACCTGTCTTCAAAGATGAAGTGTCAAATATTCACAACGCCAACGAGTGCATAAATATCGAAAAGTTCTTTGAGCATGCCCAGATCTGCTTAGAGGCTATGTACAGAATGTACACAGCAGAATAAGGAGAAGTATTTATGTCTGCTGAAAAAATCATCCGCTCTCAGGCGAGAGAAAAACTAAAACACGGCGGTTGGAGCAGGGTGTTAATCGCTCTTGCGGTTATCGCTATGTTTTATATGATAATAGAATGCGTGGCAACCTTAGAGTACATCATAACTGATGCTTTCACTCTGACTGAAGCTGCTGAGTTTGTTGTAAAAGTTTCGTGCGGGTCACTTGTTGTACTGACTACATTTTTGTTAAGTCCTGCGTTGCTTGGCTTTTTCAGAATGCTGTGCAACGACAACAAGGAATACGACACAAACGATGTTGTCTACTATTTTTCAAGCTTTGAAAGATACACAAAAGCGCTGTCGTTTGTACTGGGCTTTACTTTGCGTATGATACTGCCAAGTATACTTTGCTTCTCGCTTGTTATCATTCTCGTTTGCGTCAAAGCTTTCTTTCTAAAAGACTCGATAGGTGACACTGAATATCAGGTTATGCTGGTCTTATTTATTATCACAGCTTTTATTTTTACACTCAGATATGCGACAAGGTACTTTGTGAGCTTTTATCTTTTGTGTGAAGACGAAGATAAACCTGTTTCCTACTACTTTACCGTATCAAAAATTGTAATGCGTAATCGCGAGAAAGATGTGGTAAAGCTTTCTAACACCTTTTCAGGCTGGATAGTGCTGTGTATCACTGTGCTGCCGCTGCTATATGTTTTGCCGTACTATACGCAGGCTATGTGTATCAGCGCAAAATGGATTACTCAAATATCAAGGAATGGATAAACAATGAATTACTTTAGCACCCACGAAGATATGAGGGTTTCACTTTGTACAATTGCGTACAATGAGGAATCTGTCTTAAACGGTCTTTTCAGAGATTTCTCTGAACAAAGCTATCCTCACGATAAAATTGAAATAATTTTGGTCAACAACGCTTCAACCGACAACACCAGAGCTATGATGGAGGAGTTTTCTAAAACCGACTATGGCTTTGAATCTGTAAAGTTAGTTGACAGTACAAATAAAAATCAGGCTACAGCGTGGAATGAAGCGCTGATGCACGCTACCGGTGATATCATCATCAGAGTCGATGCTCACTCTAAAATTCCGCGTTACTTCGTTGCTAAGAATGTATTTGAAATCAACGAGGGCGAAGACATCGTCGGTGGTGGCAGACCAAACACTACAGACGGTATGACAAGATGGAAGCTGACTTTACTCGCGGCTGAAGAATCGCTTTTCGGCTCATCGGTTGCTGACTACAGACGAGCTCCCGGTCAGAAAATCTATCTGGACAGCCTTTTTCACGCCGCTTATAAACGCGAGGTTTTCGAAAAGGTCGGCGGCTTCAACGAGGATTTGGGTCGTACTGAAGACAACGAGCTACACTACAGAATGAGAATGGCAGGCTACAGATTCTGCTGTTGTCCTGAAATCATCTCTTTTCAGCACACAAGAAACACCTTAAGAAAGATGATAAAGCAGAAATATGGAAACGGATATTGGATTGGTCTGACATCGGGTGTCTGCTTTAAGTGTTTCAACTACTTCCATTTCATTCCGTTTGTATTCGTTATGGCGGTGCTGTTCAGCTTACTGCTATGGGTTTTAGGCAACCCGACTTTGTTTGCGGTTATTATCGCTATGTACTCGATGTTTAATCTCGTTAACACTGTCGGTTGTATTATGCTCAAAAAGCCGAACTGGCTGTTTTTACTGTTACCGTTCATCTTCCCTATTCTCCATATTTCTTACGGCATCGGCACTTTAGTCGGTCTTGTACAAATGCCGTTTTGGAGAAAGAAGCTTGATGATACTTCTGAGAAAAGAATCGAGATGGTCAAAGAAGCTATCAGGAAAAACACCGTAAAGAAAGATGAATTTCATTTAGAAGACTGATTTTAGGTGAGTTTATGTCCGAAACTATTAAAATTGATAATGAAACTCTCAGAAAGCTCCAGCTAAAAGAGCTCGAATCGCTACTTTTCTTCAAAGATTTCTGCGAAAGAAACGACCTTCAGTGGTATTTGCTCGGCGGTTGTGTAATCGGCGCAATCAGAAACAAAGGGTTTATACCGTGGGACGATGATATCGACATCATTATGCCAAGACCTGATTGGGAGAGAATGCTCAAGTTGTGGAAAGAGCAGGTTGACTCAGAAAGATTTCTGATGCTAAAAACCGACGAGGGCGAAATCTTCACAGGTAACATCTTTGCGACTCTTGTTGACACATCAGCAACTATGGTTAAGGATAACCAGAAAGATATCGATGTTCCGCACGGAATAGTTACGGACATCTTCCCTATTGATGGCTGTCCTGACTCAAAATTCGAGCGATATATGCAGTATATGTGGACACTAATCTACTCGCTATTCATCTCGGAATTTGTTCCTGAAAAGCACGGTGGTCTTGTCGCGTTTGCGAGCAAGGTAATGCTCAAAATCGTAAGAAGCAGAAAAGCGAGAACTAAAGTATGGAAGTTTGCTGAAAAGCAACTGAAAAAATATGACTTTGAAACTCACGAATACAGCACAGAACTTTATGCGGGACCATATTATATGAAAAAGAAGTATCCGCAAAAAGCGTTTGCTAAGGAAACATACCTTGAATTCGAGGGGTTACAGCTACCTGTTATGCAGGGATATCACGAGTATCTAACCATAGCATTCGGTGACTATATGGAGCTTCCGCCAGAAGAAAAGCGTGTTCCACATCACGATTTGGTTGAACTTGATTTAGATAAACCGTGTGTATAATATTGACACTTTCTATAAACAAATATATAATAGTAACATCTTCGGGGCGGGGTGCGATTCCCCACCGGTGGTCAAAGTCCACGAGCGCAAGCTGATTCGGTGAAATTCCGAAACCGACGGTATAGTCCGGATGAAAGAAGATAAGCGATTATGCTATAATTATATCCCCGATGTTTTTCATCGGGGATTTTTTGTTAAGGAGATTTTATGACAAACTCAAAAATGACTAAAACACGAAAGCTCGTGGTAACAGCGATGCTCGGTAGCTTAGCGACAGTGCTGATGCTATTTGAGATACCTCTTCCTTTCATCGCTCCGCCGTTTTATGAAATCGATTTTTCCGAGGTACCTGTGTTAATCGGAGCGTTTTCTCTGGGCCCTGTAGCTGGTGTTGTAATTGAAGCGATAAAAATACTGCTAAACTTCATAATTAATGGCTCTACGACGGGTGGCGTCGGTGAAATAGCAAACTTTGTTATAGGCTGTGCTTATGTTTTGCCTGCGTCACTTATTTATAAACACAGAAAGACAAAGAAAAATGCAATCCTTGCGATGGTTGTCGCGACAGTAGTTATGGCTGTACTGAGTGTTTTTATCAACGCGTATGTAATGATTCCGATTTACTCGAATTTCATGCCGCTAGAGCAGATAATACAGATGGGAAAAGATATTGTACCGCTGATTAAGGATACTCTGACTTTCTGTATCTTTTGCGTCGCTCCGTTTAACCTGATAAAAGGTGTGCTGGTTTCAATAATCACTACGCTGATTTACAAACCGCTCTCGAGAATCATTCATCCTAAAGGTTGACAGAAGAATAATTAATATATATACTAGAGAAAATACAGAGTAAAAGGTAGCGCGTCAAGTGTTTCACAGACGGGGAGTTGCTGTGGAAACGAAAGGGAAACCTGCGGTGCTATCTTTGCATCCCGCTGTTGCATTCGGATACTACCTCCCTATGTGATAACGAGATAGGGAGGTTTTTATGTCTTTTTCAGAAATGTTCAGAAAATCATCGCATTATTTATCTAAAATTGCGCCACTATGTGTTTGTTCAATGATGCTGGCACTAAGAATAGTGCTCGGAATGTTCAGTAATTTCACGCTGTCTTTCATGCCTTTTGTAAAAATCGGATTTTCTTTTTTGCCTATTGTAATTGTGGCTTACCTGTACGGTCCGGTATGTGCGGCTCTTGTGTCAGGCGCAGGTGATATACTCTCTATAATTCTGAGTAATCCGACTGCGTTTTCTATTATGCCCGGAATCACACTGTGCTATATTTTTGAAGGTGTCATTTTAGGTGCTGTACTTTTTGAAAACGCTCAGCTAAAACGCATTATTCTTGCCTTTGTGCTGTGTCTGGCTCTTTGCAGGCTACCGCTCAACACACTTGTGCTTCATTTTATGATGAATATACCATACACAGAGCTCTTATTTTACAGATCAATTATACTCATTCCATTTTCAGTAGTTGAGATAACAATGAGCTTTCTGATATTGAAAGCGGTAGATAAAGTACCAATTCTAAAGAGAATAAGATAAATAATAACCCCTGCAGTTAATTAAACTGCAGGGGTTATTTTTATAAATTCACATTATTTATGCTATCTGATTTGTGAGTTCTGCATCGTCGTAAATTGCAACCCAATCGCCTGTTGCAACTGCTCTTTCATCGTCGATAACGATCCAGATTTCAGAAGCTGTGAGATCTGTATAGTCTTCTGTCTGTACAGAACCGCCATTGTTAACTATGAGGCTGTAGATATAGTCTACAGGTACACCGAATTCAATTGTGAACCAACCGTTTTCGTCAACTTCCTTCACCTCAACGCCCGGCCAAGCGTCAAAGCAGTTAACTGACTTTGTAGCTTCAGCGTTATCAGCCCATGCCCACAAGAACGGTGTCCATGTGAGTTCGCCGTTGTGCTTGATGTGAGCTGTTATCATATCAGCATTATAGGAGTAATGATATGTTACTACTGTATCACCTGTAACGATACCACTCGCATTCTCAGGTGTACCATCTGATACATAGAACACATTTTCCTTAGGCTCTGTTGTATATTCATAACCAAGACGTACTTCTCTGGTTACAGGGCTTGAAATAGTATTGCCTGTATCAGCAAGATAATTAACAGTTAATGTACATACAGAAACATTGAGTTTAGCTATGTATCTCTGTAATAATGTTGCGTCGTGAACATCAGTTACTTCACTATAGTCATAGTTACCGCGACTGAGGTGTTCTTCATCAAGAGTAGTGATTTTTGCGATATGCATCTGGATAGCAGTTGCATCCATTACGCTTACTTCACCGTCATCATTAACATCGCCGTTTTCACTAAGGAATGTTGTTGGAACATAGAGACCGTAATTATATGTTATCACTTCATCTTCTTCTGTAAATGTGCCTTTTTCCTCGCCATCAACACTCTCAAGTTCATATTTGAGTGAAATTGAAGAATCAGGAGCCACGCTGTACTTTTCGCCAGCCTTACCGATGATTGAGTTAGTCTTCAAAACCTTACCTGTTGAGGTATCAACAGAATTTATTGTAATTGTTGAGTATTCTGACTCAATCGCACAAGCTTCATAAGTTGACTTTTCTACAGCAATGATAGCTGAAGAAGCAGGAACAGTAAATGTAAGACCCTGTACCTCCGAGAGCTTCTTGATGCCTGCGGACTTGTCATTTGCGATAATTACCCACTCCATATCATCCGTGAGTGACTTATCAACAGTCTTTTTGAGTTCTACTGAAATATCATCTTTATTTGAGCCATTGAAGATAACAGCTACCTTCCCCCACTCGCCTTCAGCTGCATTATCTACAGTATAAGCGATAGTTTTTGAAGCTTTAGCCATTGATGTGATGAAGTTGTACTTATATGTATCATCATCAGTATCGTTCTGTGCTGCTGTGAACGGAGAGAAAGTTCTTCTGATTTCCATCATACCCTTATAGTAGGATACAAGGTCAGCGTTAGTTACGAGCTGACTCCAGTCAATCATATTGAGAGTAGCAGCACTGCGGTACGAGTTCTCGTCGCCGTCCTTTGAACGAGCCATTTCTTCACCTGCTAAGAAGAGGTTGATACCCTGTGAAGAAAGTGTGATAGCAGCAGAGAGCTTGTTCTGCTCAATAGCATCATCATAACGAGCTCTGAAATCAGCCGATGCACCGTGGTTGATGCTGACAAGCTTATCGTAAAGTGTGTTGTTATCGTGGCAGGAAGCGTAAGATACACATTGCTGAGGGTTCAAAGCCTCCCAGTTACAACCCTTACCGAATGTATTAGCACGGATACCGTATGATACACCAGGAGCTAATGTCATAGTACCTGAAAGGAAACCAGGTGCTGTCGGGCCGTCAAACACACCGCCCTTTAATGCATCACGCATCTGGTCGTTAAAGAAACCGATACGATCTGATACAAGTGAAGCGTTACCCTGTGTACAAGCCTTAACAGGTGTATCAGTACAGGAAACAGGGTCGAATCTTGTATTACCTGACCAGCCTTCACCGTACATTACTATACGCTCATCTGTTTCGTCAAGCATCTCACGGATAAGATTCATTGTTTCTACATCGTGGATACCCATAAGGTCAAAACGATAACCGTCAATGTGGTACTCGTCTACCCAGTACTGAATCATATCCATCATAAATCTACGATACATATAACGCTCAGAAGCAGTATCGTTGCTACAACCAGACTGGTTTGAATATGTACCATCAGGATTCATTCTGTAGTAATACTCAGGAACTATGCGGTTAAAGCAAGAGTCTGTTTTATATGTGTGATTATAAACAACGTCCATAATTACACCGATGCCTGCATTATGTAAAGCCTGAATCATCTGCTTGCACTCTTTGATTCTGACATTACCATCATATGGGTTAGATGAGAATGAACCCTCAGGAACACCATAGTTCATAGGGTCATAACCCCAGTTAAACTGAGTGTCGTCACCTGTTTCATCAATAGAGCCGAAATCATAGAATGGGTTAATCTGAACATGAGTAACACCAAGCTCTTTGAGATAATCAATACAAGTTGCGATTTCACCCTCGCCGTTTAAGGTAGTTCCGGTTTCTGTGAAAGCAAGATACTTACCGCGGTTTGCTTCGCTTACGCCTGAGTTTGGATTGTATGAGAAGTCCTTAATCTGAAGCTCCCAAACAACTGCATCGGACTGCTCTTCAACAAAAACATGCTTGTCGTTTTCCCAGTTTTCAGGATCAGTAGAGTCAAGATCTACAACCATCGAACGGTCAGAGTTAACACCTGTAGCGAATGAGTAAACGTCCTGCGATTCTCTGGTTGTCTCTTCGCCACCAATGATTGATGATGGTGAAGTAATAGTGTAAGTGTAATATTTGTTCAGGTAATCACCTTTAACAGCAACATTCCACACACCTGTAAAATCACCGTTGATATCGTTATACTTTTTCATTTCATAGGTACCTAAATCTTCAGCACCTTCTTCTTCATCAGAGCCGGTTGCATAAAGGTTAACTGATACCGCGGTTGCTGTAGGAGCCCATACTTCAAATGTAGTATACTCCTTAGTATAAGTAGCACCGAGAGTGCCGTCGTATGCATACTCATCATCAAGTGCCATCGCTGCTGCTGAGTAAGGATTAGGGTTAGCAGGCTCTTCCTCAGCTTCTTCAGCAAAAGCGCCAACTGTTGTTACGCTTACTAACATCAGTAAAGCCATAACAATGGATAAAATTCTTCTGAACTTTTTCATTTTTTCACCTCATAAGTTTTATTCTATAAACAGGTCGTCAGCTTCATTATCTCCGCCGACGCCAAATTTACGCTTTTTTGAAACAATAATCGCTGCTACTACAATCAGCAGTAAAACACAGCCACCTGTGATAAGTAAAATCATAACCAGATTTGACTCCTTGCTGTAATTTACGATTATGTTAGTTTCTATAGTATCAAAAACTGCGTTATTAGCAGAATCTGAAATATAGGTATAGCCGTCAAATTCAAGAAACTCAACGGCAATTTCAGAGCCGATATCTCCGGCATAGCTTTTGGTTTCGAGAATCTCTCCGCTATTGCCCATATAGATTACATTGGCAACACAGGTAGACAGAGCTTCAATTTCATCAAGCTCACCGGATTCATCAAGCGGCTTATAGTAGTAAGTGACGGTAGTATCATCCTTACTGTACTTACCCGCACCGTTATCAGGGAGCTTTTCTAAATCCAGACGGTAGCCTTCCACTCCCGGAATTCTCGGTGTTGTGTATCGCTGCCCAACCTGATTAGTCATAGCAATAGAGTTAGCTATATCTTCACCGTTTTCGTTTACAAAACGAACTGTAACGCCAGAATAGTCACCATCGTATTTTGTACAGTTGATAGTGATTTCCTGTAACTCATTAGCAAACCTTCCTGTTTTCGAGCCTGTGTAACCGCTGACATTGTAGTTATATACAAGGGTATTAGGATAGTAAACAGTAAAGCTTTCATCAAGCTCGCCTTTGAGCACCTGCTCATAAACCACTTCGTCGTTTTCGGTATCATAGTACTTTACAATTACACGCTTTGTGGTATCGATATCTGAATAAGCATCAAAGCTGCTTTTATTAACTAAAATAGCACAGGAATGAGGCTGCACAGTGATTTTGTTGTCAGATATTTCACCAAGGTTCATAATACCTGCTTGCTGGTTATTCGCTACAACCACCCAGGTAAGACAAAGACCGCTCGGAAGTGTCACGGTTGTTTTCTCATCAGAACCGTTAAATACCGCAGCAAAAGCCTGAGTGTTGCCGCTGCCTTTGAGTGTGTAAGCGATAACTCCGTCGTCTAAACCACTGATATAGCTAATTTGTTTAGCAACATCGCCGGTTCCATCTCTGAGCAAATCAACGGTGTTTCTGATATCAATCAAGCCTTTGTAATATTCAGTGAGGTCTGCATACTGGTTGATATTATTCCAGTCAATTTGGTTTACCTCAACAGGGGATTTATAGGAGTTTTCGTCGCCGTCTTTAGAGCGAGCCATTTCCTCACCTGCCATCATAAACGGAACACCCTGCGAAGTGAGAATAATAGCGGCAGACAGCTTATTCATTGAAACAAGGTCTTCCCTGCGCTTTCTGTACTTTCCTTCATCATGATAAACTGATTCGACCAGCTTATCATAAAGAGATAAGTTATCGTGGCAGGACGCGTAGTTTATGCTCATTCGAGAAGGTGTGCCCCAGGTGCCGGCGGTTGCCATACCCTCAATACCTGATTTCACTTTGGCTTTATTTGAGCCTGACTGGATAAAGCCTTTATCTTTAGCGTCAAAAACATTACCCTTTAATCCATCTCTGATTGTATCGTTAAAAGCTCCGATTCTGGTTGAGAGCTTTGACAGATTGTTCTGATTAGCTAGCACTGTGCCGCTATCGCAGTTTGTATCAAGCTGCCATGCTTCGCCGTACATAATAATCTTTCCGCCATTTTCAAGAGCATCAAGATTCTTTCGAATATAGTTCATAGTTTCTACATCGTGAAGCCCCATAAGGTCGAAGCGGAAGCCGTCGATGTGGTATTCCTGTGCCCAGTAAACCACAGAATTTTTCATAAATTCTCTGAACATAATGCGTTCTGAGGCAGTGTCGTTGCCACAGCCTGAGCCGTTTGACCAGTTACCACTGTCATCGATACGATAGTAATAGTCAGGAACGATGAGATTGAACCACGAGTCAGAGGAAGCGTAGGTGTGGTTGTACACAACATCCATAATAACGCCGATACCCGCTTTGTGGAACGCCTGAATCATCTGCTTACATTCTTTGATACGGACATTTCCGTCATATGGATTTGAGGAATAAGAACCCTCGGGAACATTGTAGTTTTTCGGGTCATAACCCCAGTTGTACTGAGGGTTAGTGGTATCAGTTTCATCAATCGAAGCAAAATCGTAAAACGGGTTAATCTGAACATAATTAACACCGAGCTCTTTTAAATAATCAACACAGGTTGAAAGAGAGCCTTCTACAGAATCAACTACTGTGCCTTCTTCGGTGAAAGCAAGGAATTTTCCGCGGTTTTTCTCGCTGACACCCGAAGTTTCTGATGCTGAGAAATCACGCACACTTACTTCCCAGATAACAGCATCTGTAATACTGTCAACACGGTTGAACTTATCATCCTTCCAACCTTCAGGGTCAGTAGAATCAAGGTCAACAACCATTCCGCGGTTTCCGTTAGCGCCACAAGCCTTTGCATAAGGGTCAACAACTTCACTCGTTTTACCGTTAACGGTAACTACATATGTGTAGTATTTATTCTTATAATCGCCTTTCAGGGTTGCAACCCAGGTTCCGTAGTTTTTAGCAAGCTTCATCGAGGTTTCAGACAACATCTGTGCGCCGTCCTCGCCGTCGGTACCCGTAGAATAAATACGGACTTTGACAGAAGTAGCCAAAGGTGACCATACCTTGAAGGTGGTTTCTTTCTTTGAATAAGTAGCACCGAGATTGCCTTTGTAGTAGGTTTTTTCGAGTGTTTCTACATATTTCTTCATACCGACATCAGCCGATGTGATAGGTGGCTTTGTAGGAGATTCGGTTTCTTCTTCCGTCGGTGATGCTATCTGAGAATTTCCAGAAGTAGCGAAAGCACTGATAGCACAAGAGCAAGGTATCATAAGCATAATAAGTACACCTGCCAATAGTCTTTTTAGTTTCACGGTTTTTGCCTCCAGTTTGCGCATTTATATACAGTGTAATTTTAGCACAACACACATATACATTTAATTCCGATAAAGAAATAAACCGCCACGATGGGCGGTTTATTTTTATCTATCTGTATTCACTTATTAATCAACTCAGAAACCGTAGCTCGACGACGCTCCTAGCTCTTCCTGAATTCTAATGAGTCGGTTGTATTTTGCGACGCGGTCAGTACGACACGGAGCACCTGTTTTTATCTGTCCTGCGTTTAATGCTACTGCCAAATCAGCTATGGTTGTATCCTCGGTTTCGCCACTACGATGAGAAATAACGGCAGTGTAGCTTGCTCTGTGGGCACACTGGACTGCTTCTATCGCCTCTGTTAATGTGCCAATCTGATTCACCTTTACTAATATGGAATTTGCCGCTCCCATCTCTATGCCTCTGCGAAGTCTATCTGTATTGGTGACAAACAAATCATCACCGACAAGCTGAATTCGGGAGCCGATTCGTTGGGTAAGCTTTGCGAAGCCTTTAAAATCGTGCTCAGAAAGCGGGTCTTCGACTGAAATAATCGGATATCTGACACAAAGGTCTTCGATATATGCAATGAGATCATCACTGTTCATTCTGGTGTTGCGTTTAGGTAGATGATAGTAATCGTCTTTGTACCACTCGGAAGAAGCTACATCGAGCGCGATTTTTATATCATGAGTACTGTAACCGGCTTTTGTGATTGCTCGCAAAATATACTCTATAGCCTGTTCATCACTATCAAGGTCAGGTGCAAAGCCACCCTCATCACCGACTCCGCTTGCTTTACTTTCACTTTTTAAAATGGAGCCAAGAGTGTGGTAGATTTCACAGCACTGACGTAAGCCGTCGCTAAAACATTTTGCGCCAACAGGCATAATCATAAACTCCTGAATATCCACATTGTTACTCGCGTGCGCTCCACCGTTTAAGATATTCATCATCGGCACTGGCAGAGTGCAGGCATCGACTCCGCCTATATAGCGATAGAGCGGTATGTTCAAAAGCTTTGCAGCAGCCTTTGCGCAGGCGAGTGATACAGCAAGCGTTGCGTTTGCTCCAAGGTTACTCTTATTCTCTGTGCCATCCAGCTTCAGCATTTTTCTGTCAATTCTACGCTGTGAAAGTACAGATATCCCCTCAAGCTCAGGTCGGATAATTGTGTCTATATTTGAAACAGCCTTCTGAACTCCTTTGCCAAAATACCTGCTGTCATTGTCCCTGAGCTCGACAGCTTCGAACTCACCCGTTGACGCTCCCGACGGAACGGACGCAATCGCTGACACACCGCTATGGAGCACAACCTGTGCTTCAACCGTCGGATTACCGCGTGAATCAATTATCTCTCTACCGATTATTGTCTTTATCTTTGTATTCATAAGCATTCCTCCTGACTCTAGGTTTTGCAAATACAGGAAAAATATTCATTTCACTTTCTAAAAGTCTGCATATTATGGTATTAGACAGAAAGGAGGAAAACTATGGAACCCGTAATTTATACTGTCAGACCAGGAAACACTCTGTTTGCTATCGCTCAGCTTTACGGCACTACTGCTAATGATATAGCAAGATACAACGGAATTGTTTACCCTTACACTATATATCCAGGACAAAAACTCAGAATCCCGGTAGAGGAAGTCACACCTCCTAAGTTTTATTTCGTAAGACCGGGTGATACTGTGTTTGCAATCGCGTACCGCTATGGACTCAACCCTAACAGCATTATTGCTATCAACAACTTTGACGACCCGAACGCTATTTACCCGGGACAGAGAATTCAGCTTTTTGTATAAGAAAAACCGCTTTGGTTCTCCAAGGCGGTTACATACACATATAAAAAAGACCGCTCAAGGCGGTCTTTCTTAACTTACTGCTGTGGCAGTTTTTTGATACCGTAGATTTTTCTAAGTATAAAGGATAAAAACTTCGGTCTTTCGATAAGTACAACTTTCATAGCTACCTCCTACAACTATAACATACGATGATAATAGTTGCAGCCGCTATACACAGCACCCACTTTGTAGGCAGTACACACGATAGTATCACTCCCGCTCCGAATGACACGGCAGAAGAAACTTTTTCGCGACAGCATCTCATAATCATCACCCACTACCATATTACACAATCAAAATAAATGTGTTACAGAAAGTTTGTTGAATAATATTTTTCTTGTGGTATAATCAGGGTGGTGATTATATGCGCACGATTATGATAAACAAAAACGATTCAAATCAGCGACTCGACAAGTTTATACTCAAGCGTTTCAAAACTATGCCAAAATCGCTGATGCACAAATATATACGCACTAAGTACATCAAGCTCAACGGCAAGAAAACTACCCCTGAAGTTTTTTTAAATGAGGGCGATGTGCTCACGCTGTACATAAAAGACGAGTTCTTTGAGGAAACTAAAAAAGAATACGAGTTTATGAAAGCATCGAAAAAACTCGATATAGTATATGAAGACGATAATCTGATGCTACTGAACAAAAAGCCCGGTGTTATCGTTCATCAGGATAAAAACTATGATACTGACTGTATGGTAAACAGAGTTCAGCGTTATCTCTTTGAAAAAGGTGAATACAACCCTGAAGCGGACAAAGCTTTCTCCCCTGCTCTAGTTAACAGAATCGACAGAAACACGGGAGGTATCATCATTGCAGCTAAAAACGCGATGGCGCTGAGAGTGTTAAATGAAAAGGTCAGAACCAGAGAAATACGAAAGTTTTATCTGTGTATTATCAAGGGTTGTCCTAAGAAAAAGTGCGATACACTCAAAGATTATCTCACAAAAGATGAGAATAAAAACACAGTAAGAGTCAGCAAAAATGAAACTAAAAACAGCAAGGAAATCATCACTAAATATTCAGTTATCAGCTATGACAAAGAGCGTGATCTCTCGCTGATTGAAGTTGAATTGCTGACAGGTAGAACTCACCAGATAAGAGCGCATATGGCGCATATCGGGCACCCGCTCTTGGGTGACGAAAAATATGGTGATAAAGCGCTCAACAGACGATATCACCAGAATCATCAGCTGTTATGCTCTTACAAATTAGTTTTTGACTTTAAAACAAGTGCTGATGAGCTTAATTATCTGAACGAAAAGGATTTTTCTTTAAACGAAATTTGGTTCGTTAATGATAATAAAATAAATATATAAAACAGACTGGAACCAGGAGCTAAAACATGGAATATTTCATCTCTTTTTTAGAGGGCATTATCACCTTTATTTCGCCGTGTTTACTGCCGATGCTACCTGTATATATTTCTTACTTTGCAGGCGGAAATGAACTAAACACCAGAAAAACGCTGAAGAACGCTTTAGGCTTTGTTTCAGGTTTTTCAGTTGTTTTTGTTGCTATGGGTGCACTCGCGGGCACTGTGGGCAGTTTCCTCTCAAAATATCAGGTAGCTGTTAATATCGTTACGGGACTTGTTGTTATATTCTTCGGATTGAACTTTCTCGGAGTATTAAAACTCAATATTTTCAAAGGTATGAGAGGTAGCGCTAAAACCGACAACTTAGGCTTTTTAAGTTCGTTTATTTTCGGTGTTGTATTTTCTATCGGCTGGACGCCGTGCGTAGGTGCATTTTTAGGTTCAGCACTGATGCTGGCTTCTTCTCAAGGGCAAGCTGTAAAAGGCATTATTATGCTGTTATTTTACTCACTCGGACTTGGAATTCCGTTTATAGTGAGCGCTGTACTGATTGATAAGTTAAAGAGCGCTTTTGATTTCATAAAAAGAAACTATAGAGTTATTAACATCATTTGTGGAACTATCCTTATTTTAGTCGGTATACTGATGATGAGCGGACTACTCACTAAGTTTGTTTCTGTTTTAGCCTGAGGTGATTTGATGAATACGAAAATGAAAATTATTATAAGCATCGCAATTTTTGTGGTGGCATTTGTTGGAGTTTTATTACTTTATAACAACTTAAGCAGTAACTTTGAGCCTGATAATCTTGCAGATACCACCTCACAAAGCACTGATGCTAAAAATGATAACAACAAAAACGATGAAAATGTTGACTACTCCGCCCCTGACTTTGTCGTGGAAAATGAAAACGGCAGTGAAGTAACGCTATCCGGTTTTTTCGGCAAGCCGATTGTACTGAATATGTGGGCTAGCTGGTGCTCACCATGTAAACAGGAAATGCCGTTTTTTGAAGAGGCTTACAAGGAAAATGAGGACATTCAGTTTATGATGGTCAATATGACTTCGGGCGACAGTAAAGGTGATGCTAAAAAGCTAATTGAAGAACAGGGCTACACCTTCCCTGTTTTCTACGATACTGACGGTATGGCAGCAAGCGTTTATGGTGCTTCTTCTCTGCCGATGACGATTTTTATAGACGAAAACGGAGATTTAGTGACCTACGCTGTAGGTGCGTTAAACAAAGAACAACTTCAACAAGGTATTGATATGATAAAATAAATAAAGCACTGCTGAATTGATATGCACCCCAAAAGTTAGACACTTTTGGGGTGCATATTTTTATGGTTATTTCAGGCACATAAAGGCTGCCATTGTACCGCGTTTGCCATTTGTTGCGCGGTGACTCCAGAGTAGCTTACTGTTGCACTTAGTACACAAATCGGAAAGAACTATATTTTCTTCCATTACTCCTGCTGACACTAAAATCTGACGATTTGTTTCAAGCAGGTCTATCATAAATTTCCCGTCCTCTTTAGGGAAAACAAATCTGTTGTCATCAAGCTTTAGTTCGTAGAAATTTTCAGCACAGGCTTTATCAACCTCGTAGCAGCATTTTGAGATAGCGGGACCTATCGCACAGACTAAATCGGCAGGGTCAGTGCCGTAGTTTGTAGTCATGGTTCTTATAACTTCTGCTCCGATTTTTCCTACAGTTCCACGCCAACCCGCGTGAGCTAAGCCGATAGCGTGCTTCTTTGTATCGACAAAAAACAGAGGTGTACAATCAGCATAATATGTGACAAGGGTCACTCCCTTTTCGTTTGTAACGAGTGCGTCAACACTCTCGATATCCTTCTTCTTATAAATGCCGATTCCGCAATTTTCCTTTGTGCATACTCTGACAAAGGTGTGGTGATCCTGAGATGAGGCAACCAATGTGTCATAATCAAATGAACAGGCGTTACAGATACGCTTGTAGTTTTCAGTCACGGAGTCAAAATCATCGTGCTCAAAAGAGAGGTTCATACTCTCAAAAATGCCCTTTGACACTCCGCCTAAACGGGTAGAAAAAGCGTGATTGATAAAATCAATTTCACTTAGCCTGTTGTATGTTAAGTAATGCACCCCTGCGTTTTCGTTCAGGGTCATAGTTTTTGAATTTATGTTCATAAAATCACCTCAAAGCAAAGAAATTATACTACACTTATCTTATGCTTGCAAGTGGATAATAATCGTGGTATACTTAAGCTACATAATAAATCTATCGGAGGAATTATGAAAAAATTCAAGTTTTTTGGTAACAACATAGAAGTGAGCTGTGATTACTGCACTCACTCACAGATAAATAATGGCACTCAGTTCTGCACTATTAGCAAAGTTCTCAAAAACGGCAAATGCAGAAAGTTTGAGTACAACCCTATCATGAGAGAACCTAAAAGGCAAATCGCTCTACCTAAGTTTAAAGAAGAGGATTTTGCAATTTAAGATTATATTACTACTTATATACCAAAAGACCTACTCGTTATGAGTAGGTCTTTTGATTTAGGATTATGCTAACATTCAATTTATTGGGTGATTTCAAAAACAACCTGTTTGTTCTCATAAGAAATCGATGCTGTCTGTGTCTCGACTTCGCCGTTTAAATATGTCACTTCTACTACAATCGTATCGTTATATGCAGGCGAAAATTCTTCAGGCAATAAATCTTTTAAGTTTTCCTTTCGTGGACTACACCCGATGTAAATATACTTCTCTTCAGGGTGCTTGTTTTCATCTACGATTTCTATGCAGTTGTAGTCGATAACCCTGTCCAAATCAGGGGCAATAAACTCTTGAGGGTCTACAATAACTTCTTCAAACTCGCCCTCATCGTTTACTAGATAAATCGACACAAAAAGCGGGTCAGGAACATGGTCGGCAGGCGGATATAGTTCGAAGAAGCGTTTGTCGGTAACGTTGAAATCTTTTGCAAAGCAAGAAAGATTCACAAAACCTTCTGTGCAGTATGCACGCACTTTCTCGATGTTTTCTCCTGTGACTTTTAAAGAAGGTCCGCGATAAACAACCTCGTCGCCGATTGTTTCATACACTTTGTTTGCGCTGACAGCGTGGTAGGTTGCGTCATCAAGCGCGTCACTTGCCGACACAGAAAGAACAAAACTGTTTGTGTCGCTGTCGCCTGATGGAATAAGCAAAACGCTGAGCAACATCGCAAAAACAAGTGCTACCGCAACAAGCGATGTGTATTTGAATGTGTTTTTCTTCTTATACACATAAGGATGTGTGTCACGCTCACAGTAAGAGTGCATCATATCATCAAATCTATCATTTTTATTCATCAATGCTCATCTCCTTTTTCATCTGCTCTCGAGCTAAATGCAATCGTGATTTCACCGTACCTTCGGGTATGCTTAGTATCGACGCGAGTTCTTTTATCGGGTAATCTCTGAAGTAATGCAATACTAATACTTCTCGATGTTCGGGTTTAAGCTTTTTCAGCGCCGAATGCAGTGCGATATAATCGTCTTTTTCAGCTACATTGTCCGAAACTGCTCCTAAGAATTTTTCTTTTTCCTCAGTCGTTTTGAAGCGCAAAACCTTTTTATTATCAAAGCGCTTTAGCATATCGCGGTAGGTGTTCACACAAATTGTAAAGAGCCATTTTTCAAAAGATTTTTCGGGGTTATAGCGTTTAAAATTTCTAATCGCTTTCTCCCATGTTGACTGAAACAAATCCTGTGCATCGTGGGAATTACAGCACAACGAATTGCACAGCTTTGTCAGGCTCAATGAATATTCATTTATGTAAGGTAGAATTTTTTTGTTCATTTCATCCTCCTTGAAAGCTTTCAATATATATACGACTGAACTTTATATTTGGTTCAAATATATTTTAAATGTATATATATAATTTTTGCAATCAAAACGCCCCTTAAAACAAGGGGCGCCTCTTTAGCAATATTTAGCTAGATTTTTGAGTTTTCTCTGAGCAGCTTTTATGTGGCGGGTAACGGTGGACGGCGAAACTGATAGAAGTGATGCAATTTCGACCATTTTCAGATTTTTGTAGTAATACATCTCAAGGCACTCCCGCTGTCTATCTGTCAACTCGGTTTTTAGCGCAATATTTAAAAGCTGTCTCATTTTCATTAAATCTGTTTTATTAGTACCGGCTGACTGATACACGCTGTATGACACGAGATTTGAATTTTCCTGTGTGATGTTGATACAATCAAGCTGCATCTAACATCTCTCCTGCGCGCTCGTACAGGTGCTTTGCTGTGAGCATACACTCATAATAAATATTTCTGAGATTGATGATTTCAGCGTTGAGACTATGCCGCTCGTCACGAGTGACATTTTTGAGCATTTTCTTCTTGTTTTCGATAATCCTCAAAATCTTCTTCGCTTCGTCTGTATATTCCTGCGACCATTTTATGTAATCCATAAATCTTCGTCCTTTCCGTCATTTAGTAAATTTTTCGGGGCTTATTCGTTGAAGCTGGGGCTTGACTTCGATTTATATTTTAGCAGAAATTTCCACATGTTTCAATAGTTTTTCGAATATTTGTTCGATTTTACAAACAGTTCACAGAATAAGGACAGAAAAACTCGGTATCAGACAAGATATATCAAAATACGCAATGCAATTTTTGTCAAAAGAGTATTAATAAATTAGAAAAGGTGAATTTTTAGAAAAAAATGCGCACAGAAAACTCTGTGCGCATAAAGCTTAATTAATCATTATTGGTCTTATTCGTCTTAGCGAATATGCCTTTTCGCTTTTCTTTTTTCTCTTCCCTGTTGATTTCAACAATTCGTCTGTCAACACTCACACCGTCGTATTTCAGTCGGAATGTGAGTCTGCCTTCAAAATCGCGTTTGCATTTATTGCATTTAAACTGAGCTCGAAAGGACCTGTTTTTGGTAATCCATTTGGATTTTTTACGGGCTTTTTTACCACACTTGTCGCAACAAATGTAAAACTCCTTTTTGTCAACAAGCGGGTTTTTGATATCATAAATAACTGTATTTTTGAAGGTTATCTTTCGATAGAACTCATCATTTGCTACTTCGATAAATTCGAGAAACGCCTCGCTGTTGTAGAGTTTTTTCAAACACAATAGACTTAGTTTAGAGTCTTCAAACGCACGGTGAAGCTCAAGTCCTTCGACCTCGATAGAGAGCATCTGTGCGCAGGTGGACAGTCCCAGTTGACGCGACTTGTCAGTATGTCCCAGCATATGCTCACAGTACTCCTGAAGATTGCAGTAGGTAGTCAGAAACGGAAGCTTTTTCTCCCCTAAATAATACTTGTGATTTTCAAGGAGTGTCAGTATATCGGAAGTGCCCCAAGTGAGCAATACGCTATCCGAAAGAAACTTCTTAAACTTTGACAGCACATGGGTAAAGGTGTTGTTTGAGTCAAAAAGCTCTTCGTTTGTAATGTGAGTAAGTGCTGCCACCCGCGAATTAAGCTTCTTTCCTATCTGTGGAGTGACGAGCATCGAGAAGGTATCGATAATATTAAATTGTTCGTCGGTTTTAACAGCGCCGAATTCGATAATTTCGTTGACGAATTTCTTCGCCTTCTTGCTATAAGCACCGTTCCACTCAAGGTCTAAGATAACAAAATTCATTTTTATAATTCCTAAATAGAATTTACATTTATTCTTTCGGGACATCGGGGTCGCCGTCCCCTACAAATCGGTAAATTGATTTCATCAATTCTTTTTGAATTGCTTTTTCATTCTTTGTTCTTTGGAGAGAATCTCCTTGCGCATACGGATGTTCTCAGGAGTAACCTCAACAAGCTCATCGTCGGCAATAAACTCGATGCACTGCTCAAGTGAGAGAATAGACGGCGGAGTGAGTTTTAGCGCATCATCTGAGCCCGAAGCACGGGTGTTGGTGATGTGTTTTTTCTTGCAGACATTTACTGTGATATCCTCAGCCTTCGGGCAAGCACCGACAATCATACCTTCGTATACAGGAACACCTGCACCGACGAAAAGCCTGCCACGCTCCTGAGCTGCGTATAAACCGTAGGTTACTGTTTCGCCTGTTTCAAAAGCGATTAGAGAACCCTGATGACGGGTAACAATTTCGCCTTTGAATGGTTCGTATGAATCGAAAACATGGTTCATAATTCCGTTGCCATTGGTATCGGTCAGAAACTCAGGACGGTAACCCATCAGACCACGCGACGGAATTCGAAATTCAATGTGAGTTATTCCGCTCTCCCTAGTTCCCATATTAATGAGCTCTGCTTTTCGAGAACCGAGCTTTTCCATAACCGCTCCGACATAGCTGTCAGGTACTTCAATCATAAGATATTCAATAGGCTCACAGAGCACTCCGTCAATGTGCTTAGTGATAACCTGCGGGCGGGAAATCTGGAATTCGTAACCCTCACGTCGCATAGTTTCAATTAGAATCGAAAGGTGAAGCTCACCTCTGCCGGATACTTTGAAAGTATCTGCAGAATCTGTTTCTTCAACTCGCATAGCGACATTTGTTTCAACCTCTTTGAAAAGACGGTCGCGCAGGTTTCGGGAAGTAACATATTTACCCTCTCTGCCTGCAAACGGGCTGTTATTAACGATAAAGTTCATAGAAACCGTCGGCTCATCAATCTTAATAAACGGAAGTGGGTCAATCTCGTCAACAGCACAGATGGTTTCGCCGATATTGAGGTCAGCGATACCGCTGACACAGACTAAATCACCCATTTTTGCGGTTTCGGTTTCTACCCTCTTTAAACCTTCAAACTGATACAGCTTCGAAATCTTGACTTTAACATTCTCGCCGTTGCGCTTACAAAGTACAGCCTGCTGGTTAACCTTAACGCTACCACGCTCAACTCTGCCGACACCGATTCTGCCGACATAATCGTCATAGTCTATATTAGAAATGAGAAGCTGTAAATCGCCGTCAACATCGCCCTGTGGAGCAGGTATTTCAGTAACGATTTTCTCAAAGAGTGGCTTCATATCTGTGCCGGCTTCGTATGGATCTAAAGATGCAAAGCCATCCCTACCCGATGCGTAAACAACAGGAAACTCAAGCTGATCATCATCAGCACCAAGCTCAATAAAGAGGTCGAGCCCCTCGTCTACTACCTCTTCAGGACGAGCACCCGGACGGTCGATTTTATTAACAACAACCAAAGGTTTCTTATGAAGTCCCAAAGCTTTCTTTAATACAAAACGAGTCTGTGGCATACAGCCTTCAAACGCATCTACTAAAAGTAACACGCCGTCAACCATAGTGAGGATACGCTCAACCTCACCACCGAAGTCAGCATGTCCCGGGGTGTCAACAATATTGATTTTGATATCGTTGTACATTACAGCTGTATTCTTGGATAAAATTGTAATTCCACGCTCACGCTCCAGGTCGTTTGAGTCCATAACTCGCTCGGCTACAGCTTCGTTAGCTCTGAAAATACCACTCTGTTTCAAAAGCTGGTCAACAAGCGTGGTTTTTCCGTGGTCAACGTGAGCAATAATAGCTATATTTCTGATGTCTTCTCTGCTACCCATATTATCACCTTAAAATAGTTTTTACACAATTAAAAATTATAGCACTTTTATTTTACAATTACTATGTAAAATTTTACTGAAAAAGAGCGTATATGTGCACTCATAATTTGCTTTACTTTATAAACAAAATTTGATATAATAACTGTAAATTTTCAAAAATTCTATATCACGCAAACGGAGGTAAAAGATGGGATATTCAATTGCTGAAAAAATTATCAAAGAACACATCGTCAGTGGTGAAATGATTAAGGGCACTGACATCGGTCTGAAAATTGATCAGACACTCACTCAGGACGCTACAGGTACTATGGCATACCTCGAATTTGAAGCTATGGGCGTGCCAAGAGTTAAGACTGAAAGAAGCGTTGCATATATCGACCACAACACATTACAGACAGGTTTTGAAAATGCTGATGACCACAGATTTATTCAGACAGTTTGTAAAAAGCACGGCATCTACTTCTCTCGTCCCGGTAACGGAATTTGTCATCAGGTGCATTTAGAGAGATTCTCCCGTCCCGGTAAAACTCTCATAGGCTCTGACAGCCACACTCCAACCGGTGGCGGTATCGGTATGCTCGCTATCGGTGCGGGTGGTTTAGATGTTGCTGTTGCTATGGGTGGCGGTGCTTACTACATAACAATGCCAAATATCGTCAAGGTTGAGCTTGTTGGCGAGCTCAGACCCTGGGTTTCTGCTAAAGATATCATTCTTAAAGTTCTAGAAATTATGAGCGTTAAGGGTGGTGTCGGTAAAATTATCGAGTACGCAGGCGAAGGTGTAAAAACTCTTTCTGTTCCTCAGCGTGCTACTATCACTAACATGGGTGCCGAGCTCGGCGCTACTACTTCTATCTTCCCTTCAGACGAAACAACTAAAGAATTCTTAAAAGCTCAGGGTCGTGAGGAAGATTACATCGAGCTCAAGGCTGACGAGGACGCAGTTTATGATGAACATATTGTTATCAATCTTTCAGAGCTTGATGCTCTCGCTGCCTGCCCTCACTCTCCTGATAACATCAAAGCTATCAAAGAGCTTCAGGGTCAGAAAATCGACCAGGTCTGCATCGGCTCCTGTACTAACTCAAGCTACGCTGACCTTATGACAGTTGCTCACATCTTAAAGGGCAAAACTGTTCACCCTGATGTTTCTCTTTCTATCGCTCCAGGTTCTAAGCAGGTACTCACTATGCTTAGTGAAAACGGTGCTTTAGCTGATATGATTGCTGCAGGTGCGAGAATTTTAGAGTCTGCATGCGGTCCTTGTATCGGTATGGGTCAGTCACCTAACAGTGCAGGTATTTCGCTGAGAACCTTCAACCGTAACTTCTTAGGTCGCTCAGGTACTAAAGACGGTCAGATTTATCTTGTTTCTCCTGAAACTGCTGCTGCATCAGCACTAACAGGTGTATTCACAGACCCTACAACACTGGGTGATGCTTACAAGGTTGAGATGCCTGAAAAGTTCCTCATCAATGACAATATGATTATTGAGCCTGCTACTGTAGAAGAGATGGATAATATCAAAGTTCTTCGTGGCCCGAACATCAAAGAATTCCCTGCTACATATCCGATGGAAAACTCTATCAAGGCTACTTGCTCACTCAAGGTTGAAGACAACATCACAACCGACCATATCATGCCTGCAGGAGCTAAGATTCTACCACTGCGTTCAAATATTCCTGCTATATCTCAGCATTGCTTCACTGTTTGCGACGCAGAGTTCCCTAATCGTGCAAAGACTTTAGGTAGCTCAATCATCGTCGGCGGTGCAAACTACGGACAGGGTAGTTCCCGTGAGCACGCAGCTCTTGCTCCACTCTACTTAGGTGTTAAGGCTGTGCTTGTAAAGAGCTTTGCGAGAATTCACAGAGCAAACCTCATCAACGCAGGTATCCTTCCGCTCGAGTTCATAAATGAAAACGACTACGACAAGCTTAGTTTGTTTGATGAATTAGAGCTTCCAAATGTTAAGGAAGAAATCCTAAATGGTGACACAGTAACTATTCTCAACAAAACTACCGGTGAGACAATCACTGCAAAATGCGAGCTCACTCAGCGTCAGAAGGATATCGCTGTTTGTGGTGGTTTATTAAACTACACAAAGATGAATGGTTAAAATTTGATGATTTTTTGGACGACGCTTTCGCCCCTACAATTTTGAGTTTCACTTATGAAAGGATGATTATAGATGGATAAGATTATTATGAAAACTCCGCTCGTCGAAATGGACGGCGACGAAATGACCAGAATTATATGGAAGATGATTAAGGATATCCTCCTGCTTCCATATATTGACCTCAAGACAGAGTACTACGACTTAGGTCTTGAGTACAGAAACGAAACTAACGACCAAGTTACTATCGATTCTGCAGAAGCTACTAAAAAATACGGCGTTGCTGTTAAGTGTGCTACTATCACTCCAAATGCCGCTAGAATGACTGAATACAACTTAAAGGAAATGTGGAAATCACCAAACGGTACTATCCGTGCTCTTCTTGACGGTACAGTTTTCCGCTCCCCTATTCTTGTAAAAGGCATCACTCCATATATCCCAAGCTGGACAAAGCCTATCTGCATTGCAAGACACGCATACGGCGATGTTTACAAAAATACTGAAATGGTTGTTGAAAAGGGCTCTAAAGCTGAGCTGTGCGTCACAAACGCTGATGGTAGCGAATCCCGCGACCTCATCTTTGATTTCAAAAACAGCGATGGTATCATTCAGGGTATGCACAATCTCGATAGCTCTATCTCATCATTTGCGAGAGCTTGCTTTAACTACGCTTTAGACCAGAAGCTTGACCTCTGGTTTGCTACTAAAGATACTATCTCAAAGAAGTATGACCATACATTCAAGGATATCTTCGCAGAGATTTTCGAAAATGAATACAAAGAAAAGTTCGATGAAGCAGGTATCGAATACTTCTACACTCTCATTGACGACGCTGTAGCCAGAGTTATCCGTTCTAACGGCGGTTATATCTGGGCTTGTAAAAATTACGACGGAGATGTTATGAGCGATATGATCGCTACTGCTTTTGGTTCACTCGCTATGATGACAAGTGTTCTCGTATCTCCTGATGGAATCTATGAATACGAGGCTGCTCACGGTACTGTTCAGCGCCATTACTACAAGCACTTGAAGGGTGAAGAAACATCTACAAACTCTGTTGCAACTCTCTTTGCGTGGACAGGAGCGCTGAGAAAGCGTGGCGAGCTCGACGATACACCTGAATTATGTACTTTCGCTGACAAGCTCGAAAAAGCTACTATCGACACAATTGAGAGCGGAATTATGACAGGTGACCTTTACCTGCTCTCTACTCTCGAAAACAAAACCAAGGTTAACACAGAAGATTTCCTGAAAGCTGTTAACGAAAAGCTCAAGGAGTTACTGTGATTTTCTCAACTACACGGAGGAGTTATTATGGCTAAACAAATTTCAATGCCGGTTATCCGCAGACTTCCAAGATACCACAGATTTTTATCTGAGCTTGAAAGTCAGGGCGTGGATAGAATTTCTTCAAATCAGTTGGCGACTATTATGCGCTCGACAGCTTCTCAGATAAGACAGGACCTCAACTGTTTTGGCGGGTTTGGTCAGCAGGGCTATGGTTATCCTGTATCCCAGCTTAAGGAAGAAATCGGAAAGATTCTCGGTCTTGACAG
The DNA here is from genome assembly GCA_017410265.1 of Ruminococcus sp. Classification (GTDB taxonomy): domain Bacteria; phylum Bacillota; class Clostridia; order Oscillospirales; family Acutalibacteraceae; genus Ruminococcoides. The sequence goes on along the minus strand of JAFQRC010000005.1, from coordinate 30,407 downwards.
AAAGCTGAATGCTATTTTGCTCGGTGCGGGTAATTTGGGTCGTGCCGTTGCTACACATATGAATTTTCAACGACAGGGCTTTGAGATGACAGCTGTTTTTGACAAAAACGAGGAAATCGTCGGCAGTATGCTTCGAGGCATCACTATTATGTCAGACGATGAAATCGAAAGCTATGTCAGAAATAATAAGGTTGATGCTGCTTTCCTTTGTCTACCGAGAAATTCAGTAAAACCGCTGATTGATAAGCTCTACAGTTTAGGAATCAAGAACTTCTGGAACTTCAGTCACTATGATATCAAAAACGACTACAGAGATGCGATTGTTGAGAATGTTCACCTCAGTGACAGCCTGATGACGCTATGCTACAGAATTAACGAAAGCTACAACAAATAACTCCACTATACTGCAAAAGTAAAAGCCGACGGTTTTTCCGTCGGCTTTTTTATGTATTAATCTTCTGTTACTCTCTCTAATATAAAATCTACATCAGATAAATCGCTCACTCCGTAAAATTTCACGCATTTAGAAACTTTTTCGAGCATATATAGCGTGTGCTTCATTCGCTCACTGTGCATGCTCAAATGGACTGCTCGCATAAACATTGAAACCATATCTTTTGTATCAAGCGTTTTCAGTGAATTAAAGCGTTCGTTATCTACAAATACGATGCTTTTCACAGGCAACTTGATATCTCTGCTCATTTCACCAAACTGACCAAACGGTGTGCCATATGCATAGAATACAGAATTTATGAGTCTGATAGCCGGGCAGTCAACAGCGAAAATCCTTTTAGCAGGAATGAAATCAAAAACTCTAGTTTCTTCAAAAGGTGCTGAGAAAAGCACAGCGCTGTTTTCATATTCGACAGCTGTTGCTTTAATCGGAAAGCCGTTGTAATCAAACATAGACCGCGCAAACTCAGTAGAGTGATACTCGCACTCAACAACATCTGCACTATAACCCTCACATTCATTAAGAAGTTGAAGCAAAATATCGTCACTGATACTGAGTGATAAATTCGGCATGTAATCAAAACTGGTTTCATAAACCTTCAGATTATTTTGCAGTGTTTTAGAATTTGTTTCAATCTCCAGATTCAATTCTGCGATTCTGTACTGTCCCATAATAACACCCCTTGGGAATCATCGAAAAAACTTGTGATATATTTTAGAAAACAAAATGCGACTATATTTCTTTAAAAGCATTAACTGGATATAGATGCGATAAGAAACAGCTCTAACAGAAATGTTTTTTCCTTTTCTGTTAAACGACTTTACAACAGCTAGAACATCACTGTGTGTGATATCGTAATCGAAGTAGTATTGGTTATCACCACTCATGATGTAACTTTCAGCGGTTACCTTTACAACCCGATGAAGTACAAGCGCGTTATCTCTGCGACGGTGATACATCGCGACATCATATTTTTTGAGCTTCTCGCCCTTTTTAGTCAGAACGACTGTGTCTGTTGTACCGTTGAGCATGGGCTTCATGCTATCACCGGTAGGACTAAAAGAAAAGTCCTTGCCCAAAGCAAAAGTTTCTTTTAGCAGAATGACAAAGTCGTCTTTTGAAATTTTATTACTCAAGAAGGTCGGCTTCCTTTAGTTTTCTTACAAAATTACTAACATCAGCTGTCGCCTTTGATTCATCGACATCATATAAGCTAAGCAACGCACTGACAAGCTCGCTCTCGGTTTTATCCTCCTCAAGCTGATTCCAGAGAAAAGCTCCAGTTTCAGAAAGTTTAATAATACAGCCGAAGTTCACAACCTGTGAGCCTAAAGGCACAACAAGAAAGCTGTCAGCAATTTCTTTGAGAACAAAGTCCTTTTTTACTTTCATAATATCACCTGTAAATAATTATATCTTATCAACGCTATGTTTGCAAGAAAATATTGTATAAACATCAGCATAACTAAACTAATATACGCCAGAGAAGAAAATTATAGGGCTCCCTCTCGGAAGCCCTGAAAATTTACATTAATCAATATTCATAAACGCCTTCGATATCATACTCTACATCATTGCCGGCAAGATATCTCTGGATATTCGTAGCGTCCATAACAGAGAGAGTTTCATCCCTATTAACATCGCCTCTGATTGAAATTCTTCCATCTGTGTCCTCAAGTTTACTTGCTATGACTAACTGGATAGTTGTTGCATCAAGTACAGACACATATTCATCTCCGTCTGCATCACCCAGAATATAAGTTTCAACAGGTGTCTCATCAATCAAAACATACTCTATGCTGTTATTTTCAGCATAAATGTGAGCTGTTGAATTCTCATAACAGTATATAACCACATTGTTCGAATCCTTAAAAACATTCTCATCAATAGAAGTTACAGATGCAGGGATAGTAATCTTAGAAAGGCTGTCGCAGTAAGCAAATGCTTCTGATTCAATTACAGTAACTGTAGAAGGAAGTGATATTTCTTCTAAAGCGTCACAATTTTTAAAAGAAGAATTAGAAACTGTCGTAATAAAAGTGTCCTCGAGATTGATTGAAGACAAAGAAGAACAACCAGCAAAAGCACACATAGCAATCAAAGTTACTTCGCCTTCAAATCTCACCGTAGTCAAATTAGAACAATTCAAAAAAGCGTAGTTTTGAATGTAGGAAATAGTACTATTGAGTTTGATACTGGTTAAAGTTGTATTACCGTTAAAAGCGTGAGTCCCGATTGAAGTAATTGGAATATCGTTGAAATAATGCAGAGTTGAAACGCTTGAAGCAGTGCCATTGTATGCATCAACTTCAAATTCTGTATTATTATTAATCTTTTCTAAATCCCAGTCACCAACCGGAAATATTGTTTTTGCGCTAACAACAAGGCAAGCCATAGCAGAAACCATCAGGATGCAAAGAACCATAGATATAATTCTGTTTATTAGTTTCATAAATACCACCTTCGGTTAGTGCATTCCCCACGGTGAAAACACCGTGGGGAATGTTTTTGTTTAAATCTGATCTTAGTCCCAATCTTCTATCCATTCATTTTCGGTTGGGTTAAAACCGGTACCCTGAGAAGGGTCAACATCGCCCTCAAAGCTAGGGGTCAACACATCAGAGACAAGAGTAATATTAACAAGTTCAATTTCTGGTTCTGTATAAAACTTTTTCATAAAATTACCTCCTTATCACTGATTAACACTAGCTGTAGCTTCGTCATAGAAGTTAACATCAGAAACTTTACTAATGAATATTTCACCATCTGCGTCAACCAAATAAGCATAAGCTGAGTATGAATAATCTCTTAAGTAAACTGTTTTACCATTAACTTCTTCTGTGAAGTTATTATCATACTGCAGATAGTAGTTAATACGGTTGAAGTTAGTGATGTTCTTATCAGTCAGATCGTAGTGATAGAACAGAGTGTTGTTAGCAGAATCTCTCATGTTAGTAGCTTTTTCAGCAACCTTCTTAACTCTGCTCTCAAGTAAAGCCTGATCAGCATAATTTTGTGATGGGTATGAAGCATCTACATAATTATTATCACGAAGAACTATCAAACCATATCTGATGTCAGCAGGATCTTCATCGAGTCTGATATTCTGCTTACTATGATATGCAATCAAGTAGTCAGTGTAGACATAGTCAGATTTATCCTGATACTCACGAGTTATTTCTACATTCTCAATGATAAGAGACCACTCAGGTGCAGTGTCGTCACCATAAACAGCCTTGATGCTTCTGTCATTTACAAGTCTGTAATTGTAGTTAGTCTTGTATGAAATGATATCCTTAGACTCAGTGTCTATCCAGTAAGAGAATTTATTTCCGTTACCATCCTTAGCTGGAGCAGAAATCTCAGCTAATGTATTGTACTTACCGGTCACGGAATCAATGGTTCCGTCAGCGAGTTCATAAGTAAGGGTATAATTAGGTGTATCCTGATATGCTACAACCGTAACATTTGATGCAGTAGGTGTCAAGTATTGCTCTTCAACTCTCCATACAACCACGCCATCAAACACTTCAGTTACTTCAGCATTTGGAGCATGCTCCTGAACAGAGTTGTAGGACTTAGTAGCACCATCTACTTCAATTGTTTGAGTTATGTATGTTGGAACATAAGGTATATAGCCGTTACCAGCGTAGCCCATACATTCATCATCTGTAAGTGGAACATCTCTTACAGTGATTGTACGCCATTCACCAAAACGGTTGAGGTATTTGTAGAAAATGTTAGCATAATTGGAAACACGAGTTACATCTGAGTAGATGTTGATAACCTTGACAGGATCCAGTACATCGTAAACATATGTAAACTCTGACTGTACCATAGTTTCAGAACCAATCATAGTATCATCAACAAGGATTTCTTCGTATGTCTTAGTACCATCAACTGTATCAGAATCAGTATACCAAGCGAAGAATGTACCGTTCATAAGAGGTGTTGTCTTAATTATGATTTTGTATTCTTCATTATCGTCAGGTACAAATGCAGCTGTAGAAATAGAAGTGCTTGGAGTTGAACCGGTGTTCACAAGGTTGCCCTGAGAGTCATATACTTCAACCAGCATTTCGGATACACCGCCGTGGGAAGGAATGAAAGGATCATCAGGGTTGTTGTAAACAAGGTGGTTGATAATTACTTCATCGTCACCAATTTCTTTGAAGATAGCGTAGTAGGTTGTATCATTACTGATGTATGTGTTGTAATCAGCAGCAGCGGTAATCTTAGAATACTTATTATTACTATATGTATACCAACCGACAAAGCGGTAACCGTCTTTTACAGTAGCTGAAAGGTCAACTGCACCATAATCAAGAGTGATAGGAAGACGTGCGTACTTATCTCCGACTATGATACCATCGAGTTCTTCATTAGCTACGATCCAGCCTTCACCATAATCAGCTTCGTTATTAGGATCAACATTATCAATAGTGATTTCACCGTTTTCGTCAATAATTCCAACAACAGCTGAAGCTATAATTGTATCATCAAGCATGTTACCGTACCACTGACCGTCGTATGAAATCTGGTGACCAGCGTTGTTCTCGTGGTCATAAGAGATAGCAATTGTCTTTCCTGCAGCCTGTGCAGCGGTTAAGCCAAGAGCGTTCTCTAGATATGTTGTTCCGTCATCTGCGTATTTATTATACATTGCGTCAGAAAGGATATGTGTTATATATGTGCCGTTACTATCAAATACATACCAATCAACTGCCCAGTCAGCATCGAATTGATTATCAGCAACATATTTAGTGCCGTTTGGATCGTAAGTGATATCACCCTTTGCGATGATATAGTAATCAGCTCTTGCTTCACTGATATCAACAGGATTTTCGATATCATCACCGTTTAAGTCCATAGGAACATCGCCGTTACGGTTGTAAAGATAATCGAAATCATACTTATTGAAAATATCAGTTGTACCAGTGGTAACTGTGTTTACAGTAACACCGTTAGCTCTGTCACCGTGGTATCCGTCGGTTGACTCTTTAGCTACGAAGGTAATAACGTCGTAACCCTCTTCGTAAAGAGTAATAGGTTCACGGTAGTCGTAACACTGATACTGTGTAGCAGAGATACCGAATGCGCCAGCGTTATGACCAGGAACGGTTGCCTGCATGTAGTTGTTGAATGTAACACCGTTAGGTACTGATGATGTGTTAGTTACACCGTCAGGAACAGCAATCATAGCATAGAATGATGAACCGTCTTCAGTAGGAATCATCAGCTGACCTGACCAACCACCAGCGTAATTTGTATTATTTGAACCCCAAGCGTAGCATGCTACGAATGGACCCCAGTTCTTATCCATAATAGCAGTAGCGTCGAAATAGATATCGATTTCAACTAAGCCGTTAGCTGCTGTGTATTCCGGTGTAAGGTGGTAGATAGGTACAATGTAACATGGACCATCTACATAAACAGTACCGGAATACTTATTGTTACCAAGTGTATTAGGTGTGATAAGTGTATATGTTTCTGTATTGACATGGTAAACAACATATCTATCAATATAATAGTTGCCGGCATTCTCACCAGTAAGTTCAGTTTCAAAAGAAACTGTCTGTGGTTCTTGCAAGTTAGCAACCTTATAAGATTCGTGAATGCTCACATCAGTGCCGTCTTGGTGAGCGTTCTTGTCAACAGCTGTAATACCCTCAGTAGTAAATATTGAAGTAGCTTCTACGATATCGCCACGACCTGATGAGAGGAATACTGAACCGATACCATCAACAGCAGCTTTACAAGAAACATCGATTGATGAGTTGCCGTTGAGAGCTACGATAATCTCGTATGGATGCTCAGCAGATGAGTCGGAAGTAAGTGCGTAACACTGTGTACCCCAACCAACTGTAACCATATATGCATTAGCGTTGAATGTTACGTTAAAGCTTGAATCGAAAATACAGTAGCTGCTCGAGTCAGTCCAATAACTTGTAGTAGGGTTATTAGAAACTCTGAACCAAGCGTCCTTAGCAATAGTAGAAGTTGAATATTTGAATGAACGAGTTTCAGGGTCGTATGTCATCTCTTGGTGACTAGAAACATTAGCCTGATCTTCAGCGATATAATGCTTAGGAACAAAGAGAGCATAGAGGGTAGTATCCTTAGTAGGAGTTACATCGTAAGAAGTATTTCTTGTAAGGAGGCTACCTTGTGAACAACTTGCATCTGAATACCAACCATCGAAGATGAAGTTATCCTCAGCTGTAGCAGTATATGTAACAGTATCTGTCTTATCAACATAACCACCCTTAGCAAGAGCTGTGCCGTTGATATTCAGAGCGACTGTACCGTATGTTGTATAACCTGAACCATAGTTACCGATAGCAACCATTTCGTAGTCCATCTTAAACTTAGCATCAACTGTTGTTGTAAGTGTGATTGTTGTATCAGCAGGCATTGAAGCGATTGTTACTGTCCAGTTGTCACCGTTCTGTGTGATAACAGCAGCATCGTTATCAGCAACGATTTCTGAAATAGTAACCTGTTCAGATGTAGGAGTTACTGTGATTGTAACTGCTTCACCAGCCTTGTAACCATTCTTAAGACCTGTGATATTAAGACCTGTTGTTTCGTTAGAGAACTCAACGTATGAATAGTTAGCAAATGTAGGAACGATGTTTACGTTAGTTTCAGGAACTGTGAATGTTACAGTATTATCTGTAATTGATGCATTAACATCAGGTGTTGTAGTAACATTTAAGAGGTACTGACCATCTGGTGGTGTAATTGTGTAGTTGAATGTTGTACCAACAGCCTTCTCAGCTACCTTAGTACCGTTCACACTGATATCAACCTTGTCAGCTTCCTCAAGAGTGATGTTCATTGTGTATGTGCCATCACCATCAGCAACGAGCTTGTAGTTTACTCCCTTTGTTGGGTCGTAGTTTTCAAGGTCAGGTACGATTGTGTATTTGTCTTTAGTACCTGTAACAGTAGCACCTGTGTGTGTACCGCCTATTACATTTACATCTGTAGCATTGATTGCGTTGTTACCGTAATAGTTTTCAGAAACCTTGAAGTTGTAGCCGAGATCTGCAGTAGTTAAAGAATATGTATCTGTCTTATAGTCGTAATAAAGGTCATACTTAGTGCTTGTATCAGTATCATAAAGCACCATATCCTTAACGAACAGAGCGTAGAGGTTGATACCGCTTGCTGTCATCTCTTCTTTGTATGTAGTATTAGTAGATACAAGATTTGTGAATTCTGCATCACTGAACCAACCCACAAATTTAAATGTAGTTGAAGGATTAGCCACGAATGTTACTGTCTCGCCGTTAATCACCTGAATCGGAGAATTCTGACCGTTAACAGTGACACTGCCGCCTGTGCTAGTGTATCTTGTAGTAGCAGTAGCAGAAGCTGTATATACAGGAACAGCGTTAGCTGTGAGAGTAACGCTTGACTGAATGTTAGATACAGTCAGGTTAACAGCTGTGTTATCAGCAACTGTTGCACCCTGTACTGTCCAGTCTGCGAACTTATATCCAGGTGCCGGTGTAGCGTAAACTGTAATGTCTGCGCCTGCATCAACTGTGATGTTGTCAAAGCTATCAGTATAGTTCACATTGTTGAACTTAATGGATTCGATACCGTCTGTAAAGTTAACAGTAACCTGATGAGTCTTTACAAAACGAGCTGTGTATGTTGTATCAGCTGTGATAGCTGAAGTAGCAAGACCAGTTGATGTGCCTACGGAAGTAGTGAAGTTGTTGTTCTTATACCAACCAACAAAGCGGTATCCGCTCTTAGCAGTTGCGCCAACTTCGATAGTCTTACCATGGCTTATCTGTGCAGGGAGAGTGAGTTCACCGTAGCCTTCAGCCGCAGATTTAGTAGCTCTTACTGTACCGCCTGTTGTACCGTCAACGTAGTTTGTACCATCGTTTGAGTACTGTGCGTTTACATTAACTGTGTAGTCAACAGAACCAACTGTTACAGTAGCTGTAGCTTCATTAGAGATGAATGGCCAAGATGTTGAATCTGTCTTATAGTTGTTTGGAAGTGTCTTGATAGAAGAGTTAGCAGTGTCGATAAATGCACGAGCGCTGATTGTTGTATCACCGACAGCTACACCAGTTACAGTTGCAGTAGCTGTTGTAACATCAGCAACAGTAGCTTTAGTTGTGTCAGCAGTTGTCCAGTAAAGAACACCGCCGTTTTCTACAGTAGCAGTAGCTGTAGCTGTTTGAGCAACAGGAACTACTACGTCAGCGACAGAAACTGTAGGACGAACGATCATGCAATCATCAGTCCAGTCGCCAGTGTTACGTCTGCCTGAGCTGTTTGTAGATGAATCGATATACAGAGCTGCATAACCCTTGCTGAAATCAACAGCGTAGTCGTCTGTTCTAATTAAGTTATCGGATGGCCATGAGTTCTGCTTAACCATGATGACCTTTTCAGGCTCTGTGCCCTTTAAGAATCTGTAAGCAAAAACCTTAGCATTATCGCCGTTACGACCGATGTAAATCATCTGTGCGTTAGACTCTCCAAGAGTAGTAACATTACTGTTTGAACCCTTCCAGGAGTGGAGGAACATATTGTCCCAACCCTGTGAGTCGGTTACATAGAGATACACATAAGGGTCGTACTTAGTTACTGTAACAGGGATTTCAACCTCAGCGTCGTGGAACTTAGCTGTGACTGTTGTTGAACCGAGACCTGTAGCTGTGATAGTAAGAGTATTACCACTTAATGTAGCAGTAGCAACGTTAGTATTAGCAGTTGTTACTGTGATATCGTCGCCTGTGCCGTTTCCTGCAGCAGCGTTTGTATCAAGAGTTACAGTATTTGAAGTATTTGTACTACCATCGCCGAGCTCAAGAGCTACCGATGTTGGGTCAGCTGTAATCTCAGGAGCAGCAACTATAACTTTAGCTGTAGCGTAAGCTGTGTAGTTGTTGTTGTACTTGAAAGCAGCAGTGATAGTAACACCCTCTGGAGCAGCAGCAACAGCTGTAGCCTTGTTACCTGAAATAGTAACCTTGCTTGTATCAGCTGATGTAAGAGTTACTGACTGAGCAGCAGGTGTTGAAGTTGTTTCAAAATCCGCTGTCATTGTCTGACCAACGATAAGGTTGTCAGTATGCGGAAGAATTGAGAATGTAGGCTCACTTACTGTAACAGAGAATGAACCAGTAGCAACAGTGTTACCGCCGTATGTCATAGTGAAGTTCACTGTGCCTGTGCCAGGTTTAACAGCAGTAACTGTACCATTAGCAGTTACATTGAAGTAATCTGAACTATCACTATATGTAATAGTATAGCCGCTTGAAGGGCCGTCTGTGATAGCAGGCTGTGCTGTAGCAGTACCGTTAACTGCAACTGTTAATGCAGGAACAGAAACAGATGGAGATTTAACAGTAACTGTGTATGTAGCAGTTGTACCGCAATCGCAAGTAGCTGTGATAGTTGTAGTACCAGGCTTTTTAGCTGTTACTAAACCTGTTGAAGCGTTAACTGTAGCAACTGTTGTGTCAGATGACACATAAGTAAATGTGCTGTTTGGGGCATCATCACAGTACTCGTTAGTAGAAGCTGTGTTTGTAACTGTAGCGCCTAAAACGAGTTCCTGATCACCATAAGCGAAGTGAGGTGCACATGTACCTGCGAGAACATAGTTAACTGTGATAGTTACATTAGAAGCAGGCATTGTGAATGAGCCATTGTATGACTCGCACTCACCAACATTCAGACCGCCACCTGTGATAGAAGAAATCTTGTAGTTAGTAGGCGGAGTTACAGAAATGGTAACTGTGTCGCCGTACTTAGCAGAAGTTTTGCCTAAAGTTACTGTACCTGTACCGCCAGTCTGATTGACTGTGATAGAGTAAGTGTTGTCTGTGTAAGTAGCCTGATAAGTTGTATCATCAGTTACAGCACCAACTGTCGGATTCCAACCAGTGAAAGTCTTACCTGTGATTGTAGGAGCGGTTGGTGCAGTTGGAGTAGCGCCATGTTCTACTGTCTGAGTAGAACCGATCTGGTTGCCGTTGATATCAGTAAACTTAACTGTGTAAGTTTTCTTAGTAAATGTAGCGTGAGCATTCGCACCATTTGCAGATGGTGTAAATGTTGTAGAAGCAGAAGATTCGTTATCAACAGTACCGTTAGTTGTTTGCCAACCTGCAAACTCGTAACCTGTATCAGGTGTAGCTGTGATAGTAGCAGATGTAGCAGTACCACTTGTAGGAGATACTGTACCGCCAGTGCCTGCTGTTACTGTGTAGCTGTAGCCTTTAGGAACAGTCCTTACATAGATTGCACTTGAAGCTTTATAGTTAGTTGAATAATAAGATGTAGAATTCTCATAACACCAAGCATAACCAGTATAGGTAGATGTGCTTCCAACGGTAGTAGATGCTGTATACGCCTTAGTCCATGTGCCTGTAGTGTTATTAGCAGCTTTAGAAGATGAAGAGTTGATGTTGTAACCAAAACCTTCATTACCCATATCATCTTTTGTAGCCTTAACCTGTACTGTAAAGCTATCGCCAGCATATACAAGATATGGATCAGATGATGTACCACTACCACTGATAGCGTTAGTTACAGTAGCTGTGCATGTAGCAGGAGTAGAAGCTGTATAAGTCGTACCAGTCTCACTACCATTACCATTACCATATGTGTTGTAATATGTGTTTTTTGCTGAATCCAAAGGGACATTATATGACTGACCCCAAGACCAGTTATTAGAAGAACTAGATGTCGAACGAGAGAATATTACATAGTTATATGTAACAGCTGATGGAATTTTACAGCGGTAGATAGCACCTTCAGTATTAGCGGTACCCGAATATAGGTCCATTCTAATATCAGTTGATGAACTATCGTTCCACAAATGAGCCCATAAGTACATACCACTTACAACCCACAATGTATTATTCCAACCATAAACATATGAGTTCTTGAAATAAAGATACTCACCGGCAACAAATGCTTTATCGCTAGTTTCCGCAATATCAACATTTGCTTTTGTTTCAGCGTTGTCGACAACAGCGGCGATGCCCGAGATGCAACTACCAAACAGCATGGTAACAGCAAGCAAGATAGCTAAGCCGCCCTTGAGAAAACGCTTCGAATTTGTTTTCATAGGAAATTCCTCCTTAAGAAATTATTTATGAATCGTACACGAGGTGCGAGCACCTCAAAATATATATAATAAATGGTGGGCTGACTCCCCGACCACATTGTTTTTTGATTCATATGTAAACTAATTAATAATATAAAATAAAATAACCACTTTGCCTGACCCCAAAGTGCACCTAAAAAGCTGAGCTATTACAACGAACACAAGTGTTCTACACCTCACCACCGCCTCTCGGCGGAGCCTCTCCTCAAGGAGAAGCCTTCGCGTAGATCAATCGCGTTTTACAAGAATAATAAAATCCCTCCACCCTTTACACAAAGGAGATGTTTTGTAAAAAAGGACATACCACGCCGAGGCGCAGAAAACTAGCTTTTTTAGGTGAATAATCGAGAAAAGAGCATACTACTCCCGCTATTATTATTAATGACATTATACCAAAATGGTAATTTTGAGTCAATAGAATTGAGAAATTAAAGAAATTGTTAATAACTTTTCATCGATTTGTTCATTTTTTGCTCTTCGAACAGCGTTCGTTTGTGCATTATGTAGAATTTTATTTTCTAATATAGCATTATACGGGTAATTACACTCTATATAGTTTAGATTTAAAAATTTATATAGAAAATATATACAAAATATTGGGGTTGTGGTCAGCAGTATGCACAAGAGGAATGATGATAAACGCGTGAATATATAAAAATCCATCAATCATTTTCTGAAAATCCTCCCACCGCTGTTCGCGGTCCCCCTCCTTTAGGCGGTGTTGTAAAGAGCACGAACACGATGTGTTCTACACCTCATCAGTCAGCTTTCGCTGACAGCTTCTACTCGAGGAGAAGCCTTCCGACGATTGATAATCGCCCCTACAATTGATACATATGGGTTGATAAATAAAAAGGCTCCCTCTGACGAGTGACTGAGGGAGAGAAAAAATACAACGATATAATTAACAGGTCTTCTCTACCTCCGTCTTTTGCATACGCAAAATCCACCTCCCTCATCAGAGGGAGGCAAACAGCAAATTTAATATTTTATATTGTTTATAGGTTAACCTTTTTTGAACCACGCGACTATCGCGTGGTTTTCGTTATACAAAAAAAGCCTCCCCGTTTGGGGAGGCAAATCATATCATCAATCAGATGTATATGGGAGAAGAGCAAGGTGACGAGCACGCTTGATAGCTACTGTGAGAGCTCTCTGGTGAGCTGCACATGTGCCTGTAACTCTTCTTGGCAAAATCTTAGCACGCTCTGACATATAGCGGCGAAGTCTTGCGATATCTTTGTAGTCGATATTCTCAACTTTATCTACACAGAAACCGCATACCTTTCTACGAGGTTTTCTGTGGTTATTTGGTCTATCAGCCATTGTAGATTACTCCTTTCGTAATTTAGGAAGTAGACGGACGACCAATGGTCGCCCCTACATAGGGTATTAGGCGCGCAATGCCGTTATATTAAAACGGTAAATCATCGTCGAGTGGCATCTCCTGGAAGTCGTCCACAGTGCCGTTTGAATATGACGGAGCCTGCGGAATCTGAGAGTAGCTGTCACGCGGAGCAGAGTAAGATGCGGAAGCATCTCTGCGCTCACCAGTGAAAGAAACATTATCAGCAACTACCTCAACAACTGTACGGTTAGTGCCATCTTTAGCCTGATACTGTCTTGACTGGAGCTGGCCATCAACAGCAATCAATGAGCCTTTGCCGAAATTACGGCAAACAAACTCTGCTGTGTTGCGCCACGCAACAATGTCAAAGAAATCAGCCTGACGCTCAGCGCCTGCTTTAACGTAAGAGCGGTCAACAGCAATACGGAATGATGTAACGCTGATTCCGCTGGTAGTGGTCTTAAGCTCAGGGTCAGATACGAGTCTGCCCATCAATACAACTCTGTTTAACATAAGTGTCATCCTTTCGTACTCGGTATAAAACCGAAAATGTGATTATTCGTTAATTATTCTGCTGCTTCTTCAGCTGCAGCTTCTACAGGAGTTTCCTCCTTAGCTTCCTCAACCTTTTCTTCTTTAGCTACTACTTCAGCATCGTCGTCTTTTCTGATGATAAGAGAACGCATAATGCCGTCAGTAATCTTGTAGATACGGTCGAGCTCTGCAGGGAATGAAGCCTCAGACTCAAAGTTCATAAGAACATAGTAGCCTTCAGACTCTTTGTTGATAAGATAAGCAAGCTTGCGCTTACCCCACTCGTCAACGCTCTGCAAAGTAGCATGCTTCTCGATGAGAGCCTTGAATTTCTCAATAAGAGCCTGGATACCTTCCTCGCCCTGTTTCATTGAGATAACCATGACTGTCTCATAGTTAGCTGTAATTGCCATTTGTTGCACCTCCTTCTGGACATTTGGCACCGATTACTCGATGCAAGGAAAATTAAAAACTCTGTTATGCGCAAACTTTCACACATAACAGAGTCAGTATAACACAAATATGAAAATTGTCAAGAATTTTCTGTCGAAATAAAGCCTCGACCGCTGATTGTATTCGCGGTTGTGACGATAATAAAGGCGTTTTCGTCAACTGTATTGACCAGCACCTTTGTTTTGTGCACCTGCGACGGTCTAACTGCGCAAAGGAGCACCTTTTTGGAATCGTTGTTATAAGCTCCGTGAGCGTCAAGCTGGGTGACTCCCCTGCCTATCTGCTCCATAATAGCAAGTGAGAGCTCTTCGTACTTATCGGTGACGATGAACATAAGCTTTCCGTTATCGTGAGCTACGCCGTAGACGATAGTATCAATAACTTTAGTAGAAACAAACACGGTAATTACCGCGTAAAGTGCACTTTCGATGCTGTGGTACACAAGTGCTGCAGCTACAATGATAACAGCATCTGCCGCTAAAATAACCGTACCCATTGAAATATGCGGAAAACGCTTATGCAGATTTCGCGCAATGATATCCGTACCACCCGTTGTACCGCCTCTATAAAAAATAAATGCAAGTCCGACACCAGATAACAAACCACCAAAAAGTGCGGCAAGCAGGGTGTCACCCTCGTATTTAAAAACAAACGGAGCGGTAGCGTCGATAATAACCGACACAAAGACGGTTGCTATTATCGTTTTAGTCAGAAACTTCTTGCCGTTTTCGACAGCTCCCCAGATAAAAAGAGGGATATTAAGCACTAAAATCATAATACCAATCGGCAAATTAAAAATATGATTCAGCATAGTGCTGACACCGGTAAGTCCACCGGGGGCTATATCGTTAGGTGAAGTAAAAATATTGACCGCCAGTGCATATAACAATGCCCCTGCGAAAATAATCAAATAATCAACTACGGTATTAAAAACCTTTTTCTTCATTTTTACACCTCTGTGTTTTGAAGTATAAGCATAAAAAGTTCTTTTATTCTGTCAGTTTTTCCGCAAAGATAAAGATATCCAAAAAGTGCCTCTAAGCCTGTTGCTGAATGATAATCAGCGAGTGATGAATGCTTTGAGGCGGAATTTACTTTCACATTTCTACCGCGTTTGTAAACATCGAGCTCATCTTCTGTGAGCGCATTGATAATCGCTTTTGCGCTGTCAGCCTGACTTTTACAGTTGACAAGCGTGACTTTCATAGCGTTTAGCTCTTTGACAGGGCGGTTAGCAAGACTCACTAAGTGCTGACGCACCAGAAGGTCGTATACTGAATCGCCGACAAAAGCCAATGTCAGCGGTGAAAGCGAGTGGATATCACAATTTTTATCAAGTAAATTACCCATAAAGCCCTCTGTTACTCAACATACTCAAACTCAAGGTCGTAGATAGAAACGGTGTCGCCCTCCTGTACACCTGCTTCTCTGAGTTTTTCATAAACTCCGCTTGACTGAAGAACATTCTCAAAGTAAGAAAGTCCTTCGTAGTCGTCAAAGTTAACGGTACGAAGTGCTTTGAGAAGCCATTCGCACTCGACAAAGAACACTCCGTCGCACTTCTGAACACGGATTTCTTTGGAATTAACGCTTGAGAAATCAATCTCAGGAGCAGCCTCAACTTCATAACGGGTAATCGGCGGAAGCTTAGAGAGCTCTTCTAAAATCTTATTAAGCAGTGGGTCAACATCCCAGCGGATAGCCGCCATAATCGGGAAAAAGCTGTACCCCTTTTGCTCAACAAACTCCTTAAAATCGGCAATCTGTTCATCGGTCGCCATATCACACTTATTACCTGCGACAATCATCGGACGAGTTGACAATTCTTCGTTGAACTTCTTCAGCTCTTCGTTGATAGTGTCAAAATCCTCTTTAGGGTCTCTTCCCTCTGAACCTGAAACATCAACAACATGGACTAGAAGACGGCAACGCTCAACATGGCGCAAGAACTGGTGGCCAAGACCTGCTCCTTGCCACGCACCCTCGATAATACCCGGGATATCAGCCATTACAAAAGAATTGCCCTCACCCATTGATACTACACCTAATGTTGGGGTGATAGTTGTGAAGTGGTAGTTTGCTATCTGTGGCTTTGCAGCTGACACGACAGAAATGAGAGTTGATTTGCCAACATTCGGGAAGCCTACCAAGCCTACATCAGCGAGGAGCTTTAATTCAAGTGTGACTTCGAATTCTTCTCCGGGCATACCGGGCTTTGAAAAACGAGGAGCCTGACGGGTAGGAGTTGCAAAATGGGTATTACCCCATCCGCCTTTACCACCTCTTGCAACAACAACAGGTTCGTCAGTTGACAGGTCAGCCATAATGCGACCCGTTTCAGTTTCTTTGACGATAGTGCCGACAGGCACACGGATAATGAGGTCTTCGGCTTTTTTGCCAAATTTTCGACCTGATGTGCCGTTGTTGCCCTTTTTAGCCTCAAATTTACGCTTATAGCGGAAGTCAACCAAGGTTGAGAGGTTAGAATCAGCGACAAAAATAACATCGCCGCCCTTACCGCCGTCACCTCCGTCAGGTCCACCTGAGGCGACGTACTTTTCTCTGTGGAAAGATACAGCACCGTCGCCGCCATCTCCGGCTTTAATTGTAATTTTCGCAATATCTACAAACATAGTTGTACCTTCTTTTATTCCTCGTGGTCTTTAAAAATAGCATCGGGATTAGATTCTGTCTTCTCAGGCTTTGAGTTTGCTCTGTCACTGCGTTTAGCAACAATTGTACTCAAAATAAGTATCGCAAACAATATGAGAAATAAAGCTCCCGATAAAAATCTACTATTCATAAAACAAGCTACGGCACAGATAATCATAACAACAGACAGCAAAACTGTCAGTATGCTGATGCTAGACTTCTTCATCGGACCATAGACATCTTTTGCCTGATTAGCATTTCCTGCTACAGGACGATTCTTCATAAAATCTCTTTCATTGTTTTCCATAGTATGCACCAAATAATTATAAAAAACAAGGGCGGATAAGAATCCGCCCTAAAAAATTACTGCTCTACAGGGTAAACGCTAGCGCGCTTTCTGTCTTTGCCAACGCGCTCAAAACGAACAACGCCGTCAACCTTAGCAAATAAAGAGTCATCAGAACCACGACCTACGTTCTGGCCTGGGTGAATGTGAGTACCTCTCTGCTTAACAAGGATGTTACCAGCGAGAACGAACTGACCGTCAGCACGCTTAACGCCAAGGCGCTTAGACTCGCTGTCACGACCGTTCTTTGTAGAACCCATACCTTTTTTATGAGCGAATAACTGAATGTTTATTTTAAGCATAACTTACACCTCCGAAATAGTTACTTTCATATACTTTTTGTAGTCCTTTGATAAGGCTTTTATGTGTAGCACAAAACCGTCTAAAATATCCGAACACTTTCGTGCCGATGATTCATCGAGCTTCAGTTTCAAAAAACCATCTTCACAGATTAAAACCTCAGGTTTCACACAAACGATATCAGTGATTGTGTTAGCTATCATATAAGTAGCCGACGACACCGCCGAGCAAACTATATCACTGCCCTCTTCACCGTATCCCGAGTGACCCTTGATTTCAAATCCATAGACAGGCTTTGAACCGAAAATTTCGACATTAATCATAATTAGCCAACAATAGACTTGATCTCAACCTTTGTGTATGGCTGTCTGTGACCGAGCTTTCTCTTCTCGCCCTTCTTTGGCTTGTAAGTAGCAACGATAATCTTCTTGCCCTTACCGCTCTTTACAACCTCACCTGTTACTGTTGCGCCCTCAACATATGGAGCACCAACCTTGAGACCGTCTTCTGTTGACAAAGCAACTACTTTGAAGTCAACAGTAGTATTGTCTTCAGCGTTAAGCTTTTCTACGTAGATAACATCGCCGTTAGCTACCTTGTACTGCTTACCGCCTGTTTCGATAACTGCGTACATTAAATTCATTCCTTTTTATTAGACTCGCTACTAGTGGGTGGAGATAAACTCGCTTGTGACCCACAATATGCGGCTTATATACTATATCACAACGAAATTTCGTTGTCAACAAGTTTTTTACAGATTATTCTGGAGTTTGCAGGCCTTTAATGTATTCTTCATAAGTACCGCGATTGTCATCGGGCCTACGCCACCTGGAACAGGGGTGATATATGAACACTTAGACGCAACAGCGTCGAAATCTACATCACCGCAGAGCTTGCCATTTTCATCTCTGTTCATACCGACATCAATTACTACAGCGCCATCTTTGACCATATCTTCTCCCACAAACTTAGCTTTACCGATTGCGGCAACTAAAATATCCGCTTTGTTTGTGACATTCTTCAAATCAACTGTGCGGCTGTGAGTAATGGTAACTGTGCCGTTTTTGTGAAGCAATAACATTCCCATAGGCTTACCTACGATATTTGATCTGCCGATAACTACACAGTTCTTGCCTGTTACATCAATATCGTAATACGAAAGCATCTCCATAACACCTGCAGGTGTGCAAGGTAGAAAATCGTAATCGCCAATCATTATTTTGCCGACATTCACTGCGTGGAAAGCATCGACATCTTTTTCGGGTGAAATAGCTTCTATAACAGCTTTTTCATCAAGATGCTTAGGTAAAGGAAGCTGACACAAAATGCCGTTTACATCTTTCCTATTGTTAAGCTCATCGACTAAAGTCATAAGCTCTTGCTGTGTAGTTTCTGCAGGGAGTGCATACTCAAGACTCTTAAAGCCGACATACTCGCAGGCTTTCTTCTTATTATTAACATAAACTCTGGACGCAGGGTCGTCGCCGACAATAATAACAGCGAGGGTAACCTCTACTCCTTTTTCTTTTAACACTTCAACCTCAGCTTTCACTTCATCCTTAACGCTCTGTGATACTAATTTACCATCAATAATCTTATACATTTTCTGCCTCCTGTATTACCTCTTCTTTTATTTCTCTTTTAAAGTTGTTTTTATTTCTGAAAACTATGAGCAGAACTATACCTGCTATAACTATAACCGCTGACAAAATCTGTGATACTCTTATCTGATAACCACAGATTGCAAACGGCAGATAAAGGCTGTCAGTACGCAAGCCTTCGACTATCATTCTTTCAAAGCCGTACCATACCATATAAAGGAAGGTTATCTGACCGTAGTATTTCTGCCACTTCTTACTGAATATATGTAGCGCAAGCACTCCTAGCGCACACCATACCGATTCATACAGGAAGCAAGGGTGTACGGCTACACCGCCTGTGCCCTCGCTGACCATTCTGAAAAGTGAATCAGTTTCGCTACCATAAGCTTCCTGATTCATAAAATTGCCCCAACGACCGACTGCCTGTCCTATAAGAAAGCAAATCATAGTCAAATCAAGGACAGGAAGAAGCTCCATTTTCTGAATCTTCGCAACTATAAGTCCGCCAAGTAAAGCACCAATAATCGCACCGTAAATAGCGATACCACCATCGCGTATATTCAGTATCTGGTCGAGATTATTTGAGAAATAATCCCATTTGAACGCTACATAGTAGATTCTGGCGCCTAAAATCGCCGTAATTACGCCGACAATGAAACAATTGACAAGTTTGTCAACATCGACATTAAATCTCTTGGCATTAAAATAAGCGTAAACAAGCGCTAAGACAACACCTGTTGCGATACAGATAGCGTACCAGTAAATCGAGAAATCGCCGATAGAAAAGGCAACACGATTTATTGTAAATTCGAGCCCGAGTCCCGGGAAAGATACATTAAACATACTCTACCCCTCACTCAACATTTCTGATAACCGACAGAGTAGTTTTCTCAACATCCAGCATAGTACATAGCCTTTTTTCGACCTCTTCTAAGGTGGTGTTAGCTATAGCGTCAATGTAGGTGTATAATTCTCTATCAGAAAAATCGAAATCAGTTATGATATTAGCAATATTGTCAGTTGAATTGAGTCCCGAGATAGCATCACCGTAGGTAGCGCGTTTTGCGATCTCAAACTCATCTTTATCGATACCTGATTTTTTCAAATCTTCAATATACTCTTTGATAATTTCAGCTACCTTTTCAGGGTCACGGGATTCACCCGAGAATATAGTTCCCAAAAAACCCTCGCCTTCAAAAAACTCGTAAGAAAAACTCACATTGATAAGATTTTCGTCCATAAGCTTTCTGTATAGTGCACTTGTAGACGAAGCTAAAAGGAACAGTAAAATCTCAGAGCAAGCAAGCGTTTTTTCATCAACTCGTTTTTTAGGTGCAGTTTCCTTGAAACCTAAATTAAAGAGCGGTAAACCGACAGGAAGCTTCTGCTCAACAAATGGTGACAGCACTCCCTCTGGCTCTTCTTCAAATATATTTTCAATCTCGTGAAAGTCACATTTTTTGAGCATTTTATCAGCTATTTTGAGCACTGTATCCACAGATGTATTACCTGCTACGCAGAGCACCATATTATTCAGATTGTAGTAGGTGTTGTAGCAGGTGTAAAGATACTCAGGAGTAATCTCAGCGATTGACTCAACTGTACCTGCGATGTCGATTCTGACAGGATGATTTTTGTACATATTCATCAACATATTGAACATTACTCTCCACGCCGGTGAATCGTCATACATCTTGATTTCCTGACCGATGATTCCCTGCTCTTTTGCAACAGTTTCCTTCGTAAAATAAGGTGACTGAACAAAGTCGAGCAGAATCTCTAAGCTCTCCTCAAAGTTGTCCGTGCAGGAAAACAGATAGCAGGTTTTATCAAAGCTTGTGTAAGCATTTGCGTTAGCTCCCGTTTTTGCATAACGGGAGAAAGCATCGCCATCTTCTGACTCAAAAAGCTTATGCTCTAAGTAATGAGCGATACCATCAGGCACTTTGACTACTTCACCGTTATCTACTCTAAAAGTGTTATTAATACTACCGTACTTCGTACCAAAAATGGCATAAGTTGAGCTGTAACCGTCTTTGGGATAAACGTAGATTGTAAGTCCTGAATCGTGCTTGACTTTATAATACTTTTCAGCTAAAGAGTCCGACTTGATTTCTATTATATCCATAGTTACCCCTCCTCTTCATTTGAAACACCTGTAAGTGTATAAACTGTATCCAACGTGAGCATATTAGCACAGCGGATAACATCTTCCTTTGTAACTGCGTTTACTCTTTCTACACATTCCTGAGGTGTTAACAGCTCGCTGTCAAACATCTGTGAAAGATAGTGTCCGTTTATTCCGCCAACTGTGTCGTATGAAGACACAAATGCGTTTGACATAGACATTTTTGTAGCGATAAGCTCTTCGTCGGTGATATCTCCGTTTTGCATAGCTTTGATTTCTCCTAAGATAGCTTCTTTTGCTTTTTCTATATTCTCTTTCTCTACTCCGCTTTCAATGAGCATGATGCCCTTCTGGCGGATATATGATGACGAGCAGTAATAGCAAAGGCTGAGCTTTTCTCTTACATTACAGAAAAGCTTAGAATGAGCGGTACCACCCAAAAGCGCACACATAACACGAGTTGCCATTGTATCTTCATCGGGTGCAGCCACAGCAGTTCTAAATCCCAGAATCATCTTTGACTGTGAAAGCTCCATATCCTCGTTGCCGTGTTTAACATCATCTGCTTTTCTTAAAACATCAGTTTTGAGTTCAAGCGGTGTACGGGAGATTTCGTTAAATCTCTTATCAAACACTTCAAACGCTGTTGAATAGTCTGAATCCCCGATGTATAAAATCTCAAAACGAGCATTCTTCAGCATATTCTGCCACGCAACATATAAGTCTTTTGCATCAGCTTTACTAACGCTGTCCTTGTCGCCGTAGCGTTTGATACCGAAAGCTTCGTCTTTGCACATCAGCTCAAGTGCGCTGTTTCTGGCATAAATACGCTTTTCGTTAAACTCAGAATCTATCATATCAATAAGCTGGCGACGCTCCTGTTCGCATTCTACAGCATCAAAAGTGTTATCTTTAACAAGCGGATTAAAAATAACCTCACATAAGAGATTTGATAACTCCTTTGATATAACATCGTCATCAAGCGCATATCGGTCATCTATACCTGAAATCGAAAATGTTAGGGATTGAATATCACCGATTTTCGAAAAACCTGATGACAGAGACGCACCATAAAGATATGAAAGCTTTTTAGAGAGTTCGGTAAAGTCAGGATACTTCTCACATGAACGAGTCATAACAAGCGCCATAAGGGCGTTAACAGATGCGGTTTCTTCTAAAAGCGGTAAATATGCGGTCACAGAAATACGCATGGTTTTGAAACGGCTTTCTTTGACCGCATTGAACGCAATATTTTCAGCAATTTGCTTTCTGATAAGTTTGCTCATATTGTCCTCCAAAAATAAATTTGGCAAAAATCACAATGTTTATGCTATATTTTTTAATTGTACCACAACTAAAAGAATTTGTATATAAAATATTTTGTCGCAAAACTTATTTTTTATTATTGACAAACCGCAACTTTAGTGTTATAATAGCCACTGTTCGAGAAATTGAATATTCGCGAGTGTGCTGGAATAGGCAGACAGGCACGTTTGAGGGGCGTGTGTCTTCGACGTACGGGTTCAAGTCCCGTCACTCGCACCATAAGAATTAAGGGATACCATTTTAGGTATCCCTTTTCTTATTTTTTGTGCTAGTGACGGTGACTTGAAGGCGAGTGCGCCGAGGAGATGTGGTACGCATCGACGAAGGTAAAAACGCTCCACTGGAGCGTTTTTAGCGAGAGCGAAGATGATACTCTTCTGACAAACAATGAGGGTAAGACGAGGTAACTCTTAATGAATATTAAACGCCCGTCACTCGCACCAAACAAATGAGGTTCACCAAATGGTGAACCTTTTTTGTTTGGTCATATACTTTGGGTACGGGACTTGAACCCGTCACTCGCACCATCGTCGTCGCAGACCTATGTAGTCTGCGGCGATTTTTAATATAAAATCGCTTCCTGACCTATCCGTCGCTCCTCCTATCCCCGATTTTTTGGTACATCTTTTGATGTACCTTTTGTTTTGTATTATACTAGGGATGCGGGACTTGAACCCCAAAAGGCTTTGATTGACACTGTCTTGAATCTAGGTTATACTATATTTGTATAAATTTGACTAAAGAGGTGTTCTTTTATGGCTAAAACAGTGAAAGATATCATTAAACTCATCAAAGACAACGACATCAAGATGGTTGACTTCAAGATGGTTGACATCAACGGTCAGTACAGACACGTTTCTATCCTTGCTGAAAACTTCAGTGAAGAAACTATGAAGAGCGGTATCGGGTTTGATGCTTCTAACTACGGCTACGCTGTTGTTGAAAAGAGCGATATGGTATTCATTCCAGACCCTGACACTGCATATATCGACCCATTCTGTGAGGTTCCTACACTGTCTATGACAGGTAACGCGATGATTATCGACAATCCTGAAAACAGACCTCTTGCGCAGTATCCGAGAAATATCGTTAAGGCTGCTGTTGATTTTATGAAACAGAGCGGTGTTGCTGATACTATGTACATCCTCCCTGAGTTTGAGTTTTATCTCTTTGATCAGGTTGGTTGGGCAGTTCAGGCTAACGAGGTATCCGCTTTTGTTGACACTGACCAGTCATACTGGAACAGTGCAACTCAGGGTAAAGGCTGTGTGGTACCTTATCAGAAAGCGTACCATGTTGCAAAGCCTTTTGACACTTCCTACGATATTCGCTCTGAGATGTGCTTACTGATGAAAGAAATGGGCATTGAAATCAACTATCAGCACCCTGAAGTTGCGGCTTCAGGTCAGTTTGAAATCGAGCCACAGCTCGGCGAAATGACTAAGATGGCTGATGCGTCAATGATGATTAAATATATCATTCACAATGTTGCTATGAAACACGGCAAAACAGCGACATTTATGCCAAAGCCAATCTACGGCGAAGCAGGCAGTGGTATGCATGTGCATATGCTTTTAATGAAAGACGGACAGCCAGTTTTCTCTGATGATAACGGCTACTCAAATCTATCTAAAGAAGCTCACTACTTTATGGGCGGACTACTCAAGCACATCAGCTCACTTTGCGCTATCACTAACCCAAGCACTAACTCATTCAAGCGCTTAGTACCGGGCTTCGAGGCTCCTGTTACTGTTGGTTATGCAACTTCAAACCGTAGTGCAGTTATCCGTATTCCTGCATACGCTAAGAGTCCTGACAAGCGTCGTTTTGAGCTGAGAAACCCTGACGCTACCTGTAACCCATATTTCTGCTATGCTGCTATTCTTATGGCAGGCTTAGACGGTATCAAGAACAAAATTGACCCACACGAAAACGGCTGGGGTCCATATGACATGAACCTCTTCCACTTAAGCGATGAAGAAAAAGCAAAGCTCAAGGGGCTGCCGACTCGTCTTGAAGATGCCCTCGATGCGCTTGAAGCTGACCACGATTACCTCACAGCAGGCGGTGTATTCCCTGAAGAACTCATCACAAACTTCATCAAAACAAAGCGCGCTGAATGCAGTGAGCTTTCAAAGATTCCACACCCTGCAGAGTTTGATAAATACTATAATCTTTAATATTTAACAACAAACCACCCGATTATTAGTTGGCAAGTTCAACTAATAATCGGGTGGTTTTTCTTATTTCAATCTATTCTCTTGTGATTTAAGACTAAACCAATGTTTGACATCAGAATTCCGAGACATGCTTCGCAACAAAAAACTGAATTCTCGTAGCGTCTGAGATACTGATCGTGTGGTCTTTGTCGGTATCAGCCGCAAGAAGCTGAGGTCCTGTTATTGTATAAAGTTTAACAAGATGCATCTGAATTAAAGTAGCATCAATGACGGTTACTGAGCCATCGTTATTAACATCACCGAGCAGATAATCAAAGTATTGGTTAGAGTAAACTCTGTCTTCTCTGTCAACCTTGTATACAGTGTTCCAGCCGTTATTCACAAGTGTAGGATAAGCATCATTTTCAAACTTGATATTATCAAGATTCTGATACCAAGCCTGAAGACCTAAGAATTCGCCATTATTCAAGAGATAAGCAACCTCACCGCTTGCAAACTGCTCAGCTGTCTTAGCAACAGCTTTGGCATCTGTACCTGTAGTATCGAGATAGTAATTGTTTTTGCAGTCACTTGATTCATAACCTGAAACACTTCCCATACCCATAGATGCTTTGCCACTAACATTGCCAGCATTAAAGCAATTGGTAACGATATTACCTGAAACATCTCCGCCTACAATACCGCCACAACGAGAAGCATCTTCAGCTACGATTGAACCGAAGTTTGCACAGTTGTTTACTGTACCTCTATTCGTTCCACATATACCGGCTATATAATCAGCAGACGATGTAACATCGCAATAATTGATACATTTTTCGATTATTGAATCGTAAGAGTAACCGCTAATACCACCAATGTGATACTTGCAATCGCTATCTATATATCCGCTCACTGTACAGTTAGAAACAAGTGAACCATCTGCAATAGAACCAACAATAGCACCAGCATAATTTCCGCTACTATCCATAGAAACATTTTCAAGATTCAAGTTTTTGATCGTTGCATTGGATATTTGGCCGAACAAGCCGTAACGATTGTGTACAGTTTCGCCATTTGTTATATGCAGATTACTAATAGTATAACCCTGTCCATCAAATACACCTCTAAAAGTAGAAGCGCTAGTAGAATAAACATCGTCATTTTCGCCAATTGGATTTACCCATTTTGAACCTATTGGGCAAGTGATGTCGTTAGCCAAAATATAACTTGCACTAACATAATCGCTGTCAGCACTATTTACTTTCTCAGCCATAAGAGTAAGATCTTTGTAAGTTTTGATAAGATAATTCCCGTTCTCATCAACCTCCAAAGGAACTTCGTGATTTTCAGTTTCTATAACAAAGGTTGATTCTGAGTAAGGCATATAGCAATCAAACTCGTAATATCCCTCGAGGTTCTTTGAGATACTCTCAAGTTCTTCTGCACCTTCGATAAGTACTGTTTGAGTCTGATTGGTATTGTTCTTCACACACTTGAGAGAAACAAAAGTATCATCATCAACAAGTTTGAACTTTACTGTCACTCTATTTCCCGGTTTAATTGTACCACTTGAAGAAACTGATACTGACGAGGACTCTGAGCTTAATATCTGATAATCCTTCAGCGGATTACCATTATTAACTAACTCTATATCTTCTACTGAATAACCGTTGTCAACAGCTTCGATAGAAGCCTTCTGTAAATACTCATCTGAATTATTTTCAATCACCAAAATGTAGCTATGATTACCGCCATCTACATTAAATTTAAGATTTTCAAAGCTGTATGATTCTGTTGAAACATCTTTTGTATTACCAACACCTTTTCCAGCTTTAACAAGTTTCATAGTTGCATACTGTGGGATAGCCGCACCACCATCAAAATCATTTGAGTAGGTGGATGTCATAATATAAGTATCGCTTGATCTCTTGTCAGGAATATATGATGAAAGGTAATTCTCCGGAATATAGTTAGAAAAAGCAAACGCCGGTGTATCAAACAAGCTTGCTAAAGCGCCCGTCTTTCCTGAAATCTCACTATCACTCGGACAAGAAAATGTATTAGTACCATCAGAAATATTCTTGATAAGATTTATGTAGTCACATGAAGCTACATGGATATTACCGTATAAATCTACCAAATCAGTTTCTCCACGGCTGATATTGTGGTCAACAATACCTATAGCAGTAGCGTTACTCTCTACTCCATCAGTTTCAAATTGCTTTGGAGAAAGAATATAGTAAACCTCGTTTGCTACACCACCTGACATAACTCTGCAAAACTCAACATTCTGTGAGGTTATGTATTTCGAGTTACTGATATGTGAGTTGTTATCTATATGTGAGAATGCATTCTCGGCTTTAAGTTCGTTTGTATAATCACGGGTACTTGAAAAGCCACTGATAGAAAGAGTATCTACAACAGCATCATCAGGCTTCATATAGCTATTAAGGGTCATATCATAATTCTGACCGGACAGATAATTCGATGTATCTATATCAAGCTTAGCATCATAAAGTTTTGCAGCTTCATCACCTGTATACTCAAGTAATTCGATAGCATTTGTTTTTAACCCTTCATAACTTTGCCGTCCACTACCATTAAAAAGTGCATTCTGAGTATTCCATGAACCGCTTTCAATAGGTTTATTTTTGTAGTATTCTTCAAGATACTCACCTTGTTTTGCAAGGAACTCATTGTATGTCATTTGAAGAATCATTGCCACTAACACTTGCTTATCCGCAACGCTCTTAACAAACTCATACTGCTGATGGCTGTAAGGAAGCGCAAAGTATGCGTAGGTTGCAGCAGACTCTACTACGCTTAGCTGAGAATCATCATATGCCAAACCTGTATAAACAAAATTTGTAGATAATTCATTAATGGCTTTTGCAAAGTGCTCATTAGTCAAAGCACTTTTATACACAGCTTCTTCGCTATTACCAGTAGAGCTTCTGATGTAGAGAAAAGACTTATCAAGTGCTTCTCTTGCGTTATCACACGCTTCATCACTTATATCATCTGTTGTAATATTCAATGTGCTACCTGTTATTTCGTGCCAGATAGAATTTATAGCATCAAGCTCACTTTTATCTTCGGGTAAACCACTCTCGTTCAAGTGTGTAATGAGGAAGTATTTATAATAGCAATCGAATGCATTTAAAACGCCGTTGTTTTTCATAACATCTGTAACATCGGTTGTTAATGCATCTGAATAATCATCAAGCTCTTTTGAGGCATTTTGTTTTTCAATTTGTGTAGAAATTTCAGTAGTATAGTCAGCGATTTTTTCTTCAAGTACAATAAGCTCATTGAGAATATCGTAACACAACTGTTTAGCATCATAAGCTGCAGCTTCTGATGCATCCATCAAGAACCATTTCGCAAAGGACTCTACCTTCTCTTCTCCCTCTCCTCCAATGTGTTCTCCGAGCTGTAGTGTCAGTTCGCAAATCGCACGTACACCTTGCTCTAGCAAGCGTTCTGCAACCTTTTTGCCAACACCTGAGGTAGTAGCAACATCAGCCTGCACAGCACCTGCCGATACAAAAGACACGCTGAGCATAGAGATAACCATAACCAGTATTAGCATCAGCGACATAATACTTTTTACGATTTTGTTCTTCATATTATCATCTCCGTTCAATTAATATGTACATAGTCATCTAATAAGATAACCTGCCCTCCTTAATAAATATACCGCAAAAATAATAGTTTTACAACATATTTTTCATCATGATCAAAAGTTTTCACTTTGATAAAATCCACATAATTATTAAAAGCCAAATGCTAAATACAACATTTGGCTTTATTATTAAATAAAAGAAAACGGATACTCGTTTGAGTATCCGTTTCATTATGGCTCCCCGAGTTTTCTCGAACCAACGACAACTGCTCTTGCGGTGCCCAAAATCATTAATAGCTCCTATATGTCGCTTATGATTTTGACCGCGGCGCCATTTCGTCCTCCCTACATCTGTCACTGGCAGCGGTCGGACTCTATGCAGTTAACATCCGAGTGCTCTGGCGAGTGTAAGGAAATAGCATAGAAATTAAATCACTTTTTATTTCATTAATCTTTCTTCTGAAATTAATAAATATTATAATACAAATGCTATAAACTTTAAGCCCTGAGTATAAATCAGAGCTTTATATATTCAGTTGTTATCACGGTTCAATGACTTCTGCATCAGTGAAAGAGTCGTCCATTTTTGCTATATATCGTTGTAGTTTTGTGGCGTCGAGTATGCTTATCTCATCATCTTCGTCAACATAGCAAAGAGACTCATCTATTTTTTTATTGTTCAGACCTGCAAGATATCTCTGTATGATCGTCGCGTCGGATATCGTAAGCTTGCGGTCGTAGTCCGCATCACCTATGGGATATGCGATTCCGAGCTTGACCATTTTCTCCTCAAGGCCTCTGTAGGCGCTCAGGTCATCGTCCATAAGCACAAAGTCGTCCTTTTCGGCGTCATAGACAGCAAATTCTGTTCCGAATGGTTCAGCGTCTCCGGTCGTTAAAAAGACCTTGCTCAACTTTACATATCCGAGTACTTCTACTGTCTCGTCAATGGATCCACGGCACAGCGCCCATTCAAGCTCTCCGTTCTCATCCGTGTTGGCATAAAGTACGCTGCACAAATAGCCGGACTCGCTTTCGGCGATCTCTTTGCTATACTTAGCTTCAAATATTGCTTTGACCAAGGCTTCGGTCTCTGAAGGTGCTGGCTCTTCTGCGACGTCTTCACTTTCCATATATGCAACAAGGTCTTGATCAATACCGTTTTCCTGAAGAAAGGCATTTACAGCCGAAACAACTTCGTCTCTATCTGTCCAGTAATATACTATCCAGACCACGCCATAATTTTCGTCGAAGCTTTCTTCAAAATCACAAACATATGCCTCTCTGAAAGCGTGTTCTCCGGCTGCCTTTTTTTCGTCAAAAAACTGTTTAAGTTGAGCTCTGACCGCCGCCAGTTTTTCGGACTCTTCGAGCAAAGTCTCATCGGTTTCCTCTTCTGCAGAAAAACCAGTTACTTCCTCAGAAGTTTCAGCAACAACAACTGTGGACACGCCAAAAATTAGTACAAGTGCAATTATCAATACCAGTAGTTTTTTCATAAAATCGCCTCCTGAAGTTATATAATAAATTAAGGCTTGGACTATTCTTCCCTTAAATTTTAGCAACCGATAATATAATAATCAACTAAATGTTAAAACCAGTATGACTCTCTGCAAAAACGGTTAGTTTGTTTCTTTTCAAGAATAATCACTAAAACTCCTTACATATATAAAACACCTAAGAACACAAAAAAGTTGCACCATATAAAAATATTTTTCAAAAAGAAAACGGATACTCGTTTGAGTATCCGTTTCATGTGGCTCCCCCAGTTGGACTCGAACCAACGACAACTCGGTTAACAGCCGAGTGCTCTACCGACTGAGCTATGGAGGAATATAAATGTTGGCACCTTCCTATTTTCCCGGGCCGTCACCAGCCAAGTATTTTCGGCACTACAGGGCTTAACTTCCGTGTTCGGGATGGGAACGGGTGGACCCCCTGCGTCATCGACACCAACTATTTAACTAATTAAAGGGCTCTCTGACAAACAAAATGGTGACTCGTGGGGGAATCGAACCCCCGTTACCGGCGTGAGAGGCCGGTGTCTTAACCGCTTGACCAACGAGCCATATTGGTGCACCATCAGGGACTCGAACCCGGGACACCCTGATTAAGAGTCAGGTGCTCTACCAACTGAGCTAATGGTGCAAGTGTTTGTCAAAGTTGCAAGCACAAGCTTACACCCTGAAAACTGAATAAAGAGTAAAGAGATAAAGAGAGTGCGGAATTGACCAAAGAATCAATGTGGTCAAGCCCTCGACCTATTAGTACTGCCAAGCTAAACATGTCACCATGCGTACACACGCAGCCTATCAACCTCGTAGTCTAC
>JAFQRC010000004.1 GCA_017410265.1 Ruminococcus sp. | reverse complement strand
GATGAATTAAACAAATACATTTATTACTACAACAACGAAAGAATTTCCTTAAAACTAAAAGGAATGAGTCCGGTACAATACCGAACTCATTCACTATCAATTTAATATTTTATTTTGTCTAAACTTTGGGGTTCACTTCAATTTTAGCACAAGCCTTTTTCTTTATCCTTCTATTCTTGTTCCAGTGAGTCCGAGCAAACCATCTTTAGCTTTACTAAGCTCTGTAATCAGCGCTACCCTGCCGTTTTTTGAAGAAACAAACTGAGCACACGCATCAACCTTTTCGTACATACTGCCCTTTTGGAAATGTCCTTGCTCCATATACCCCTTTGCCTGAGCAACCGTTATCGTGTCAAGGTACTGCTCGTTTTCTTTTTTGTAGTTTATAGCTACCTTTTCAACTGCGGTCAGAATGACAAACATATCTGCATCAAGCTCTTTTGCAAGCAAGGCGCTCGCGTAGTCTTTATCAATAACAGCAGAAACACCTTTTAGGTGCTCCGAAACAGCGTATACAGGTATTCCTCCGCCTCCGCAACACACGACTATATCGCCATCTTCCACCATCGAGCGTATCACAGAAAGCTCGATTATTTCCAACGGCTTAGGGGATGGCACAACGCGTCTGTAGCCTCTGCCACTGTCTTCTATGAAAATATGACCGTATTTTTCTCTTGCGAAATCAGCCTCTTCTTTTGTCATAAATTTACCGATAGGCTTTGACGGACTCAAAAAAGCCTCGTCTTGTCTATCGACTCTGACCTGAGTGAGCACCGTGCTGACAGGACGGGCAATAGCACGCTCTCTCATTTCTCTTCTCAGAGCATTCTGCATATCGTAGCCGATATACGCCTGACTCATCGCAACACACATTGAAAGCGGAGTCTTCCCCTGCACGCTATCCTCTTTCGCAAACAGACTCATCGCAGAATCTATCATTCCCACCTGAGGTCCGTTTCCGTGAGTGATAATCACCTCGTGCCCGTACTCTATCAGATCCACTATAGCTTTCGCCGTTTCTTTCACAGCGATATACTGCTCGGGCAGATTTTTTCCGAGTGCATTTCCGCCCAAAGCTACCACTATCCTCATTTTCTTCATATAAAGCCCTCAATATATCAAATGTAAATGCCGACAGTTTCCTGTCGGCAAAGTATCATTTAAAATTCTTTTCTCTTTTTTGCATTGTTTTCAAGCTGTTCTAAAGCCTTTGCAGGGTCTTTTACCTTAGCAAGGAAAATCATAGCGGCGATGATGTACGGCTTGAAAGATGCCTCTTTGTAAAGCTCTTTGCGGTAACGGTCGAAAACTGAAGCTTCAACCTCGCCCTCTTTACAGGACACACCTGTAATATCAGCAGGCAGACAATGCAGATAAAGTGCCTTGCCGTCCTTTGTCAGCTTCATCATATCTTCGGTGCATTCCCAATCCTTGTGCTCTGCATTCTCTTTGAGTAGCTCTTTTTCAAGCTCTTTGATGCCGTCGAAATCGCCCTCACCGTAGAGGTTCGTACGCTTTTCCATCGCTTTGAAGGAAGCCCAGCTCTTAGGATAAACTATATCAGCGTCCTTGAACGCTTCTGCCATATCGTTAGTTTTTGAAAAGCAACCGCCTGATTTTTCAGCATTAGCCTTTGCAACCTCTTCAACCTCAGGCATAACATCATAACCATCTGGATGAGCGAGCACAACATCCATACCAAAACGGGTGAAAAGACCGATTACACCCTGTGGCACAGAAAGAGGTTTGCCGTATGACGGAGAGTAAGCCCAGGTCATAGCAACCTTCTTACCCTTTAAGTTCTCCACACCACCGAACTGATGAATAATGTGGAGCATATCAGCCATAGACTGTGTCGGGTGATCGATATCACACTGGAGGTTAACAAGGGTAGGCTTCTGCTCTAAAATTCCCTCGTTATAACCGTCGCGCACAGACTCAGAAACCTCCTTCTGATAGGTGTGACCTTTGCCGATATACATATCGTCACGGATACCGATAACATCAGCCATAAACGAAATCATATTAGCTGTTTCTCTGACAGTTTCACCGTGAGCAATCTGACTCTTGCCCTCGTCTAAATCCTGTACCTCAAGACCTAAAAGGTTGCACGCTGAAGCAAAGGAAAAACGGGTTCTGGTTGAGTTATCACGGAAGTTTGAAACAGCAAGACCG
Source organism: Ruminococcus sp. (assembly GCA_017410265.1). Classification (GTDB taxonomy): domain Bacteria; phylum Bacillota; class Clostridia; order Oscillospirales; family Acutalibacteraceae; genus Ruminococcoides. The sequence continues at coordinate 131,951 of JAFQRC010000004.1, read as the reverse complement.
CTGTCAAAAATCTTAGTAGAAACATTGCGCTCTCTCAAATCTCTAAGCGCATCAGCTACTGTAAATACAGCATCAATTTCGTCGTCTGTCTTATCCCATGTCAGGAAAAAGTCGTTTTCATACATATCCCCGATATTCAGGGTTTCGAGATGTTTTATCAATTCTTTAGCTTTACTCATAGTGTTCACCTTAATTACTTTTTATAGTTGAGCGGAATAGCTGCATAAACAGCGGCACAGCGCACAAGGTCTTCTTTCCATGTTTTCTCATTCGGAGCGTGAGCCTGAGCCTCAGCACCAGGACCAAAGCCGATGCATGGAATACCGTATCTACCCATAATTGAAACGCCGTTTGTAGAGAATGTCCACTTGTCAACGCGCGGTTCACCATACATACCCTTGTGAGCTTTCACAACCGCTAAAGTTGCAGGGTGGTCTTCTGGAATAACCCATGTCGGGAAATAGCACTCTGTCGGGTATACAAGTCCTGTCCATGACGGACGCTCGTAGGTATACATAGTAACCTCTGCACCGTATTTTTTAACACTAGGAAGTTCTCTTACTTCCTCTAAAGCTGACTGCCATGTTTCGCCGTCTGTAAGTCTTCTGTCTAGTGACACAGCCGCCATATCAGCGACCGCACAACGCGACGGTGAATTATAGAAAGACTGAGAAACTGTTACAGTTCCCTTGCCTAAAAACTCGTCGTAGTGAAGTCTGTCGTTTAAATCACGGATTTCAGTGATGATATCAGCCATTTTGTAGATAGCGTTGTCACCGCGTTCAGGAGCTGAGCCGTGACACGAAACACCTTTTACTTCAACTCTGATTTCCATTCTTCCGCGCTGACCGCGATAGATACCCTTGTCAGTCGGCTCGGTGATGACAACAAATTCAGGAGTAATACCGAGTTCATTGTGGATATACTGCCAGCAAAGACCGTCACAGTCCTCCTCCTGAACAGTACCTGTTACTAAAATTTTATAGCCATCAGGAATCAGGTCGAGGTCTTTCATGATTTTAGCACCATACACAGCAGAAACGAGTCCGCCTTCCTGGTCAGAAGTGCCTCTGCCACCGATTTCGGTGTCGGTTTCGTAGCCTTCATACGGGTCAAATGTCCAGTTACTCATCTCACCCAAGCCTACTGTATCAATATGGCCGTCAAAAGCGATGATTTTCTCGCCATCACCCATCCATCCGAGCACATTGCCCATAGGGTCGATTTCACATTTGTCAAACTGGAGCTTTTCCATCTCAGCTAAAATGCGCTTTGAAACTCCCTCTTCCTGAGCACTTTCTGAAGGTATAGCGACCAAGTCACGCAGAAATTTTGTCATATCCTTTTCGTAGTTTTCAGCCGCCTTTTTTATAGCGTCAAAATTCATGAAAATATCCCCTCTCTATTAAAATTTCAGAGTCAATTGAGATTATCAAAACCCGTCTCAAAAAACGGACTATCTACTATCATTATATCGCTAAATACGTGTATGTCAAATAAAATTTTAGATACTCTAAATATTTTTTAGTTTTTATAAAAAATACATTGAATTACTCCCCGATATGTATTATTATATACTCAGAATGTAAATTTGAAAAGCACTTTTTTGCAAAAAAGGGGGGGCATTTTATGCTTAGCTCGGCTTTAAAAATAACGCTGTGCAAATTAGCTCACGCAATAGCCACTCACTTGGGCTCAAGCTGCGAAGTAGTTGTGCACGATCTGACTGACGAAAACGCCGCCAACCACTCGATAATTCACATCGAAAATGGTCACATCACCGGGCGAAAGGTCGGCGACGGTGCATCAAATGTTGTGCTTGAACAGCTCAGTGAATATTCAAAAAGCGGAGAAAAGGATGACCACATCGGCTACTTCGCCAAAACTGACGACGGAAAGCTGATTAAATCCACCACCGTCTACATAAAAGATGATAACAAAAAGGTCATCTCGATTTTCTCGATAAATCAGGATATCACCACACTGAGCCTGGCCTCAGGTATCATAACAGAGCTTGTATCCCCTATTGACAGCACTTCTGATAAAGCAGAGCGAATCATCCCCGATGTCAACGAGCTTTTAGACGAGCTTATCTGGCAGTCTGTAGATTTAGTCGGAAAGCCTGTATCTATGATGAATAAGGATGACAAAATCAAGGCTATCAGATACTTAAACGAAAAGGGTGCTTTGCTCATCACCAAATCAGGTGACAAAATCTCTAACTTCTTTGGTATTTCAAAATTTTCACTATACTCTTACATTGATACAAAACAGGAGGAAAAGAACAATGATTGATTTTACAATTAACCCGCAAGGACTCAAGCACAACATCGAAAAAGCAAAGGAAAACAATGTCATCATTCCGACTATCAGGCAGATGCAGAACCCTGAGCTTATCCCCGAGAAAATCAAGGAGAAATTAAGCCACACGGGACTGTGGGATGTCGACCCTGTCAACCTTTTCAGAATCACCTGGAAAAACGAAGCTAAAGAATCAGGCGGTCTGTTTCAGGCTGTGCCTAACTACATAGAATTACCAAGCGAGCTCACAGGCGTTAAAGCGAGAATTTTCGCAATTGTAGGCAAGTGGTTCCCGACAGGCTGTCATAAAGTAGGCGCATCTTTTGGGTGTCTTGCACCGCGCCTTGTCACAGGTCAGTTCGACGCTACAGTTCACAAGGCTGTATGGCCATCAACAGGTAACTACTGCAGAGGCGGTGCGTTCAACTCCCACCTACTCGCGTGCGATTCAATCGCTATTCTTCCTGCTGAAATGAGCAAGGAGAGATTCGACTGGCTCAAGACTGTTGCAGGTGAAATCATCGCAACACCTGGTTGCGAGTCAAATGTCAAGGAGATTTTCGACAAAACTTGGGAGCTCAAACAGCGCGACGATGTCATGATTTTCAACCAGTTTGAAGAAATGGGCAACCCGCTGTGGCACTACAATGTCACAGGTCACGCTTTGGCTACTGTTTATGAAGCTATTAAGGGCGACGGCGATAATTTTTCCGGTGCTTGCTTTACTTCAGGCTCTGCTGGCACAATGAGCGCAGGCGACTACTTAAAAGACCATTATCCGACATTAAAACTAGGCGTTGGCGAAGCTTTACAGTGCCCGACTATTTTAGACAACGGCTTTGGCGGTCACAGAATCGAAGGTATCGGCGACAAGCACATTCCGTTTATTCACAATGTAAAGAACACCGATATGGCTATCGCAATTGATGACGAAGACAGCCAGAGATTACTCAGACTTTTCAACACAGAAGACGGCAAAGCATACCTCACAGACACTCTCGGCTTAGACAAAGACTTCGTAGAGAAACTTTCATGGCTGGGTATTTCAGGTATCGCAAACATTCTGTGCTGTATCAAAATGGCTAAGTACTATGAATTCACTGAGCACGATGTTGTCGCTACAGTGCTTACTGACAGTGCCGATATGTACCGTTCAAGAGTAGAAGAACTCAACGATATGCACGGCGAGTACAATGCAAAGGAAGCTGAGCTTGACCACAAGCTCCATATGTTAGGTTTAAAAACCGACAGTCTCATTGAGCTTACCTACGCTGAGAGAAAACGCGTTCACAACCTCAAGTACTACACATGGGTTGAACAGCAGGGCAGAACTGTCGAAGAATTAAACGCTTTGTGGTATGACACAAAGGGCACCTGGGATACAGTCCACAAGCAGTGCGAGCAACTCGATGAGCTGATAAATCAGTTCAACGAAGAAGTCGGACTTCTTAAAAAACTTTAATCAAAGGTGCAGACTATGAGAAATGTAAAACACTTAAAATGCGTCAGATGCGGTAAAATCTACGACGCTGTAGCAGACGCTACCACCTGCACCTGTGGCGGTATACTCGATGTAATTTACGACTACGAATACATCAAAACCATATTTAATAAAGATGTTCTCAGAAAACGCGAAGACCAGACTATGTGGAGATACAGAGAGCTCCTTCCGATTGAGGAAAACACCATTCCACAGGGCTTGCGCGTCGGAAACTCTCCTATCTATGAAGCTGACAAGGTAGCAAAAAAGCTTGGTATAAAAAAGCTCTACATAAAAGACGACGGAGTAAACCCGACTTCTTCACTAAAAGACAGAGCTTCTTCAATGGCTGTCACAAAAGCTATTGAAGCAGGCTACTCTACCATCGCTTGTTCTTCCACAGGAAACGCGGCTTCTTCACTCGCTGGAAACGCCGCAGCCGCAGGACTTAAGACCTATATCTTCGTACCTGAGCGTGCCCCGAAAGGCAAAATCGCTCAACTTCTGATGTTCGGTGCTAACCTCACCGCGGTCAAGGGTACATACGAAGAAACCTTTGAGCTATCTAAATCCGCTATCGAAAAGTACGGCTGGTACAATCGAAATGCCGCTATCAACCCGTACTTAAGCGAGGGTAAAAAAACCGTTTCGCTCGAAATCATCGAACAGCTAAACTTCAACGCTCCTGACTATGTCGCAGTATCTGTCGGAGATGGTTGCACAATCGCAGGCGTTTACAAAGGTCTTTACGATATGTACTCTGTCGGTCTTATCGACAAAATCCCGCGTCTTATCTCAGTTCAGGCAAGCGGCTGTTGTCCTATCAATGTCGCAGCTAAAAACAAAACAAACGACTGGACTCCTCAAGACGAGAACACCTACGCTGACTCAATCGCTGTCGGTGTACCGAGAAATCCCGACAAAGCCATCAACGCTATTTTAGATTCAAACGGCATCACAGTTAACGTCACCGACGACGAAATCAGAGATGCTCAGCGTTTCTTAGCAAAAGAATGCGGAGTGTTCGGTGAGCCTGCGGGCGTTACTGCAACAGCTGGACTGAGAAAGCTCTGCGCAAATAGTATTATAGAAAGCGACGCTACTGTTGTTTCTATCGTTACAGGCAACGGACTCAAAGACATCGAATCAGCTATAGCAAACTGTCCGTCCCCTGTGTATTCAAGAAACGACTTAGCTGAATTTGAAAACGAATTCAAAAAGCTCGGCATCACAGTTGAATAATTTTCATACAAAATATCAGTTCGTATATAATCATCAAGGAGACTATTATGAGTGCTGAAATAATCAAGATTTCTGCTAACGATGACATATTTAATACCTCCCAATACCTCAATGACAGACTCATTTTCAACTACATTGAAGGCGCACGGCAAAACAGCTCGAGCGAGTTTTACTCAGATGGAAAGCGTGTGATTATCTATCGAAAAAAAGACTGCAAAAGCATCTGGATTTGGACAGACAACGATGTGCAAAACGATGTTGAAATAGTAATCGCTATCGCCAGAACTGTCATGGGATTTGGAATAACAGGACTTGAGTTTTTTACTAAACCGAACTTCGCCCAGACATTCTCCGATATGTACGCTCTGGTAAGCAACGATCTTGATTATCAGATCAAGAGCGAGTTTTCACTCGGCGCGTATCGTTTTTCAGGAAATAAACTTCCCGATAATGACACCGTCAGCGTGGTAAGATACAACAGCGAATTTGACAACGCTTTGCTGAACTTCTATATGGAGCTTAAAGACGAATTCAACTGGAGCGAAGATAAAGTAAACACAATGGTCGAAATATACGCTTTGCTTAACACTTACTTATTGCTAAAAAACTCTGAGATAATGTCCGTGTGCGTTATCAAAGACGACTACGATAAGTTCTCCAGCATACGCTCTGTTGCTACAAAGTACAGCGAGCGGAATAAAGGCTACGCAACCATTCTTACAAATATAAGCTCTACTATACACTCTAAAAACGGCAACTCAATTACGCTATACACAAACGACGGCAACATAAGTGCAGTCACCGCTTTCAAAAAGGCAGGCTTTGAGCTTGTCGGAAAGGTTCACCTAATAAAGAGCTGAATAAATATAATATCCCGTAAACTTAAAAGCACCGACTCTCATCGGTGCTTTTTTGCGTTTATTAAGTTAATTAAGAGTTGATTTTCCTCGTTTTATGTACTTACCCTTTTTTTCGAGCACAACCTCGCCGTTTTTAACGACCTCTCTTCCACGAAGATACACACTCTCTACCCTACCTTTAGTTCGCACTCCCTCGTACGGGGTGTAGTCAGCCTTGCTGTGGTGGGTATTTTTAGTGATAAAGCCGTCAGCTTTCGGGTCGAGCACAACGATATCAGCATCGCTCCCTACTTTTATAGCACCCTTTTTAGGATACATTCCGTAGAGCTTAGCGGGATTTTCGCATAAAAGCTTACACATCTGCTCAATCGAAATTCTCCTTTTACACACTCCGTAGGTGTACATGAGTATTCCTCTTGTTTCAACCGACGGCAAGCCGTTTGGCATTTTCGAAAAATCCTGTAAACCGACACTTTTTTGCTCTAATGTAAACGAACAGTGGTCAGTTGCTACTGTGTTTATCTCCCCTGTTTTCAAAGCGTGCCACAGTGCTTTGCTGTCCTCCTTTTTTCTAAGCGGAGGAGAACAGACAAACTTTGCGCCCTCAAGACCTTCCTGTTCATAGCGGGAGTCATCGAGCAGTAAATACTGCGGACAGGTTTCAACATAAACTTTTGTACCTTCCGCGCGGAACTTTCTGACCTCTTCCAAGCCCTCTTTTGAGCTAAGATGAACAATCACAACAGGGATATCCACCGCTTTTGCAATAGATAAAAGTCTGTTTATCGCTTCACTTTCGCATAGGCTCGGACGCACCAGTGGGTGAGTTTTAGAACATAAAGTTTCATTTTCTCTTTGCTGTTTAGTCAGAGCTTTGATAATGCCGTCGTTTTCACAGTGAACCCCGACGATACCGCCGAGTGCTTTGAGCGTAGACAGTAAATCGAACAGCTTTTCGTCGCTTAATATCATCGCATCATAGGTCATATATGCTTTAAACGAGCTGACGCCCTGTTCAAACATCGAGCAAAGCTCCTCTTTCACGCTGTCGTTAAAATCAGAAATCGCCATATGAAATGCGTAGTCACAGCTTGATTTTGAAAAGGCTTTTATATGCCAGTTGTTAAGTGCCTGATTTAAGCTCTCGCCCTTGTTCTGGGTAGCAAAATCAACGATGGTTGTTGTTCCACCACACACCGCCGCCTTTGTACCGCTCTCAAAATCGTCAGCAGTAACGGTATCACTCACTTCTAAATCAAAATGAGTGTGTGCATCGATAAATCCGGGAAAAAGTAGCTTTCCCGAAACATCGACAATTTCTGCGTCGTGGACATTAAGGAATCTGCCAACCTTAGCGATTTTTGACCCGTTTATCAGCACATCCTGTTTTTTAGTACCTGTTGAGCTGACAACCGTGCCGCCTCTTAGAAGTATATTCAAATGAATTCATCTCCGAATCAGTATAGATATTTATAGTCGTTAACGACAGTTAAGATGAGGTTCTCGATGTCTTTTGAGAGCACACCTAGTTCATCAAGCGCATAGTCTTTCACACTACCCAGACGCACTCTGACTTTGTTATCTGATAGCACTAAAAAGCCCATATTCTCGCTGTCATCAAAATCACTTTCGCTGTTAAACAGCGTAAATTTCTCCATGTACGGTGCGCTGTCATACGGACAAAAGCTCATACAGTTACCACACTCGTTGCACATTCTGTCTATATGCAAAATCTCTCGGCGGGAGTCTGAAAGTGTGATAACAGCATTTGCACGGTTTGGACAGACATCAACACAGTTTTCGCAAATAGTCGAGCAATTAAGACACCTGTCAGCTTCATAAACATCAGCACAGCTATCGCACAAAATGCCCTTTTTCCCTATAGCTTTATCAGCTGTTACATATGCATCAGCAGGAATCACCATCTCGTGCTTTTTGCCCACTACTTCATCTGCAAAACGCTGAGCATCAGCTATACACTCAACCACAGTACACGGTCCGCGCAGACAGTCACCCGCGGTGTATACACCTTCAATATTTGTCTTAAAAGGAACTCTGCCGTTTTCTACTTCAATCCCGTTTTCTTCAAAAATTGTAACATCGAGCTTCTGACCGATAGCTGAAATAACAGTATCCGCAAACACAAGAGAAATCTCGTCTGTTTCTTTCACACTTCTTCTGCCACTGTTATCAGGCGATGAGAGTTCCATTTTCTTACAGTAAAGCACCCCGTCTTTATGAGTCATCGGAGAAACCAGCTCGACAAATTCAACTCCGTCATCGATAGCGAGCTGAAGCTCGTGCTCATCAGCAGGCATATAGCGTTTTGTTCTGCGGTAAACGATGGTGACTTTCTCAACACCGTCAACCCTCATAGCAGCGCGCGCAGCGTCCATAGCAGTATTACCACCACCAACCACAGCTACACACTTTCCTAAATTGAGGTTCTCGCCCCTTCTCAGCTTCTTCAGAAAATCTATAACTTCAAGCTCATTTTCGCCTAAACCTAAAGTCTGCGCTTTATACGCACCTACTGCAAAAAGAATGTGAGTATAACCACTATCTTTGAGCTCTTTTACGCTAGGAGCTACTGTGTTAGTTCTGATATCCGCTCCCACCGCTTTTATGAGTGCTACATCATTTTCTATAACTTCACTTGAAATCCTAAAATCAGGGATAACATTTCTGACTATACCGCCCAAATGCTCGTCGCGTTCAAATACGGTGGTTTCTATTCCCTCACGAGAGAGAAAATACGCAGCAGAAAGACCCGCCGCACCGCCACCGATGACAGCTACCTTTTTATCACCGCATTTTTCTTTTTCGGAAATTTCTTCGAGTAACTCTTCGTAGCCAAAAGTCGCTGCCTTTAGCTTTGTTTCTCTGATTTCAACACTGCTCTCATAGAAATTTCTGGTGCATTTTCCCATGCACGGATGAGCGCAGATTGTGCCCGTGATAAACGGCAGCGGATTTTTCTGAGTAATGACAGAAAGAGCCTCTTTGTACATTCCTTTTTTCACAAGTGTGAGATACTCGGGGATATCCTGATTGATAGGACAGCCACCGCTGCACGGAGCGAGATAGCAGTCAATAAGCGGAACTTTTTTATCATTCTTGCGACTTTTTATCGGCTTTATCGGCTTTGTATGGTGCTTGTCTGTAATTGCATCTTTTGAAAGCTTATTGATAGCATCACTATCAGTAGAAACAAAGTCTATATATTCGCACCGTGAAAGCTTATTCGCCATCTGAGTTAAACGCATATAACCGCCCGGTTTCAGTATCGTAGTAGCGACAGTTATCGGAAAAATACCGCACTCAAAAATTTCTTTAATGTTAAAGTAATCAGCACCGCCCGAAAAGCTCATTCGAAGTGCTCCATCAAACTCTTTTGACAGGCGGTTTGCCATTTCGATAGTAAGCGGAAAAAGTGCCTTTCCGCTCATGTACATTTCTTCGCTAGGCAGCTCATTCGCTTTCACATCAACAGGGAAAGTGTTAGATAGCTTCACACCGAACTCTAAATTATTATCTCTCGCTAAAGTCTGCAAACGAGAGAACATAGAAACAGCGTCACTGTACTGCAAGTCCTCTATGAAATGGTGGTCGTCAAACGCTATGTAATCATAACCCATAGAGTCCAAAATTGTGCGGGCACTTTCATACCCGAGCAAAGTCGGGTTACATTTAACAAAAGTGTTGAGTTTCTTCTCAGTTATGAGATATGTCGCAATTCTCTCGATTTCATCAGGCGGACAGCCGTGAAGTGTAGACAGCGTCACACTGGTACACACTGATGATGACATATTTTCAATAGTGTCTAAATAATCAGGGAAATATTTCTTCAGTGCTTCTTTACATTCTTTGAAAACAGGTGTATCAGAGCAGTCCTTGAGCCCCTCAATAAAGCTGTCGATTTTCTGAGATTTGATACCTTCTAAATCGTAGCCGACGCTCATATTAAAAACAAAGCCGTCCTCGTCACCGAGTCCATACGATTTTGATATAACTTTCAGGATACACCACGCTTTGACATACTCATCAAATGCCTGGGAAACTGTCAACTCTGTTGACCACTCGCAGTTATAACCCTCGTCGTCTGCTTTGATACACGGACGACTGATACATTTAGCAAGGTCTTCCCCATCTAATGTCTGCACCGTTTTCAGCTCAAAAAATCTCGCTCCCGCAAAGTAAGAGGCCACGATATTCTGAGCAAGCTGAGTGTTAGGACCCGCCGCTACTCCAAGCGGAGTTTCGATTTTTTCTTTGAATATATTAAGTACTTTTGTACTACTGTGCTTGTACGCCTTTTTCACACCGAAAACAGTACCGTATTTCTCGTATTCCTGTGTGATATTCAAAAGCAATTTTTCAATGCTTATAGGGGTCATTCTTTCGCTCATTTTGCCACCTCTTTATCCGTTTATTTTATGCCACAAATCTTTTGCTGAAACTAAAATCTCAGCATTTATTTTCTCTTCATCTATGTCTACAAATTCTCTGTCTTTATAAAGCAGTCTGCCATTTGCAAAAGTTGTCACACACTGCCTGCCTTTCATTCCGAATATCATGTGTCCGTCGATATTTGTGTTATCAAACGGGGTAAACGGCTTGTAGTCCATCACGACAACATCAGCAGATGCTCCCACCTTTAATACACCCAAAGTAGAGTCAAAATATCTCGAGCAGATTTTCGGGTTATTTTTAAAGAGCATATCGGTGACTTCAGTAAATCCGACATTCGCTTTGCCTGCATTATGTCGCTGAATAGTGAGCGCACTGCTCATACTCTCGAGCATATCGTGAGTATAGGCGTCCGTGCCGAGCCCGAGCATAATGCCCTTTTCGTACATTTTGAGCACCGGAGAACAGCCTACCGCGTTGCCCATATTAGACTGCGGGTTATTGACAACCATAGTGTTGTACTCCTTGATAATATCCATCTCAGGTTCAGTGACATGGATACAGTGACCAAGGATGGTTTTCTCACCTAAAATGCCGAATTTGAGCAATCTTTCGACAGGGAGAATTCCGTAGTTTTCGCGCGAATCCTCAACATCATTTTTACCCTCACAAATGTGGATATGGTAACCTGTCATATTATCGTTTGCTTTGACACATTTTTCGAAAGTTTTGTCCGATAGAGTAAACAGCGCGTGCATACCAAACATCGCTTTTATCATATCGTCGTTTTTCTCTTTGCAATACTTTATAAAGTCTACATTTTCCTTTATCGCCTGGTCACACTTTTCCTGTCCATCTCGGTCAGAAACTTCGTAGCAAAGACACGAGCGCACACCCATTTCTTTTGCAACATCTGCGATTTCAAAAAGCGAGTCAGGAATCTCACAGAAACTTGCGTGATGGTCAAAAATCGTTGTCACACCGTTTCTGATGCAATCAAGATATGTCGCATACGCACTTGCTCTGGTAGCTTTTAAGTTAAGCTTCCTATCGATATTCCACCACATACCGTCAAGTATCTCATAGAAATTATTAGGATTGTATCCGTTTATTGAAAGGCCTCTTGCTAAAGCTGAATAAATATGAGTATGCGCGTTTATAAACGCAGGCATAATGACCATACCTTTTGCGTCTATAATTTGGGCATCTTTATATTTTGCCTTAAGAACCTTGGTTTCTCCGATATCTTTAATAGTAGTGCCGTCAATCAGCACACCGCCGTTTTCTATGTAAGGACTGTTTTCATCTCTGGTGATAACTTTACCGTTGCAAAGCAGATACATAATATCCCTCCTGCGTATATTTATACACATATATTTTATCATCACACTATGTCATTTGCAATAGTTTTGAAAACCTATATACTCTCAAGTTTGGGAATATTATCCGTATGAAAAACTTGAAAGAGCAAGAAAAAAGGAGTATTATGTTAGGGTATATGAAACATCTGATTTAGAAGGTGAAGAAATGTATCAGATATTGAGTGCAGAAAAACTGACAGAAAACATCTATTCTTTTGTTGTGAAAGCGGGACGAGTAGCATCCTCCTGTTTACCGGGTCAGTTTGTTATTGTCCGCTCTGACGAAAATGCAGAGAGAATTCCGCTGACTATCTGCGACTACGACAGAGAAAAAGGCACCGTTACCCTTGTTTTTCAGGTAGTTGGTGCAGGAACGCTGAAACTCAGTAAGCTCAGAAAATACGAATATATACACGATGTTGTCGGACCACTCGGCTGTGCATCTGATTTGTGCAGCATGAGCATAGATGAGCTCAAGAAAAAAAGCATCGTTTTCGTTGCGGGCGGTGTGGGTACTGCTCCTGTTTTTCCACAGGTGAAGTGGCTTAGTGAGCATGGTATTCCCTGCGATGTCATTATGGGTGCTAAAACAAAAGACCTGCTCATTTTAGAAGAAGACATGAAACGCTATGCGACTAATCTTTATGTGACCACAGACGACGGCTCATACGGCAGAGAGGGTCTTGTCACAAAGGTGCTCGAGGATTTAGTGAATAGTGAGGGCAAGCACTACGACCACTGCGTTGCTATCGGTCCGATGATTATGATGAAGTTTGTTTGCCTTACCACAAAGGCGCTGTCTATTAAAACAATAGTCAGCCTAAATCCTATTATGGTTGACGGTACGGGTATGTGCGGTGCGTGCAGAGTAACTGTTGGCAACAAAATTAAATTTGCCTGCGTTGACGGTCCTGAATTTGACGGGCATCTGGTTGACTTTGATGAGGCGATGAAACGCCAGAATATATACAAAACAGAGGAAGGCAGAGCCTACCTTAAAGAAAAAGAGGGTGACACCCATCACGGCGGTTGTTCTCACTGCGGAGGTGAGCACTGATGGATATGCTGAAAAAAGTTCCGATTTCTGAGCAAGACCCGAAAGTCAGAGCTCACAACTTTGATGAAGTATGCTTAGGCTACACAGAAGAAGAAGCAATACTTGAGGCTTCCCGCTGTCTTGAGTGCAAAAATCCGCTCTGCGTTATGGGTTGTCCTGTTTCCGTTCATATCCCTCAGTTTGTTGCTAAGGTTAAAGAAGGAAAATTTGACGAAGCTTTTGAAATCATCTCTGAGTGCAACACTCTCCCTGCTATTTGTGGCAGAGTCTGCCCGCAGGAATCACAGTGTGAGGGCAAATGTATCCGAGGAATAAAGGGCGAGGCTGTAGCTATCGGAAAGCTTGAGCGTTTTGTCGCTGACTTTGCTATGGAAAAGGGCATCAGACGCCCTCATTCTCACAAGAAAAACGGCAAACGAGTTGCCGTTATCGGCTCAGGCCCTGCGTCGTTAGCGTGCGCAGGAGATCTGGTTAAGTATGGATACGAAGTCACTATTTTCGAAGCTTTGCACGAAGCTGGCGGTGTGCTTTTGTACGGTATTCCGGAATTCAGGCTTCCAAAAGAGGAGGTCGTCAAAAAGGAAATTGCTATGCTATTGCACATGGGTGTGAAAATCGAACTCAACACCGTTGTCGGAAAATCCGTGACTATCGATGAGCTCATGGACGAAGAGGGTTTTGACGCTGTATTTATCGGCACCGGCGCAGGTCTACCTAAATTTATGGGTATCAAAGGAGAAAACGCAAACGGAGTTTTCTCTGCTAACGAATATCTCACCCGTTCAAACCTGATGAAAGCATATGACGAAAACTCTACTACTCCGATTATGCGAGGTAACAAAGTCGCTGTAGTCGGCGGTGGTAATGTCGCTATGGATGCAGCAAGAACAGCGCTCAGATTAGGCTCGGAAGTTCATATTATTTACAGAAGATCAGAAGCTGAGCTTCCTGCCAGAAAAGAGGAGGTTCATCACGCAAAGGAAGAAGGCGTCATCTTTGATATCCTCACTAACCCGACTGAAATCTTAACTGACAATAACGGTTGCGTCTGTGGAATAAAGTGCGTGAAAATGGAGCTAGGTGAGCCTGATGCTTCAGGCAGAAGAAGACCTGTCGTTATTGAGGGTTCCGAATTCACTATAGATGTCGATATGGTTATCATGTCACTTGGCACCTGCCCTAACCCGCTCATTCATTCAACAACAGATGGCTTGAACACAACCAAACACGGTTGCATTATCGCCGATGAAATAAACGGACAGACCTCGAGAAAAGGAGTTTTTGCGGGCGGTGACGCTGTCACAGGAGCCGCTACTGTTATTCTTGCGATGAGTGCAGGTCGCTCGGCAGCAGTCGGAATCCACGACTACTTAAGTTCTAAAAACGCAACTTGATGTACTAAATATTGCAAATATGCTACATAATTTACTTAAATTCCTGCATATTTCTATAAGAAATTGAAAAAATCGTGAAAAATCTTGCATTTATATACCATTAGTTCTATAATGATATAGGTGCAAGATTTTTATTTTTTGCATATGCCTCTCTTATGAATTTTTCACTTATCATGAGTGTATAAATATCAGAGGCGCACTATTTACTTGTATATCATATTTATAGGGGGATATTATTATGTCTTATGTTGATGAAGTATTAGCAAAAGTAAAAGCTAAGAACGCAGACGAACCTGAGTTCTTGCAGACAGTTGACGAGGTACTTAACTCTCTTCGTCCTGTTATCGAAGCTAACGAAGAAAAGTACAAGAAGCAGGCTCTGCTCGAGAGACTTTGTGAGCCTGAAAGACAGATTAAGTTCAGAGTTCCATGGGTTGATGACAACGGTCAGGTCCAGGTAAACTGCGGTTACCGTGTACAGTTCAACTCTGCTATCGGTCCATACAAGGGCGGCCTTAGATTCGCTCCTAACGTATACATCGGTATCATCAAGTTCTTAGGCTTTGAGCAGATTTTCAAAAACTCACTTACAGGTCTTCCAATCGGTGGCGGTAAGGGTGGTTCTGACTTTGATCCTAACGGCAAGTCAGACGCTGAAATCATGAGATTCTGCCAGTCATTTATGACAGAGCTTTACAGACATATCGGTCCTGAGACAGACGTTCCTGCTGGTGATATGGGCGTTGGCGCTAGAGAAATCGGCTACATGTTCGGTCAGTACAAGAGAATCACAGACCGTTTCGACGGTGGTGTATTAACAGGTAAGGGTCTTACATACGGCGGTGCTTTAGGTCGTGCAGAAGCTACAGGTTACGGTATCGTTTGGTACGCTGACGAAATGCTCAAGTACAACGGCGACACACTTGAGGGTAAGAGAGTTGCTATTTCAGGTTTCGGTAACGTTGCTTGGGGTACAGCTAAAAAGCTCACAGACTTAGGCGCTAAGTGCGTTACTATCTCAGGTCCTGATGGTTACATCATCGACGAGGACGGCGTAAACACAGAAGAGAAATGGCAGTGCATGTTAGACCTTCGAAATTCAGGTCAGAACATCGTTGCTCCTTACGCTGAGAGATTCCCTAACGCTAAGTTCGTTGCTGGCAAGAAACCTTGGGAATATGCTGATGCAGATCTCTACATTCCATGTGCTACACAGAACGAAATTCACCTCGAAGATGCTAAGGCAATCGTAGCTTCAGGTACAAAGTATGTTTGTGAAGGCTCTAATATGCCTACAACAAACGAAGCTCTTGAATACCTCCAGGATAACGGCGTTATCGTTGGTCCTGCTAAGGCTGCTAACGCAGGTGGCGTTGCTACTTCTTGCATCGAGATGGGCCAGAACGCAGGCAAGACTGTATTCTCAGCAGAGCAGGTACTCGACCAGCTCCACGGCATTATGGTTAACATCCACAAAGCTTGTGCTGATGCTTCAATGAAGTACTACGGTACATATGACCTCGTTAAGGGCGCTAACATCGCAGGCTTCGAAAAGGTTGCTGACGCTATGATGGCTCAGGGTATTGTTTAATCCCCTAGAATAAAGCATAAATTAAGCTCCTACCGATTTTGGTAGGAGCTTTTTGCATCTATTTACTTTTTACTGAACATCTGTTTTCCAAAGGCCATGAAGATTACAGTAGGCATACACTGCCACAGGCTTTTCGTCACAAAGAGCAAATGCAACCTCAGGTGCAGAGCCTATTTCAAGGCACTTGCGCTGACCACCTCTATCTGTCTGCAGATACACCCAGACGATGTGGTGTTCTTCGACCATTGGATGTGGAGTTGAACCGATTTCAACATAAACCTTGTCGTCTTCAACCTTAACTACAGGAAGATGTTTCTCAACACTTGCTTCCTCTGTGTTTGGTACAAGCTCAACCATTTTCGTTCCGCAGCACATCATAGGCACACCTGCGTTGTGGATAAGTCCTACGATATTACCGCAATGCTCACATACATAAAATCTGATTTCACACATAATAATACCTCCGTGTATATTAATAATATTTTATTACTTATCTGGATAAATATTCCTCGGCATAGTGAGCAGCCACAGCTCCGTCAGCAACGGCTGTTACGACCTGCCTTAGCACCTTTGTTCTCACATCACCGACAGCAAAAACTCCGTCGATGTTCGTTTTAGTTGACTCATCAGCTACGATGTATCCGCCGTTATCGAGCTTTAGCTGACCTTCCAGAAACTCTGTTGCAGGTTTACGACCGATGCTGATAAACACACCGTCACACTCAATTTCTCTTTTTCCATTTGTCTTAGTGTCTATGAGAGTTACTGAACTCACCTTTGAGTTATCAGCATCAATTTTAGACATCACGCTGTTGTAGCAAAACTCGATGTTAGGCGCTTTCATAATAGGATCGTGATAAACTTTAGTAGCGCGTAAAACATCGCGTCTGTGCACAAGATAAACTTTTTTGCACAGATGAGATAGATACAGCGCGTCAGAGACCGCTGAGTTTCCGCCACCCACAACTACTGCTACCTCGTCTTTGTAAAATCTGCCGTCACAGTGAGCGCAGTAATGCACACCCTGTCCCAGTAGTTCTTCCTCATTTTCAAGTCCCAGTTCTCTCGGATTAGCTCCCGTAGCGATAACAACAGTTTTAGCATAAAGCTTCCCAGAAAAAGCTGTCTCGATTTCTTTAACCTCACTTTGTAAATCGACAGATACAACCTCATCGTACATAGTCTGAGCACCGAAACGCTCTGCACCCTGTTGCATACTTTGTGACAGAGTAAAACCGTCAACGCCATTCTCAAAACCCGGGTAGTTATCGATAACATCAGTCAGAGTCATCTGACCGCCGACTGCCATTTTTTCGAGCACTAATGTATCAAAGCCAGCTCTTGAAGAATACAGCGCGGCAGTATAGCCCGCAGGACCACCGCCAATTATAACCATATCATAAATATGTTCCATAAGTATCCTCAACTCAGTAAAGCATTGAGAGAATCTGAGCCTTTGGCTTAGCACCCATCGATTTATTTACAACCTCACCGTTTTTCATAACAACCAAAGTCGGAATGCTCATAACAGAAAACATGGCTGCAAGCTCCTGCTGTTCATCGACATTTATTTTGCCGACTAAGATATCAGGGTTCTCCTGAGCTATTTCGTCAATTATCGGACCTACCATACGGCAAGGACCGCACCAATCTGCGAAAAAGTCAAGCAAAACTGTTTTATCTGAATTCTTCACTTCAAAAAAATTATCTTTAGTTACCTTTAATACTGACATATTTATACTTCCTTTCCCTTTTATTATGCCTTTTTGAAAAGCATATTTTCATTTTTAGTATAGCAAACCAAATTTTATTTGTAAATAAAAACCTGACACTGTAGCATTATAATTACTTATGTGATATACTTTGATTGACAAAAACTTTTATCAAAAGGGTACTCGCTATGGAATTCAACGAAAAACTACAGCAGTTAAGAAAGAAAAAGGGTCTGACTCAAGAGGAGCTTTCCGAAAAGCTTTATGTATCCCGAACCGCAATTTCAAAATGGGAATCAGGCAAAGGTTATCCAAGCATAGATTCACTAAAAGAAATAGCGAAGTTTTTCTCGGTTACAATAGATGAGCTTTTGTCCACTGACGAGGTGCTTTCTATCGCACAAGAAGACAGTAAGCAAAAGGAAAAACACCAGCGTAATATGGTTTTTTCATTACTTGACCTGAGTGTCGCTATGCTCCTTTTTCTGCCGTTTTTCGGCCAGAAAAAAGATGGAACAGTTCAAGAAGTTTCGCTTTTATCACTAAGTGAAATCGCGCCATATATAAAAATAGCGTATTTTGTTATTGTTACAGCAATCATTCTTTACGGGGTACTCACCCTCGCTCTGCAAAACTACCACAACGCTTTCTTTGATAAAACCAAAAGCAAAATATCACTCTTGCTTAATACTGTCGCCGTTCTAGTTTTCATAATAAGCTCACAGCCGTATGCTTCAGCTTTACTGTTCATTTTCCTGATAATCAAGGTGCTGATGCTGATAAATAAGCGATGACACGATAAGTGTCGCGCGTGTGAGAACATGTTTCTTGTAGCTTTTTTCTTCCTGATATAGAGTTATTAAGGCAATGCCGAATAACTTTAAAGGGAGATAAAAAATGAAAAAGAATAATAAGAAAAATTTATATCTTGCAACCATTCTGCTTTTAGGATTTGTCCTGTGGACTGTGGCTTTATGCTTTATTGACGTTAAAGCAATCGGACCGAACAATTCAAGCGTAGGTTTTTCTTCACTCAACAGCTTTGTCCACTCTCTGACAGATGTTCACTTTGCACTCTACACAATAACAGACTGGCTGGGACTTGCGCCTGTAGCTATCTGTTTTTTCTTTGCGACACTCGGGCTTATACAGTGGATAAAACGAAAAAACATTCTGAAAGTTGACTACAGTATTCTTGTTCTCGGCGGATTTTACATCGTAGTGTTTGCAGTGTATCTTTTCTTTGAAGAGTTTGTTATCAACTACCGCCCTGTGCTGATTAACGGCTATCTAGAAGCTTCGTATCCGTCGTCGACTACCTTGCTTGTGCTGTGCGTGATGCCTACCGCCATCATGCAGTTTAACACTCGAATAAAGAACTGCTTTTTAAGACATTTCGTAAATTCACTCATCACCGCTTTTATCGTCTTTATGGTTGTAGCAAGACTTATTTCAGGAGTGCATTGGTTTTCTGATATTATCGGCGGTGTGCTGTTAAGCTTTGGTCTTGTGATGATGTACTACTATGTAAGCAAACTGAAAACCACATAAATAAATAAAAATCCTCCGTATACCAAAATATACGGAGGATTTGCTTTTTCTCTATTATGCTAATGTTGCGGCGATTACTGCCTTGATAGTGTGCATACGGTTTTCAGCCTCGTCGAATACGATTGAAGCATCAGACTCGAACACCTCGTCAGTAACTTCCATACAGGTAATACCGAATTTCTGGTTAATCTCTTTACCAATTGTAGTATTCAAATCGTGGAAAGCAGGCAGGCAGTGCATAAACTTACACTTCTCTCCCGCGTTGTCCATCAGCGCTTTGTTCACCTGATATGGTGAAAGCTCTTTTATTCGCTCCTCCCATACCGAGTCAGGCTCGCCCATCGATACCCACACATCAGTGTAGATAACATCAGCACCCTTTGTAGCTGTGATAGGATCTTCGATGAACTCTAGCACAGCACCTGTCTTTTCAGCAACTGCCATACACTCTTTAACGAGCTCGTCATTCGGAAAATACTTCTTTGGTGCACAAGCGACAAAGTGCATACCCATCTTTGCACAACCTACCATAAGTGAGTTACCCATATTGTATCTCGCGTCACCCATATAAACTAGCTTCTTGCCAGCTAAATCTCCGCAGTGCTCTTTGATAGTCAAAAAGTCTGCGAGAATCTGAGTCGGGTGAAATTCATTTGTAAGACCGTTGTATACAGGAACATCACTATATTTAGCCAAATCTTCAACTATTTCCTGACCAAAACCACGGTACTCAATAGCGTCGTACATTCTAGAAAGCACTCGAGCAGTATCAGCAATAGACTCTTTCTTCCCTATCTGTGAACCGCTAGGGTCAAGATAAGTAGGATGCATTCCTAAATCAGATGCTGCTACCTCAAAAGCACAGCGGGTTCTGGTTGAAGTTTTCTCGAAAATCAGCGCAATGCTCTTGCCCTCGCACATTCTGTGAGGAGTGCCTGATTTTTTCTTTTCCTTAAGCTCTGCTGATAAGTCAAGTAGATAATTTATCTCTTCAGTTGAAAAGTCAAGTAATTTCAAGAAATCTTTATTTTTAAGATTCATAATAGCCTCCTAAATCTCACACGCGGACTTGATAACATCCACAGCTTTTTTGAGTATCTCAAAGTCAATATTCAGTGCAGGGAGAAGTCTGAGCTTATCCTTCGCGGAAAGTGTCAACACACCATTTCTCATACATTCTTTGATGACATCACCCACAGGCTTTTTAGTCTTGATTCCAATCATCAAACCCATACCAGATACAGATTCGACACCATCACACTTAGAAAGTGCATCAAAAACATACTGACTTTTGTATTTAACTTCGGCAAGGAGTTCATCAGTTAATCTCTCAAAAACTGACAAAGCACCTGCACAAGCAACAGGATTTCCGCCGTAAGTTGAGCCGTGGTCACCAAAACCTAAAACATTCTGCGCTTTCTCTCCTACCACACAAGCACCAATCGGCAGTCCCCCGCCGAGTCCTTTAGCAGTAGTGAAAATATCAGGCTTTACAGAGTAGTTCATATAAGCATAAAGCTCACCTGTTCTGCCGTTACCTGTCTGCACCTCATCAACGATAAAGAGTATATCATTTTCCACAGCGTAACTGTAGATAGCTTTCACAAAGTCAGTGTCAAGCCTGATAACACCGCCCTCGCCCTGAACACATTCTATCATAATCGCGCAGACATTGTTTTCCTTAGCAGTAGAGATTACACAATCAATATCATTAGCATCAGCGTGCACAAAACCTGCAGGTAACGGATTAAAGAGCTCGTGGTAGTGCTGTTGTCCTGTTGCACTGAGAGTAGCAAGCGTTCTGCCGTGAAAACTGTTGTTAAGAGTTAAGATATTATATCTGTCATAACCCTTATCACTAGCGTATTTTCTGGCTACTTTTATAGCACATTCGTTAGCTTCAGCACCTGAGTTTGAGAAGAAAACCTTAGACATTTCTGTTTTCTCACAGATAGCTTTAGCAAGCATAGCGCACGGAGTAGTGTAGTATAAATTTGAAGTGTGCTGAAGAGTGGTAAGCTGAGCAGTTACAGCCTCTACCCACTTTTCGTCTGCAATACCAAAAGCGGTGACACCGATACCTGTGGTCAGGTCGATGTACTCTTTGCCGTTTTCATCTTTTACGACAGAGCCTTTGCCCTCGACTAAGTGGAGGTCAAAGCGGTTGTAGGTATTGAGCACATATTGTTTATCAATGCTTTTTACAGTCATTTTTATCGCCTCTGATCATTGTACCTGCACCCTCGTCGGTGAGTAATTCCATAAGGATAGAGTGCGGAACTCGTCCGTCCATAATAACGACATTCTTGACACCCTTGTAGATAGCCTCGATACAACAGCCGATTTTCGGAATCATACCGCCCTTTATGGTACCATCTTTGTAGAGATTCTGAGCCTGTTCAACGGTAAGGCCTGTGATAAGTGTATTCGGGTCATCTTTATCTCTAAGTACGCCCTCGATATCTGTCATCATAATGAGTCGCTCAGCTCCCAGTGCTCCTGCGATATGAGCAGCAGCAGTGTCGCCGTTGATGTTATACGCGTTGCCCTCTTTGTCGCAACCGATGGTTGAAATAACAGGAATATAGCCCTTTTCTAACAAGTCTTCAACAGGCTTGATATGAATCTTTGTGATTTCACCGACGAAACCTAGCCTCTCGTCTTTGACTTTAGCTTCAATGAGCATACCATCCATACCTGAAATACCCATCGCCTTGCCGCCTTTAGCCTCGAGCATATTAACAAGCGTTTTGTTGACTTTACCTGCGAGCACCATCTGCACGATGTCTACAGTTTCTTTGTCAGTAACTCTGAGTCCGTCAACCCACTTTGGCTCTTTGCCGAGCTTTGCCATAATATCGTCGATATCAGGACCGCCACCGTGAACTAAAACAACCTTGATACCAATAAGCCATAGAAGAACCAGGTCCTCCATAACCTGCTGTTTAAGCTCGTCATCAATCATAGCATTTCCGCCGTATTTCACAACGATGACCTTACTGTTATAGCGTTTTATATACGGGAGCGCTTCAGTCAACACCTGAGCTCTCTCGGGATTTGATAATTTGATAGTTTTCATAATAACCTCTTATGTACGGTAGTCACCGTTTATCTTGACATAATCGTAAGTAAGGTCACAGCCCCATGCCTTTGAGCTGTACTTCCCATCTCCTACAGATACATTGATGTTGATTTCTTTTTCAAGGAGGATTTCCTTAGCCTTTTCTTCAGAGAATGGAACACCCGCACCGTTTTCGCAGACTAAGATTTCTCCTTTATCAGAGCTGAAAGTAACTCTCACCTTAGTAACATCGACATCTGCTTTGCTGTAGCCGATAGCGCACAGCACTCTGCCCCAGTTAGCATCAGCGCCGAACATCGCTGCTTTGAGTAAACTTGAGCAAACAACGCTTTTAGCAACAGTTTTCGCTGTATCTAAAGAGTTTGCTCCCGTGCAGTTGCACTCAAGCATCTTAGTAGCACCCTCACCATCACCTGCAATCATTCTGCACAGCGTCATGGTGACAGAGTTAAGTGCTTTCATAAATGTATCAAAAGCTTCGCCCTCAGCGTTAATTTCAGCATTTTCTGAGAGGCCGTTACACATAACGGTGACCATATCGTTAGTTGAAGTGTCACCGTCGACAGAGAGCATATTGAATGTTGAGTCAACATCAGTAGAAAGAGCCTTCTGTAGCATCTCTCTGCTGATACAAACGTCGCTTGTAATAAACACGAGCATTGTCGCCATATCAGGATGAATCATACCCGAGCCTTTAGCACAACCGCCGATTCTACACACCTTGCCGTCAATTTCAAACTCAACAGCAACTTCCTTTTGTACAGTGTCAGTGGTCATAATAGCAGACGCGCAGTCAAATGAACCCTCATATGATAAAGCCTCATAAAGCGCAGGTAGCGCGTTTTCAATCGGGGTGATTGAAAGTGGTTGACCGATAACTCCTGTTGAAGCTACGACTACATCTTTATTATCAATTCCTGTGACATTTTCAACAAGCTTGCACATTTTTGTCGCAATCTCGATACCGTCAGCGTTACAGGTATTAGCGTTACCTGAATTACAGATAATCGCCTGAGCGTAGCCATCAGCAATATTTTCTTTAGTAACCGTCAGCGGTGCACCTTTGACAAGATTTCTTGTATAAACAGCGCAGGTAGTAGCTTTCTTTTCGCTGACGATAAGAGCTAAATCCTTTTTTGTCTGGTTTTTGCGGATACCGCAGTGAATACCACTTGCTTTATATCCCTTTGCGGCACAAACACCGCCTGAAATTATCTTCATAGTAATTTTCCTTTATATATTTAATCCTGTGCATTCATCTGCACCTATGAGAATATTCATATTCTGAATTGCAGAGCCCGACGCACCCTTGCCTAAATTGTCAAAACGCGATACTAAAAGTAATCTGTCATCGTTTCCGCAAACGGTAATCTGCATATCGTCCTTTAGCTCATATGCATTTGAAGACATAAAGCCCTGCTCGTCTGCATTTTCGTCAAAGTGGACCACTTTGCCCCTATATACGGATTTGTAAATATCCTTGATGTCGTTAATAGTGCCGTTTAAATCACTTTTGAAAACAGGGACAGTCACCTGCATTCCAGCGTAAAAATCAGCTACAACAGGACAAAACACAGGAGATTTTTCAAGTTCGCAGATTTTCACCATTTCAGGAATATGCTTGTGACTTTGAGTCAGCCCGTACATACGCGGAGCGTTCAAAAGAGCATCGCGTGAGTCATCTTCGTACTGGGCTATCATCTGCTTTCCTCCACCACTATATCCTGTCAGAGAAAAGCAAGAAAGGTTCGCACTTTTTTTGAGCAATCCTGCTTTAGTAAGAGGAGCAACAAGAGCGTTGAAACCACTCGCGTGACAACCGGGATTTGCGATTCGCTTTGAGTTTCTTATCTCATCGTATGAGCTGAGCAATTCAGCAAAACCGTATGTCCAGTTGTCCTGCACTCTGTGAGCAGTTGAGGTATCAATAACCTTAACGCTGTCGTTTTCAATCAGCGACACCGCTTCAATAGCCGCCTTATCAGGCAAGCACAAAAAGGCTATATCACAGTTATTAAGCGCTTCTTTTCGAGCGTTAATATCTTTTCTCAATTCTTCACTGAGAGTAATAAGCTTAATATCTTTGCGGTCTTTGAGCCTGTCGAAAATTCTCAGACCCGTAGTACCCGCACTTCCGTCTATAAAAACTTTTGTCATATTTAGAGATTCTCTTTCACAAATTTTATCTGCATTTCGACCGACTCTACCGATGTACCGCCAACGCTGATACGCTTGTTAACACAGGTAGTAAGGTCGATTTCTTCATATACGTCCATTTCGAAAAGCTCAGAATATTCCTTATACTTTTCGAGTGGCAGATCTTCTAAAATAGTTTTATTTTCAATGCAATAAGCAACTAAGCTTCCCGAAATCTTGTACGCACTTCTGAAAGGCAGACCCTTTTTAACTAAATAGTCAGCTAAATCTGTGGCATTGATAAAGCCTTCACTCGCTGCTTTTTTCATATTGTCAGCGCAGACAGTCATTGTCTCAATCATAGGAGCGAAAACTTTCAGGCACATCTTCACTGTATCGCACGCGTCGAAAATGCTCTCCTTGTCCTCCTGCATATCCTTGTTGTATGCAAGCGGAAGACCTTTGAGCATAGTCAGTGTCGCCATAAGGTCACCGTAAACTCTAGCTGTTTTGCCTCTGACGAGCTCTGCCATATCAGGATTCTTTTTCTGTGGCATAATTGAAGAGCCTGTTGTGTAGCTGTCACTTAGCTGTACGAATTTAAACTCCCAGCTTGACCAGAGTATCAGCTCTTCTGAAAAACGGGAAAGGTGCATCATAAGTAAAGCTATAGCAGACAGCATCTCAACACAGAAATCTCTGTCAGAAACTCCGTCGAGTGAGTTTAATACTATACTATCAAACGAGAGCTTTTCTGCCTCAAAATATCTGTCCGTGTCGTATGTAGTACCTGCAAGCGCACAACATCCGATAGGAGATACATTCATTCGCTTTCTGCAGTCTTTGAGTCTTTGTATATCACGCAGTAACATCATAGCATACGCCATCATATGATGAGAAAATGTAACAGGTTGAGCGCGCTGAAGATGAGTATAACCCGGCATAATAACAGCCTTGTTTTCTTCAGCCTGATTGAGCAGAGCTTCAATAAGTGTCTTAGTAAGCTCAACTATTTCGTCGCACTCATCTCTGAGATACATTCTTAAATCAAGCGCAACCTGGTCGTTACGAGAACGGGCAGTGTGGAGCTTCTTACCGACATCGCCGACTCTCTGTGTGAGCACCTGCTCGACAAACATATGAATATCTTCAGCTTCCATATCGATTTCAAGAGCACCGCAGTTTAAGTCATCTAAAATCTGACCTAACGCTTCAACTAAAATCTCAGCATCTTCTTTTGTGATAATATTCTGTTTAGAAAGCATCATAGCGTGTGCTATAGAGCCTTTGATATCCTGCTGATACATTCTGCTGTCAAAGCGGATTGATGAGTTGAAATCATCAGCGATTTTCGATGTTTCTCCGCTTGTTCTTCCTGCCCACATTTTAGCCATAATAATTACCTTCTTACTAAAATTCGTTAACCAATATATTTTACACTAATTATTACTATTTTTCAAGATTTCTTTTAATATTGAAATGTCCTGCACAGATTATCCCGTGCAGGACAGATGTTACATAAATTATTTGCCGTCAACCTGAGCCTGAACCTTGATTGGAAGACCAAAGAGGTTGATGAAACCTGCTGAATCAGTCTGGTCATAATCAGACTCATCAAATGTAGCGATTTCTTCAGAGTAGAGTGAGTATGGACTCCACACACCTGCGTTAATCATATTGCCCTTGTAGAGCTTGAGTCTTACTTTACCTGTAACCTTCTCCTGAGTTTTGTCGACAAAAGCGGAGAGTGCTTCACGCAGTGGTGTGTACCACTGACCGTTATATAAAAGTTCAGCAAAAGTGATAGAAAGACGCTCTTTCTCGTGCATTGTCATCTTGTCAAGACAGATACTCTCGAGCACCTTGTGAGCCTTGTAAAGGATAGTACCACCCGGTGTTTCGTATACACCACGACACTTCATACCAACAAGACGGTTTTCAACGATGTCGATGATACCGATACCGTTTTTACCGCCGAGCTCGTTGAGCTTTAAGATAATGTTCTTAGCGCTCATCTTCTCGCCGTCAATTGCTACAGGAATACCCTGTTCAAAGTCGAGCTCAACATAAGTTGGCTTATCAGGAGCCATGATTGGAGAAACGCCCATCTCAAGGAAGCCTTCCTTCTCGTACTGTGGCTCGTTGCCTGTATCTTCAAGGTCAAGACCCTCGTGAGAAAGATGCCAGAGGTTCTTATCCTTTGAATAGTTTGTTTCACGGTTAATCTTCAGAGGAATGTTATGTGCCTCGGCATACTCGATTTCCTCTTCACGGCTCTTGATATCCCACTCACGCCAAGGAGCGATGATTGGCATATTAGGAGCAAAGTGCTTGATAGCAAGCTCAAAACGGACCTGGTCGTTGCCCTTACCTGTACAGCCGTGAACGATAGCGTCAGCGCCCTCTTTTAAAGCGATTTCAACCAAGCCCTTAGCGATACATGGACGAGCATGAGAAGTACCTAAAAGGTAGTCCTCGTAAACAGCGCCTGCTTTCATAGTAGGAATGATGAAGTCGTCAACATACTCGTCAGTGTGGTCTAAGATATAGCACTTAGAAGCACCTGTAGCGATAGCCTTTTCCTCAAGACCCTCGAGCTCGTCAGCCTGACCAACGTTACCTGATACTGCGATAACCTCACAGTTGTTGTAGTTTTCCTTAAGCCATGGGATAATGATAGATGTATCGAGACCGCCTGAATAAGCGAGTACGACCTTTTTGATGTTTTCTTTATTAACCTTCTTCATAAGAATGCGCCTCCGTGAATAAATATGCAATAATTTTATTGAGTATGCATATATTATAGTGACTTTATGCATAATTGTCAATAGAATTCATCATATTTATTCAATATATCCTTCTTTTCAGCCCTTTACATCCATATTATAGTGAAATTAACAAATTTATGCTGCATATTCTTTCCTGATATGCAAAAAACCTGCATATTAACCAGAAAGCCACTCAGGTATATATTTAAAATATACAAGGCGTTTTGCTCAATATGTGTAATATATCCACTTGAATTATGCATAGCTTTATTGTATAATAAAAGTACAACAAAACAGTATCTGACACAAAGAGTAATCTGACTGAAAGATACGGCTATATCACACCTACTGTGTAGGTTTATTTGTTATGCTCGCCGTGTCTTTTGATACGGCGTTTTTTATTGGAGGAATTTATGGAAAAAAGAGTTGCTGTGATGAGTATCATCGTGGAAGAAAACGAGTCTGTCGAAAAACTAAACTCCATACTTCACGATGCTTCTCAGTTTATTATAGGAAGAATGGGTATTCCGTACAGAGAAAAGAATGTTTCTGTGATAAGCGTTGTAATTGACGCTCCACAGAACATAACAGCGGCGTTGTCGGGCAAAATCGGCAACCTTGACGGAGTTACCGTCAAAACCGCTTATTCAAATGTACTAAGTGATAACTATGAATAATACAATAAATCTTATTGAAAAACTGTACAAAACCCATTCTCTAGAGCTTTGTGAATACGAGTTCCTTATTAAAAACAGAAATGAAGAGTCTGCCGCTCTTTTGAAAGAATACGCAGTCAAAGAGAGAAAAAAACATTATTCAAACAGCGTCTTTGTACGCGGTCTGATTGAAATCAGCAATATATGCAAAAATGATTGCTACTACTGCGGTATCAGAAATAGTAACCACAACTGCGACCGCTACCGCCTTTCAAAAGAAGAAATCTTAGAGTGCTGTAAAGAAGGCTATTACTTAGGCTTTCGCACCTTTGTTATGCAAGGTGGCGAGGACGGCACTTTTACTGACGAATGGCTTACAGACCTGATACACTCTATCAAGCAAAATTACCCTGACTGCGCTGTGACGCTGTCGCTCGGTGAACGCTCAAAAGAAAGCTACCAAAAGCTTTTTGACAGCGGTGCTGACCGATACCTGCTAAGGCACGAAACGGCAGATGAACACCACTATTCAAAACTACACCCCGATGAGCTTACTCTTAAAAACCGATTAGAGTGTCTTAAAAACTTAAAAGAAATCGGCTTTCAGACAGGTTGCGGATTTATGGTCGGCTCACCATACCAGACCACTAAAAACTTAGCACAGGACCTGAAATTCATCGAAGATTTCTCTCCTGATATGTGCGGTGTGGGCCCTTTCATTCCACATAAGGACACGATGTTCAAAAACCATAAAGCAGGTGATGCAGATTTGTGCTGCTACCTGCTGTCTATCATAAGGCTGATTAAACCAAACATCCTGCTCCCTGCCACCACAGCTCTCGGCACGGTAGAAAACGATGGACGGGAAAAGGGAATTCTCTGTGGAGCGAATGTCGTTATGCCTAACCTCTCTCCTATGTCAGTGCGCAAAAAATATGCGCTCTACGACGGAAAGATAAGCACAGGAGAAGAATCCGCCCAGAGCCTTAACAATCTCAAAAAATCAATGAACGCTATCGGCTACGAGGTTGTGGTCGACCGCGGTGATATAAACAATAATCTCTAAGGAGTTGACCAATATGGCAATTTACAATCCAAAATCATTAAAAGCTGAAGAATTCATCAACGACGGTGAAATCTTGGAAACTTTAGACTACGCAGAAAAAAACAAAAACAATGTTGAACTCATCGACGAAATTTTAGAGAAAGCGCGCCCTAAGAAAACCGCAACAGGCTACACCTGCTCGGGTCTTACCCACAGAGAAGCGTCCGTACTTTTAGCGTGCGAAATTCCTGAAAAGATTGAAGAAATCTACAAGATTGCCGAAGAAATCAAGCTCGCTTTCTACGGCAACCGTATCGTTATTTTCGCTCCGCTTTATCTTTCAAACTACTGCGTCAACGGCTGTGTATACTGTCCGTACCACTTAAAGAACAAGAAAATTCCTCGCAAAAAGCTTACTCAGGAGGAAGTAAAAGCCGAAGTTGTTGCACTTCAGGATATGGGTCACAAGCGACTCGCTATAGAGTCAGGCGAAGACCCTGTAAACAACCCGATTGAGTACATCTTAGAGTGCATCAAGACTATCTACAGCGTCCACCACAAAAACGGCGATATCAGACGCGTTAATGTAAACATCGCGGCTACTACCGTTGAAAACTACAGAAAGCTTAAAGACGCAGGTATCGGCACATATATTCTCTTCCAGGAAACTTACCATAAGGAAAGCTACTTAAAGCTTCACCCGACAGGACCAAAGCATGACTACGATTACCACACAGAAGCTATGGACAGAGCTATGGAGGGTGGCATCGATGATGTAGGACTCGGCGTACTGTTCGGCTTAGAGCTTTACAAATACGAATTTGCGGGTCTTATTATGCATGCTGAACACTTAGAAGCTGTTCACGGTGTCGGCCCACACACAATTTCAGTTCCTCGTATAAAGAAAGCTGACGACATCGACCCTGACGCTTTTGATAACTCTATTTCAGATGAAACTTTCGCTAAAATCACAGCTTGTATCCGTTTGGCTGTTCCAT
Source organism: Ruminococcus sp. (assembly GCA_017410265.1). Taxonomy (GTDB): domain Bacteria; phylum Bacillota; class Clostridia; order Oscillospirales; family Acutalibacteraceae; genus Ruminococcoides. The sequence goes on along the minus strand of JAFQRC010000004.1, from coordinate 102,307 downwards.
ATACAGGTATGATTATCTCAACCAGAGAGAGTGAAGAAGTCCGCTCAAAGTTACTCAGACTCGGCATCTCTCAGGTCAGCGGTGGCTCTCGGACATCTGTCGGCGGATACACTGAAAAAATCCGCCCTACTGACACAGAGCAGTTTGATGTTTCTGACCAGAGAACCCTCGACGAGGTTGTAAAGTGGCTTATGGAAAACGGTCACATTCCGTCATTCTGTACAGCATGTTATAGAGAGGGTCGTACGGGTGACCGCTTTATGAGTCTGTGCAAAAGCGGACAGATTCTTAACTGCTGTCATCCAAACGCTCTGATGACACTTACAGAATATCTCGAAGACTACGCAAGTGATGAAACGAAAAAAGTTGGCTACGATTTAGTAAAGAAAGAATTACTCAGAATTCCTAAAGACAGAGTGCGCGAAATTGCCCAAGCTAACATCGACGATATCATGAACTCTAACCGTCGAGATTTCAGATTCTAAAGAAAACAGGAGGATATTATGAGCCTTCAGAATACACCGTCAAGCGAAAGACTTCACATCGGTTTTTTCGGAATGCGAAACGCAGGAAAATCGAGTGTTGTAAACGCTGTGACTAATCAGGATTTATCGGTCGTGTCCGATGTACTCGGCACCACCACCGACCCTGTGAAAAAAGCTATGGAGCTTCTCCCTTTAGGTCCTGTTGTCATAATCGACACTCCGGGTCTTGACGACGAGGGATATTTAGGTGAACTCAGGGTTAAAAAAGCGAAAGAAATCCTTGCTAAGACCGACATCGCAGTGCTCGTGGTTGATGCTACAAAAGGTATGAGCGATGAAGACAAAGAGCTCCTTTCGATTTTTAAAGAGCGTAAACTTCCATTTTTAATTGTATACAACAAGCTCGATTTAATAAGCGAGAGAAAAGAGCTTTTGCAAAACGAGATTTATGTCAGCGCAAACACTAAAGAAAACATAGATAAGCTTAAAGAGCTGCTCTCAGAACTCTCTAAAAACGCAAAAACAGAAAAGCCCATCGTTTCGGATTTGATAGACGAGGGCGACCTTATTGTGCTTGTTATTCCGATTGACGAATCCGCTCCGAAAGGCAGGCTGATTTTACCTCAGCAGATGGTGATGCGGGACATACTCGACCACCACGCAAATTGCCTTTGCACTCAGGTTGAAGAGCTAGGCTCCACACTTAATATGCTGAAAGTAAAGCCAAAGCTTGTTATCACCGATTCTCAGGCTTTCAAAGCTGTCGCAAAAATCGTTCCCGAAGACATAACCCTGACCTCTTTTTCAATCATTATGGCACGGTACAAAGGTGATTTGAAATCGCTGATACAGGGTGCGTCAATGCTCTCACAGCTTCAAACAGGTGACAAAGTGCTCATAGCCGAGGGCTGTACTCACCACCGCCAGTGCAGGGACATCGGCACAGTGAAAATGCCTAACTGGATAGAAAATTTTTCAAATGCAAAGCCCCAGTACACCTTCACTTCAGGCGGTAGTTTTCCTGATGATTTGTCTGAGTTCAAACTCATCGTTCACTGTGGCGGCTGTATGCTCAACGAAAAGGAAATGAAACGCAGAATGGAAAGCTCGGACGCTCATTCAGTTCCAATAGTCAACTACGGCGTCGCGATTGCTCATATGCACGGCATTTTGCACCGCTCTCTAGCACCTTTTCCTGACATTCAAAAACTGTTATAAAGCACAAAACGCTCACCCTGATTTTCAAGGTGAGCGTTATTATATGCACTGTCATTTTCTGACATTATCGTTGAATTTCTTTACCTGAGAAGATATTTCTCTGAGCTCTTCCTTGCTCATAGTGTCAAGGTGCTCGAGCTTATCCATAAAAGCGGTTAGAGTTTCTTTGCGTGAAAGCTCAGTAATCTCTGTATAAAAATTGACCACAACTCCTGTGACAATAGCGATAACGATAGTCGAATACGCAGTAACTAAAACAGAAATGATTTTTGAAAACAATGTTGTCACAACCACATCGCCAAAGCCCGCGGTAGAAATCACCGCATAGCAGTACCAAAGCGCATCGCCATATCTTGTAACAGCAGGGTCAAGCAGCAAAATCAAAAGCGCACTCAAAAGTACAAAAACAATATAAGTGAGCAAAATCTGATTTGTTTTTGTCCTTACTAAAATATTTCTCAAAACCCTCAGCTTTTTCATAACCATACCCCTTTGGATTAATCTGAAAACTATTCTGTATAAACGCTGATGACATACCCGTCATCATATATTGTTTCGCACTCAGGTGTAACTATAAGCCCACCTGAAAGTCCTTTTCCGGTGCACTTAGCGTACGCTTCCTTCTTTGTCCACAGAGTGAAAAACCTGGTCAAAATTTCTTCATCATCGCAGAGTGCAAAATCGCTCTCTACAGGCACACGACCAAAAATATACTCAAGCTCTTTTTCACTGCACACTCTCTTTGCTACAGAAAGTTTTACCGCGCGGATTTTCTCAACATCAATTCCGACCTTTCTATCAGACACAGCGCACACAACCACATCACAGCTGTGGCTGATATTAAACTCAATATCCACGTTTTCTATGTACGGCTTACCGTTGTCATTTTCTTTGATGACTATATCTTCCTGTGCTACTTTACACATATCAGCAACCGCACACCTTACAAGCATCTCCCCGGATACGGTGCGTTTTTTATCGTCATCAAAGCAAAACTTATCAACGCGTCGCTTTCTGCTTTTGTCTAAAAGCAAATACCATCTCAGATATTCTTCATCTGAGAGCCCGCTTATGCTATGTTTATACCACTTCATTTTGTCTTTTCCGTTTTGTTTTTTTAAATCTTTATGAATTAATAATAACATACACACAAAAAAATTTCAATGTAATACCGTTGTTTCAGCTAAACCATATATTATGTTGAAAGAGCTGATAATTTATGGTATACTGTCATAAACTCAGATAAAGCAAGGAGATATCATGCATGTCAATTACTAATACTATCAAAAAGCGTATACTATACCTGTTCACGGGAGTATTCGCTATGCTTTTCTCAGGAGTGCTCTATGCGTGGTCAATTCTGAAAACACCATTCAAAGAGATATTCAGCTTCAGCGATTCATCGCTTGCGCTAAGCTTCACCATCACGATGTGCTTTTTCTGCTTAGGAGCATTTTTCGGAAGTATAATCTGCAGAAAACTCAAAGTAAAACTAACGCTGATTATCGCAGGAGTGTTGGTTGGTGTCGGATTTGCTCTGACATCTATCATGACTGCAGATACGATGTATTTGTTATTTATCGGATATGCGTTTTTAGCGGCAACAGGCATCGGCATTTCATACAATGTCGTAGTATCCACGGTATGCGCATGGTTCCCTGACCGCAAGGGCTTCTGTTCAGGCTGTCTTATGATGGGCTTTGGTGTGAGCACCCTGCTTTTGGGAAACATCATCAGTCTGATGTTTGAAAACGAGAGTATGGGCTGGAGTAAGACCTACATCATACTAGGCGCGGTTATTGCAGTTGTGCTGATTGTTTCCGCATTGATACTCAAAGCGCCATCAGAAGATACCATTCTCCCTGCACCGAAACCGAAAAAGGTAACTAAAGCGGAAAGCTTTGAACCGAAAGATTACAAAACCACAGAAATGCTAAAGAGCTTCACCTTCTGGCGCGCACTTCTTTGTCTGGCATTCATCACAGCGGTCGGAAACTCAGTCATCAGCTTTGCACGCGACCTCGTCATCTCAGTCAACGCTACTCAGGCTCTCGCTACAACTCTTGTGGGTATACTCGCGGTATTCAACGGCGTAGGCAGAGTGCTGACAGGCGCTGTATACGACTTAATCGGTCGCAGACTAACTATGATTTCGGCTAACTTCATCACTATCATCGCAGCAGGAGTAACCCTTCTGTCCGTAATAATCGGCTCACTGCCTATGTGCATCATCGGACTTTGCCTGACAGGTATTTCTTACGGCTCCTGTCCTACCGTTGCTTCAGCTTTTTCAGCAACCTTCTATGGTCAGAAGTACTTCCCGATGAACTACAGCATAATGAACTTCAACCTGATTCTCGCGTCATTTATCGCTAATTTCTCAAACAGCCTGCTGATAAATAGCGGCTCGTATGTTTCACCGTTTATCATGCTTCTGATCCTTGCAGTAGTAGCACTCGCACTTAATTTCTCAATCAAAAAACCTTGATTTTTTAAATAATTTTCACAGTATAAATCTCCTTGTCTTACAGATACTAACAGTACCATTAAAAGATAAGGAGATTTTGTTATATATGAAAGCAACAGGAATTGTAAGACGAATTGAGGCTCGTGTTATAATAACACAAAAGAGCGATGAAGCCTTGTAAATACTGGGTTTTTGACTAATTTTTAAGCAAAATTTTTTGTCAAAAAAACAGCATATTTCAACCTATACATAGCAAAAGCGAGGTGAAACTCACCTCGCTTTTTTTGTTATAAAAGACTTGACAAAAGATAATCTATACTCTATGATGTATACAAGGTGTATACTTGGTGTATACAAGTTATAGAAAGAGGTGGTCATATGTACAGATATAGAATAAATATGCAGTTTGCAAATCCTAACGCACCACAATTTATTGAATTAAAAAAAGAAATGGACGAGGCAATTAGATATTTTAATACTAAATCATTAATAGCAAGAAATCCCAAAGAAATAGAACAATATCAAATTAGCGATGATGGCGAGACTTTTACTGTTGTATTAAAAAGTAAAGCAAAATTACCCGTACCAGCAAAAGCACTGAGACTCTTAACAATCTATTTAATTGATGATACAAAAAAGAATAACTTAAGCCATTTAATTTATGGTAAGCAACTATTTAAAATGAATGCGGTGTCAGTTGATTCAAATACAACAAATATCATTACTACAACAAGTGTTTCAAAAGAAAAAGATAATGTATTTTCCTTAAGTACACCAAGAGATTTTTTGAAATGTATTCGAAAAGATGTGTGTAGCGAAAACGATTTCACACAATCAGGTCTATTAGGATTGATTCAATACAAATTAAGTAGCACTACTGTCGACCCTGATGCTATGTATTATTACAATAACAAAAAACAATGTTATGAAGGCAAAACAAAAACTGCCGAACTTTTTGAAATGATATACAATCATGTTGAAGAAAGTAGCGATACTATTTTTAATTGTTGGACATTTTTCCGTTTGTTTTTTGAAGCTAGAACCCAAAATGGTCGAATGTATTTGAATGAAAAGCAGCAACCCTTTTTTGATAATATTATTGGACATACTGGCGGCGGTGATTTAGTTGCATTGTTCAATGGATATGAAGATGTTTTAAGTTTATTAAATGAAATGGCGGATTTACATCATTGTTTAGCTAATATGATGCCTGCTCCAAAAGGTTTTAATGGTTATTCTTATCAATGTAAATATAGCAGGGATTATGTAACCCACGATGGAAAGGGAAATTATAAAAAAGATAAAGACATGCCAGATATTTATTTCAAAAGATCAATCAATGATTTTCCTGATTACTATCATTGGATTTTAAATAACAAAAAAAGATACTGTTTGTGTTTTTTTGAAGAATATATTTCTCCTTGGAAAAATGTGGATGATGTAAGGTTAGATTTATCAAAACATGATTCTATTATAAAATATAAAGATGCTATTGTGTCTTCCATTGAGTGTATTTATAAACGAGCCACACAACTATACTTACTAATGACAAAAAATGAAAAGTTTTAATAAACGTAGTGTGAAATATGAGAGAAGAGTTAGAGATAAAATTAGGAAACGATTTTCCGTTTATGAAAAGAACAAATACAAATGATGGCAATATTTATCAAAAATGGGGTTGTGAATGTGCTGACGGATGGTATCAATTGCTTCGCGACCTATGCCAAGAAATAACGAATATATATTCTAATGCAGGAATGCCGATAGATATAATTGTTGAGCAGGTTAAAGAAAAATTCGCAACACTAAGATTTTACTACTCGTTTGAAGGAACGCCTTGTCCGATTCAGGCTTTCGACTGTCTAAGCGATGGTACAGGCATTCGTTTTCAACCACGAAACGAATCCGATAATGAGGATAAAAAGAAATTAAGAAAAGACATTGCTCAAACTGTTCGCAAATACGAGGAAAAAAGTAAATTTGTTTGTGAGTGTTGTGGTAATGAAGGAACCATTCGAATGGAACTTCCTTGGAAAAGAACGCTTTGTGACCAATGCCTTTCTGAACATTTGCAAAAGATAGAACACAGAAAAGCGGAGCAGAAGCGGCAAATTCAAAAGTTGAAAGACAAACTAAAAGAAAAATAACAATAATCTCTTATACAGTATAAATCTCCTTGTCTTACAGATAATAGTATCACTAATAAAAGATAAGGAGATTTTGTTATATATGAAAGCAACAGGAATTGTAAGAAGAATTGACGACCTAGGTCGTGTTGTTATCCCAAAAGAAATCCGCAGGACTTTAAGAATCCGTGAGGGCGACCCGCTCGAGATTTACACTGCGACGGACGGCGAGGTTATTTTCAAAAAGTATTCTCCTGTCGGGGAACTAAGCACCTTTGCGGCTCAGTATGCCGATGTATTAAGCCGCATCAGCTCGATGCCGACTTTAGTGTGTGACCGTGACCATGTTATCGCGGCGGCGGGTGTTTCAAAGCGGGAGTATCTCGAGCGCAGAGTAACCTCGGTGCTCGAAAACTATATGGAAAATCGTCGTTCCTACACCGCTCACGCAAACTCGGTTGACTCCGTTCAACCGGTCGAGGGTGTGGACCATGTGGCGGCGGTTATCTACCCGATTATCGCTTCGGGAGATGTGACAGGGGCTGTTGTTATGCTCAAGGGTGACACCATCAAAATCCCAACCGATACCGAGATAAAACTCGCTCAATCAGCAGCCGCTTTTTTAGGCAAGCAAATGGAAGAGTAGGTCTTAAGGTCAAGCTTTTTATAAAGGCTTGACCTTTCTTTTTTACTTTGCAGTAAAAACACGAAAATAATGTCATAAAACACTAGAATTTGTCGCTTTTTCAATTGACAACACGACATATAGTGTGATAACATTACTTTATTAATGTTAGAGTGAGTCAAGCATATCCTAACCAGCCTAAATCTTAGTTTTTTCGTCGCTTTTGAGCGTATCGAACACAAAAGGCGTCAGCCTTTTTGTATTCTCAGCCAAGAGAATTGACTGAAACCCCTTAAGATTTAGGTCGAAGAATTTTTGGGGTGAGGATTTTTGACTTAATCTAGGTAAAAACACAGTGAATCCTGACGGATTCACGAGTATTTTAACAACGAGTGAGCTAAAATAATCCCTCAAAAATCTGATTCGGATATACCTGACTCACTCTAAGGGAGAGAACACTATGGCAACTTATCGTCACGCTAAAGGTCCAAGCGCCTTACAAATAATCATCACTGTACTTGTCGTTTTGCTATCAATCGCGATTCTGGCAGGTGCTGTTTACGCGGTTTATCACTTTGTTATTGATAAAGAAGAAGTTCAGGAAACTGTGCCTCCTACACAGCCTGCTACTGTGGCTACTTTAGACGAGGCTCCAACCGAAGCTGAAACTGTAGACCCTGATGCTATATACACCGAAAAAGCTCAGGAATACATCAAGAATATGACAGACGACGAGAAAATCTATCAGATGTTAGTCGTATCTCCTGAAGCTCTCACAGGCGTTGATGTCGCAACTGTTGCGGGTGACGCTACAAAACAGGCTATAAAAACATACCCTGTCGGCGGTATTCTTTATGATGCAGATAACTTTGAAGACGCAAAGCAGACAACTGAGCTCATCAAAAACTCTCAGTCATTTGCCAAACTTCCTATGTTCATCGCAGTAGCTGAAGAAGGTGGCGAGAATTCCCCTGTCGCTTCAAAGCTTTCGACAACTGCCTTTGAAAATATGTCAACCTACACAGAAGAGGGCGAAGTAACCGCGTTTAACAATGCCGCTACTATTGCAAAGGATTTAAGTAAGCTCGGCTTCAACTTAAACCTCGCTCCTGTCGCTAACCTCACAGGTGACAATGCATACGCTACTGACTCTGCTGTTGCTTCTCCGCTGATTGCTCAGGCAGTAAACGGTATGCAGGAAAATTCAGTTATCGCTACACTCAAATCTTTCCCTGTTGAGTCGGACTCAGACAAAGATGCCGACACTCTCAGAGCTTCTGAGTTCTTACCATTCTCTGCAGGCATCCAGAATGCAGTAGGTGCGATTATGATAGGAAACGCTAAGTTAAGCGCAATTGACAACGACGACCCTGCATTTATGTCACAGCGAATCGTAACTGAACTTTTAGTAAAAGAGCTCAAATTCGGTGGTGTTGTTATATCACCTGATTTATCAGACACAGATATCACTTCTAACTACTCGGTAGATGAGATTGTCACAGGTTCATTAAACGCAGGCGTTAACCTCTTCCTCGCTCCACAGAGCATTGATGAGTATGTACAGAGCATCAAATCAGCTCTCGAAAACGGCACTGTTACTCAGGAGCAGATAGACTCAAGCGTTACAAAAATCCTTGCACTCAAATTCAAATACGGCATTCTCACAGAAAGCACTACCGTAAATGCTACAGAAGCTGCAACCGAAGATATAGAATAACGGACATAAACACTCTGAAAGGCTGATTTTTCAGCCTTTCTTTTTTGTAAATATTTTCAAATAGTTAATATTTACCCCCTCTTTTGTGGTACAATGTATAATGGAAGATAATAGAAAGAAGGCAGAATTTTGCTTCAAATCAAGAACATATCCAAGGAGTATAGAGTTGGCGGTATAGTCACAAGAGCACTTGATAATGTGTCCCTTAACCTGCGTGACAATGAGTTCGTTGCTATACTCGGACCTTCGGGTTCAGGAAAAACAACCCTGCTCAATGTTATAGGCGGACTTGACCGATATGACAGCGGTGACCTTGTCATCAATGAAATTTCAACGAAAAAATATACCGACAGGGATTGGGATTCGTACCGAAACCACACGGTAGGCTTTGTGTTCCAGAGCTACAACCTCATTCCTCACCAGACAGTGCTCTCAAATGTAGAGCTAGCGCTCACTATTTCGGGTATAGGCAAAAACGAAAGAAAGAAGCGTGCTATCGAAGCACTTGAAAAAGTAGGACTCAAAGACCATATACACAAAAAGCCTAACCAGATGTCAGGCGGTCAGATGCAGCGAGTGGCAATTGCCAGAGCTTTAGTCAACAATCCTGACATTCTGCTAGCAGATGAGCCGACGGGTGCACTCGATTCGGACACTTCTGTTCAGGTAATGGAGCTTCTAAAAGAAGTCGCTAAAGACCGACTTGTCGTTATGGTTACTCATAACCCCGAGCTGGCTGAAGAATACGCTACCCGTATCGTCAGAGTAAAAGACGGTGTAATACACGATGACACAAACCCCTTTGATGTTGAAAAGGAAGAGCTTTCTCCTCCGAAACACCAGAATATGGGCAAATCCTCGATGTCACCCAAAACTGCCCTTTCTCTGAGCTTCAACAATCTGCTCACAAAGAAAGCCCGCACGATACTGACCTCCTTTGCCGGCTCAATCGGTATCATCGGAATCGCTCTGATTTTAGCTCTGTCAAACGGTGTTAATCTGTACATCACAACACTTGAAGAGGACACACTTTCGGAATATCCGATACAGATTTCGAAGAGCGAAGTAGACTTTACGAGTATGATGGCTGCTGACCAGGCGATGTATTTAGATGTTACAAGCGAAAAGAGCGGTGAGGTTACCGAGTTTAAAATGCTCAACTCAATGCTCACAGAAAATATTGAGAATGATTTGAAATCGCTCAAGCAATATTTCGAAAGTGGCAACAGCGATATTGTCAAATATACAAACGCTATCGAGTACAGATACAATGTAACCCCGAATATTTTCAGAATGGTTTCAGACGACGACTATCGTCAGATAAACCCCGACAAAACTTTGACCTCGGCTGCATCCACGGTTTCGGAAATGACCGCTATGATGCTGACGATGACCTCGTCACATTTCAGCGTTCTCCCACAAAGCGAGAATCTGTATATTAATCAATACGATGTGATGGCTGGTAAATGGCCAAAAAAGTACAACGAATGTGTTGTTGTACTTTTACCCGATGGCAGTATTTCCGATTTGACCTTATACGCAATCGGTCTCAAGGATATCACCGAGCTTGATGAAATTCTGAAAACCTATGCCGAAAAAGGCGAAGCTGATATCTCAACAGACAAAGCTTCGTACAAATACACCGATTTTCTTGACCTGGAGTTCAAGCTCGTTGACCCGACAAACCTTTATCAGTACGACAAAGAGTACGACATTTATGTCAACAAATCAGACGATAAAGAGTATATGCTAAACCAAGTGAAAAACGGCGAAACGCTGAAAATCGTCGGTGTTGTAAAACCAAGTGACGACTCAAATGCCGCTATGCTTATGTCGGGAATCAGCTATCCGTCAAGCTTGACAACTCATATTATCGAAACAGCTCAGAAAAGTGAAATCGCTCAAAAGCAAAGAGAAAATCCTGAAATAAATATCTTCACAGGAAACAAATTCTCAGAAGATAACGCTTCTATCAATATGGAGTCGCTGTTTAAGTTCGACGAAAGCGCACTCGATATGACAGCATTAGCAGGCGGTCTTGATATGTCATCTATGATGGGCGACATGGACTTGTCCTCCGCTTTTGAGAATATGGATTTGTCACAGCTATTAGGCGATGTGGATATTTCGCAGGCTATGGGAAATATCGATATGTCACAACTGCTAAACGATATCGATTTCTCAGAAATCCTCAGCGGTGTCGATGTACAGCAAGCTATAGGCAACATAAATATAAAGGATATCATTGAAAGCATTGATTTCAGCTCAATCAAAATTCCTGTATCTCAGGAAGAGCTGAAAAAGCTTTTCGATGATTTACTCAATAGCTATACAGACCAGCTTGAGGGAGCCGACCCGACCTTTGAGGGTTTTAACGCCTTTGTACAGAGTGAAGCTGGTCAGAAAATAATAGAAGACAGTCTGGGCGAAATCGCCGACATCAACAGCGCACTTTCACAGCTCAAAGAAGAAATCACAGCTGTTATCAAGAAAGCTGTCAGCGATGAACTGCAGGAAGCTATGGCTCCTGTTATAGAGCAGATAAGCCTTAATCTTTCAAAGATACTATCACAACAGCTCTCCCCTGTTATCGCACAGGCTTCACAGCAGTTTATGTCAGCTATAGCAAAAACAGTAGGCGAGCAGATTTCCACTTCAATACAGCAGGCTATGGGTACTATGATGAGTAATATGGGCACACAGATTTCAAATGCTTTGTCCACTCAGATGACTTCGCTTATGAGTGCTATCCAAAAAGCGTTGTCCGACTCATTTTCTACTACTATGGACGGTGACTCTCTCAAAGAACTCATGGGTTCAATGATGAATCCGACTGCTGCCACATACGAGGAAGCTCTCGCAACTCTCAACTACGCTGAATTTGATGACCCGTACATTCTTCTAATATTCCCTAAGGATTTTGAATGTAAAGAAAACATCGTTCAGATTCTTGACGATTACAACACCAAGATGGAACAAAACAACGAACCTGACAAGGTGATAACCTACACCGATGTAGTTGGAACACTCATGTCATCTGTCACCACAATCATCAATGTTGTATCCTATGTGCTGATTGCATTCGTAGCAGTTTCGCTGATTGTATCGTCGATTATGATAGGTATCATCACCTACATTTCGGTGCTCGAGAGAACTAAGGAAATCGGTATTCTCAGAGCAGTCGGTGCATCGAAGAAAAACATCTCTCAGGTGTTCAACGCAGAAACCTTTATCATCGGACTTTGCTCAGGTCTGATAGGTGTAGGAGTATCTCTTCTCACACTGATACCTGCAAATGCACTCATACATCACCTGACAGGAATCAACACGATAAACGCAGTTTTACCTCCTGTTGCGGCGATAATACTGATAGTCCTCAGTGTAGTGCTCACACTCATCGGCGGACTTATCCCATCAAAGAAAGCCGCAAAGAAAGACCCTGTCACAGCACTCAGGTCTGAATAATTTTTACTTTCTATGAGTAATTATAAACCACCCGTTCAGCGCACACTGTAAACGGGTGGTTTTATTTGTAGCCACTTGTTTATTACCAACAAACTAAATTTAAATTTTCTGTTTACTATATCTATTGTAGTCGGATAATCGTTTCAGCTATAATATAGTTAGAAGCCAAAGTTGCATTTAGTAAGAATTTTTATAACTAGTGAAACACTTTGAGGTTCTCAAACGTTTTATATATGAAGGGAGTTTATTTTGCCGTGAACATCACGGTGAAATACAAGTGTGGAATTTTATTAAGGAGCTGATATTATGAAAAAGTTATTTAGTATAATTTTAATTGTAGTTATACTACTTTCTGCGGTAACAGTCATTGATGCTGGTGCAACAAATCGTGCCCCGGACAAAGAATTTTTGTTCCTAGATGATTTTAATTCAAAACACGGGGTATATGAATATCCTGATCCAGTTGACTATTATTACGACGAAATATATTATCATTATGTTGATGAAAATGACCCTGAAAGCGAAATTGACTGGGCTTTAGTTTATGCTTTGGCTTATGCGGGTTCTCCGATGGGAGTTAAGAGCATAGTTGCAGATCGTGTACTAGCGACTGGACATGATGTATGGTATAAACACGGGTGGGCAATATATGATGCTCAGACTAAAGAGTTTATATCTGTTGATGAAGTAGATGTAACAAAGTATAGTGGACTCGAAAAAGGGTTTAGTGAGGCTAAAGTCGGCAACCCGTTTGGCGATGCTGATCATGACGGCGAGCTTACTGTTTTAGATGCTACACATATCCAGCGAGTTTTAGCAGGCTTGTGTGAATTTGACATTAGAGATGATTTGTCTCAATATAGCACTTGGAGTATAAAATACGACAGACCTCTCGACTATATTTCCGACTATAACCGCGACGGTGAGCGTAGCGTCTTAGACGCAACAGCTATCCAGATGAAGCTCGCAAAAGCAGAAAACACAGTTGTTGAATAATAAACATACACAAAAACTGGGTGGCGCCCGTTTATGGGCACCACCCTTTTTTATGTCTACTATCACTAAATATGGCTCCCCTTTTTCAGCAAATGTGATAGTTGTTTCAGCTTTTATGTATGTGTAAAATTAAAGTATAAAAATCTTTTTACAGTGAACCCGAAATGCCTTTTGAAAGTGTTTTATTTATAGAGGTGTATTTCACTTTAGAAAGGAATGATTTTATGAAAAAGATAATCAGCCTCACTTTATCTATACTGTTAATCCTGAGCAGTATTTCTACTCTCACTTTTTCGGCTGCTTCGACGCTCACGCTAAAGCAAGCTATCGAAAAATACGAAAAAGAAACAGGCGAAACGGTAAATACAAAGCGCTACTACTTTCTCATGCCTGACGGCGAAAGCGGAATACTTGGCGCTGATGAAGAATATTTGCAAGACGAATATGCTCCGTCGTGGTATAACGAAAATGCAACTACAGCGGGTATTTACTGGTGGGGTACCGAAAAAATAGACCCCGAGATACCGGGATACAAAATGATGAAAGGCGACTCTGACAATGTCTATTACGCCGATGTTCCTGATTTTGTAGAAGAAATGATGTTTAACAACTACTTTTACGGCACTTCGGATTTTGGTGACCCGCTTTGGTATGACACCTTTCAAAGCACTATACTCTGCACCGATGGCTATGAAGAAAACGAGTCAGATATCCATCGTGAAGGGCTAGAGAGCTTTGACAATATGATATATGTCATCAACCCTTCATTCCACTCAACTACTGAGCTTGAGCCATCGAGAACCTGGGGTGGCGAGTGGTACTATTACTACGGTAATGGTTGCTTTGGCGTGCTAGAAAACGGCAACGAATACAACTGCATGCGTGAAGACCACGATCACGAAAACCTCTACATAAAGTTTGACCCGAGAAATTCCGGCTGGACAGACTTTGAAAAAGTCTACTGCGTCATCAAACCACAGGCAGGCTCTGCCTACTATCCCGAAAAATCAATTCCTGCGCTGTGCACAGACTATGACGGTGACGGAATTTACACCTACGACTTAAATAAATCTAGAATAAAGTTCAAAGAACAGAGTATCTACTATGTCCACTTTGTGACAGATGCAGGACACCGCACCTACGAGCTGACTATGCAGTCAACAAACATCGGCGACACTGTTATCACTACAGAAGAAGGGCAAAACAGGACACGCACAAAGTGGTCAAATGAAATCCCACTTTCTATCCCATCTTTGACAAATGCAATCAAAACCTTTGAGAGAGAAAACAACACCGAAATAAAAACCTATCGCAACTACTTTCTTATTCCTGACGGAAGTGATAATTTCATTGACCCAACAGGTGAAGCACTCCCAAACTGGTTCAACGAATACTACACTGACATCTGCATCAACTGGTACAGCTATGATACATCAGCAGATGTCCCCTATCGCCACTATCCGGGCTTCTCTATCAAAAAAACTCTTGCCAACAATGTTTACTACGCTGATATCCCTGTTGGTGTCGATTCATACACTGTAAACAACGGTGTAGTTGATTACAACTACCCTACTTACAGCCGTTGCGTGTCATACTTGTTAGGTCCTGAATATAACAGCGAGTACAAAGAAGGACTCACTGACTGTGATGATATGATTTTTGTCTTTGAAGAAATGGACAGGTATTCCGCTACCACAACAGCGATGTGCACAGGTCAGTGGTACTACTACAGAGGTGGCGGCTGCTACAGTGAAACTAAAACCGGTGAATGCCTCAACAAAGCGCACGACCATAAATCCGTAAAAGAAGCTGTAAAAGAATATGAAGCTATGACAAGTAAAAAGGTAGAAACCAACCGCTACTACTTCCTTATGCCAGACGGTAAAAACGGCGAAAAAGGCGACGATATTGACTCTTTAGACTCAAACTACGGAAAATTTGCTTTGTCGTGGTACAACGAGTATTCAGACGCTCCTGCTATCTACTGGTGGTATCAGGATACTATAAACCCCGAACTTTATCCCGGCTACACAGTGGAAAAGGGCGACTCTGAATCTGTATTTTTTGCCGATGTACCAAAAGAAGTAACGACAATTTTATGGAATAACAACCTAACTTGCTCATCTTACGATGACCATTTATATCCATTTGTTATGCAATCTATAAATATTATGAGTGAATACTATGACCCCGGTGAAAGCGAAAATTATCCGAATGGAACAGACAGCTTTGACGAAATGATATTCGTAATTGACCCTGACTATATCACCATAAACGACTTTGGTTATGTTTGTACCTTGGGCGGTGAATGGTACTACTACTATGGTGATGGCTGTTACGGCTTCACTGAAAACGGAAATTCTACTCACTGTCTGAGAGATGACCACGACCACGCTGTGGGTTCGTTTATGGGCGATGTCGATGGTAACTCTGTGCTATCCGTGCTTGATGCTACTCTCATTCAACGCGATGTAGCTAAAACAACCGCCTTAACTGACGAGCAAAAAACAAGAGCAGATTTTAACCACGACGGCTCCATTACTGTTTTAGACGCAACAGCTATCCAGCGCAAAATAGCAAAAGTCAATTAAAAAGCTACATAAAAAAGGGCAACCAGAACGGTTGCCCTTTAGCTTTGCTATTTTTATCTTAGCTATTGAAAATTGACATAATGTCGTAGAATGAATCGTCTTCGTCAGAAGAGTCAACCTCTACCTTTGGAGCGTCAGCCTTCTCAGGTGATGAGCTTGGGAAAGCCTTTGAGTTGTCATTGTTTGAACCACAACCGGCAGCGATAACAGTAACGCTGATTTCGTCCTTCATATCTTCGTTGATAACAGCACCCCAGATGATATTTGCTGACTCAGATGCTTTCTGAGAAATCATAGTAGAAGCAGCGTCGATATCCTCGAGAGTGATGTCAGGAGAAGCTGTGATGTTGATGATAACGCTCTCTGCGCCGTCGATAGAAGTTTCGAGTAATGCAGATGAGATAGCCATCTCAGCAGCAACAGCAGCCTTGTCCTTACCTGTAGCCTTACCGATACCCATGTGAGCGTAGCCTGCATCCTTCATAACAGCAGTAACGTCAGCAAAATCAAGGTTAACAAGACCAGGAACAACGATGAGGTCAGAGATACTCTGAACACCCTGTCTAAGCACATCGTCAGCGATAGTGAACGCGTTCTGAAGTGTGATAGACTGGTCAGAAACATATTTTAGTCTTTCGTTAGGAACAATAATGAGAGAGTCAACGCAAGCAGCGAGCTCAGCAATACCCTGCTCAGCCTGAGCCATACGCTTTTTACCCTCAAATGCAAATGGCTTTGTAACAACAGCTACAGTGAGGATACCCATGTCCTTTGCAATTTTAGCAACGATAGGAGCAGCACCTGTACCTGTACCACCGCCCATACCGGCAGTAACAAATACCATGTCTGTGTCTTTAAGTAAAGCTGCGATTTCTTCTCTGTTTTCTTCAGCAGCAGCCTGTCCAACCTCAGGTTTAGAGCCAGCGCCCTTACCGCGAGTTGATTTTTCACCGATCTGAACCTTCTGGTCAGCCTGAGAAAATCTAAGAACATGCTCGTCTGTATTAACAGCGATGAACTCAACATTCTTAACATCCATTTTAATCATACGGTTAACAGCGTTTCCACCGCCACCGCCGACACCGATTACTTTAATAACCGGTAAATAATCAATCATTTCCTTCTCTAACTCAAAAGCCATATTAAAATCCTCCCTAAACGGAATTTTTACAATTTTTAAACCACACACTTCGAGTATTATACTCTACTATCTTATAACTTAACACAAAAATCTGATAAATTCAATATTTTTTTCAAAGATTTGAAATTTTTTAACATTATCACAGATACCAGTCTTCTTGGGAAAGTGTAGGAGCTTCAGTTTCCTCTTCTGCTTCTATCCATTCGCCTGTGATGTCATCATAGCCGTCGTAGTCCTCGTCAGGATGCTCCTCAGG
The DNA here is from genome assembly GCA_017410265.1 of Ruminococcus sp. Taxonomy (GTDB): domain Bacteria; phylum Bacillota; class Clostridia; order Oscillospirales; family Acutalibacteraceae; genus Ruminococcoides. Next base: position 85,220 of record JAFQRC010000004.1, on the reverse strand, counting down.
TTTATTCTCGTCAGGATTTACAGTCTCTGTCTGAGCATCAATAAGCGACTGTTCTCTGAAATACGACTTCTTTGTTTCATAACAGTTTGATACATCGAGTTCGCCCTCTGTAGTTTCTGAGCCGTTCAAGTCTAGCTTTTCGGTGATAATAGTCATAGCTGTTCTCACCTTGTAACTGATATTCTCAGGAAGCCCGAGCTTGACTTTGATTCTGCCGTCATAGGTAAAGCTGAGCTGCGCAGGGTTTGTCGCATCAATTTCGGTAATGCCTGAGTAGCCGTTATCAACAAAAACTGTTACTATATCGTCGATAATATCGAGGATTTTTTCGTCAGAAAATTCTACATACCCGCCGACTGTAAGGTTAGTAACCTCAGGACCTAAGAACAGCGGGATATCGTATTTTTCAGTTGACTCGACTATCTCTAAGATTCTTCCCTTTGAGGAAGCTAGGATAAACTGTGATTCTGTCACCTTAACTATATATGCAGGCACAGCCTCGGTGATATCAATCGTGATTGTATCAGGAATAAAGAAAGAAACCCTTGCTTCTTCAATGTACGGATATGAGTTCACTATCTTTTTTTCTGCGGATTTTTTATTAGCTAAGAAGATATTCTCGTTTGTTTTAATCCCACAGGTAGAGATAATCTCATCCTGACTGTACTTAGTATTGCCCGTTACCTCGTAATTTTGAGTCTTGAAAAGCACTGTGAGCGACAGCACAACGCAGACTATCAGCATCACACCCACAATAACGCAGGCGGTGATAATATTGCGGATTCTTCTCATCAAAGGAGAAACAGGCTTTTTCGGTTTATGTTCTTTTCTTTTTTTCGAAGGTTTTTTCTTTTGAGGGTTACTTTGCTTTCTTACTCCTTTTCTGACGCTTTCGTCGACAAAAAAGTCATCTCTGCCACCCTTTGAAAATTCGGATAGTGCCTCGTCGGCTTTATCATTCTCACGGGATCTGCGCGAAAACGCAGAAGAAAAGCTGTCGCCTATTTTATCCATAATATCAGGTTTTCTAAAAGACTGATAACCGTCATCGTAACCACCGCGGTTACTGTTTCTGCTCACACAAATCCCTCCTTTTTACTTCCTTTATTTTAAACTAAATTTTCTTTATATCTGCGCCTAAATTAGAAAGCACAGCCTCAAACTCGTCGTAGCCTCTTTCTAAATACTTAACTCCTGAAACCTGAGTGTTCCCCTGAGCGCAAAGTCCTGCTACAACCAAGGACGCCGCTCCTCTTAAATCAAGTGCCCTGACATTAGCCCCCGATAGGTGTCGCACTCCGTCAACTAAAGCTACTTTACCCTCGACTTTTATATTCGCACCAAGGCGATTGAGTTCATCGATATGCTTGTATCTGCTTTCAAATATGTTCTCTACGAAAACCGTCAACCCGTGCGATTTACACGACATCGCCATAACGGGTGCCTGAGCATCAGTAGGAAAACCGGGATACGGCATAGTACGGATAAGCTTTGGTGAACGTAGTCTGTACGGAGCGTCAATTGTGAGTTTTGAGTCTTTGCAGGAAATCTCACATCCTGCTTCTTCAAAAATCGGCGTAATAGCCGAAAGATGACTTTGAATCACACCATCTAATGTAATTTTAGAAGATGTACACGCTGCAGCACTCATCAGAGTCGCCGCGACTATTCTGTCGGGAATGATAGAGTGAGCACACCCGTGGAGCTTATCTACTCCCTCTATAACAATAGTGCTGTCCCCTGCTCCCGAAATCTTCGCCCCGCAACAGTTCAGAAAATCTGCCAGATCCTCAATTTCGGGCTCTTTGGCTGCGTTTGTAATAATCGTGGTGCCTTTGCACTTGACAGCAGTGAGCATAATATTTTCCGTCGCTCCGACACTCGGAAACGAAAGTGCGATTTTCAACGGTTTTATCGAGTCATTTACTACGCATTCGAGTTCGCCGTGCTCCTCGCTGATTTCAATCCCCATCTGCCTTAGTGCAGAAAGGTGCAAATCAATCGGTCTGGGACCAAGCTCGCACCCACCCGGGAGCGACATTTTAGCTCTGCCGCATCGTGCTATAAGCACTCCTAAAAATATAATTGATGAGCGCATCTCCCGCATCAGATCATGCGGAATATCGCTTCTCTTCATATCCTGAGTATTTACTATCAGGGTGCTGTCAACTCTGTTTGCTCTGCACCCTAAGTATCGCAAAATCCTTATCGTAGCGTCAACATCACTGAGCTTCGGACAGTTGTACAAAACGCATTCATCTTCAGTAAGCAAGGTCGCCGCGAGTATCGGAAGCGTGCTATTTTTTGACCCCTGTACTTTGACTTCTCCGCCTAGCTTTCTTCCGCCGTTGATAAGAAGCTTTGACACCACAAACACCCTTTCAAAATAAGTCTACACGCATGTATTCTATGAAAAGAGTGGTTGTACTGTGAAAAAAATCTTACTTCAAAATATCTTTGACTATGTTGTAGATACGCTCGCTTGCGTCGGTGATAGCCATAGCCTGAGCGTTTTCAGAATACTCTTCAAGGAGCTTTTCGTCGCTGACCATATCATCAACCGCTTTGATAAGCTTTTCTGCAGTGAGGTCCTTCTCTTCAATCAGCGAAGCTGCCTTTTTGTTAACCAGCGCCATCGCGTTATGGTACTGATGATTTTCAGCAACATAAGGTGACGGAATCAGCACCGCAGGCTTGCCCTTTGCCTGAATCTCAGACAGGGTGATAGCACCCGCACGGCTGACCACAACATCGCAGGCAGCTAAACAGGTAGGCATATTGTCAATATACTGTCTTACATCGAGATTACTGAATTTGTCTATATCGACGCCCATCTCCTTGACCTTTTCAGGGAACCATGTACCCTGCTGTCCGTAGGCGTGAATATGCTGATATTTCTGGTCCTTTGCAGAACGGACTACTAAACCCGCTACTGCTTCGTTGATGCATCGAGCACCAAGTGAGCCACCAAAAGACAGCACTACAGGACGGCTGTCAAGACCTAGCTCTTTTCTCGCTTCTTGTTTATCAACGCGCAGAATCTGCTCTCTGATGGGGTTACCTGTCACTACAAAGTCAACGTCCTTGTCAAGGTGCTTTTTAGCGTCCTCAACCGCGAGCATAACCTTTCTGACCTTTTTTGAAAGCATCTTAGTGGTTACACCCGGAAAAGCGTTCTGTTCGTGAATGATACAAGGGATTCCCATATTCGCCGCTGTTCTCACCACAGGACCGCTGACATAACCACCTGTACCAATGCAAATATCAGGAGCAAACTCAGCGATAAGTTTCTTCGCTTTTATAGACGAAGTGAACATCCTAGAAACGGTTTTTACATTGTGAACGATAGACTGCGGTTTGAAATTACGCTTAAAACCGCTGATTACAATTGATTTTATAGGAAAGCCCGCTTTTGTGACCAGAGTCTGTTCCATACCGTCTTTATTACCGATGAACATAATCTCTGTCTGCGGCTCTTTTTCTTTGATATACGAAGCGATAGCAAGAGCAGGATTGATGTGGCCTGCTGTACCGCCACCTGCAAGTAATATTCTCATAATACTCTCCTTAGAGTGAGCCAAGTATATCCGAATCAGATTTTTGAGGGACTATTTTTGCTCACTTTTTGTTAAAATACTGGTGAATCCTTTAAATCTTCTCAATATTTGCAGAACGCGAAATTGACAGGACAATACCCATCTGGAACAACAGCATCAACAGTGAGCTACCGCCGTAACTAAAGAACGGTAAGCTGATACCGGTATTCGGCAACCAGTCAGTGATAACAAGAATGTTCAGTATTACCTGCAAGCCAATCTGCGAAACAAGACCGATACCGAGCAGTTTTCCGAAACGGTCCTTCGCTCTCAGCGAAATAACGATACCACGCCATACTAAAAGCGCAAAAATCAGAAGAATAGCAATCGCGCCGATAAGACCTAACTCCTCGCACACGATAGCAAAAACGAAGTCATTCTGTGGTTCAGGAAGATAGAGATATTTCTGTCTGGACTGACCAAGTCCGAGTCCGAACAAGCCACCCGAACCGATAGCATAAAGTGAGTTTCTTGTCTGCCAGGTCTGTTGCCACTGCGCTTCGTCGATATACTCAAGAGCCTTGCCCCAACCGTCCATACGGTCCATAGCGTAAGTGAGCAGACCTGTTGACCACAAAATCAGCACTACCAAAATGAGCGCAATCGCTGCTACCGCGAGGTATCTCAGACGGATACCCGATACAAACAGCATAATAACTGTCAATAGTGCAACAATTACAATACATGAGTAGTGAGGCTCTAAGAGCAAAAGAAATGCAGTCGATGCAAACACCGCCGCACCCGGCACAACACCGTATTTCAGCGTGTGCATTTTGTCGTAGTACCTACTGCCCCAGTGAGCAAGAAAAAGAATAATCGCAAATTTACTTATCTCCGATGCCTGAATACCGTAGTCACCGATACCAATCCATCTGTGGATACCCGTTTCGGACGGTAGCAAAAGTACGAGAATGAGCGCAAAGTAAGATACGCCCAGAATTAGCACGGAAAATCTGTGAAAATGGTGATAATCAAAGTACGATACCGCGAGCATAATGACAATACCTACTATAGCAAAGAGAAGCTGACGCTTTAAGTAGTAGTAGCTGTCGCCGATTTCATAAAAAGCTACAGGATAGCTCGCAGAAAACATCATCGTGATACCTATAGCAAGCAGTAAAACGATGAGCATACAAAACGGCACATCAAGACCCTTACCGATAGACAAAAGTGAAAATTGCTTTTTTCTTTTCACTGCGTTTTTCGGTGGGTTTTGTGTGTTATATGTTCTTTTCGAAGATGCACCGGAAGTGGTGTATCTTCTATTTCTATCAACATCAACCGAATAGTTACTCAACCGGTTCATCTCCTTTCAGGATTCAAAATCCAAATTAACCGAAAATAACGAGTAAAAGTGAAATGCTACCGCATAAAGCAGTTACCGCTGAGAACACAACGACAATCTTCATTTCACTCCAACCACCCATCTCAAAGTGATGGTGGATAGGACTCATTCTGAAAATACGCTTACCATGAGTAAGCTTGAAATATGTTACCTGAAGCATAACCGAGAACATCTCGACTAAATACATCAGTCCAAGTAAAAGCATAATAAGGTGCATATCCATAGCAAAAGCTATAGCGCAGACTATACCGCCTAAGAAAAGTGAACCTGTATCGCCCATAAAGACCTTTGCAGGATGGAAGTTCCATACTAAGAAACCTAAGCATCCGCCTGCTACAGCAGCCGCAAAAAGCACATTTGAATCGAAAACTCCAAGCACATTTGCAATCATCATCATAAAAAGTGCTACGAAAAATGTGATAGAGCCGTCAAGCCCGTCGATACCGTCAGTGAGGTTAACCGCGTTCGTGATACCAACGATAACAAGACCCATAGCTATGTAGTAAAACCAACCTAAGTCTACCATACCGACAAACGGAACAGCGATGTCTGTATTATCGCCGAGTACTCTCATCACTAAAAGGTAAAGAGCAACAACAGCAAACTGCAAAACAAGCTTTTGGATAGCTGTTAAACCTAAGTTGCGCTTTTTAACAACCTTGATATAGTCATCAATAAAGCCGATACCACCATAGCACAAGGCCATCACAAGACCTGTTATTACAAACTTTTCAGTTGTACCAAATCCATCGTGGAAAGCGGAAAACAGAATAACCGACACAACAGTTGATACAACAATACCTAGAATGAACATGAAACCGCCCATTGTAGGAGTGCCCTGCTTATTCTTATGCCATGACGGGCCGATATCAAGAATTGTCTGACCGTACTTCAGCTTATGAAGAAAAGGCACGAGATATCTGCCTGATATAGCGGATATCGCGAATGAAACAAGTGCTGTCACAAAAGCCCAGATTCCTATTTCCATTTTTACACCTCATTTATTTTGGTTAAGAATTTACTAATCGTTTACACCGCTCGTGCTGAAACCAACGGTTACTACCGTACCCGGACTGACCGTCGTACCCTCTTCTATATCCTGCGAAACGGAGGTAGAGTCGCTCGAGCTCACAGTACCCGTGATACTGATATTTATGCCGTAGTAGGAGGCGATGTAGTTGACATCTGATACGCTAAAACCGATAAGGTTAGGCACAGCCACCTTCTCTGTGACGCTGTCCTCGTCTGTGTAGAGCACCACCGTACCACCTGTCGGGATTTTACTGCCCGCCGCAGGTACCTGAGCCACAACTGTTGAACCTTCACCCTTGATAGTAACATCAAAGCCGTCAGCGTTGACAATCTTTGAAGCTTCAGAAACAGAAAGACCGACGTATGAACCAGCTGTAGTGTCAACATTAGCTGCCTCGGCATCTGTGTACTGAGTAGAAATCTCGAGGTAAGGAAGCACCTCACCCATAATGCTGGCAAACACAGGAGCGGCAACCGCACTACCGTAGTAGTTGCCTGAAAGCGGAGTATCAAAGAACACGAGCATTGCGATTTCAGGATCATCAGCAGGAGCAAAACCACAGTAAGAAGCGATATAGTCCTGCACAAAGTCACCGTTAGAGTCGGTGAGTTTTTCTGATGTACCTGTTTTACCTGCTATTCTGTAGCCTGCAACATAACCGTTTTTACCTGTACCGTCGATTGCGTTCTGTTCAAGAATCGCACGCATCTCAGCGGCAACGGATGAAGAAATGACCTGACGTTTTGTGTCAGTGCTGATATTGTGAACGACAGAGCCGTCAGAGCCTAAAATCTGCTTAACAACATGTGGCTGAACCAAATCGCCACCGTTAGCAATAGCAGAAGCTGCCGTAATCATCTGGATAGGAGTGATAGAGAAGTTCTGACCGAAGGATGCAACCGCCAAATCGACAGGTCCCATAGAGCCGTCCTCAGAGAAGAACAGGTCGTCAGACTCACCCGGAAGGTCAATTCCTGTTTTGTCAGCAAAACCGAACGCCTGGTAGTATTCCCAGAATTTCGCTTCTCCGAAAGACTGACCAATCTGGATAAACGCAGGGTTACAGGAGTTGCACAGCGCCTGAGCGTAATTCTGTGTGCCATGACCTGCGGTGTTATGACAACCAATCTGCTCTTCGTAAAGCTGGAAATAACCTGTACAGTTAAATCGTGTATCCTTGTTGACAGTTCCCTCTTCAAGTGCCATCGAAAGAGTAATCATCTTGAAAACAGAACCCGGGTAGTAAGTATCACTGATAGCTTTGTTTCGCCACATCTGTGAAAGTGCTGCGCTTTCAGCCTCACTTTTAGCTGTAGCGATAAGCTCGTCAATTTCTTTGTCTGTTGCATTCGACCCTTCTTCGAGGTAGCCTTTTTCAATCAGGTAATCAGCGTCGATTTCGGAAATCTTCTTGCTATCTTCCTTGCTGATTGTAAACGGGTCGTTAGGGTCATATCCACCGACAGTCGCCATTCCGAGAATCTCGCCGTTTTTGACATCCATCGCGATACAAACACCGCGATTGTAAACCTCGTAGTCCCTGATAGCCTGTTTCATATATTTCTCGATGATACTCTGAATAGTTTCATCGATGGTAAGAACAACCGAGTTGCCGTCAACAGCGTCGACATTCTGGCTGTAGTCAAACGGCATTATAGTTCCGTTAGCGTTAGTTGCAGTAACCAGACGACCCGGTGTACCTGTGAGGTACTCATCATACTGGTACTCAACGCCTGAAAGTCCCTGGTCATCAGAGCCGGTAAATCCGATAACTGAAGATGCAAGCTCGCTGTACGGATAGTAGCGTTTGTAGTCATCGAGCAGAGCAATAACACTTGAAAGTCCGAACTTATCTTCAACATCGTTCATAAGCTCCAGTATCTGCTTTTGCTCTTCGCTCTCAATTTTACGCTTTACAACCGAGTAGTAGCTGTTCTGCTTAGTCTGCTCGAGCACATCTTCCTGTTCAAGACCGAGAATCTCAGCCAGACGGTTAGCAACATAAATTCTCTGCTCATCTGTTTCGAAGTTTGCAGGAGAAAGCACCACCTGCCAGACTGACGCACTCTGGGCTAAAATCTTGCCGTTTCTGTCGTATATAGTACCGCGCTTTGCGCTGATTGTAGTGTCAGAAAGCTGTTGCTGCACAGCCTTTTGCTGGAGATCCTCACCCGCTATGAGCTGCAAGTAAGCAAGTCTTGAAATAACAGCACCAAAGCCGAAAACAAGTACAATAATCAAAAGCCATACCGTGCGCTGTCTTAATCTTTGGTTTGCGCCCATAAGAGTCACTCTCCTTTCCGAAAAATCATATCATATAAATCTGAAAACTATCTGAAAATTTTATCAAATTTGCGTGAATAAAGGATAGTTTTTGAGATATCAGTGCTCAAAATTTACCCCATACAATAGCAGAAAAAGAGTTAAGACAAAATCTCAACTCTTATCTATACATACTATTAACCGTAGCTGATACTTATGACCACAGCGACGCAATCGCGTCTGCTATAGCATCAAATACCGTGCTGTTGTCATCCATAGTAAGCTCAACCTTGTCACCCTTAGAAAGACTGACGAACTCTTTCTGGGAATTCGCAACCTTTGTCATACCAAGGTTATTTTGAGCGTACTCTTCAACCACGGCTGTCGATATGCTCGCGTCGACCTTCATCTCAAGCTGAGTATACAGACTCTGCTGCTCCTCTAAAGTGTCCTGAGCAGCAGCTATCTGCTGATTTAACTCTGTCAGCTGAACCTGTCCGTGGATAATCAGACCGACCGTTGCGACTATCGCTACAGCGAAAACAACCGCCAACGAAATGTTGAGGAAGTTGTTTTTTCTGCGCTTGATACGCTTGTGGGTTGTCTTTCCTTCGTTTTTCTGAAGCTCGACCTCTGTATTCTGTTTTTTAGTCTTTGGCTTCTTCTCTTGCTTTTTCTCAGGGGTTTTCACAGCGGAAGAGTAAATCTCCTCTTCCTCAAACAAGCGCAAATCATAAGCCAAATTACGATAATCGTAAGCCATAATAGCACCCCATGTTTTCTCTTGGTTTCTGTTTCTGTTTAATTTTTGGTTTCTGTTTTTCAGGCGATATGTAAATTAGAAAATAATCATAATCACAGGGCCGAAAACTGCCTTTTGTAAAAAATTACAGCTTTGAAATAATTTATAATTTCATAGAGGAAAAATAACCCTTCAAAAGCTGTCGTGACATCCGTGATATCACACAATATTGCGCAGAGTGCGCGACATAATCACAATTTATAGTGTGGTAAAAGAGCTTGTAACATTGTTTACAACTTTGTTATCATTTTACCATAGAGCATAGTCAAAGTCCATAGTAAATAGCTACAAATATAGGTATTATTTACCCTCTCATATAGAAAAATTGACTATTATTATTTTGTACAAGAATTAAACCCGTTTTTTGTGCAAAAATCACAACTTCTCGCAGACTCTGAGTTTAGCGCTTCTGGAGCGCACATTCTCAATAAGTTCCTGCTCATTTGCAACAATCGGCTTGCGGTTTACAAGCTTTGCTTTAGGCTTGTTGCCACAGACGCAAACAGGAAAATCCTTAGGGCAGGTGCAGCCTGTGCACCAGTGAGCCATCTTCTGCTTTACGATTCTGTCTTCAAGCGAATGGAAGGTGATAACAGCGAGTCTACCGCCCTTTGACAAAAGCTCAAACGCCCCGTCTAAACCTTTTTCAAGCACCTCAAGCTCGCGGTTCACGGCAATTCTTAATGCCTGAAAGGTTTTTCTCGCAGGATGTCCGTCCCTTCTCACCTTCTGAGGCACGCTGTTTTTGATAATTTCAGCGAGCTCTAAGGTAGTCTCTATTCTTTTTTCTTCTCTGTATTTAACTATATTTTTCGCGATGGAGGAAGCAAATTTCTCCTCGCCGTAATTATTGATGATTCGCGCAAGCTCAGCGTAAGAAAGAGTATTGACTAAATCCTCTGCACTTTCACCCGACTGGCTCATTCTCATATCAAGAGGTGCATCTTCGTGAAATGAAAAGCCACGCTCTGAGGTATCGAGCTGATGCGATGACACACCGATATCAAGCATAACACCGTCAACGCAGTAAATACCCCTTGAATTCAACAGCTCTTTCATATCTCCGAAATTGCCCTTGATAATCAAAGAATTAGGGTTGTCCTTAAAGCGCTCCTTGACGTGACGGATAGCGTCAGGGTCCTGGTCAATAGAAATAAGCTTTCCGTCTTTTAAATGCGACAATATCTCGGCAGAATGTCCACCGCCACCCGCTGTACCGTCAACATAAATTCCGTTTTCGTTTATATTAAGCCCGTCGATAGTTTCACTGAGGAGAACAGGAATATGTGAAAAGCTCATTCTTTCCTCACAGTCTCAGAAGCTCAAGAGCCTCTTTGACAGACTCACGCTTCTGTTTTTCGATGAATTCTTCAAAGCTTTCTTTATCCCACACTTCAATACGGGTATCCATACCGACGACAACAATGTCTTTAGTAAGAGAAGCGTCTTCTCTGAGCTTCTGGGCAATCATAACTCTGCCCTGAGAGCTCACAGCTACTTCAGTAGCAGGAGAAACGAGAATATACTGCAAAGAAAGTGCCTTATCAGCAGGGAGTTCTCTTATCTGATTACGCAGATGCTCAAACTGCTCCACAGACAAAATCTGCACACAGTTTTCAAAGCCCGCTGTAACATAGACAGTATCGCCGAGCTCTTCTCTGAATTTAGACGGCAGAATAATTCTGCCCTTTGAGTCTATTGTCTGGTTAGTAGTACCCGAGAACATCCTGCCACCTCCCGTGATTGTTAGTCCAATTCGTACCACAAAATGACACTTCGTGCCACTTATAAAACGATTATATACTATATGCAGGAGAAAATCAAGAAAAAAGTTACGATTTATAACAAAAAATTTACAAAATGAAATCTTCTTAAGTGGAAAATTGGTTTTAAACGCGAAAAGCTCTCCAAAATTGCTTTAAAGTGGTATTCGTACAAAAAGAAAAGGCTCCCTCTAGGGAGCCTTACTTTTTGTATAAAAATCGCAATCAGGTAAACTGATTATGATTTCTTTGTGATTCTTAAGTTCTGGCGGGTTTTTCGAAGCTCAGTAAGCTGAGCTGTGATAGCGTCGTCAGTTTTCTTCATGATATTTTCGACATAGTCGTTAGCAGCCTTACGCATCTCAGCTGACTTTGACTTAACTTCGTTTAGAAGCTCTGTAGCCTCAGCCTTAGCTGCGCGCATAATCTCAGATTCTTCAATCATAGCCTTCTTGCGATCTTCAGCAGCTCTGATGATGTCCTCAGATTCTTTCTTAGCTTCCGCAATAATCTGACCTCTGTCAGCAACAATGTTCTTAGCCTGTCTTACTTCTGCAGGAAGAGTATCCTGAATTTCTTCGAGGATATCGTAAATCTTCTCAGCCTCAACCATAACCTTGCCGCCGGAAAGCGGAACAGTTTTAGCGTCAGCAACAAGCTCCTGCAATTCGTTAATCAGTTCATCCACTCTCATTTTAATAATTCCTTTCTAGTTCCTGTTTTTAATCGTTCATAAACCTGCGCATGAATAGAGGCGGGAACAAAAGAGCTGATATCTCCGCCTAAAGAAGCAACCTGCTTGACCATACTCGAACTCAGGTACATATACTGTGAGTCCGAAGTCAGAAATACCGTATCAAGCTCAGGGTTAAGTTTTTTATTAGTCAGCGCCATCTGAAATTCGTATTCAAAATCCGACATCGCCCTGAGCCCCTTGACGACAGCCTTCGCTCCGCGCTCTCTGGCATAATCCGCCAGAAGTCCGGAAAAACCGACTATCTCGATGTTGTCAAGGTCACCTAGAGTTTCTTTGAGAAAAGCGATGCGCTCCTCAGTAGAAAAGCTCGGTGTTTTTGACATATTGACAAGTACCGCAACGATTACCTTGTCGAACATTTTAGACGCTCTTTTTATGATATCAATGTGTCCGAGCGTCACTGGGTCAAAGCTGCCGGGGCAAATAACAGTGTTATTCATAACGGCCCCCTAAGAAAAAATCACGAACCACTATATATAGTCCTCGTGACGATATATACTTACCTTTATTTTACCATAGGTTCTTTGTCTGTCAAGGGTGAATTTGTAATATTTTTGTAATATTTCATCATTTAATGCACTTTCACAAATAATAACCCCGGTTTTTTTCATTCTTTGTGCAACAATTGGCATAATTTCTTGTAAAATCCCCTTGTTATATGGCGGGTCAAGAAAGACTATGTCGTATTCTTCACCCATCGTTTTCGCAAAGCTCAAGGAATCAGCGTTATAAACTCTCGCAAACTGTTTCAAATTTGTAACCGATAAATTGCGCTCAATCACCTTGATTGCGGCTTTGCTCCTATCAATAAATGTAGCGGTTGAGCATCCTCTGGAGAGTGCCTCGATTCCCATCTGTCCGCACCCTGAAAACAGGTCTAAAAAGTGTCTTCCCTCAAGCTCAAACTGTATGCTCGAAAAAATTGCTTCTTTCACTTTATCTGTAGTCGGTCTTACATCGTCACCCTTGAGGGTTTCCAAAATCCGACCTCTTGCTTTTCCTGTTATTACTCTCATATATTTTCCTCGCTGTGATAATACTTATACACACAAAGTGCGCTGTCATGCGTCATTTTAGGAGCGCTTTCAAGCTCCTTTAGCGATGCGTTCTTTATATTCTCAATTGTTCTGAAATATTTGAGCAACGCCTTTGCACGAACCTCACCGATACCATCGATATTCGTAAGCGATGACGACTTCATCGACTTAGTTCTGCTTTGTCGATGATATCCGATAGCAAATCGATGCACCTCGTCCTGGACTGATGTCACGAAGCTGAAAACACTCTGGTTAGGTTTTATCTCAATTTCACCATCTTCCGATACAATCGCTCTGGTGCGGTGCTTGTCATCTTTGACCATACCAAAAAGCGGTACATTTATTCCTAAATCAAGGAGTACGGGTTTTACCGCGCTCACCTGACCTTTACCGCCGTCAAGCAAAATCAAATCAGGGAGCTTAGAAAAGCCCGAGTCTTCTCCCTCTTCTTTAGCTTTTTTATATTCAGTAAATCTTCGGGTGAGCACCTCAGCCATTGAGCCGTAGTCGTCCTGACCCGAAAATGTTTTTATCTTGAACTTTTTGTACGCGGATTTTTTTGGCTTTCCGTTTTCAAAAACAATCATGCCCGCGACATTCTCAGCACCTGCTGTGTTAGAAATATCATAAGATTCGATATAATACGGAATAACCTTGAGTCCCAGCATATCGCGCAAGCCCTCGAGCACCGCGTACTGTCTGCCTGATATTCCCTCTTGCTGTCCAAGAGTTTCAAAAGCGTTTTGTCTGCACATATCGACAAGATGCTTCTGCTCTCCACGCTGTGGAACACTGATATACGCTTTCTTACCTCTTTTTTGTGTGAGCCACTGCTCCAAAACCTCTGCATCACTAAGCTTACTGCTGACCACAACATAACGCGGGATATCCTCGCGGATAGAATAGTAACGCAAGACAAACTCAGACAGAGCACTCCCCTCGTCACCGGGGTCATCAACGATGAAATTCTCTCTGTCAAAAAGTCGTCCATCTGAAAAACGAAAAACCTCAAACGAGCCTTTCTTTGAGTTGCCCGCAAAGGCGATAATATCTTGCTCCTCTACTGAGGTATTGACAACCTTCTGCTTATCACGCATCTTCTTTATCGAATTTATCTGGTCGCGGATTTTCGCCGCACGCTCAAAGTCGAGATTATCAGACGCTTCAAGCATTTTCTCTGTGAGTAACTTGATAGTTTTCGCATCTCCGCCTTTTAAGAATCCGAGAGCTTCGTCAACATATTCATTATACTCCTTGAGCTTCACCCTGCCTGTGCATGGTGCACAGCACTGCTTTATATGAAAATTAAGGCACGGTCTGCCTTTTCTGAAATCCTGAGGAAATTTCCGATTACATGTCGGGAGTTTAAAAATCTTCTGTGCCTGCTCAACGCTATTTTTGACATAATAACTGCTTTTGTACGGGCCAATGTAGGTGCAGTCGTCATCACCCTTCTGGAGCACATAGGAAATGCGTCGCCAATCTTCGTTTGTTACTTTGACATAGCTGTAGCCTTTGTCGTCTTTTAAAAGAATGTTGTATTTCGGGGTGTGCTGTTTTATCAGACTGCACTCGAGTATCAATGCTTCAAACTCGGAATCGGTGATAATATACTCAAAGTCCTCCACATTTTCTACCATTCTTCTGACCTTTTCAGGATGGTTATTCTGTGAGCCGAAATACTGGCTGACGCGGTTTTTCAACGCCTTTGCCTTTCCGATATATATTATGTCACGGCTTTTGTTTTTCATAATATAAACACCCGGAGAAAGCGGCAGAGCCATCGCTTTTTTTCTGAGTTCACTTAGCTTTTCGTTCACAAAATCACCTCCTGTATTATTCACAGTTTACCTCATTTTAAATATAAAGTAAAACATACCCTTTGTAAAGAAAAAAATATCACGCCTCATTGCTCTGCGCACAAAACAAAAAGGCGAAGTATACACTCCGCCTCAAAATTCAGAAATATATGAAAAATTATTCAGCAAAACCAGACTCTACGAGAGCAACAAGACCCTCAACAGCCTCTGTCTCGTCAGCACCATCAGCATAGATAGTGATTGTTGTGCCACCGATAATGCCAAGTGAAAGTACGCCGAGAAGGCTCTTAGCGTTAACCTTTCTCTCGTCCTTCTCTACCCATACAGTTGCCTTGAACTCATTAGCTTTCTGAATAAAAAATGTTGCTGGACGAGCGTGAAGGCCAGCTTTGTTCTGAACTAAAACTTCCTTAGTGTACATTTTAAACCCTCTCTTTGTGTTTGCAAAATAATTAGTTTACTAAATAACGAACAGGGCAATCTGTTCGATTATTGCTATTATATCCACAAAAAAAGCGTTGGTCAACAGCGATTTTGCATTTTTGTTTTGATAGATAACAAGTATTTTTTTAGTAACCTGTTCTTTGTGCAAAACTGCTAAAATGTTGAAAACTTTTTGTGCTTACCATACAAGGCAAGCTCGCACTTTTCGCATAATTTGAGGTTTGAAAAAGCTTTTAGTCGCTGTTTTTCGAGTCAATTATACTCTGCGCAAGCTCTCTTTCGGCATCTGAAAGCTGAGCTTTTTCTATCATATCGGGACGCTTTTTGGCAGTATTGACTATACTTTGCTCTCTGCGCCACTTGTCAACATTTTCGTGGTGACCCGACAAAAGCACTTGTGGCACCTCTCTGCCCCTCCATACCTGAGGACGGGTATACTGAGGATATTCAAGCAAACCGTCGTAGTGGCTCTCTTTAGTAAAGCACTCATCTTCCGAGAGCACACCCTTTTCCATTCTGGCTAAAGCGTCAACAAAAACAAGAGTCGGCAACTCTCCTCCTGTCAGCACATAATCACCGATAGAAATCTCCTCATCAACAAGCTCATCGATAACTCTCTGGTCAACTCCCTCGTAGTGACCGCAGAGCACACAGATATTTTTGTGCTTCGAGCTAATATCAACAAGCTTCTCTTGACTCAGCACATTCCCCTGTGGCGACATATAGACAAAGTACGGCTTTTCGTCAAGCTTACTGCAGATGTCTTCGAAACATAGCGCAATCGGCTCTGTCATCATCAGCATCCCCTTGCCCCCGCCGTAAGGCGCATCGTCGACATGTCGATGCTTATCAAAGGCAAATTCTCTTAACTGATGACACTGTATCTCGAGCACTCCCTTCTTTTGTGCTCTGCCGATAATCGACTCATTGAGTACCGTTTCCATCATCTCGGGAAACAGGGTTATTATATCAATCCTCATCAGAGAACAATCCTTTCATCGGTGTGATCAACAGCTTTCCGCCATCAATATCAATTTCGTCAACGATATCAGGAATAGCTGGGATATAGTACAGTTTATCATCCTTGCCCTTCATCTCATAAACATCGTTAGAACCTGTTCGCAGAACATCTTTAACCGTGCCGTAAACTTCTGAAGTCGCAGAATCAATTACCTCGAGTCCGATTAAATCCTGAACAAAATTCACACCCTCTTCAAGCTTTATATCGGACCGCTTGATGTAGACGATTTTACCTCTTAAAGTATCAGCCTGCTCGATAGTATCTATCCCCGGCATTTTCATCAGTACCATATTTTTATGTGCGCGCGACTGCACCTTTACTTTCTCTTTTCCCTCATCAAAATAGAGGGTCTTGAACTGTGCTAAAAACTGGGGTGAGTCGCACCAGCATTCAACTCGCATTTCACCTCTTACTCCGTGAGTACCAACGATTTTTCCGCCTTCTAAAAACTTTTTAACCATAAATGTCACCTACAAAAATATTTCAGGTTGATTTTATCACAAGTAGAAGAAATAGTAAAGCAAATAAAAAAGCGATGTTTTCACACCGCTTTCTTCATAAAAGTATTAGTCGATTTCGACCATAATTTTCTCGTTGCTTCGAATAGCTGCAGAACGAGCAACAGTACGGATAGCCTTAGCGATTCTGCCCTGCTTGCCTATAATTCTGCCCATATCGTTTTCAGCAACATGAATGTGATACACGATTACTCCCTCTTCGTTTACATCGTCCTGTGTTACAGAAACCTCGTTTGGCTCTTCAACAAGACCCTTAGCAATCGTCAAAAGTAAGTCTTTCATCAAAACTGTTTCCTTTCAGAAATTAGAGAATACCGTTCTTCTTGAAAAGATTCTTAACAGTATCTGTAGGCTGTGCGCCCTTAGCGATCCACTCCTTAACCTTGTCAGCGTCAACTTTAACCTCTGATGGCTCTGTGAGTGGGTTGTATGTGCCGATTTCTTCAATGAAACGGCCATCTCTTGGGTATCTAGAATCAGCAACTACGATTCTGTAGAAAGGTGATTTCTTAGCGCCCATTCTTCTTAATCTGATTTTTACCATTGTTTTTTCCTCCAATATATTTTACTTTTTATATTTATTTACCAATGTAAATTATTGGCATTATAAACTTAATTAAAATCCTGGGAAGCCCCCGCCACCCATCGGACCCATCGGACCGCCGAGTCCCGGAAGATTTGGCATACGCTTGCCTTTTTTTGTGTTGCGGGTAAGCTGCTTCATCATTTTCTGTGTCTGCTCAAGCTGTTTAATAAGTCTGTTGACTTCTTCAACACTTCTGCCCGAGCCCGCTGCGATTCTACGCTTTCGGGAAGGATTTATCAGCTGTGGTTTTTCACGCTCTTCTTTAGTCATAGAGAGGATAATCGCTTTGCACCAGTCTATCTGGCGTTCGTTGATATCCATATCGTCAACTTTGTTTCCTACACCTGGGAGCTTTGACAAAATGCCTTTGATAGGACCCATATTCTGAATCTGCTCGAACTGGTCGTACAAATCGTTGAAGTCCATTTTATTCTTGAGCATTTTCTCAGCGAGCTTTTCAGCCTTTTTCTGGTCGAGCTTCTGCTCAGCTTCCTCGATAAGTGAAAGCACATCGCCCATACCTAAGATTCTGTTAGCCATTCTGTCAGGGTGGAAAGCTTCTAAGTCTTCGAGCTTTTCACCTGTACCTGAGAATTTAATCGGACGGCCTGTGACTTCCTTTACTGAAAGCGCCGCACCGCCTCTGGTATCACCGTCGAGCTTTGTCAGGATAACACCCGTGATGTCAAGCAGTTCGTTGAAGGTCTTAGCTACATTTACAGCGTCCTGACCTGTCATCGAGTCAATAACGAGCAACACTTCATGAACATTGACTTCACCTTTGATATTCTTGAGCTCGTTCATAAGCTCTTCGTCGATGTGGAGTCGACCTGCAGTATCTAAGATTACGATGTCGTTGCCGTAATCTTTAGCGTGCTTTATAGCTTCTTTTGCGATTTTCACAGGATTTTCCTGTCCCATTTCAAAAACCGGAACTCCCGCTTTTTCGCCTACTACCTTCAACTGCTGGATAGCAGCAGGACGATAGATATCACAAGCGACCATAAGTGGTCGATGATTCTGATTCTTCAGAAACAGCGCAAGCTTTGCAGAGTGGGTTGTTTTACCTGCACCCTGAAGACCGCACATCATAATGACTGTCGGCGGTTTTGACGCAAAATTGAGTCTTGCATTCTCAGAGCCCATAAGTGCTGTGAGCTCTTCGTTTACGATTTTGATAACCATCTGCGCAGGAGTAAGACTCTCCAAAACATTCGAGCCTACTGCACGCTCGGTAACTCTCTTTGTAAAATCTTTAGCAACTTTATAGTTAACGTCAGCCTCAAGCAAAGCAAGTCTGACTTCTCGCATCGCTTCTTTAACATCAGCTTCGGATAATTTACCTTTATTTTTGAGCTTTTTGAAAGCACGGCTGAGTTTCTCGGATAAACCCTCAAATGCCATAATCAGACCTCCTGTTCATAAAGCTTTTGCGCGGTGTCTTTAATATCTTTTGATAGCTTTCTGACCATTTCATTATCTATTGTTGAAAGCTGTGACGAAGACTCGATAATTTTCAAAAGTCCTTCTTTTGTTTTAGAAAAACGCTCACAGAGCTTTAAATTCTCTTCAAAAGTATATAGACTCTTTTTCGCTCTGTTTAGTGCATCTCTGACGCCCTGTCTGGACATCGACAAAATCTCAGCAACTTCACCTAGCGACAAATCATCGTTATAGTACAGGCTGATAGCCTCCTGCTGAGTTTTAGTGAGCATCTCTCCGTAAAAGTCGAAAAGCAGCGAAATTTCAAGATTTTTCTCCAAAAAATCACCCTCCCGACCGTTTATCTGTAAAGTGAATTCCTTTACACTTCTGCGATTATATCAAAGTGTTTTCACTTTGTCAAGCATAATCACGATTTTTCCGCATTTAAAGTACAGAAATTTTTCTATATATTATGTTATATTTTCTTTGATTTTGCCGATACTTTGTGATATAATGTCATTTGTATAAATTTGTTTACTACTTCAGGAGTTTTTTAATGGAACAAATCATCAGTATTGACCGTATGGAACACGCAGTTGCACTGTTCGGTAGCTTTGACGAAAACATAAAGCTCATTGAGTCTGAATTTTCTGTGAGAGTGACCGCCAGAGATAGCGAGCTTAAAATAAGCGGTGACCCTGAAAATGTTATGAAAGCAGCTAAGGTCATCGACTCGTTGTTGTCGCTATTAAATAGAGGCGAACAGCTCTCCGAGCAAAATGTGAGATACTGCATCTCCCTTATCAACGAGGGCAGTGAAGAAAAAATCGAACAGTTAGCGTCCGACTGTATTTGTGTTACAGCTAAGGGCAAACCGATTAAACCTAAAACCATCGGTCAAAAGCACTACTGCTCGGCTATCAAAGACAACACTATCACAATCGGCGTAGGCCCTGCAGGTACAGGCAAAACTTACCTTGCAGTAGCTATGGCAGTTACGGCTTTTAGAGCTAAAGAGATAAACCGAATTATCCTCACCCGTCCTGCGGTTGAAGCAGGCGAAAAACTCGGTTTTCTTCCGGGTGATTTACAGAGCAAGGTTGACCCGTATCTGCGCCCACTTTACGATGCACTTTTTGATATGCTCGGCGCTGAAACATACCAGAAATATTTAGAGCGCGGAAACATCGAGGTTGCTCCTCTTGCTTATATGCGAGGCAGAACGCTCGATGATTCATTCATCATATTAGACGAAGCTCAGAACACAACCAGCGAACAGATGAAAATGTTCTTAACAAGACTTGGCAACGGGTCAAAAATGGTCATCACAGGCGACATCACCCAGATTGACCTGCCAAATGGTGCTAAAAGCGGACTCAAAGAGGCCGTTAAAATACTCAAAAATATCAAGGATATTAAACATGTAACTTTTTCTGAAAAAGATGTCGTAAGGCACAAGCTTGTGCAGGACATCATCAAGGCGTATGAAAAAAATGAGGAGGCAAAGAGAAGACATGACAAAGGATAAGGTAAGGGTAATAATCACAAATTCACAGAAAACAGTCAAGATTCCTACAGGACTGAGAATGCTCATCAGAAGATGTTGTAACGCAGTGCTCAAAATGGAGCATTTCGAAGGCTCCGCTGAAATCAGCGTAACCTTTGTAGACAACGAACAGATTAAAGAACTCAACGCTCAGTATAGAGATAAGCCGATTGAAACTGATGTGCTTTCTTTCCCAATGGGCAGTGACGGAAAATACGACATTGACCCTACTACCGGTGCTCAGATTTTAGGAGATGTTGTCATCTCTATGGAAAAAGCTCTCGAACAGTCTGAGCTTTACGGCCACTCCTTCCAGAGGGAAGTAGGCTACCTCACCGCTCACAGCGTACTTCATCTTTTAGGTTATGACCATATGGAGCCACTTGAGAAGGTACATATGAGAGAAAAAGAAGAATATGTTATGGATATGCTCGGACTCGAAGCAAGTCAGGGCTACATAGGTGAAGAATAAAACTATGAAAGAAAGATTCATAAAGCAAGTTCACAGCTTTTACTACGCTATAAGAGGTCTGCTGTCAGTACTGAAAACAGAGTCGCATATGAGATTTCACCTTGTCGCGGCTTTGTATGTAATAGCTTTCTGTGCTAAATTCTACAATCTTTCAAGTGCTCAGTGGGCATTACTCATCTTAACAATTGCCAGTGTTTTTATCTGCGAGATTTTCAACACCGTGCTTGAGCGTGTGTGCGATACAGTAACCACAGAATACAACAAGAATATCGAATTCATCAAAGATGTTTCAGCAGGAGCTGTGCTTGTGTCCGCTATCAGTGCGGTTATCGTCGCATTTATTCTGCTGTTCCGAGTCGATGTGTTCAAATATATTCTAAGCTATTTCACACACAATATCTTTGATCTGATAGTACTCATACTAGGCTCAGCTTTAGCTGTCTGCTTCATAGCCGTCAAACCTGAAAAATATTTAGGCACTATCAAAAAACATATTTCAAAAACCAAAGAAGAAACTAAAAAGGACTAATTATGAACACAAAAGATAAATCAGCTTTTATCGCGCTGACAGGAAGACCGAATGTCGGTAAATCCTCGCTGTTAAACTGTATGCTGAAGCAAAAAATCGCTATAGTATCTTCAAAACCTCAGACCACCCGTACCAGAATTATGGGTATTTTGACACAGGGTGAGTATCAGCTTGTTTTTATTGACACACCTGGTATGCACAAACCGAAAACCACTCTCGGCCAGTATATGGTACGCTCCATCAACGAGTCCGTTATGGGCGTTGACGCGTGCGTTTTAGTTGTCGAAGCTGACAAAGAAGTCGGTAAAACCGAGCTTATGCTGATAGAAAAATTTAAAAAGAGCAACACTCCCGTTGTGCTAGCTATCAACAAAATCGATATGTTAAAAGACAAGGAGCAGTTGCTCGAATTGATACTCTCTTACTCAAATCTCTACAATTTTGAAGCCGTTGTGCCTGTTTGTGCAGTGGACGGTAAAGGTGTCGACGAGTTGCTTGATGAGCTCAAAAAGCTGTGTAGCGAAGGCGGACATTTCTTCGAAGAAGACGCACTCACCGACCAGCCTGAAAAGGTGCTTGCCGCTGAGATGATAAGAGAAAAAATCCTGCGTTTAACAGACAAGGAAATCCCTCACGGCACCGCTGTTGTTATCGAGAGAATGAAGACAAGAGAAGACAGTGAGATTTTAGATATCGACGCTACCATTTACTGTGAGCGCTCAACTCACAAAGGCATCATCATCGGCAAGGGTGGCTCAATGCTCAAGAAAATCAGCACCTATGCTCGACAGGATATGGAGAAGTTCTTTGATTGCAAAGTGAACCTTAAGACCTGGGTGAAGGTCAAAGAGGACTGGAGAAACAGAGAAGCTCTCCTCAATAACTTCGGCTTTAACCAGAAAGATTTTGACAACTAAGCGTCTAAGGCGCTTGTTATGGGTACTGCGTACGGCGATATCACGCCTCGTTGTGCTGCGCTTTCCTTCAAATAACTCCTACTCGAAACCCTTCCGTCAGACACTTAGTGTCTTTTGGTCGGTTTTGCTCGTCCGTCATTATTTCGAAGGCTCCGCACCTCGGCGCTTAATAATGCAATTTTTGGCTTCTACATTTTTCCCACTATATCTGCACTCCTCTCAGGTATAATAACCTTACACGGGGTTATCCCCACTTTTCAGGGAGGCAGATAATATGAACGAAACAGATGCGTGGAACTCTTTTTTGATGAGTGGCAGTGTACTTGACTACCTGCAGTATAAATCTATCCAGAACGCAAAAAAAGACCCGAAGGCTTTGGAGGATAAAGATGAAATTCAAGACAAACGGACTGATACTAAAGGAGCAGAGTATACATGAGCAGGATAAGCTCGTGACTGTACTCACCTCTTCTCACGGTGTTATCCGTGCGTTTGTGCGTCGTGCTAAGAATATCAAAAGCCCGAAGTGTGCATCCACCGGGCTTTTGTGTTTTTCACAGCTTTCAATTTTTGAAAACAAGGGTACATATTCTATCGACGAAGCGAAAAGTATCGAGATGTTTATGGGACTGAGAAAAGATGTCAGAAATATGAGTTTAGCTCAGTATTTCTGTGAACTTTCACTCAACCTTTGCCCCAAAGAGCAGGAAGCGGACGAGTTTTTAAGACTAATCTTAAACGCACTTTTTCTGCTGTCAAACAATAAAAAAGACCCTTGGCTTTTAAAAGCGTGTGTCGAAATGCGACTAATGGGGTTGTGCGGATATATGCCCGACCTTGTTATGTGCGACTGCTGTGGAGAATACGAAGCTCCTCTCATGACATTTATCCCGAAAACAGGAAAGCTTTTCTGCGAGAGTTGTTCGCGCAAAAACGGGGCTCTGGGAATAGTCGCCCCGATAAGTGTCATCACCGCTTTACGCCACACCTTTTACGCCGACTTTGAAAAGCTTTTTTCATTTAACCTGAACGAAGATTCGCTTAAACTACTCAATGTGATTTCAGAAGCGTATCTGAGTTCAATCACAGAAAAAGACTATTTAACACTACAATTTTTTAAAATGATGAGTGACTGATATGAACAGACATTTTAAAGCACTTGAACTAGACAAAATACTTACTTTACTCGCAAAGGAAACCACCATCCCCGATGCTTACGAACTCGCGCTCAAAATCGAGCCCGCGTGGGGACTTTTCGAGGTTGAAGAACTTCTAAAACAAACTGATGATGCATATATGCTCATCGGTAGATTTGGCGCGCCGTCCTTTGGCGGAATTTCAAATGTAGCGAATTCTCTAAGACGAGCTCAGGCGGGTGGTTGCCTCACTACAAGCGAACTTTTAAAAATCGCTCAGGATTTGAGAGTTATAAGAGGTATAAAGGAGTGGCGTAATAAGTCAGCATCTATTCAAACCTCGCTTGACAACCACTTTGAATCTTTATCGACAAACAAGTTTCTGGAAGAAAAAATCAACACCTGTATTATAGGCGAGGAGGAGCTGTGCGACAACGCCTCCCCTACACTCTATGACATCAGACGCAAAATCAGAGTGGCTCAGTCAAAAGCACGAGAAGTGCTTGACAAGATTATACACTCTTCTACATACCAGAAATATCTTCAGGACGCAATAGTTACCCAGCGTGACGGAAGATATGTCGTTCCTGTAAAAGCGGAATGCAGAGGAAATGTCGCAGGTTTAGTCCACGACACTTCTTCATCGGGCTCAACAGTATTTATCGAGCCAATGGGAGTCGTACAGGCTAACAACGACATCCGCGTTTTAGAATCAAAGGAGCAAGCAGAAATCGAGCGCATACTCTACGAGCTATCCGCTTCCTGCGGCACTCACGCGGACGAAATAATCGAAAGCTACAACTTCACTGTTGAACTCAACATCATCTTCGCTAAAGCACAGCTTGCGTTCAAAATGAAAGCCGTGAAACCTAAGATGAACGACAAAGGCGAAATAGATTTAAGGCAAGCGCGCCATCCGCTTATCGACCCCAAAAGCGTTGTGCCTACTGACATAACACTCGGCAAGACCTTTGACACTTTAGTTATCACCGGTCCTAACACAGGCGGTAAGACAGTATCCTTGAAAACTATCGGACTACTAACCCTTATGGCGATGTGCGGACTGATGGTGCCGTGTGCAGAAAACTCTGAGCTTTCCACTTTCAGAAGGGTTTTAGTCGATATCGGCGATGAGCAGTCTATCGAGCAATCGCTGTCTACCTTCTCTGCTCATATGACAAACATCATAGGAATACTAAAGCTTGCTAACCGCTCAACGCTCGCACTTATTGACGAGCTCGGTGCGGGCACTGACCCTGTTGAGGGTGCGGCACTCGCAGTATCTATCCTTGAAAAGCTGCGCTGTAAAGGTGCGAAAATTGCCAGCACCACTCACTACGCTGAGCTTAAAGAATACGCGCTCAAAACAGAAAATGTCGAAAACGGCTGTTGTGAATTCGATGTAAAAACACTCCGCCCGACATACAAACTTCTCATCGGTGTACCCGGTAAAAGTAACGCTTTTGCTATTTCAAAGCGACTTGGAATGGAAGACGATGTTGTAGACAGAGCGAGAGAGCTCGTATCCGCTGAAAGCCGTCAGTTTGAAGATGTTGTTGAAACACTCGAAGAACGCAGACAGTCTTTGGACGAGCTGTTAACTAAGACCAGAGAAGAGTTAGAAAAGGCAAAAGCTGACCGAGAAAAAGCGAAAACCGAGCTTGAGCGTGCAAAGCGTGACGCCCAGCGTGAAATTGAAAAGTCTAAACACGAAGCTTCTCTTATCTTATCAAAGACAAAGGCTCAGGCTTACGCTCTAATTGACGAACTCGAAAAAGCTCAGAAAGCGAAGTCTATGTCCGCTGAGGACAGAGCAAAACTCAAGAAAAATATGCGCAATTTAGAGGACACTGCCGACCCAGTAAAAACAGCGCAACAGGGTTCGTATAAGCTCCCGCGTGACTTAAAAATCGGCGACAAAGTACTCATTTTCGACATAGATAAAAAAGCGGAAGTGCTCGAGCTTCCTGAAAAAGGTCAGGTGCTCGTGCAAGCGGGTATCATCAAAACCAGAGTTCCGCTTTCCAATCTTAGACTTTTAAACGACGAAAAAGTCACCGTACCTAAACGCCCCGAAAGAAAGGTCACAAAGAATATATCAGCCAGAGCTGAAACAGAAATCGATTTACGCGGTCAGACAGCGATTGAGGCTATCATCGCAGTCGACCAAGCGATTGATACCGCGATACTCACAAACACCCACAACCTAACCGTTATTCACGGCAAGGGCACGGGAGTACTGCGCGCTGAAATCCACCGCCACTTGAAAACTCACAAAGCGGTCAAGAAATTCCGTCTTGGCTCCTTTGGCGAGGGCGAAGCAGGCGTAACAATTGTTGAATTGAAGTAAACACAAACATAAGAAAGAGCCCTGAAGTTCATTCAGGGCTCTTTCTGTTTTTTAGGGGATTATATATTTGTGTTGCTCTAGCTTTGTTAATTTCAACTCAATAGCTGTTGCATCACAGTTCAGGGATAATCTGAGCTAAAAATCTCTGAATCATTGTTGCATCTGCAATAGAAATTCTACCATCTTTATCAGTATCTGCATAATTGTGTCTTGCCTCATCAATTGTATTAAGCTGAGCCAAATGACACTGAATGAAAGTTGCGTCTGTAATACTGACAACGCCATCACCGTCAACATCGCCAATTAACTCTTTGACTCTTTCTAAACCATCAATAGCATCCTGCAACTCTTGTGTAGCTAAGTTAACTTCAGCTTGTGTTGCATTTTCATTTTCATATACTTCGTAAGCATTCTCAAGCTTTTCTTCCATTGTGTTCCAAGATTCGTTTGTAAACTTATCTAATGACATAGAGTAAGATGTAGCTGTATCAATTGCTACTCGCAACATTGTTTTATCTACTATTTCAGGTTCATCTATTACCAACCCGTCGATAGCATCTAAAAGCTCCTGTGTAGCTAAATCAACTTCCGCTTGTGTAGCATTCTCGTTTTCATATACTTCGTAAGCATTCTCAAGCTTTTCTTCCATTGCATTCCAAGATTTGTCTGTGAACTTATCCAATGACATATAGTAAGATGTGGCATCGTCGATGGCTACTCGTAACATAGTTTTATCTATTGTGACAGGTTCATCTATTAAAACCAATTGACTTATCGCAGTATTCAGCTTTTCTGTAGCCTCGTCAACCTCAACCTGTGTAGTTGCACTTTCATAGCAAGATTGTGCGTTAAAATAAGCACCTTGTAGCTTAGTTATAGAATCTGCTGTATATTTATCTGCTTGCTCGTATATATACTTTTCGGCTTCACGCATGGCTTTAACCATAGCGTTCTTATCAATAGCATTTATGTTTTTCCATGTAATAGGCATCTTGCCACCAATAGTATCAGAGTAACTTAAAACTGCACAGTTATACTCACCTGTGTATTGTGTATCTTCAGTTTGGTTCCAAACTAACGACCAGTCAGGCTGTTCGCCACTTCTGATACGAGCAAATACAACGTTTTGTCCAACACTCATTGTAACGACAAAATATCCTGTTTCATTTTCACTTGTATTCATCGGCACCCAGTGACCTTCTGTATTATCGTCCCATATCCAAGCCCAGAAACCCTCATCTCCTGTAATAACCGCACTAACATCAACAAACACATTAGCCTCAATAGCCGACGCATTAAAAAGTGAAATTGATGTTACCGATAGCATCATAACTAAGATGAGAAATAAACTAATTAACTTTTTCATAAAATCATTCCCTCCATAAGCAAATCATACTAATAGCTATTCTAAGATCAATAAAAACAAAAACATCAGTCATACTTTGCACACCATAACCACTCCTTGTATGGGGATTATATCCCCTTAATAATTAAGATTATAATCCCCATAATATTAATTGTCAAGGTGGGGATTAATTGTGATAGTTTTCGATAAGTTATGGATAACAATGAAAAAAAAGAAAGTCAGCACTTACACTCTGCGTGAAAAGTGCGGAATAGACAGCAAAACTGTCCGCAGACTAAAAGCTAACGAGAACATAGAGACAAAAACTCTGAGCAAGCTATGTGATGCACTTGAATGCAAACTCGAAGATATTGCTGAATATATAAAAGATTGAAAAAAGGTGGCAACCAAAACGGTTGTCACCTTCTTTTTTGTTATTCACTTTGTTCGGGTAATTTCGGTGTTACATAAACTGTATTGTAGCTGACATAAATCACCTTGCCGGGTTTTGCTCCATTTGGTTTAGATACGTTTTTGACTATTGTATAGTCAACGGGTACCTGAGAGCTATCCCTGCCTTTGCTGTGATAAGCACAAATCTGAGCCGCCTCTAGTATAGCGGTATCTGTAATTTCTTTACCCTCAGTGAGCACTATAGTGTGTGAACCATGGATATTTTTCGTATGAAACCAGTAGTCAAATTTAGATGCGGTTTTTAAAGTAAGCTGGTCATTCTGCTTATTGTTGCGACCGACTAAAACCGTAAATCCGTCAGAGGTAATAAACTCAAGCGGAGGCAGAGCTTTCGGTGCTTTTTGCTTTTGGTTTTTGTGTTCCTTGATATAGCCCTGTTCAACAAGCTCAAGCCTTATCCCAGTTAGCTCCTTATCGCTTGTGGCACGACTCAAAAAGTCCTGAACAGACATCATATATGAAAGCTCGAGCTCTGCTTTTTCTATCTGAATTTTGAGCATTTGCTCGGCAGTTTTAGCCTTAGCGTATGCTTTATAAAACTTCTGGGCATTCTGCGCGGGAGTTATACTCGGGTCAAGAACAATTCTTAACAATGGCGAGTTTTCCTCGTAGAAATTTTCCACCTCGACAAACATCGCGCCCTTGCTGATTTTGTAGAGATTAGCCTGAAGCAAGTCGCCTTTGATTCGAAGACTCTCTCTGTCCTCGCACTTTCTGAGCTCCTGCTTCTGAATATTGATTTTCTTAGAAAAACGCTCTATTAAATTTGATACGAGCTTGTGCAAATCCTGACTTCTCTGCTTCATTCTCACCGCCATATCGCGCTGATAGTAGAAGCTGTCAAGAAGTTTCGAGTAACTTTCAAACTTTCTTGTGATTAGTGTGTCACCGTACTGTGTAATCGGCATAAAAGCGACATCAAACGGAGTGTTCTCGTCTTTCAGCACCATAGTCGGTGTGCTGTTTTTATCATTCAAAATCTGTGCGATATCAGTAAGCTCATTTTGAAGCGTGCTTCCCTTATAAACTCTGTGTTCAACCTCACGACATATAATCGGAGATATACCCTGAACGCTGGAGAGAACCGCCTTTTCAAGCGATTTTTCACTATTTTCTACAGCTTTGACTATATCATCAATACTGTCGCTAACTATATTTAGCTTATCTTGCTTTTGAGGAATAGTGTACTCGATTTTCGGGAGCACTACTCTGTCTTTAGTCATAGTGATATCAATGCGTTTTATAGCATCAACTACCAGACCATTTTCATCAATCAGGATGATGTTAGAGTATCTGCCCATTATCTCAATGCACAGAGTAAGGCGCTCTCTGTCGCCTATCTCGTTAGTCGCCTCAAAATCAAAGAAAAGTATGCGCTCGAATTCTATCTGGCGGATGCTGAGTAGCCTTGCACCACAAAGACGCTTTCTAAGCAACATACAAAGCATCGGAGGTGTCGGCGGATTTTCGGGTGCATTTTCAGTAAAATGCACTCTTGCACAGTCCGCTCTACAGCTCAAAAAAAGTTTTTTACTACCCGATTTTGTGCGGAAGTTAATAACAATTTCGTCCTTTGACGGTTGGTGTATCTGATTTATGTGCGCGTCTTTCAGTTCAAGTAAAAGCTCGTCTTTTATTAAACTTAGCATCATTCCGTCAAGTGCCATTTTATTAACCTCCTTTTATTCTTTATTTATGATATTTTGCATTTGCGCTGATTGTAAAAGCGCGGTAAATCTGCTCACTCAGCATCACTCTGAAAAGCTGGTGAGGGAATGTCATTTTAGACACCGATAATTTAAAGTCAGCTCTTTTTTTGACTTCATCACTCAGCCCCCACGAACCACCGATGACAAAATCAACTGTGCCATAGCTTAGCGACACATCGTTTAATTTCTGCGACAGTTCTTCTGAACTCAAAAATTTGCCCTCAATACACATCGCAAAAACAAAGTCACTCTTTCCGATTTTCGATAGAATTTTCTCTCCCTCTTTAGAGAGTGTTTTATCAATCTGAGCCTGCGTTTGCTGGTCTGTAATCTTCTCTTCACTAAGCTCTATTATATTGAATTTGCAGTATCTTTGAAGTCGTTTTTTGTACTCATTCACAGCGTCAGAAAAGAACTTTTCCTTTAGTGAGCCGATGCAGATTATGTTGACATTAAGCATAGTAAAATCCTTTAAAACACGATTGATTTTCCATTTGTTTCAACAGGTGCGGTCATAATAGTATAGTCGCTATCTTTTTTAATACCTGCGCTCTTAAGCACAGAAACTGCTGTATCCAGAGCAAGACGCGGGGTGTTATTCTCCTGACTTAAATGCGCGAGCATAAAGCGGGTAGCTCCACACTCTACAAGCTCAGGGAGCACCTTTGCACAATCTATGTTTGACAAATGTCCCGTCATAGAAAGGACTCGTTTTTTGAGCACATATGGATACGGACCATTTTTGAGCATTTCAACATCGTGGTTTGACTCAATAACAACAGCGTTGCTGTTTTTGAGTGCAGACATTGCAGATGCTGTGAGAAAACCCGTATCGGTAACGACAGAACATCTGCGGTTATCAGCGGTTGTGATGTGATACCCACAGCTCTCACTCGCATCGTGAGAAGTAGTCACGCGCTTTATCAGCGTATCGCCGAGTATTATCTCGTCTTCAATCACAAAAAGCTTCGCGTTTGAGTCAACCTTGTCCGATTTTCTGAGTGCGTCGAGTGTACCTTTGCTACCATAAATAGGAAGCTCATATCTTTTTGCAAAAACTCTGAGTGCCGCGCAATGGTCAATGTGTTCGTGAGTAATGAATATTGCTTTTATTGTTTTTGTGTCTATTTCATTTTGCATGAGTGCAAGTTCAAGCTGTTTACAGTTTCTTCCTGCATCAACGAGTATTCCTTCGCTGTTGCCGCTGATGTAATAGCTGTTGCCCGAACTTGATGAAAAAAGCGGAACAATTTTTGCCATAAAATCCTCTTAAATAACAAAAGGGTACTGACTGTACCCTTTGTAACTGTTATGCTGTTGTAGCTACCTCGTCGTTGTCAGGGATGTAAATCTTCTTGATGTCAGCACCTAAGGCTGTGAACTTGTTGATAACATCCTCGTAACCACGCTCGATATAGCTGATACTTGAAATGTAGGTTGTGCCCTCCGCGATAAGTGCCGCGATAATCATAGCAGCACCTGCTCGAAGGTCTGTAGCCTTTACAGGAGCACCTGTGAGAGTTGTGCCACCCTCAATGATAGCGAGTCTGCCCTCAACGGAGATTTTAGCTCCCATTCTGACTAACTCTGCAACATACTGGTAACGGTTATCCCACACGCTTTCGTTCATAATGGAAGTGCCGTTGACAGAAGTGAGCAATGCCGCAAACTGAGGCTGACAGTCAGTCGGGAAACCGGGATGAGGCATAGTCTTGATGTTAACGCGACTTAGCGGACGCTTCGTCGCATCTACTACTACAGCCTCGTCGTACTCTTCAATCTCAACGCCCATTTCCTGAAGCTTTGATGAGATACTGTCAAGATGCTTAGGAGTGATATTTCGTACAGTAATCTTGCCTCGTGTAGCAGCGGCAGCTGCCATATATGTTCCTGCCTCAATCTGGTCAGGGATAATCGAATAAGTGATGCCCTTTAAGTACTCAACACCGCGGATTTTGATAACATCAGTACCGGCACCACGGATATTAGCACCCATAGAGTTCAAGAAGTTCGCTAAGTCTACGATATGAGGCTCTTTAGCAGCGTTTTCGATGATAGTCTGTCCCTCAGCTTTTACAGCTGCTAAAATGATGTTCATAGTAGAACCGACAGAAACTGTATCAAAGTAGATTCTAGCTCCGTGAAGCGGTCTATCTGAGGTAGACTCAATAATCGCACCGTTTATGAGCTCGTTTTTAGCACCCATCAAGGCAAAACCCTTTAAGTGCTGATCAATCGGTCTTACACCGAAATTACAGCCACCAGGCAAAGCCACTTTAGCGTTGTGGAATCTGCCAAGCAACGCACCAAGCAAGTAATATGATGCTCTCATTCCTCTTACAGAATCCTGAGTAGCAACATAGGTGTTGATTGGTCTAGGGTCGATATCTAAAGTTGACTTGTCAACTCTTTTTACTACAGCGCCTAACTCCTGAAGTATAGTTGCAATAAGAGTTACGTCGCTGATATTAGGTATATTTTCAATACGGCAAGGCTCGTCACACAGAATAACCGCAGGGATAATCGCAACAGCCGCGTTTTTTGCGCCGCTGACGGTTACTTCACCAAAGAGCGGATTGCCACCGTTAACTACAAATTTCTCCAAATCTGTACACTTCCTATATTTTATATATATGGATATAAATCTGAATCAAAACCTCAGAAAGCGTGGACTTTCTGAGAAAAAATAACAGAAACATCGGGGAAATTCTCCCCCGCCTTGAAATATATCGAGGCACAAAATTCCATTATCTATGTATAAGATAATACAAACACAGCTCAAAGTCAACCAAAATCGGCTTTCATAATAATTTTTGGTCAAGTTGTATGTAAAAGATAAAACTTAGCAAGTCGTTTTTTATATTTATTTTTCCAGTCTGTAATTATTATGAAGATAATTCGATTAAAGAATATAAAACTATCTGCCCCAATATTTTCTATCAAGCGAGCGATACTGAATAGCTTCCGTAATATGGTTACTCCTGATAATCTCACTACCATCAAGGTCAGCAATAGTGCGGGCAACCTTCAGAATTCTGTCATAAGCTCGTGCGGTAAGCCCCAGTTTATCAAAAGCGTTTTTGAGCAGCATATTAGCCCTCTCATCAACCACGCACACCTTTTCAAACTGTGAGGCATCTAGATTAGCGTTACAGCTGATAGAAGTACCCTTGTATCGTTCTATCTGAATTCCCCTTGCTTTATTTACTCTTTCACGGATAATTGTGGAGCTTTCTTCCTGAGATTTTGTAGTCAGGTCATCGTAGTCAACAGCAGGCACTTCGACATGAATATCGATTCTGTCGAGTAATGGACCTGAAATTCTGCTTAAGTATCTTCTGACCTGATCTTCGCTACAGGTGCAGTTTCTCACAGGGTGATTATAAAAACCACACGGACACGGGTTCATTGCCGCAATAAGCGTAAAAGAGCACGGATAAGTAAGCCTTCCCATAGCTCGGCTGATAGTAACGCTAGCGTCCTCCACCGGCTGGCGCAAAGCTTCAAGCGCACTGCGTGAAAACTCGGGAAGCTCGTCTAAAAACAGCACGCCGTTATGACAAAGAGAAATCTCGCCCGGCTTTGGAACAGTACCACCACCTGAGAGTCCAACCGCTGAAATCGAGTGGTGCGGAGAACGGAAAGGACGAGTTGAAATAAGCCCCTGATTTTCGGGAAGAAGTCCTGCTACAGAGTGAATTTTCGTGGTTTCTATCATCTCATCAAAAGTCATTTCAGGAAGTATCGTTCCCATACGCTTTGCGAGCATACTTTTACCTGAACCGGGAGGGCCGATGAGCAGAACATTGTGTCCTCCGGCGGCGGCGATTTCGAGTGCGCGCTTTGCTTCGAACTGACCCTTGACCTGAGAAAAATCAAGTGCCTTAAAATCCTCTTTATGAGCCTCAAAATCATACTCTGTTTTCTCTATCTGAGCTCTCCCTTTGAAATGGTCGACAAGCTCGTAAACATTCTTAACAGGGTATATTTCTATTCCCTTTACCACTGCACCTTCGTTAGCGTTTTCAAAAGGCACAAACAGCTTTTTTATCCCGCTTTGCTTAGCTTTTATCGCCATTGGTAGCACGCCGTTTATTCGTCTTAGTTCTCCTGACAGAGAAAGCTCTCCGACAAACGCGCAGTCGGACAAATCTGTGTTTATCTGGGATGTCGCCTGAAGCAGTGCTACTAAAATCGGCAAATCATACACAGGTCCCTCTTTCTTAATATCTGCAGGAGCTAAATTTATTATTATCCTGACTATAGGAAAATTAAATCCGCAGTTTCTGAGAGCTGAGCGCACCCTGTCCTTGCTTTCTTTCACACTTGTATCAGGCAAACCGACTATATCAAAAGCAGGCACTCCCTTAGAGACATCTGCTTCAACTTCAACACAAAAACTATCTATACCAAACAGCCCCAGACTGTTACACTTAACTACCATAATTTGTTCCTTCCTGCACTGTTTTTGAAAATATATTACTAAATTTTATTATACCACGCGACTCACTTCGACAGATAGTAAAAATAACCGACATATTCTTGTGAATTTTGCACAATATTTTTTATCATCTTTTGCTTTTTTGTTTAGAAAAACTGAATTTTTATTGACTTTTCATCAAATTGATTGTATCATATACTGTAGATATGTATATATGTGAGGTGGACTGTTGTTGAGCGAGAAGCCGATAGCTTTCGAAGAGTGTTGTGACGAGATTCTAGCAGGGTTTGTAAGAAGCGATTTCTGCAAAGCTGACGATGCATTTGAAACGATGTGTGCTCGATATATGGGACTTATCGCTACTATCTCTTCGAAGTACCGCTACTGTAGCGAGGGTTATGAGCTTTCCGACTTTATGCAGGAGGGACTTATCGGCTTGCTTTCAGCGTGCAAATCGTTTGATTCAAACGGAGGGACGAGCTTCAAAAACTTCGCTATGCTGTGCGTTGAAAATCGCTTCCGCTCGATTTTAAGGCACTTAAATTCAAAAGCTAAAATCCCTACCAACAACATCATTCCTATCGATGAAACGGAAAGCTATTTAGAAGACTTCAACGCGATGAATATGCAGGAGACTCTCGAGAGCAAGGAATACATAAAATCCGTCTACCAAAAAATCGAGAAGACGCTCTCCCCTCTTGAAAAAAGTGTGCTGTCGCTTTACCTCTCAGGCTACTCGTACAAGCAGTGCGCAACCGCACTCGATGTTACTGAGAAAGCTGTCGACAACGCGCTTTGCCGTATCCGCAAAAAGCTATCCAAGTAATATGTCCCGAAAAGTATCAGGCGGTGCAATTCCGTCGCGGGATGAGATAAATATTTTTTAAGTGAGGTTACACTATGTACGAAGACAAGACTCTGACCTGCAAAGAGTGTGGTGCTGAATTTGTATTCACAGCAGGCGAACAGGAATTCTACGCAGAAAAAGGTTTCGTAAACGAACCACAGCGTTGCAAGGCATGCAGAGTTGCTCGCAAGAATGCTGTTAAGTCAGCTAGAGAGATGCACACTACAACTTGCGCTGATTGCGGTGGCGAAGCTACTATTCCTTTCAAGCCAATGGAAGGCAAAGACTACTATTGTAGCGATTGCTTTGCAAAGAGAAAAGAAGCAGAATAAGCTTTAGATTTATACATAACACTATAATATCGTTTTCTCACGGCGCCCGAATTTCGGGCGCCTTTTGCTTTTTAGTTGTTTTTTAGACTTTTTTGTGATATATTAAGTGTAATAAAATTTTGAATTACACTTGGAGGTTTTTATTATGGATAAGGTTACTAAAAATTGTATCATCGGTGATGTGCTCGATAAGTACCCTACTACTGCTCAGTTTTTCCTTGAGATGGGTATGCACTGCTTAGGCTGTCCTTCAGCCAGAGGCGAGACAATCGAAGAGGCTTGTCAGGTACATGGTGCTGACTGTGACTCTTTAGTCAACAAAATTAACTCTGCTATCTGAGAATATGCGACTTTTTTCTCTTGATAACAGGCTTAGCTTATGCGCGTCATTTGTGAGAAAAAACGCGACTTTAGCTGACATCGGAACAGACCACGCATATCTGCCCATCTGGCTTATTAAAAACGGGATTATTGAGAAAGCTCTTGCATGCGACATAAACGAAGGTCCTCTAAATTCTGGCAGAGCTGATGTGCAAAGCTACGGTCTTTCAGACTCTATCACTCTCAGACTCTCTGACGGGCTAAAAGAAGTCAAAGAAAACGAGGCAGATGATATCGTTATCGCAGGTATGGGCGGTGAGCTGATAGTCAAAATTCTGAGCGAATGTATGTGGGCTAAGAATAAGGACAAGCATTTTATCTTGCAACCGATGACTAAATGCGAAGTGCTCATCCGTTATCTTTACGAAAACGGTTTTGAGATTATGAAGCAGAAAGCGTGTGCTTGTGGCAACAAGCACTACACCGTCATGCTTGTGCACTACACAGGAGAAGTAAGTGAAGTTGAAGACAGCTTTTGCTATGTCGGAAAGCTCGACTTTAGCGACAGCGAGTCAAAAAATTATATTTTTCACCTTCTCTCCCACCTTGAAAAACGCGCTATTTCTGACAAATCGCTACTTCCTGTTATCGAAAAAATCAAAGGAGAGTGCTGCTCATGACACTCATCAAGGACATCTACGAATATTTAGACACTATTGCTCCGTTTGAAACTCAGGCAGAGTTTGATAACTGCGGACTTTTAGTCGGCGATATGGACACCAAAGTAAGCAAAGTGCTCATGTGTTTAGACATCACTCAAAAGGTGATTGAAGAAGCAAAGGACATATCCGCGCAGCTTATATTAAGCCACCATCCTGTCATCTTCTCACCGCTTAGGAGCATCGAAACTGACAGCGTGGTTTACAACCTCATCTCTTCAAAACTCTCTGCTCTTTGTGCACACACTAACCTTGACAAAGCCGAGAATATCGGAGTCAACGCTGTGCTCGCAAAAAAGCTTGGTCTTCAAAACACCGCGCTTTATCCTGACGAATTCCTCTGCGTCGGAGAGCTTAGCTCTCCGATGACGGACAGAGAATTTGCTCTCTTTGTTAAGAATGCTCTTTCGTGCAAAGGTGTACGCTACACTAAAGGCAAGGTCGTAAAAACTGTTGCTGTAAGCTCGGGTGCAGGAAGCGAAGGCGTAACACTATCTGACAAATACAGCTTTGATGCGTTTGTAACGGGTGAGCTCAAGCACCACCACTTCCTGTATGCAAAGGAAAAGTCCCTTTGCGCTGTTGAAGCGGGACATTTCTGCACAGAAGACATCGTTATAGACCCTCTGAGAGACCTCTTGGCAGGGCAATTTTCTGATGTTACTTTTGTAAAATCGAAGGCACTCACCGATATGGTGGAATTTGCGTAAATAATTCTAATTTTCAAAGCGGGAAATCGGTTTCAAAAATGCCGATTTTCCGCTTTTTTTATTGCATTTCCGGTAACTTTTCTGCTAAAATATATCCCTTTTGTATTAAAAATAAAAAATTTGTATTATATATGTAAAAAAACAATTGCAATGAGTAGTATTCTTTGTTATAATATTGTAATGTAAATAACTATATGTGGTAATATGTGGTTTTTTGAACCACAAAATGAAGCCGAAAAAGGTGACTATGAGAATCAGAAAAAAGAAATGGGCACAGCCTGAGCTTGATAAGTGTCCGTATTTTGTAAAAGAGCCGAAAAGCTACTTCGGCAGGTGGAAAGAGTTTTTCAAAAACGATAACGACATTGAACTCGAAGTAGGTTGCGGTAAATGCAGTTTCGTTGCACAGAAAGCTCTGCTTAACCCAGACAAAAACTACATCGCCGTTGACATAAAGAGCGATATGCTGGGTGTCGGCAGAAGAAACATCGAAAGTCTGTTTTCTGAAAACAACAGAGAAGTCAATAACATCGCACTTGTTGCGTTTAATGTCGAAAACATTGATGAGCTGATAAGTGTAGATGATGACATCAAAACGATGTACATAAATTTTTGTAACCCGTGGCCTAAAGAAAAGCACAAAAAACGCCGACTCACCCACACAACAAAACTAAGCAAGTACAACACCTTTTTAAAACAGGGTGCTGTAATCAACTTTAAAACCGACAACGACGAGCTGTTTGAAGAAAGCATTCCATATTTTGAGGAAAGCGGATATGAAATCACTTATCTCACCCGCGATTTACACAACAGCGAAATCAAGAACAACATTCAGACCGAGCATGAAATCATGTTCACAAACGAGGGTATAAAGATAAAACATCTCAAGGCAAAGAAGATGTGAAAAGGAGGGGACATAATGAAAAGACTGAAAATCGCTCTGGCGATTCTTCTGGTGATTTTGCTTTCAGGCTGCTCTGCGCTGAGTTTTGAAGGCACCGATATCATGAGTCCCCCGAAAGCAACAGGAAACAAAGCGCATATCCAAAAGCTGATTGACAAGCAGACCACAGGCGACTATACGCTGAAATATCCTAAAAACGGGTCTAATCGCAGTTCAATTGTCACTCAGGATATAGACTCAGACGAAGATGAAGAGGCGATTGCTTTTTACTCAGACAAAAACGGTGAACATATACACGCACTTTTTGTAGAAAGTGAAAACGGTGATTACCGCGTGCTCAGCGATATCATTTTGGAAGCGAGTAGCATCGACAGAGTTGACTTTGCGGATATCGACGGCGACAAGGTAAGTGAGGTTCTCATCGGATATTCCGTTTCCACCTCTTCTCTTAACACTCTGAATGTGTACACATACAGCGACGAAATAATTCCACTTGATGTTTCCTATACATACTCAAGTTTAGTATCAGGCGACTTCAACTCGGATAAAAAAGACGATATACTGCTGATATCACTTTACTCGGGCGATGTTTCCGCTCAGGCAAAGCTGATGACTGGTAACCTTAGCGGTAGTCTTTCGGAAGTCGGCACAGCAGATCTCGACTCAGATGTAAAGAGTCTTGCGCTTACTCAGTACGGTCAGATTTCCTACGGCACCTACGGTGCTGTTATCGACGGCATCAGTTCAGCAGGTGACTACACTACTCAGGTAGTGTTCTTTAACCCGTCAACTCCTGCACTACTCAATCCGCTTTATACATATTCAGGCTACAGCTCAACCCGCCGTACAACTCAGGTGTGCTCAACCGACTTTGATAAAGATGAGCTTATCGACATTCCTGTATGCTCGCTGATGGCTCACGCTGAAGGTGAAGATGTGAACACGTTATCAAGACAAATCAGCTGGTCGAATTTTGACACCGAGTCATATTTACTGAAAACTGCAGAGAGGGCTATCATCTGTCCTAAGGACGGCTATGTTTTCACAATGCCTGACAAGTGGAAGGATTTAGTCACAGCGCGATATAACGAAAAAGAGAGAACAACAACTGTCTATATGTACGAGTACTCACAAAATACCGTTAAGCTACTCGACAAAATCGTCACAATCAAAGCGTATCTTGACGAAGATTTTGACAAAGACAGCTCAGGTTACACCGAGTTTTTGCGCTCAGGGTCTACCGTATACGCTTACTCAATCGGCACAGCCGATAACTTTCTGTCTGTTTCGGGCGATGAAATTTCATCACATTTCTCGCTCGTTAACCAATAAACACAAAACAAATAAACGGAGGTTTTTTGTATGAAAAAGATTCTTGTTTGCGAAGACGAGGCTGCTATCCGCGATTTCGTGGTTATTAACCTCAGACGAGCAGGCTATGAAGTTGTAGAGGCCGACTGTGGAGAGATGGCTCTGCAAAAGTATGAGGAAAGCGGCGGCGATTTTGATGTTGCTATCCTCGACATTATGATGCCGGGTATCGACGGTTTGCAGGTTTGCAAGGAGCTAAGAAATAAAAACTCGGGCATCGGTATCATTATGCTCAGTGCAAGAACTCAAGAGATGGACAAGGTAACAGGTCTTATGCTCGGTGCAGACGACTACATCACAAAGCCTTTCTCACCTAGTGAGCTGACAGCCAGAGTTGATGCTCTTTACAGAAGAGTTGCGCTTGCTGAGCAGAAAGCTGAGAATAACTTCAAAGAGGAACTCAAATCAGGCATCTTCACTCTCAATCTCAGAAACCGCGCTCTGATGAAGAACGGTAAAATGATTGAACTGACTCAGGTTGAGTTCCAGATTATGGAATACTTCTTCTCAAACCCTGGCGTTGCTCTCGACAGAACTGACATCCTAAACCATGTATGGGGCGAGGCTTATGTCGGCGAAGAAAAGATTGTCGATGTTAACATCAGAAGACTAAGAATGAAAGTCGAAGACGAACCATCTAATCCTAAGTTCATCGTAACAGTATGGGGCTTAGGTTACAAGTGGGACACATAATAACTTAAGTTTACCTTTTTGCATTTTCTAAACTTAGAATAAAGGAGGGGTGAAATGTTCAAAGGTATCACAAAACGATGGATAATCAACACCTTCGGTGTTATTGTCGCTGTCATAACCTTGCTCATAGTGTGCCTTGGCGTTTCGGTACAATCCCTTTCCTATTCTTCTATCGAGCAGGCACTACTCAATCGCAACAGCGAACTTTCGGCGGTTTTTCCGGGATATAAGTGCGAAAACACAGCGGATTTTCAGAGTACAGCTTCGAAATATGTCGAAGAATTTGTCTACAAAGAGAGTATGGAGCTGATGGTGATTAACTCAAGTGGCAGAGTCACCGTAACTTCAACAGGCTTTGAGCCTGAAGAAGGAGTTGTTATGCCCGACTACGAAAACGCTTTAGAGCAGGACAACGGTTTTTCACAATGGACAGGAAAACTGAGCTCAGGCGAAAAAGTCATGGCGACCACTCACATCATAAAGAACTCTAACTCCACCCCAGTCGGCGCTATACGCTATGTTGTATCTTTGAGAAAAGCTAACCTATACACGCTGATTTCTATCCTGATAGCTATATTTATCGGAATCATCATCGTCGGCTGTGTAGCCTTTTCGGGTAGCTATTTTATCCGCTCTATCGTTAACCCTGTCAGAGAAATGAGCGAAACCGCTAAAAACATCGCACAGGGTAATTTTGACCAGAAACTCACTAAGATGTACGACGACGAAATCGGTGAGCTGTGCGATTCCATCAACGATATGGCAAAAGAGCTCGACGAATCCGAAAAGCTCAAAAACGACTTTATCTCCAGAGTTTCTCACGAGCTGAGAACTCCGCTGACCGCTATCAAAGGCTGGGCTGAAACCATGCAGTACGGAGTGCCTGACAGAATCACCTTAGAAAAAGGTATGTCTGTTATCGTTTCCGAAAGCTCTCGTCTTACGGGAATTGTTGAGGAACTGCTCGACTTCTCAAAGCTTCAATCAGGCAGAATGGTTATGCAAATGCAAAAAATCGATATACTCGCTGAGGTTGACGAAGCGATTTATATGTACAAAGAACGTGCTTTATCTGAGGGAAAACATCTGCTCTACGACGAGCCTGAAATCATGCCTCCGGTTTACGGTGATCGTAACAGATTAAAGCAGGTGTTTATCAATGTGCTGGATAATGCGCTCAAATATACTCCTGAGGGCGGTATGGTCGGCGTTCAGGTTTATCAGGATTTCAAGGAAGATATGATTAAAATCATCGTTGCTGATAACGGTTGCGGTATATCACAGGATGACCTTCCTAAAATTAAGGATAAATTCTACAAAGCCAACCAGAAAGTCAACGGCTCAGGTATCGGACTTGCGGTTGCTGACGAGATTGTCAAACTCCACAACGGCCATCTCGACATTGACTCAAGCTTAGATGTCGGAACTACCGTTACTGTCGGTATTCCTATCTACAAAAACCAGTTGGAGGAGAACGCTCCACCTATCCTTGCGGAAAACAACTCTATTGCAAAGGACTAAATTATGGCAAACACTAACGAAAGAAAAATCACCTCTATCGGCGGCAGCGCACTTATCGAAGGTATTATGATGCGCGGGCCAAAGCGCACTACTGTTGCTGTCCGCACAGGTGAAAACGAAATACATACTGAAGACATCAACTTCCCTTCAATCACTTCAAAAAGCAAGTTTTTCAGACTCCCTATAATCAGAGGTATCTGTGGTCTTATTGACTCAATGCGACTGAGCTACAAAGCTCTCTCTGTTTCTGCGGATAAGGCTCTCGAAGCAGGTCTTGTTGAAGAGGAGGAGCCATCTAAGTTTGAAAAATGGCTCACAGAAAAGCTCGGCGACAACCTGATGAAGGTCATTATGGTTATAGCTACAGTACTGGGTGTACTGCTTGCTGTAGGTTTGTTTTTCTTCTTACCTTCTCTGCTTTACGATTTGCTCGCACTTATATTTCCTTCTATCACAGATGTTGTGCTTGCTAAATCAGTTTTCGAGGGTGTACTTAAAATCGCGCTGTTTTTAGGCTACATCATTCTTTGTTCACAGATGGAAGAAATGAAGCGCGTGTTTATGTATCACGGCGCAGAGCATAAAACTATTTTCTGCTACGAAGAAGGACTCGAACTCACTGTTGAAAACATCAAAAAGCAGTCTAGATTCCACCCGAGATGCGGAACAAGCTTTCTGGTAATCACACTTTTAATCGGAGTTGTGCTCGGTCTGTTTATTCCTGCTCAGCCTTTCGGCATCAGCATTCTGCGCCCTGTGTTCAAGCTTTTACTCTTACCTATTATGATTGGTATCGGATACGAAGCTATCAAGCTCTGCGGTAAATACGACAACAAATTCACCCGCATCTTAGCTAAACCGGGTATGTGGGCTCAGCACATCACTACAAAAGAGCCTGACAAGAAAATGATTGAGGTTGCAATAGAGGCTATGACCGCTGTTATCCCTGATGACGGCTCTGACATTGTATCAAACTGCTGTGATAAATAATGAACATCAAAGAAGCGTTTAATCTCACAAAACAAAAACTACAAAAGGCGGGAGTTAGCGACCCCGCCTTTGATACTGTATATCTTTTTGAACATATCTTCTCTCTTTCACGCACTGACATCACCGTATACGGTGATAAAGTAGCTGATGAAAGCAAGCTAAATGAGCTCAGCGAGTGCGTAAAAAGAAGAACAGAGGGCGAGCCTGTGCAGTACATCATCGGCAAGTGGTACTTTATGGGAAACACTTTTGAGGTAGCTCCCGGAGTGCTCATTCCGCGGGATGACACCGAGGTTTTAGTAAACGCATGTCTTAACTTACTCAAAAACAGAAAAAGTGCAAAAATAGTTGATTTGTGCTCAGGCTCGGGAATCATCGCTATCACGCTGAAAAAACACTTTGAAAATGCTTATGTTTGCGCTGTTGAAAAAAGTGAAACAGCATACTCGTACCTTACTAAAAACGCACAGCTCAACGATGCTTTTATCAAAGCAATCCACGCTGATTTGTACGACTGTGTTGATGAATTTGAGGACGGCTCTCTCGACCTTTTGGTATCAAACCCTCCGTATATAAAAAGTGATGAAATTCCGACACTTCAAAGGGAAGTTCAGTTTGAGCCAACGCTTGCTTTAGACGGTGGAAAAGACGGCTACGACTTTTATAAAGGAATCATTTCTTTGTGGTCAAGGAAGCTCAAAGTAAATGGCTTTATCGCCTTTGAGCTTGGAGAAGGTCAGTTTGAATATGTCAGAGAGCTTTTAAAAAAAGCGGGCTTTACTGACATCAGAGGCTATCTCGATTTAGGCGGTACCATCCGTGCATTAAGCGCTATTTACAATCCGTAACCAAGGTTACAATTAGAACATATTTTCGAAATTTTGTTGAAATCTGTCAGATTTCGTGGTATAATTTCTATGTAATATTTATCGGGCAAAGCCCCAAAAGGAGAATTTTTATGGCTATTGATAAGAATAAAGCTCTTGAGACCGCTCTGGGTCAGATTGAAAAACAGTTTGGTAAGGGTGCTGTTATGCGCCTGGGTCAGGACTCGGCGCTCAATGTCGGTCATGTTTCTACAGGCTCATTATCTCTCGATATCGCACTTGGTATCGGTGGTTTGCCACGAGGCAGAATTATCGAAATCTACGGACCTGAATCTTCAGGTAAAACTACACTTTCACTCCACTGTATCGCTGAGGGTCAGAAAGACGGCGGTAATGTCGCTTTCATCGACGTTGAGCACGCTTTAGACCCTGTTTACGCTCAGGCTCTCGGTGTAGATGTTGACTCGCTTTTAGTTTCTCAGCCAGACACAGGCGAAGATGCGCTCGAAATTGCTGAGGCTCTTATCCGCAGTGGCGCTATCGATGTTATCGTTATCGACTCTGTTGCAGCTCTCGTTCCAAAGGCTGAAATTGAAGGCGAAATGGGTGACTCCCATGTTGGTCTTCAGGCAAGACTTATGTCACAGGCTTTAAGAAAGCTCGCAGGTGCTATTTCTAAATCAAACTGCGTTGCTATCTTTATCAACCAGCTCAGAGAGAAAGTCGGCGTTGTATACGGTAACCCTGAGGTTACTCCTGGCGGTA
This sequence comes from Ruminococcus sp., assembly GCA_017410265.1. Lineage (GTDB taxonomy): Bacteria > Bacillota > Clostridia > Oscillospirales > Acutalibacteraceae > Ruminococcoides. Next base: position 41,892 of record JAFQRC010000004.1, on the reverse strand, counting down.
GAGCGCTGAAGTTCTACAGCTCTGTCCGTATTGACATCAGAAGAGTTGAAACCTTGAAGCAAAACGGCGAGATGATTGGTTCTCGTACCCGCGCCAAGGTTGTTAAGAATAAAATAGCTCCTCCGTTCAAAGAGGCTGAATTTGACATCATGTATGGCAAGGGTATCTCTCGTTCAGGTGAGTTACTAGACCTGGCTGTAAAAGCTGATGTAGTCCAGAAATCAGGTGCTTGGTTCAACTTCGGCGAAACAAGACTCGGTCAGGGCCGTGACAATGTCAAGGAGTTGCTCGAGAACAACGACGAGCTCAGACAGGAAATCGAGACACTGCTTTGGCAGAATATCGATAAACTAAGCACCAGAGTCAAAAAGCCTGCTAAGGCTACTCTTGTTTCAAAGCCTGCCACCGAAACCAAGGCTACCCCTGCAAAGAGCTCTAAGTCTAACATCGATATTTTAGTTGAAGACTGATGAAAATCACTGCTATTGAGCCCAAGAAAAAAGGGCTGTCGGCGCTTTATATCGACGGCGAATTTGCACTGAAGATTGACACAGAAACTGTGCTTTCCTACCGCATTGATGTCGGCGATGAAATTGATGATGAGAAGCTCAAAGAAGTCATAGACGCATCTAACATCAAACGCGCTAAAGACAAGGCGATGTGGCTTATCTCCTATCGTGACCATTCAAAGAAAGAGCTTATCGATAAGGTTGCTAAGGACAGTAGCTATGAAGCTGCAACAAAAGCCGTTGAGCGGCTACAGGAACTCGGACTCATAAACGACGAGCGTTACGCTAAACGCTACGCAACAGATTTGCTCAGTTTAAAGCACCTTTCAAAAAGTGCCGCTGTTCGCAAACTTTGCGACAAAGGAATTGACCGCGATTTAGCACGCGATACGGTTGACGAGCTCGATGTTGACATTTATGAAAACATCAGAGCTGTGATAAACAAAAAATACTCTAAAAATCTATTTGACGAAAAAGGTCGCAGAAGATGTGTAAACGGACTTGTCAGACTTGGCTACAGCTATTCTGATATCAAAGCTGTGCTGAGTGAATACACTGATATCGACTACTGCGACTAATACATAATTGGAGAACAAAATGTCTACTACTGTTGGTTTTGTGTCCTTGGGTTGTGCCAAGAACAGAGTTGACTGCGAAATGATGATGAGCAAAGTAAGAGATGGCGGATTCAGGCTTATTGAAGACGCCGCTATGTCAGATATCGCTATCATCAACACCTGCGGATTTATTGAATCCGCTAAGCAGGAAAGCATCAACGAAATTCTTGAACTCTCCAAGCTCAAGGAAGAGGGTAAAATTAAAAAAATCGTTGTCACAGGCTGTCTTGCTCAGCGTTACGCAGAAGAAATCCGCGAACTTATTCCGGAGGTTGATGTTGTTTTAGGACTAGGCGCAAACGGAGATATCTGCTCCGCTTTAGAAAAAGCTATGGAAGATGAAATCGTTGAAAGCTTTCCAAAAAAAGAGCTTATGCCACTTGACGGAAAGCGCGTGCAGTCTACCCTACAGCATTACGCATACTTGCGCGTTGCTGACGGTTGTGATAACTGCTGTACATACTGCGCGATTCCGCTGATTAGAGGTTCGTTCCGCTCCAGAAAAATAGAAAACATCTTAGAAGAAGCTAAGACTTTAGTTCAAAACGGAGTCAAAGAGCTCAATGTTATCGCTCAGGATACCACCCGTTACGGTGAAGATATCTACTCAAAGCTGATGCTACCTGAGCTTTTAAAAGAACTGTGCAAAATAGAGGGTTTAGAGTGGGTACGAATTCTTTACTGCTACCCTGACAGAATCACTGACGAACTGATAGATACAATAAAAACCGAAGACAAAATCGTTAAATACATCGACCTACCTTTGCAACACTGTAACGGCGAGGTGCTAAAAAGGATGAACCGCAAGGGCGATAAGGAAACCCTCACTGCCCTTATCAATAAGATAAGAGCTGAGATTCCTGACATCACTTTGCGCACTACCTTAATCGCAGGCTTCCCGGGTGAAACACAGGAGCAGTTTACTGAGCTTTCTCAGTTTGTGAAAGACATGAAATTTGAGCGACTGGGCTGTTTTGCGTACTCTCAGGAAGAGGATACAAAAGCAGGCGACTATGATGACCAGCTCGATGAAGATGTGAAAGCTAAGCGCGCGCAGATTATAAACGAACAGCAGGCTATCATCATGCAGAATAACTGCGAAAAATACATCGGCAAAACTCTCGATGTTTTAGTTGACGGATTTGACCGCTATGCTGAGTGTTATTTCGGAAGGAGCGTACTTGACGCGCCTGAGGTTGACCCGTGCGTATTCTTCACTATAAACGAAGATAAGCCAAAGCAGGGCGACATCGTTAAAGTTAAGATTAACGACTATCTCGACTGCGATTTAGTGGGCGAAATGGAGGTATAAAATGAATTTACCTAACAAGTTAACAGTTCTTCGGATTATCCTCGTTCCGTTTATGGTAGCGGCTATGTTAATCGATTTTCCATTTCACTATTTAGTCGCAGGACTGATTTTCGGTGCGGCTTCAATCACTGACTACTTCGACGGAAAAATCGCTCGCGAGCGTAATCTTATCACAAATTTCGGCAAATTTGCTGACCCGATTGCTGACAAGATTTTAGTTATCTCAGCATTAGTTTGCTTTTTAGCAAAGGGACTGTGCGACCCTATCATCATTCTGATTGTACTTTTCAGAGAGTTCGTAGTAACTTCTGTCAGACTTTCTGCAGCATCACAGGGCAAGGTCGTTGCCGCTAATATCTGGGGCAAGGCTAAAACTGTTTCTCAGATAATCGCGATAATCGGCGTATTTGTGTTACAGATTTTGCTTGGAATTTTTGAACAATATCTTCTTATAAACTTCGATTACTACAATTTGGCTTATATTTTCTATATCGCAGGCGAAGTTATGATGTGGATTTCTGTTTTGTTCGCTGTTATTTCAGGTGTGAAATATGTGCTTGACAACAAAGATACCATAAGCGAAATGTAAGTATTGCAATTTTTATAATAAATGTATATAATACTAGTGATATAAAAAGGCGTTGAGCAGGAGAAGTAGCAAAACTGACGCTAGCAGAGAGAGGAATAGCTGCTGAAATTTCCTTTAGCTGATTTTTGTGAAATGCACCTGTGAGCTTGTGAGGGGAAAATAAGTATCTTCACACGGGAGCTTCCGTTACAAAGCACAAAGGGTTAAAGGGTAGGTTTGTGTATTTACACCTCCTCCACCGCCAAGCGGTCCTCCTCCCCCCTCAAGGGGAAGGCTTTAACTGAATCTGGGTGGAACCACGACTGCGTCGTCCCTTTCGGGATGGCGCATTTTTTGTTATCTTTCTAATTTTCAGACTAGGAGAATATATATGTTCAAGACTTTGATAGCGGATTTAAACTCCGTTATGGAGCGTGACCCTGCGGCAAGGAGCAGAATGGAGGTTTTCTTCCTGTATTCGGGCTACAAGGCTGTCAGGAGCTATAGACGCGCTCACTGGTTTTACAATCATAATATGAAGTTTATCGCTCGATGGATTTCTCAGCGCTGTCGTCACAAAACGGGTGTTGAAATTCACCCGGGCGCTACAATCGGCAAGGGACTTTTCATCGACCACGGTATGGGTGTGGTTATTGGCGAAACAACTATCATCGGTGATAACTGCACACTTTACCAGAATGTAACCCTCGGCGGTACAGGTAAAGAACACGGCAAGCGTCACCCGACTCTTGGTGACAATGTGCTGGTCGGCTCCGGAGCTAAGGTGCTCGGTCCGTTCAGGGTTGGCGATAACGCGCGAATCGCCGCAGGTGCCGTGGTGCTCACTGAAGTACCTGATAACGCTACCGCTGTCGGTGTACCCGCGAGAATTGTCAAAATCAACGGTCAGAAGCTTGACTATCTCGACCAGATTCACTACTCTGATCCTGTCGCACAAGAGCTGTGCAGAATGCAGATTCAAATCGACGAACTCAAAAAGAAACTGGAGGAAAAACAATGATTCTCTACAATACTTTAGGAAACGAAAAGCAGGAATTTATTCCTTTTGAAGGCAAGCGTGTCCGTATGTACACCTGTGGCCCTACTGTGTATCACTACGCACACATAGGTAATCTCCGCACATATATTATGGAAGATGTTCTCGAGAAGTATCTTCGTTACAGTGGCTATGATGTAACAAGAGTTATGAATATCACTGATGTCGGTCACCTCAGCTCTGACGCTGACACAGGCGAAGACAAGATGCTCAAGGGTGCAAAGCGTGAGAAGAAAACAGTTCTTGAAATCGCGAAATTCTACACAGACGCTTTCTTTGAAGACTGCAAAAAGCTCAACATCAAAACCCCTGATGTAGTCGAGCCTGCTACTAACTGTATCGAAGAATTCATCGATATGGTGTCTGTACTGCTCGAAAAGGACTACGCTTACATTAGCGGTGGTAATGTTTATTTTGATACATCAAAGCTTGATAAATACTATGTTTTTGGCAACCAGAAAGAGGAAGACCTCGAGGTTGGCGTTCGTGACGATGTTGAAGAAGACCTCTCAAAGAAGAATAAAACCGACTTTGTACTCTGGTTTACAAAATCAAAGTTCGACGACCAGGAATTAAAATGGGATTCACCTTGGGGCTTGGGATATCCGGGCTGGCACATCGAGTGTAGCTCTATTTCTATCAAGCACTTAGGTGAATACTGCGACATTCACTGCGGTGGTGTTGACAATGCTTTCCCTCACCATACAAACGAAATCGCACAGTCTGAAGCGTACCTTGGCCACCAGTGGTGCAAATACTGGTTCCACGTACTCCATCTTTTAGACAGACGAGGCAAGATGAGCAAGTCTAAGGGCGAGTTTCTCACCGTTTCTCTGCTCGAGGAAAAGGGTTACAACCCGCTTGCGTACAGAATGTTCTGCTTACAGTCACACTACAGAAAACCGCTGATGTTCGACTTTGATATTTTAGACAACACAGTCACTGCGTACAACAAGCTCGTTTCCCGTATCGCTAACCTCAAAGACGACGGCGAAGTTGATATGGAAACTGCTTCTCAGTACATCGCAAAATTCAAAGAGAACATGGACAACGACCTGAATACTTCTCTCGGTCTTACCAGCGTTTATGATGTACTCAAAGCTAAAACTAACGATAAGACTAAGCTCTACCTCATCGATGATTTCGACAAGGTGCTAAGCCTCAATCTCATTGAAGAAGCAGGAAAAGTCAAGGCCCAGAACGAGAAAAAAACCTCTGATGTCGATGTTGCTAAAATAGAAGAGCTCATCGCAAAAAGAACACAGGCTCGAGCTGACAAAGACTGGGCAACTGCTGACGCTATCCGCGACGAGCTTACTGCTATGCATGTTGTAGTCAAGGATTCTAAAGACGGAATTACTTGGGAAATTCAGGCTTAACCTAGTAGCAAAGTGTAATTTTAATCCCCCTGTGAGCATAGGCTTTACAGGGGGATTTTTATGAGAGTTTATACTATTACTAAAAAAGGCATGCTGTCGATGTTTGCGGGCGTGCTGATAGGTGCTCTGATGCTTACAGTCGCCACACGAACAGCTACACAGGCGATACAAACAGCAAATACCGAAAGGCTGATTCCGATATATTATGTTGACACGCAGGAAAAAGTGTGCTCAATTTCCTTTGATGCCGCGTGGGGCAACGAACAAACTCAAACACTGCTTGACATACTCGACGAAAACGAAGTCAAGACGACATTCTTTTTGGTTGGCGAGTGGGTGGATAAATATCCCGAGTCAGTGAAAGAAATTGATGCCCGCGGTCACGATGTTGGAAATCACTCGAACACCCACGCTCATATGACTCAAATCTCAAGAGAAGAACAGCAAAGCGAAATAACGCAGTGCAACGAGAAAATCACCGCAATCACAGGAAAAGAGGTCACTCTTTTCAGACCTCCATATGGCGAGTACGATAACTCGGTTGTTGAAGTGTGCAACGGCCTTTCTATGTACTGTACGCAGTGGAACATCGATTCTCTCGACTGGAAAGACCCGACACCTCAGGATATGGTCAGTCGCATTGAAAGTAAACTCTGCGAAGGCTCGATAATACTTTTACACAACGGAGCAAAAAACACACCTGAAGCACTTCCGCTGATAATAAAAGCTATCAAAGCACAAGGCTACAAAATTGTGCCAATCAGCAAGCTTTTACCAAGCGGAAAATATATAACCGACCACGAGGGTAAAATGTACCTATCTGAATGCGAGTAACAAAAAGAGATATGAGAGAAAAAGAATCCTCTCATATCTCTTTTATTATTGGTTAGATTAGAATTTACAAGAAAATCATTTCTCCTGTTTTGTATAGTAACTCCTTGTAACACCCTCACGAAGAAAACCATTTTTCTCATAGTAATGTTGAGCCACTCTGTTATCGATAGCAGTGTCAGTATCAAAACGTTTTACACCTTTCATATAAAGGAAAGCTTTTAATGCATTCATACATTTTGTGCCGATACCTTTGCCAACTATATCGCCGTTGACATATATCCAACGGAGGTATGCTATGCTTTCATTCAGATAATGCACTTCACATCCACCAACCTGATTGCTGCCAATTCTGAAGTCAATATACTGCTGATTGCCCTTTGTCAAATCGCTCGGGGTGATTGTTACCTCTGAACTTACATCTCCATTAATTGTAGATGAATAGTACACATTTTCATGCTCAATTTCAAAGCCATTTTCTTTAAGTAAAGCATCAATATGAGCGTGATTTTCAAAGAGCTTGCCGTGTCGCGCAAAACAGCTCATACCAAAATAATGGAAGAACGCATATATTCGTTCATTCTCTCCCAGTTTTTTCTTTGCTTCATTCATGAGCAATTTGCCCACATCTACTCTGTCTTTTGCAAAATACAGATTGCGAATAACAGGGTATGAAATAGCACTTGAAATCTCACCGTTATTATCAAATCCAAATGCAGTATTACCGTATTGAATAAATCCTAAAAGTTCATCGCTGTCATAAGCAACTATTGTGAAAAGTTTCTTAAATAGCGTCCTAACCTCACCGTCGATATCATCTTCAAAAGATTTTTTCCAGGATTCAAAATCCACATCAAAAAAATAGGGCGTTTTAAAACCCAATTGAAAAGTAAAAATTTCCTTTAAACTGTATGTATCTGTTATTTTTATCACGAGTATCCTCCTTGATGGATAAAACCAGCACACAGCAACGCTCGGCTTTATGTTTTTTGCGTAAGTTGTTGTTAACCCGAGAAATTCTTATCCATTGTTTAGATTATACTTCATTTATCCTATAAAATAAAGTGTTTAGTTAACATCTTTGCGGAAAACACATAACCGACCACTAGGGAAAAATGATATGCGAAACCACAAACAGCTGACACAAAAAAGGCTCCCGAAAGGGAGCCTTCAATTGTTTTTATACAGATTTACTCGCCGTAAACATAGGTTTCATACAGATATTTACCTGCACTTTGAGTTGTCAGATAATATCCGCAACCGCCTGTGACACCTGTGACATCAACGCTCTGTAGACCTGCATCGTTGACAAAATTGTTGAATACAACTGATGCGCCTGCAGGAAGAGTAATTGTGTAAATCGGCTGTCCTGACGAATTATTTCTGACATAGGTCATCTGCTGACCAGGCCAGGAGTTGTTCTTAGAGCCTAACCAGTAGTAGCAGTTAACAGTTGACCAGCCTAGTGTATCTGTGAAGTAAATGGTGACATCTTCGGCTACATCGTCGCCGACTTCGTCCTGTTTTTCGCCGCACCACATCTGCTTGAAGGTGGTTTCGGCTACGCCCCATGCTCCCTCAGCATCCTGCTCTGTCGGGTAGTAGAGCTTGCCTGAGCAACCATCTAAGGTGATGTCAGCTGTCTTATTATTGCCGTTGCTGCTGAATACGATAGTATCAAACTTTGAGAAGTTCAGTGTAACAGCGTAAACATTCTGGCCGTAGGAATTAGTCTGGATGTAAGAACCAATCTGTCCCGGCCAAGCTTCAACCTCAGTATTTGAAGCACTGTTGAAGTAGTATGCTCTAATGTTACCAAGGCTGTTGCCGTCAGTGAAGTATACTGTCTGCTGATGTACCTTTTCACGTAGAGCATCAAAATCAGCAATAGCCTCTTCAAGCTCTGCCTGTGCAGAAGCTGTAAGAGATGTTGTGTCAGTATCCTTGTACTTATAGACAACCTTCTTTAATGCCTGGTAGTCGTCATACGAAGCATACTGGAAGTAATATGAGAGATACTCAGTAGCTTTTGTAAAGATATCATCACTTGCTACTGCATCATCAGCTGATGTTGTAGCAACATCTTTGCTTTCAACTTCAACAGGGAATTTTTCTATAATTTTAGCAACTTTCTGCTGAATCAGAGTTGCGTCCATTACTGTCAGCTCTGCATCTCCTCTGACGAGAGCTCTCTCAAGCTGTTCCTCTGTGAGTGTAATAATCTTTGCGATATGGCGCTGAATCAAAGTAGCGTCTATTACGGCCACCTCACCGTCACCATTGACATCACCGTAGATGATATCAACAATCGGTTTATCTGTCGGAACTTCAGTTGGAGTTTCTGTAGGCTTGTCTGTAGGAACTTCAGTCGGAGTTTCTGTTGGCTTGTCTGTAGGAACTTCAGTCGGAGTTTCAGTTGGCTTATCTGTCGGAGCCTCTGTCGGAGTTTCTGACGGCTCGGGATAAACTACGCCAAGCTGTGAGCTAGCAATACCAAACGAGAATACATAGTCGCCTGCTGCCTGAGTAGTAATTGTAGCGTTACCGCTGACTGATTTAGAGAAAGTAAGACCTTCTACGCTTTCTGTAATAGGTGTTGAACAGCTGGTCCATGTGCCCTCTCTGACAACCTTGAACTGATATGTCTTGTTAGCGTCTAAAGTCATTGTGACATAAGCTGTGGAGTCACCCTCAGCGTTGAGCTTGAACTCATTAGCTACTGTGCTCCAGCCGTTGAATTCACCAACAAGATAGCGGTCAGTGGAAAGCGCTTCAACCTCAGGAACCTCTGCTAGTGTTGCGTACCACGCACCTGATCTTACATCATAGTACTGGTTTTCCATAACTGTGAGGTCAGGAGTCTTTGAGCCGTTGCCCATGTTGTTAAAAATAACACCTGTGTAGTCAGCTTCGATTGTTGCTTTGTATACATCAAAACCGTTTACGGTTTCTCCTGTTTTAGTCATCGGATAGCCAGGCCATGTTGTACCTGTAGAACCGGTCGGCCAAGCGTGAACATAAACATCAGCCCAGTTAGCTGAATTGACACAGTAAACAACCGTGCCGTTTTCGATATCAGGCTGTGTTGGAACTGGAACTGTTGGGCGAGGCTGAGTTTCTTCTGTTGGTCTTTCTTCAGGAACGCCCTCTTCGATTATGTATGTATACGCAGGGTAAACCTTGTTGTAGTGAAGGTTTGTACCATAAAGCACTGTTGCACCCTCGAAAACATCAACAACATAACCCTGTGTTGTGTCATCAAAGAAGGTGTAGTCTGTGCTGGTGCCTAAGTATTTCACTCCGTTTTCGTCCTTCTGATAGCGTGTAGTATTGCACGCTGACGGGATGTGCACCATATGGCAGGATTTGCCGTTTTCTGAAGAATAGTTCTGGTTTTCTGTGAAATCAATATGTGTATGACCTGAGTACCAGATAATTTCCTGATGGTCTTCTATAATAGCTTTGAATCTCTGGTTGTTAGGGAACTGCTCTCCTGTTTCAGCATGAGCCATTCTGATACCGCCCTGATAACCCGGGTCAAAAGTATCGTCACCTGCGCCGTAGCCCTGAAGCAGAGCGTGCTGAATAAGGAATACTTTCTTTCCGTCGCCCTCGTATTTATCGAGCAAGCCCTCGAGCCAATCGAGCTGTTCTTTCGAGAAGTTATCATTCTCACCAGGGTGAGCGTTAACTTCACTCATAAAGATGAAGTGGTCGCCTGTATTAGGCTCTGTTACTTCGTAGTAATCCTTGCCGTCAACTATAGACTGAGCATCAGCATCAAGACCTGTGCCGATTGAAAACTCTTCGTTTGAGCAAGCTGTGTCGCAGTTACTGTTTGCGCTACCTCTAGGCTCGTGGTTACCGTCTGATTCGTAAATCGGGTTAACATAGTCAGACTCAGCTAAAACCTTCTGATATGTCAGCCATTCCTGAGTAGCGCCCCAAGCGTTTGTTACCTGGTCTCCTGCTGAAATGATAAAGTCAACCTCTCTGTCAACGCAGACATCCAGAGTCTGTGCCCAGTGGTCAACAGCGTTTACATAGTAGCCTGCTTCATTGCCGTTTTGCATATCAATGTGGATATCAGAAAGTGCAGCGTATCTGTACTGACGCTCAGAAGAAGAATCAAAGAGCTTCTTGCTGTCAGGAATATCAAACTTTGCGATGTTTTCGCTTACATATGCATTTTCGCATGAGCTCGCTTTTGATACAAATACACATTCTGCATCAGCAGGAATAGCTGTCTGAGCAGGGAATTTGTATGTAGCAAAGCTACCTTTTTCTACAGTAAACGAAGCGATTTCAAAATACTGCTCGAGCGCCTTTTCTTCATCGCCCCAGTACAGGTAGTATTTCGCTGTGGAAGCTGCACTGAAAGTAATCGTACCTTCTGCATAACCCGGGTCATCAGCGTTAGTGCCTGTAAATTCATAGCTCAGTGTGCTTACTTCTTCAGCAAATACCGTGTACGGCATAACACTAAAAAGCATCACTAAAGCTAAAATGATAGATAATAACTTTTTCATATTAACCTCCTGTTTTGTTAATATAGTTTACACTACAATTATAACACTAAAGAGTGATTTTTCAAGAAAAATATAGTAAAAATATACAAAGAAATGCAAAAAATAAAAGTACAGTTGCCTGTACTTTAACTAAAACTATATTCTCTGACACACGATCGCCGTTTTCACTCTGTCTTTGAGGTTTTCAAGCGGTGACTTCATAACCACATCTCCAGTAGGTAGCTTTTTAGGAGAAATGTTAGACGCACCGGGTAAAGACTGCATCTGCAGTACAAGCCCCTCGTGCTGGACAAGCGCAAAAAGCTGGCTGATGGACACGCACTCGTCGACTGCTCTGAGCAGCTGTGTTTTAGTTTTCTTCTTGTAACCCAGAACCTGCACCGCGTATCCCCTTTCAGCTTTTTTTACATTATAAAAGAAAGTGTGAATATTTTCAAGGCAAAAGTAAACTTACTGTTAAATTTGTTTACTTTATCGTCGTTTTGTGGTATCCTCGTAGCATAAAATGCTGAAAAGGAGAACTTTATGGCTATTTTTGGAAACAACGGTAAACACGCTAAAAAAGGGTTTAACATACTTCCCTTAGTAATAGCATTAGTGCTTGTGGTTGCTGTGGGCGCTACCGTTTTAATCACCACTATGAACAATAACGACGATGAACAACAAATTCGTCCTACCGAATTTGTCGAGCACGAAACAGAGAAAATCAAAAAGGGCGAGAAAATTACTATCAATGACCCATCTTTAGGCATGATTGAAATAGATGCTGTCGCAGGCTTCGCAAAAAATGTCTATGAAAACGACAACTTCATCATCGACGACAAAGGCATGATGACCTACTATATTGATAATGAGGTTGCTTCCTGCATGGGTGTTGACCTGTCGGAGTATCAAGGCGATGTTGACTTTAACAAAGTGAAAGCGCAAGGCTTTGACTTTGTTATGCTCAGACTAGGCGGAAGATACTACGGCGAAGAAGGCGACTTCTACATGGATTCAAAATTCTATGACTACTTTGAAGGTGCAAAGGACGCAGGGCTGAGAGTCGGCGGATATTTCTTCTCACAGGCTAAAAATGCCGAAGAAGCAGTTGAGGAAGCAAATTATTTTCTCAAGCAGACAAAGGGACTCGAATTTGACTATCCTGTTGCTTTCGACTGGGAGACTATTGAGGGTGACTCAGCCAGAACAGACAATGTTTCAAGCGAGGACTTAACCGCGGCAGCTATCGCGTTCTGTGATACAATAAAAGAAAGCGGTAACACTGCTATTATCTACTCCAACACCTATCTTATGTACTACAAGTACAATCTCGAGGAGTTAAAGGACATAGATTTCTGGGTGGCTGACTACGAAGAGCACCCGTCGATGTACTACAACTTCACAATGTGGCAGTATGATATCGAAGGTCAGGTAGACGGAATAGAGGGCAATGTCGATATGAACATCTGTATGAAGAATTACTAAGTGAGGATATTATGAAGAAAATCGCAAGCTTTACAGTAGACCACAACAAACTTGATGTCGGAGTATATATTTCGCGAATCGACGGTGACATCACCACCTTTGACCTGCGTTTTATAAAGCCGAATACCCCTCCGTTTTTAGAGCCTTTCGCTATGCACACTATCGAGCATCTTTTCGCAACTTACGCAAGAAACAGTGAATTTAGTGACAATGTTATCTACTTCGGACCGATGGGTTGTATGACGGGATTTTACTTTCTCACCCGTGATTTAGAGTTTGATACTGCACTTTCACTCATCAAGGATATCGTCAAAAAATGTCGTGACCACGAGGGAGATATTCCGGGTAACTCAAAGATTGAGTGCGGAAATTACCTCGCGCACAATGCACCTAAGGCTCACGAAGAGCTCTGTAAATACTATGAAGCTATCAAAGACTGGAATGTCAAAAAGCTAAGCTACGACTACAGTGAATAAGAAGCAGAAAGCACCGCGTGATTTTTATCACACGGTGCTCTTTTTCTTTAACTAAGATTAAAATCAGAGTTCTTTCTTACCGACTAAGTACATCTGTATCAGAGAAGCGTCCATAACGGAAACCTCGCTGTCCTTATCAGCATCAGCCGCAAGAAGAGCATCACCTACAATGTTCTTCTTACCAACTAAGTACATCTGAATCAGTGACGCATCCATTACGGAAACCTCGCCGTCTTCATCAGCGTCACCAAGAATCCACTCATCAGGAGTCGATGGCACTGTCGGCTGGTCTGGAGTAGCTGGTTGATCCGGGGTGGCTGGTTGGTCAGGTGATGCAGGTTTATAGTCACCCAATGATGCTACAAATTCTCTGCCGTATTTCTTAGCATAAGCCTCAGCTGTGGAATTACTATAGCCGTAAACAACAGCGTTTTCAGGGATAGTAATATCCATATCACCTATAACACACTCAGGATTATGAATAGTTATGCTTTTCAGAGCTGTACAATTCTTAAAAGCAGCTATCTGAATATTAGCAACTGACTCAGGGATTACAATTTCTTCGAGGCTTGTGCATCCACTAAATGCACCGGGACCAATATTTTGTACACCATTTTTTATGGTAACTGTTTTTAGGTTTGTACAATCAAGAAAAGCAGATTGAGAAATCCACTCGACACTTGAAGGAATCACAATGCTTTCAAGACTTGTACATCCACTGAAATCCTGCATACCAATTGCAGTTATCCCCTCAGGAATATATACATTTTCAAGCTTTGTGCATTTGCTGAATATACCTGACGGATACATCTCAACCTCAGGATGCAATCTCACAGTCTTAAGATCAACACACTCTTCGAAAGCCTGACCAAAAACACTTGTGATATGCTCTGGTATTATGATTTCTGTTACCCCTGTTATTCCTCTGTATGCTAAGGGACCGATACTAGTAACGCTCTGAGGAATCGTTGTGTTTTTGCAAGCGCATCTCAATTGATTGATTTCAGTAGCAATAATAGCATTACAGTTATCTCTGCTGTCAAAGGTGGTGTTCTCAGGGTCAACCTTTATCTCCTCAAGAGCTTCACAATAGTAGAATAAGTTTAAACCTAGAAAGCTTACATTCTTCGGAATTGTAATACTAACTAAGCTTTTACAATTAACAAAGGCACTGCTGTCAATTTTTATAAGGCTGTCAGGAAGTGAAACCTCCTTCATATTCTTGCAGTTATTAAAGGCAAAGGCATCAAGCTCTGTTATGCCTTCCTGCACAACAACTTTCTCAAAAGGAAGTTCTTCATATTCGTATTTTAGATTATACGAATCTCTGCTTTCGTGTTTACCCTCACCGCCAATGATGAGAGTTTTTGAGTCCTCGTAGTAACCCCAGTAGACATCTTCACCGCATCTGCCGTGCTGTGTGTAACCCTCAGGTAAAATGCCGTCGAGTACAGCCTCGTCGTATGTAGCATTGTAGTTGTATCTGTTAACAGTAATGCTCGCACTGATAGTAGCCGCAAGTGATACTATCATCAAAAAACTTAATAAAAGGCACAATACTTTTTTCATAATACTACTCCTTTGTTTTTTGTGTATACAATTTGTAGACAACTATAGCTTATCACCTGCTATAATTTTTGTCAACATATACTTAGCTGTTTGTTGTTTTTATTTCGGCACAAAATGTGCCCCCGAAAATATAAATCTTTCAGGGGCGTTTCTATCTACTTTATTTATCTGAAAATATACTTAGCGGTTGATGCGATGTTTTCCATAGTGTTAATCGCACGGGTTGCTTTTTTCTTCATACTGTGCTTGCCGTCGTCCATCATTTTTTTGCCGACGTAACCTGCAACCATTCCTGTTGCCATACCGACTGCCACACCTTTCGCGATTCCCATAGCGTTGCCTTTCGCCACAATAATACCTCCATTTCAAAAAAGACTTGCAATAATACTATCTCCATTTTAAAATAAGTTAGAGGTGATAACTTTTGGCAGAATTAAATATCGTACTCATAGAGCCGGAAATTCCGCAGAACACGGGCAATATTTCCCGTACCTGTGCTGCAACGGGCGCAAGACTTCATCTTGTGAAACCATTCGGCTTTGAGATAAACGACAAACACTTAAAACGCGCAGGACTCGACTACTGGCAGTATTTAGACATCACATACTACGAAAATCAGGAGGAGTTTTTCGAAAAAAATAAGGGCAAGCAGTTTTTCTTTTTCACAACAAAAGCACTGCACCGCCACTCAGATGTAAGCTACCCTGACGGGGCGTATCTTGTCTTTGGAAAAGAAACCAAGGGGCTCGACGAAGAACTGTTGCTTCAAAACCGCGAAAGCTGTGTAAGAATTCCGATGATAGAAGAAGCGCGTTCGCTAAACCTTTCAAACGCAGTCGCTATCGCTACCTACGAAGTGCTCAGACAGTGGGAATATCCGTCACTTCTAGGAGAAGGACAGCTCCACAATCACACTTGGTGAGATGTTTTTTTCTTTAATTTAAGCCTGTTTTTCAACTGTGGACGACCAGTGGTCGCCCCTACAATTTACCGTTATATCAGCCTGTATTTAGTCAAAGTTTTTCATTCACTCTTATTGTGATATAATTGTATGAAATTATGGGTAAAATATTAGTGTTTTTGACTATTGAAAACGCGTATATTATTGTTATATAATTAACATGTAGAAATTTGGCAATATTTTTCAAAATTTCAATATATTCTGAAAGGATGATTACTTATGAAACTCAACAAGTACACTGTTGACGACATCAACTTTAGCGGTAAGAGAGTTCTCTGCCGTTGCGACTTCAACGTACCACTCAAAGACGGCGTTATCACTAACGATAACAGAATCACTGCTGCTCTCGACACAATCAAGAAGATTTTAGCAGATGGTGGTAAGCTTATCCTCTGTTCACATCTCGGCAAGCCAAAGAACGGCCCTGAAGAGAAGTTCTCTTTAGCTCCTGTTGCTGTAAGACTCTCTGAGCTTTTAGGCAAAGAGGTTGTTTTTGCTAACGATGATGAGGTTGTTGGCGAGAACGCTAAAAAGGCTGTCGCTCAAATGAAAGACGGCGATGTAGTTCTCCTTCAGAACACACGTTTCAGAAAAGAAGAAACAAAGAACCTCGAGCCATTTAAGTCAGAGCTTGCATCTTTAGCTGACTGCTTTGTAATGGACGCTTTCGGTTCTTCACATAGAGCTCACTGCTCAACTGTTGGTGTTACAGAGCTCATCAAAGAAACTGCTGTTGGTTACCTCATGCAGAAGGAAATCGACTACCTCGGCAACGCTGTTGAAGCTCCTGTAAGACCATTCGTTGCTATCCTTGGCGGTGCTAAGGTTGCTGATAAACTCAATGTTATCTCTAACCTCCTTGACAAGTGTGACACACTCATCATCGGTGGCGGTATGTCTTACACATTTGCTAAGGCGCTCGGCAAGGAAGTTGGTACTTCTCTCGTTGATGACACTAAGCTCGACTACTGCCGCGAGATGATCAAGAAGGCTGAAGATTTAGGCAAGCAGCTCTTACTCCCTGTTGACGCTGTATGCACAAAGAACTTCCCTGACCCAATCGACGCTCCTGTAGATACAGAAGTTTTCGCTACAGGCGAAATTCCTGCTGACATCATGGGTCTTGATATCGGTCCTAAGACTCAGGAAATCTACGCTGACGCTGTAAAATCAGCTAAGACTGTTGTATGGAACGGTCCTATGGGCGTTTTCGAAAACGAGTGCTTTGCTAAGGGTACTATCTCTGTTGCTCAGGCTCTCGCTGAGACAGACGCTACAACAATCATCGGTGGCGGTGACTCTGCTGCTGCTGTTATCAACCTCGGCTTTGCTGACAAGATGAGCCACATCTCTACTGGTGGTGGCGCTTCTCTTGAATACCTTGAGGGTAAAGTTCTTCCTGGTATCGCAGCTATCGGCGACAAATAATTTATATTCACACGATAGGGCGGACTTAGTTCCGCCCTTAAATTTGAAAAACTATATTCAGATAAAGAGGTAATAAAAATGAACAAAGCAGTAAGAAAGGCTATCATTGCCGGCAACTGGAAAATGAACAAAACACCAGCAGAAGCTAAAGAGCTTCTTTCTCAGATTACTCCACTCGTAAAAGACGCTGATTGCGAGGTTATCGCTTGCGTTCCATATGTAGATTTACAGGTTGCACTTGAAGCTACTCAGGGCACTAATGTTAAAATCGGTGCTGAAAACTGCCACTGGGAAAAGAGTGGCGCTTTCACAGGCGAAATCTCTGCAGAAATGCTCAAAGCTATGGGTATCGAGTATGTTATCATCGGTCACTCAGAGCGCAGACAGTATTTCGGCGAGACTGATGTTACAGTTAACAAGAGAGTAAGAGCTGCACTTGATGCAGGTTTAACAGTTATCCTCTGCGTTGGCGAACTCCTTTGTGAGCGTGAGCAGGGCATCACTGCTGAAACAGTATCTCTCCAGACAAAGGTTGCACTTCAGGGCGTAACAGCAGAAGAGCTTTCTAAAATCGTTATCGCATACGAGCCTGTATGGGCTATCGGCACAGGTCTTACAGCTACAGCAGACCAGGCTGAGGAAGTTTGCGCTATCATCAGAAATGTACTCGCTGACCTCTACTGTGAAAAATGTGCTCAGGCTGTTACTATCCAGTACGGCGGTTCTATGAACGACGCAAATGCCGCTGAGCTTCTCTCAAAAGAGAATGTTGACGGCGGTCTCATCGGCGGTGCTTCACTCGTTGCTGAGAAATTCGCTGCTATCGTTAAAGCCGCAAGCGTTTAATTACACATTTCGAGAGGATAAAAAAATGGCTAAGAAACCACTTGCTTTAATTATTATGGACGGCTTCGGCATAGCGCCTGTTGACGGTAACGCTATCGCTGCTGCCGACACTCCTGCTCTTGATAAGATTTTCTCTGAGAATCCTATCACACAGATTGGTGCATCAGGCATGGATGTTGGTCTGCCAGATGGTCAGATGGGCAACTCTGAGGTTGGTCACACCAATATGGGTGCTGGTCGTATCGTTTATCAGGAGTTAACAAGAATCACTAAGTCTATCAACGACGGTGATTTCTTTAACAACGAGGCACTTAACCTCGCTATGGATAACGCGCTTAATAACGGTACTTCACTTCACCTTTTCGGTCTGCTTTCTAACGGCGGTGTTCACTCACACAACACTCATCTCTACGGCATTCTCGAGATGGCGAAGAAGAAGGGCTTAACTGATGTTTTTGTTCACGCTTTCTTAGACGGCAGAGATGTTCCTCCGTCAAGTGGTAAGGACTTCGTCGCAGAGTGTATCGAGAAAATGGCTCAGATTGGCGTTGGTAAAATCGCTTCAGTTATGGGCAGATACTACGCTATGGACAGAGATAATCGCTTCGAGCGTGTAGAAAAAGCTTACGCCGCTATGGTTTACGGCGAGGGCGAACACAATGCTTGCGCTGTTGACGCTGTCGCTAAGTCTTACGAAAACGATGTAACAGACGAGTTCGTTATCCCTACTGTTATCGATGGCACAAAGAGAATCTCTGCAGGTGACTCGGTTGTATTCTTCAACTTCCGCCCTGACAGAGCGAGAGAAATCACCCGTACATTCGTAGACCCTGACTTCTCAGGCTTTGAGAGAAGAAACGGCTTCTTCCCTCTCACCTATGTTTGTATGACACAGTACGATGCTACTATGCCTAATGTTGAGATTGCGTTCAAGCCACAGAGCCTTACTAACACCTTAGGCGAGTATCTCTCAAAGATGGGCAAAACTCAGCTTCGAATCGCTGAAACAGAGAAGTACGCTCATGTAACATTCTTCTTCAACGGCGGTGTTGAGAAACAGTACGAGGGCGAGGACAGAATTTTAGTCGCTTCTCCGAAGGTTGCAACATACGACCTCCAGCCTCATATGAGCGCTTACGAGGTTACCGACAAATGCGTTGAAGCTATAAAGAGCGGCAAATTCGATGTTGTTATCTTAAACTTTGCTAACTGCGATATGGTTGGTCACACAGGTATTTTTGAAGCAGCAGTTGCTGCTGTTGAAGCTGTTGACAAGGGCGTCCAGGCTGTCACAGATGCAGTTTCTGAAATGGGCGGTATTTCGCTCATTACAGCCGACCACGGCAACGCTGACAGAATGTACGATGTAGACGGTTCACCGTTCACTGCTCATACAACTAACCCTGTTCCTTTCGTTGTGGTTGGTAAAGATTGCGAGTTAAGAAGTGGCGGCTGTCTTGCTGATATTGCTCCTACCATGCTTGAGATTTTAGAGCTTCCTCAGCCTGAAGAAATGACAGGTAAGTCACTTATTAAGCGCTGAGTACCGAAGCCTTACGATTTTCAAAGTGATCGAGGTCTCGCGTTACAAAATCAAGAATTTAATTCATTCCTTGATTTTAGCAAGAGACAGAGGAACAGTAGAAAATCGTAAGAGTTGCGTAGGTAAGCGAAGCGTGATATCCCCGTACGCAGTACCAATAAACACAACAATTTACCGCGTGTGCTCACTCAGCACACGCGGTTTTTTATGTACAGCAAAGCACCCGAGCTTTTACAGTTCGGGTGCTTTTATAGGAAATTAATTGCTTAACAATATATTATCAATCTTCCATATTTGCTTTTGCTTCTTCGATAACCTTTGATGATACCTGAGCAGGAGCGTCCTCATATCTCTCAAATTCAAAGCTGTATGAGCCTCTGCCCTGAGTTACCTGACGCATATAAACGGAGAAGTCAGCCATCTCAGCCATTGGAACTTCAGCTTCAACAATCTGCATACCGTCTTCGCCCACATTCATACCGAGCACTCTACCTCTGCGCTTGTTAACCTCGCCCATGATATCGCCCATGTTAGCATCAGGAACATTAGCCTTGAGTGCACCGATAGGCTCAAGCAGAGTAGGTCTTGCCTGTGGAATACCGTTCTTGAACGCAATCTGAGCTGCCATTTTGAACGCCATTTCGTTAGAGTCAACAGGGTGAGAAGAACCATCGTGGAGAATAGCCTTAACGCCTACTACCGGATAGCCAGCTAAAGGACCCTTCTTGATAGAATCTCTGAGACCCTTTTCAACTGCAGGATAGAACTGCTTTGGAACAGAACCGCCGACAACCTGAACTTCGAATTCAAGTGAATCGCAATCGCATGGCTCAAACTTAATCCATACATCACCAAACTGACCAGAACCGCCGGACTGCTTCTTGTGACGGCCCTGAACATCGGATGTTGAACGGATAGTTTCTCTGTATGCAACCTTTGGCTGTTTTAACTCAACTTCAACATTGAATTTATTCTTGAGCTTTGAAACAACAACATCAAGATGCTGTTCGCCCATACCTGAAACTACCATTTCCTTAGTTTCAGCGTTGTTTACAAATTTGATAGTAGGGTCTTCTTCAGCTAGTCTGACGAGACCCTGAGCAACCTTATCTTCCTCGCCCTTCTTCTTTGGATACATAGCCATTGAGAAAGATGGTGCAGGATAAGCTACGCCCTCTAAGATAACTCTACGGGTAGGAGCACAAAGTGTGTCGCCTGTGATAGTAGAAGAAAGCTTTGGAATAGCGCCGATGTCACCTGCGCCGATGTATGAAGCGTCTTCCTGCTTCTTACCCTTGACTGTTAATACCTTAGTGATACGCTCTTCCTTGCCTGTACGCATATTAACAAGTGGAGTTTCGGTAGAAACCTTACCCGAAACAACCTTGAAGTATGAAAGCTTACCAACGAATGGGTCAGCAACTGTCTTGAATACAACAGCGGCAGTAGCACCAGCTTCGTTAACAGTGATATCAACAGGGTCGCCGTTTACATCAACAGCAACTTCTGCACCCTTGTCAGCAGCAGTAGGAGCAAGCCATGAAAGAGAATTCAAGAACTGCTCAATACCGAATGTAGAATGAGCGTCACCACAGAATACAGGACAGAGAGTGCCGTCCTTTACACCCTGTGCAACACCGAGGATAATCTCGTCCGGTGTGAACTCTTCGCCTTCAAAGAACTTTTCCATAAGCTCTTCGGAAGTTTCAGCAACAGCTTCTTTGATAGCTTCTCTCAAACCCTCAAGTCTGTCACCCATCTCAGGTAAAATATCAGATGGAGTAGCGTTACCTGACTTATCATATGTGTAAGCCTTGTACTCAAAAAGGTTGATGTATGTATTAGCCTGACCGTTCTCGATATGAGGAACGATAACAGGACATACAGATGGACCGAATGTAGACTTTAAGTCCTCAAGAACACGGTAGAAACGAGCATCCTCGTCACAAACACCGTTTACAAAGAAAATCTTAGTAAGACCGGCTTTGTTAGCAGCTTTAACAGCTTTTTCTGTACCAACATTGATGCCGTCCTTAGCAGATACAACGATCATAGCAGTTTCAGCGGCACGATAACCCTCGCAGATACCACCCTCAAAGTCGAAAAGACCAGGAGTGTCGATGAGGTTAATCTTCATATTCTTCCACTCTACAGGAGCGATTGCTGTAAGTACTGATACCTTTCTCTTTATTTCTTCAGCGTCGTAGTCGAGCATTGTGTTTCCGTCTGAAATCTTACCGAGTCTGTCAGAAGCCTTAGCAAGATAAAGCATAGCCTCAGCAACAGAGGTCTTACCTGCGCCCGAGTGACCTGCCATAGCGATATTTAAAATGTGTTTAGCGTCATATTGTTTCATAAAAAACAACTCCTTTCATTATGGGTGCTGAAAAATGCCTTTTCGGTCATTTTACACAACTTAACCCGTGAACACCTTTTAATTATATTATAAATGGACAAATTATACAATAAAAATGATACCCCTCAACAAAAGTTCGACCGATTGAATAATTCTACAACACCCACTTTGTGCAAAACTAACAAGCATATATACAAAACTAACAAAAGCACTTTAGGTTTATATAGCAAAAAAGACAGCGAAAATTTATCTCGCTGTCTTCTTATTTTATATTCACTTGTCTTTAGAACACAGCTCAAAAAACTCCTCGGTTATTTCGCGGTATCGCTCCTTATCAGAAAAAAAGCTAATTCCGTGACCCGCCAGAGGAAAAGTATAGCGCTCAACTTTATCTTCATTGGCACGCTGAATCTCCTCGCTCATTTCACACGGCACATAGCGGTCGTCCTCTCCGTGGAGAATCAGCACAGGGATTTTCGAGTTTTTCACTGCATCTTTACAGGTAATTGCGTTAACATCAAATCCGCCGAAAATCCGTGCTGCCAGCCATATAAACGGATAGGCGAGTTTTTTACTGATACCCATATCCTGCTTAGCAACGCTCAGTAAAATATCCTTAGGCGCATTGTACGGGCAATCTGCGATAACTCCTGAAACATTCTGTGGTAAATCAAGTGCAGTTGACATAACAACAGACGCTGCTCCCATAGACACCCCGTAGAGGATAATCTTTGTATCACTGCCGAATTTTTCATTCGCAAACTCTACCCAGCTTAGCACATCACGGTGCTCTTTTATTCCCATTGTGATAGTATGTCCTTCGCTACCTCCCTGACCCCGCTGGTCTATAAGCAACAGGTTGTGCCCTCTTTTCAAGCTCTCATTTGCTCCCACACAAAAATCGCGCAAAGCAGTAGCCCTATAGCCGTGAAAGCCGATATTAAGCGGAGCACCGTCTTTTACATGGTAGTATCTTCCGTGAAGCTTTAAGCCGTCAAACGAGGTAGTGTAAACATCAACATATTCTCTTTCAACAATCTTATCAATAAGACTAAGCATATCACTTTTATGTGGCTGATACTGCTCACCGGGCGGAATAGCATAAACATCTCCCTGCCCCTTTTTACGAGAGTAAAAAGCTACGCGGTACACATAGTAAGCGGCACAAAGCACCGCTATACTAACAAGTAATAAAGAAACTAAAATCAAATAAACCACCAATAAATTTTTAGTATTATTTTAATCAAAATAAAAGATTTTATCCTTTAACTAAATTATAGCTTTGACCTATTCTATAACAGATTTCATCAGTTTCAAGCGTGCCATCAAGTAAAATAGTACACCAGTGTTTTTTGTTCATATGATACGCAGGAAAATACGATACTCTGTCTGTGAGTAAAGCTATCTCGTTCGGATTGAGCTTGACATTGAGCACTTCTGACATATCATCGCTGTTTAACCCGAGCTTTCTTTTTGAAATCGTCATAATCACAGCGTACCACTTTTTACGCTCACCTTTTCGAAAAACCGCTGTGTCACTTGTTTCAAAGAGATATTCTGCTTTGTCTTTGTATTCATTTTCAATATATTCTATTATCCCTTGAGCTTGAGTCATATTAATCCCTTACTTTTTCTCGACAAATATATTCGTTTCTCCGTCTGCTCCGCCGATTATTTCGACGCTCTTACTGCAACCGAAAAGTGAAATACACAGCAAAATCAAAAGTGCAAAAACTATAATTTTCTTTTTCATAGAGTTCACCTCAAATTATTTACATATAAGATTATACACTCAAAGCACAAAAAATAAAAGGGGCATCACTCTGAAAAGTTGCCCCCTTTATCGTTAGTATTTGCGTTTTAGTATCATATAAGATACAAGGTAAATAACTGCCATCAGGCAAATCGCTGTTGCACACAGAGAGCACAGCTCATCTTTGCCCATAATTTTGAAAACAATCGCTCCGACAGCAGCACACAAGACAAAGATATATCCTGTCCAAGCCCACGCCTGACTTGATATAAACTTATTTCTCTCATCGTTTACTTCTGTGTCTATTTTCTCTTTGTAATCCTCATTTGTGCGATAACGAATATGTCTTACAAGTTGTAAAATTCCCACCGCGACGAGAGCTCCGCCGAATCCGCTCCAAAAGCTGTCCAGCATCTCAAAAATACTCAACACAGATATCACCGCGCCGACAAGAATCCACGCGATACTCAAAATCATTCTTCTCATGGCTTTATCGCTTTTCATAGTTACCTCCTAGTCTTCGTCAAAAATAAAAACTTCTTCGATAGATAAATCAAATATCTTCGCTATTTTATACGCGAGCATAATCGACGGGTTGTACTTTCCCCTCTCGAGTGAGCTTATCGTCTGTCGCGAAACGCAGAGTGATTTCGCAAGCTCCTCTTGTTTTATACCCTTTTGTTTTCTCAACTCTTCAACCTTGTTTTTCATATTCACCTCTATAAGATAGTGTAAAGTTAACTTTACATATATACTAGCATAGTATCATTTAAATGTCAAGTATGCTTTACATTATTTTTTAAAAACAAGGCACCTTCCTTTCAGAAGGTGCCTCAAAGGTGCATTTATTAGTATCCGTTTTCAGCGTAATATGAATCTTCGATATCGCTCCACTTAGCAACAAAGCAAAGAGATTTATCAACAATCTCCATATTGAGCATCTCTTCTGTTGTATATAAAGTATCATCAACCTTTTTATAAGTGCCCATATCGTTGCCAAACTCGTCAATTTCAGACTCGTACTCATGCTTGAGCCAACCCATGAATGTGCCATTCTCATCAATAATCTGAAGATTAATCATATAGTTTTCTTCCAATACCTCTTTGACCGTATTTCCTGAAGTATAGGTTATACAAGCAATGTTGTTGTACTCAACAGTCATCGGCTCTTCTTCAAAGGTCTCGTCAACTGTGAAATGACGCTCACCGTTGTCGTCGTAGAAAGCTTCAAGCTGGAGATTATAGTAAACCTCCTCCTCGGCATCAGTGATTATATCATCACCTGAACAACCGACAAAAAGTGTCATCATCATTAAAAGTGCTAAAATAAGTGCAATAATCTTTTTCATAGTAAACTTCCTTAATAAATTTGGCTTCTATTTAATACCCAAATGCTGCATAATAATCGTCAGTAAGACTCTCCCATCTCGCAACAAAGGCAACTGAATAGTCGGTTATCTCTTTTTCCATAATTTCATCTACAGAATAGAGTGTATCCCCCGAAAGCTTTTCGTAGGTAGCAATTTCAATACCGTTTTCGTCAGTGACTACATCAACCTTGTACTCCATAAAACCCAAAAATTTATCAAATGTTTCATCGGGTCGGAGATTTGAGTACCCGTTATTTGCAAAAACATCAGCAACTTTATCGCCTGTAAAAGCAACGAAGGTGATATTATTAACTTTCTGCTCATCAGGGACGCTGTTACTGTTCTCAATATCAAAAAAGTATTCAACACCGTTGTTAGTAAACGCGTTGAGAGAAAGTGTGTGCTCAGTGATGGTTGTCTGTGGCTGTGTAGGAATCTCATCAATAGTAGCTTCCTGTGCTGTGTTGTCACAGCCAACAAAAGAGAGCATCAGAATCGATAATAAAAGTGCAAAAATTTTCTTCAATGCATTATCCTCCCAAAACAAGATAAACTCATTATATATTGCCGTAAAAAGCTTGTCAAATAATAGCTGAAACAACACAAAATCAGCAAACTTTGGCTTTAAGCTCAGATAAAATCCGATCTAAATCGTCACAGACGAGCTCAGGCTGAGTAAACAAATGAGCAAAAAGTGCGCTTAAATTCTCCTCGAAATCAGAGGGAAGTATCTCGCAGTTTTTCAGACACAGCTGTACAAGCCTTTTTTCGCCCGGGTGAGTCAGGCGATTGAGCGCGAAAATCACATCAAAATACGACTCTAGAAAAGCAGAT
The DNA here is from genome assembly GCA_017410265.1 of Ruminococcus sp. GTDB lineage: Bacteria > Bacillota > Clostridia > Oscillospirales > Acutalibacteraceae > Ruminococcoides. The sequence continues at coordinate 16,487 of JAFQRC010000004.1, read as the reverse complement.
GTGCGGTGGTTGATGCTGACTAAATCGACTCTATCCAATGCCTTTTTAATCTGACCGTCATAGGATGGCAGGTTGTCGGATAAAAGTCGCATATTCTGGTCGATAATGTTATCTCTGAGCTTTTCGGGATACGGTACAGAAAACCTCTCTTTGCACGCCTTGAGCCTGCCTTTCTTATCGCAAATAATTTTGCAGGTCAGAAGATTATGCCACATACAGGTTGTGTAGCCGTTTCTTGGATTACACTCCTCCACAACAGATGCCACATCAGCAGTGAAATCATCCAGATTACGATACAGAATATCAATATCAATCCCGTTTTTTAGTGTGCAGTTATCTTCAAGCTCCCAGAAATGGTTGCCTAGCTCCATATAGTCACAGTACCTTGTGAGAATCTTGCGGCGCACTTCTTCGTTAACGGGAGCTGTCAAATACAGATACACATCATAGTCGGATTTTTCATCAAAGTTTTCGCCAGCACGAGAACCGCCCAATGCAATAGCCTCAATCTGAGGGAGCTGCATCAGCTCACTAAATAATTTTTCTACCATAATATCACCTTCAAAAATCTATAATTTTATCGTACTACAACATTCTCTGAAATTCAAGAAAACTTTTAACCATAAGGAGAGAAAAAATAAAAGGACTACGGCACAAAAAACGCCATAGTCCTTAATTTATGTTTGATTACTTCTCGATAGGTTTCATTGTTGGGAAGAGGATAACATCGCGGATTGATGCTGAGTCTGTCAGCAACATTACGAGTCTGTCGATACCGATGCCTACACCGCCTGTCGGTGGCATACCATATTCAAGAGATGTAACGAAATCGTCGTCCATCATATTAGCCTCGTCGTCGCCAGCTTCTCGAAGCATCAACTGATGCTCGAAACGCTTTTTCTGGTCAATCGGGTCGTTGAGCTCTGTGTATGCGTTAGCAAGCTCACCAATTTTGCAGAAGAGCTCAAAACGCTCAACAAGCTCAGGCTTGTCCTGCTTACGCTTTGTAAGAGGAGAAACCTCAACAGGATAGTCGCAAACGAATGTAGGCTGAACGAGCTTATCCTCAACATACTCTTCGAATGCAGAGTTTAAGATATTGCCCCATGTGTCTGTAGACTTAACCTCTAGGTGGAGCTCTTTAGCAACCTCCTTAGCCTTTTCAGTGTCACAGTAGAACTCGTTGAAGTCGATGCCTGTGTGCTCTTTGACAGCATCAATCATAGTAACGCGCTTGAACGGAAGCGCAAGGCTGATTTTTTCTTCCTGGTACACAATCTGGTCTGTGCCGTTCACCTCAACACAAGCCTTGTTGATAAGCTGTTCAGTGCGGTCCATCATACCATAAAGGTCTGTGTATGCTTCGTAAAACTCGATACAGGTAAACTCAGGGTTGTGCTTAACATCCATACCCTCGTTTCTGAAGTTACGACCGATTTCGTAAACTCTCTCCATACCGCCAACTATGAGTCGCTTTAAGTAAAGCTCTGTTGCGATACGCATATACATATCGAGATTAAGAGTGTTGTGGTGAGTTGTGAAAGGACGGGCTGAAGCACCGCCGGGAATAGTATTGAGGATAGGTGTTTCAACCTCTATGTAACCGTTATTATCAAGATATTCTCTGATAGACTTGATGATAGCGCTACGCTTGATGAAAGTAGTCTTGACATCAGGATTCATAATAAGGTCAACATAACGCTGACGGTAACGAAGGTCTGTGTTAGTAAGACCGTGATATTTCTCAGGCAGTGGAAGAAGTGACTTTGATAAAAGCTTGACTGCGGTTGCGTGGATACTGATTTCGCCCATCTGAGTCTTGAACACAAAGCCTTTGACCTCCATGATATCGCCGATATCCCACTTTTTGAGTCCCTTGTATACTTCTTCGCCTAAATCGTCGAATTTAGCAAAAATCTGGATTTTGCCACCGCGGTCGTGGATATCCATAAACATAACCTTGCCCTTACCGCGTTTAGACATAATACGACCAGCTACGCAGACATCCTTGCCCTCGAGTTCATCAAAGCGCTCGATAACCTCGTTTGACATAATATCTCTGTCAGAAGTAGTAACGAGGAACGGGTCTTGTCCTGCCTCCTGAAGCGCTGTGAGCTTGTCGCGTCTGATCTGTAAAATCTCAGATAGATTTTCCGTATTCTGATTCTTGTTCTGATTCTCTGCCATAAAAATCCCTCTTTCAATAAACCTAAAAATGGGCGACTATGAGGAGTCGCCCAAAAAACTTATTTTGAAATCTCAAGCACCTTGAGTGCGATAACTCCCGCAGGAGCCTCAACCTCGACAACATCGCCGACTTTTTTGCCCAGTAAGCCTACACCGATTGGTGACTCGTCAGAGATTTTGCCTTCTCTTGGGTTAGACTCGTTTGAACCAACGATCTTGTATTCAAAAGTCTTGCCCATCTTGATGTTTTCAACTTTAATTTTTGAGCCGATGTGAATCTGCTCGTTATTGATTTCGTTTTCGTCGATGAGAACTGCGTTTTTGAGAGTAGCTTCAATAGTGACGATTCGAGCTTCGAGTATTGCCTGCTCGTTTTTAGCGTCGTCGTACTCGCTGTTCTCGGAAAGGTCGCCGTATGAACGAGCGACTTTGATTTTCTCTGCGATTTCTTTTCGTTTTTCGCCTTTCAAGAAATCGAGTTCTTCTTCCAGCTGTTTTAAACCTTCAGCTGTAAGCATAACCGGTTTAGCCATATTATAGGTATCCTTTCATTAAAACTAGGAATAATTGTCTGCGCATAGTTAGTATTATAGCATTTATCGGCATTATGTCAAGTTTTATCGTGGATATTCTTAAGTAATGCTTTCAGTGACTCTGGTGTATGTACCTTGTTTTCGCTGATACATAAATCGGGCAATTTCGAGCCAAGACGATACACTTTCAAAAGTGTATACAAAGCACCTGCAAAATATGTATCGCTTAATCCCTTTGGTTTGATGCTCAAAAGGTCATCACTAAGCTCGAGATGGTAATCATAAATCACCGTTGAATCAACACTGACTTCAGGTTTCTGTGCTGTCAGAATCAGCGCGTGGTTATTAAACCCTATGCTATCCTTAATCGGAGCAGGTGCTAAAATCAAATCACAGGTATAAAGCGAATTTTTAGACTTTGAGATTCTTATCGGGGCACCGATATCATGAAGCAGACTCTCGTTTAATTCGCGATAAATCTCGCTTTCTTTAGTCACCACAACAACGCTATCGGTGTAAGAAAGCAAGTATTTTGGGAGAGTAGTAAACGAAGCGTGCTCATCAATCAACCCTACAGAAAGGTTATATTCACTCAGAGATGCCAACAGGCCGATAGCGAGATTTGTACAAAGCCGAGCTTTGAATTCAAGGCTGTAAAAGCGACGGTAACCTGAATTTTCGGGTAACTGTAAATCCGCCTTACATAAAAGGCGGTTGCGCTGAGCACCGACTTCCTTGTCGATTTTAGAAAAGTTCACTTTGCCGCTACGGTTAATGTACTCAATACATTTTACATTAATATCCTCAGCACTCCTTATTTCGACTCTCATTGTATCAAACATAAGCCTGCCAAGCATTCTCCCCAGTTTTGAATTATACTGCGGTGTTTCTATATATAATGAAGTAAGCATAAAATACCCCCTGCATAAACTTTTTACAGTATATGCAAGGGGTTTATCATTTTAGTATTAAATTAGTACTCGCTCATCGGGTCGTACTTAACACCGTTGTAACGGGTTTCAAAGTGCAGGTGAGCACCTGTTGAGTGGCCTGTTGAACCAACTGTACCTAAAAGCTGACCTGCTGATACATACTGACCTGTTGAAACAGCGACAGATGTAAGGTGAGCGTAAACGGTTTCTTTGCCGTTGCCGTGGTTAATCCAGACATAGTTGCCGTAGCCACCGCCACAACCGCAGGAGTAATATTTACCCCAGTTGTGAGGACAAGAAGTGCAGGTTGCAACTACTGTACCACCTGCAGCTGCAACTACTGCAGCACCCATAATACCGCCACTTGCGATATCAATAGCACCGTGGTTATAGTAGCCACGCCACTCCTCAAACTGAGAGGTAAGGTTGTAGAAACCAGGACAAGGCCATACATAACCGCCACCTGCAGGTACATCAATCGGAGGTATTATGACAGCTGAACCTCCGCCCTGCTGTTGCTGCGGTTGTTGCTGTTGCTGCTGTTGCTGTCTGTAGTATTCCTGAAGCTCTTCGTCAAGCTGACTGATCTGGTCTTCTGTCAGTGTGAGCTGAGCAAGCAACTCGTCGCTTTCTTCCTGAAGTGTTGCGAGAGTTTGCTCGTTTTCTTTGAGCAGAACATTTAACTCGTCCTGCTTAGCCTTGAGGTTCTTTTCCTCTTCCTCAAGCTCCACCTTATCGAGCTGGAGCTCTTCTTTTTCAGCGCTGATCTGGTCAAGCTGAGCCTGAATTTCGTTGATGAGTTCCTCGTCGTGAGCGGAAACGCTCTTTACAAGCTGAACCTTATCAAGGAAGTCGGAGAAGTTCTTTGCGCCCATGATGATTTCAAGAGAAGAAACTTCACCTGCTATGTAGATAGTTTTGATACGCTGACGGAGAATATCCATATTCTCCTCAATCTCTGCGTTTTTCTGATTTATCTGTTCAGTTTTCTCGGCAATATCTTCGTCGAGTGCCTGAATTTTCTGATGGCTCAGCTGAATTTCCTGAGTTACGGTTTCAACCTTGCCGACAAGTGCGTCGACATATTCCTGTTGCTGTGCAACCTCAGCGTTTTTCTCGTCTAAAATAGCCTGATACTCAGCACTCTTCTCTTCAAGAGCAGCCTGCTGGTCTTTGATTTCATCAATGTCTGTCGCAGCAGCTGTTAGTACACAGCCAATTACCATACTGAGGCAGATAATACATGATAGGATACGTTTAATCATACTTTTCTCCTTTGCATTAGGGTCGTGAAATGTAAGATAACATTACCAACCGAGTATTTCGTTACCCTCTTTTTTGAGATATTTACGGATAGAAAGCCAGCTACCGAGAGCACCAACTACTACGCCTGCCGCAACAAAGGCTGTAGCAATCACCCACACTACGTCCGTAAACGGTACGCACTCAAACGGGAGAATGCTCTGAACTGCTTTTACAACCGCGTCATACAACAATGTCAGCAAACCAACTGACACACCCGCAGATACAAGTCCGATGATAACACCTTCGATGATAAATGGTGTACGGACAAACGAGTTGGTAGCACCGACAGATTTCATAATACTGATTTCAAAACGGTGCGAGAACATTGTCATACGGATAGTATTGGAAATAATGAACAGGGATATGATAGCAAGAGCTAAGATAATCCAGAAGCTCATCATTGTAACCAGAGTATTAAGGCTTGTCAACTTCTCAGCGACATCGCTTCGCGATGAAACAGAGTTAACGCCCTCAACCTTCATCAGCTCGTCGACTGTCTGGTCGTAAAGTGACAAATCAGCCATAACGATATGATAAGCGTGAGGCAGCGGGTTGTCATCACCCGACATGTTAGCAAAAACTTCTTCGCCTAAAACTTCCTTGTAAGCTAAGATAGCTTCGTCCTTAGGATAGAAAGTTGCGCTTGTGACATTTTCAACCTTTTGAAGCGATTTGCCTACATAAACAGCTTCAAGCTCAGACAACTCGTCTTCGAGGTAAACCGTGGTAACATTGGAGTCACCGACAGATGCCACGATAGAGGATACATTTACTGAAAGCATCAGCGCCGAGCCTGTGAGGATAAGACAGGAAATAAGCACGCCGACTGACGCAAGGCTCATCATTCTGTTTGACCAGATATTTTTGAAGCCTTCTTTTATTAAATAGCCTAAACTACTGAAATTCATACTTACTCCTTTCCGAATCAGATAGCGACCATTGTATCGTTGTCTTTGGTATCGCTGACAACTCTACCGCCTTCGATTCTTACTACTCGCTTGTTAAAGCTCTCAACAAGCTCGTGCTCGTGTGTTACAACAAGCACTGTAGTACCTCTTTTGTTAATTTCGGAAAGAAGCTCGATAATCTCGTATGATAACTCAGGGTCGATATTACCTGTCGGCTCGTCCGCGATAATCATCGCAGGGTTGTTAACCAGCGCGCGAGCAAGACTTACACGCTGCTGCTCACCACCTGACAGCTCACTTGGCTTGTTGTGGGCTTTATCCTTGAGTCCTACGAGGTCGAGAATATACGGAACTCTCTTTTTGATGGTTTTTCCTTTTTTACCGATACAGCGCATCGCAAACGCAACATTGTCGTAAACAGACATCTTACCGATGAGTCTGAAGTCCTGGAATACGATACCCATAGTACGTCTGAGATACGGTACCTTTCTTCTTTTCATTTTTTCAAGATGCATACCATTTACGACGATAGCTCCGCTACTCGGAGTTTCCTCGTGCATGATAAGCTTCAAAAATGTACTTTTGCCGGCGCCTGATGCACCAACGATGAAAACAAACTCACCCTTGTCTACATGAAGACTTACATCATGCAGGGCGTGGGTGCCGTTTGGATATGTTTTAGAAACATTACGAAATTCAATCATATTAACCGTCCTTAAATAACCGCTTATAATATAGGTATGCTTATGTGCAAAACCGCAATATGCACGCTTAGCTTAAGTCTAATATGTATTAGAACTTTGTAGGGCTTGATGTGAGGTATTTCTTAACCATTAAAGCTACTTTGAATACGATAGCATCCTCAAATTCTCTTAAATCAAGACCGGTGATTTTCTTGATTTTCTCAAGTCTGTACACCAGAGTGTTTCTGTGAACAAAGAGCTTTCTCGATGTTTCGGAAACATTTAAGTTGTTTTCAAAGAACTTCTGGATAGTGAAAAGTGTTTCCTGATCAAGACTCTCGATAGAACCGCGCTTGAACACTTCCTTTAAGAACATATCACAAAGAGTTGTAGGAAGCTGATAAACAAGACGAGCAATACCGAGGTTGTCGTAGCTGATGATAGTGCGCTCTGTATCGAACACCTTGCCTACTTCAAGTGCTACCTGAGCTTCCTTGAATGAACGAGCGAGGTCCTTGATACCAACTACTGTTGTACCGATACCGACAACACAGTGTGTATAGAACTCTGTTGAGAGTGTATCAACGATAGAGCCTGCAAGCTTTTCTAGGTCTTTGCTGTCGATACCCGGCTTGATTTCCTTAACAAGGGTGATGTCAGTTTCGTTGATATTGATAACGAAGTCCTTTGACTTATCAGGGAAAAGATTCTGGACAATATCAAAAGCAGAGATATCTGTCTTTGATGTGATTTTGATAATCATGCAGACTCTGGTTACCTCGCTGTTGAAACGAAGCTCCCTTGCTTTGAGATAAATATCGCCCGGAAGAATATTGTCGAGAATTACATTCTTGATAAAGTTAGATCTGTCGTATTTCTCGTCGTAGTACTGCTTAATTGAAGAAAGAGAAACCGCGAGCAGCTGAGCATACTTCTGAGCAACCTCGTCGTTACCCTGTACAAAAACAGCGTACTCTGCTCTGGCACTCGAGCCGAAAGACTTGAAAGTATGACCGTTGATGACAAACGGAACAGTTGCAGCTAAAGTTTCTGAATTGATGTTCTCGTTGACCTCGCCGATTCTGCCAAGCTCTGAGCAAGCGATAACTACAGAAGTTTCATCAACAACTCCGATTGTTCTGTCGATAGCATCTTTCATCTGATGGATTACACCCTGAAATAATCTGTTAGACATAAGTAGCCTCCGAAAAAATAATAGTCAATTTACCGAACGATTTGGGACTTCTCATAAAAATCCCACGTTATCATATACATTTTACACAAAAAGAAAGCAAAAATCAACCTTTTTTTAAAATCTGACGCCATAAAGTGATATTTATACACAAAAAATGAACAAAATATTCATAAATATTTCACAATGGTAAATTGCACAAAACACTCGGCATAATGCACAATCAGCAAACAAAAAGCCCTTTGCAATCGGGTTTTCCCCGTTTGCAAAGGGCAAATTAAACAAAAAGTATACTAACAACTACGAAAAGGTAATGTCAGATTTTGTCAGAAAAGCGGTTAAAATTACAATTTAGTAACTATGAATAAATACCGCAAATTTGTCAGAATCAGTTAGTAATTGTGCACTCTGTTTCCTTATCGAAGATGTGAATCTTCTCGAGGTCAAATGCGATTTCGATGTTGTCGCCAGGCTTAGCCTGTGATGTAGGCTCAACTCTAGCTGTGATTGGGATACCGCCGATGTTTACATACAGGTAAATCTCAGCGCCCATAAGCTCAGTAACATCAACATTAGCTTTAACAACGCCGTTGCCGCCCTCACACTTAGCGAGGAACTCAGGCTCGTCGTGAACATGCTCAGGACGGATACCAAATCTAACTTCTTTGCCTGCATATGGCTCGAGGCAGTTGTTCTTATTCTTTGACTCAGGTAAAACTACTGTGTAGTTGTCAAACTTGAGTGCAAACTTTGAGCCCTCTTTAACGAGAGTAGCGTCAACAAAGTTCATCTGTGGTGAGCCGATAAAGCCGGCTACGAACTCGTTACATGGCATATCATAAAGATGCTGAGGAGTGTCAACCTGCTGGATGAAACCGTCTTTCATAACAACGATTCTTGTACCCATTGTCATAGCCTCAGTCTGGTCATGAGTAACATAGATGAATGTTGTGCCGAGTCTCTGGTAGAGCTTAGAAATCTCAGTTCTCATGTTAGCTCTAAGCTTAGCATCGAGGTTTGAGAGAGGTTCGTCAAGTAAGAATACCTTAGGATCTCTAACGATAGCACGACCGAGCGCTACACGCTGTCTCTGACCGCCGGAGAGAGCCTTTGGCTTTCTGTCGAGGTACTCCTCGATACCGAGGATTCGAGCAGCTTCCTGAACTCTTCTGTTGATTTCTTCCTTAGGCATCTTTCTAAGCTTAAGGCCGAAAGCCATGTTATCGTAAACTGTCATATGTGGATAAAGAGCGTAGTTCTGGAAAACCATCGCGATATCTCTGTCCTTAGGAGCTACGTCATTAGCGAGCATGTCGCCGATGTAGAGCTCGCCCTTTGAAATATCTTCTAGACCAGCGATCATACGAAGAGTAGTAGACTTACCGCAACCTGAAGGACCAACGAGGATGATAAATTCTTTATCCTCGATCTCAAGGTTAAAGTCTGTAACTGCGGTTACACCGCCATCATAAATTTTGTAAATGTGTTGTAATGATACTTTTGCCATATTATAACCTCCAATAATAGCGTGCGAATACACAACTACATATATCCAATGAGTATTGTATCACAAACGAATCAACAATACCACCTATTTTTTCACTAAATATTTGACCGGTTTTTTATATAATATTCCCATATGATAAAAAATACAGGTCGATTTTAGTATATTTTTCCGTCAAAAACACTATTTATCTCCTCTTGAGTCATCTCGCGTACACCTGACGGCTCGAGTTCTTCGTCTAATCTGAGGTTTCCTATCTGCACTCTTTTAAGCTCCGTAACTGTGTAAGAGCAGGAAAGAAACATTTTCTTGACCTGATGAAACTTGCCCTCGCAGATTTTCACAAGAGCGGTATTTTCCGACAGCTTGTCAAAATACGCTTTTTGACACACTGTACCGTCTGATAAAACTATGCCGCTTTCAAAACGCTCTTTCACTGTATCATCAAGCTCTTTGTCAAGTGTTGCTATATAGTGCTTGTACACCTGTTTGTTCGGGCTGAGCATACGGTGAGCAAAATCCCCGTCGTCAGTTATTATCAGTAGTCCTGTGGTATCCTTGTCCAGTCTTCCTGCAGGGAAAAGATTTTTGCGCTTAAGCTGTGGCGGTAGTATATCAACAACCGTAGTAGCGTTTTTGTCGTTACTTGCCGAGAGCACTCCTTTTGGCTTGTTCATCATATAGTAAACATGGCGTTTGTAGGAAATTTTATCGGTACCGATGGTGATTACATCTTTTTCAGGATTGATTTTTACATCGCTGTTTTTGCATATCTTTCCGTTTACGAGAATTTCTCCGCTTCTTGCCATACGCTTTATATCTTTTCTTGAATAGCTCGTCTGGGTCGAGATAACCTTATCCAAACGCTCTGACTCGTTCATAGCGTTTCTCCGAAGAAGGTGTAAACCTCTCCACCCTCTGACTGGTTGGAAATATGCCCGCCGATGACATTTTCTCCCAGCACAATCACAGACATATAGGCTGTCTTATCCTCTATGGTGTAGTCCTTGAGCTGATAAATGTAGAGTCTGCATTTTTCGCCCTTATACGGCTCTAAATCAAAGCCCTGCTTTTTCTGAAGCTCGTTGTATTGCTCGTATCTTTCGTTGAATTCGATAGGAACATACACTTCCTGCAAGCTGTAAAGCTTATCAATCTCGTAAGAAAATTGCTTAGCAAACTGCTCTACCTCATCGTCGGACATAAACACCGTAGAGTATTCGCCCTTGCCATCAATACTCACTTCTTTTTTCGGAGTGTGTGAGACCTTTGAAACGCAAAGAATACCTAAAAACAGCACGAGTGCCAGAATTATCACTACGAGCACTGTCCTTCCCTTTTTACCTTTTATTTTTGAATCTATTGATATCGCAAACATTGCATCACCTCTTCTAACCTGTCCTAAATATATGAATAAAAACTATCAAGTATGCTGTAATTATTAAACCAGAAGTTTTTGAAGTTTTTGTGGAGTTTCAGCAAAAACTTTTCCGCCGGCTTCTTTCATATCAGAAAGCTTTCCGTAGCCGTAGGTGACTCCGATGAAATCAACGTTGCAGTGCACAGCACCTTTCGCATCAAACTTTGTATCGCCTATCATAACGACCCTTTGTTCTCCATTCGCACCGAGTTTTTTCAGCGCATACGGGATAAGCTCTTCTTTTTCTTTTCGTGAGCCGTCGATGGTTGAACCGCAGATTTCGTCAAAATAGTCGTACACTCCGAGGAGTTTCACAACCTGCGTCGCAATAGCCTCGTGTTTTGATGAACAAACGGCGATTTTTATTCCGTTTTCCTTACACGACGAAAGCACTTCTTCAATCCCGTCAAAGAGCTTATTCTGTCTTAGTCCGTCAACATCATAGAGCTTTACATAAATTTCGACCGCCTGCTGAGCTTCCTGAGCGCTCAATCCACAGAGCTTCTGAAAAGTGAAAAGTAACGGCGGTCCGATGTACTTAGAGTAATCAGACAAATCAGGGTGGGACTTCCCCATTTCATCAAGCGTTTTCATCAGACAATATTTTATACCCTCTGCAGACGCGGAAATCGTTCCGTCGAGGTCAAAAAGTGCTATGTCGTACCTGTGCATTTTCGTCTCCTTAAAAAATGTCTTTATTTTAAAAACAAAATATGTTATACTGTCCTTTGATATAATACTACAAATTTCTGTTTTGAGCAACACTCAAAGATTGGAGAATACTATGAAACTCGGAATCGTCGGTTTGCCGAATGTCGGCAAGAGTACACTTTTTAACGCTATCACTAACGCGGGAGCTCAGTCTGCGAACTATCCTTTCTGTACTATCGAGCCTAATGTCGGCGTGGTCGCTGTCCCTGACAAGCGACTTGACAAGCTGGCTCAAATGTACGACCCTGACAAATACACCCCTGCTACTATCGAATTTGTTGACATCGCAGGTTTGGTTAAAGGTGCTTCAAAAGGCGAGGGACTTGGAAACAAATTTCTTTCAAATATCCGCGAATGCGACGCTATTGTACATGTTGTCAGATGCTTTGACAACGATGACATCATTCATGTCGAGGGAAGTGTTGACCCTATCCGCGACATCGACACTATCAACCTTGAGCTTATTTTATCAGACGTTGAGCTCATTCAGAGAAGAATCGATAAAGCACAGAAAATGACAAAGGCTGACAAAAAATATCAGGCTGAAGTTGATTTCTTCAAGCGTGTCGAGGCTGCTTTGAACGAAGGCAGAACAGCACGCTCTGTGGAATGTGATGATGACGAGAAAAAGCTTCTTTCAGAGGTTGCTCTGCTCACTAACAAGCCTGTTATCTACGCCGCTAATATGAGCGAAAGCGATTTTGAAAACGGTATTGACTCAAATGAACGACTCAAAGCCGTGAAAGAGCTCGCTGCTACCGAAAACGCCGCCGTGCTCCCTATCTGTGCAGGTCTTGAAGAACAGATTGTTGAAATGGACAAGGAAGAAAAAGAACTGTTCTTATCTGAACTGGGACTGGAGCAGTCCGGTCTTGACAGACTAATAAACGAATGCTACTCACTTTTAGGCCTTATCTCCTACCTCACAGCAGGCAAGCCTGAGGTCAGAGCGTGGACTATCAAAAAGGGGACAAAGGCACCGGGTGCCGCAGGAAAAATCCACACCGATTTCGAGCGTGGCTTCATCCGCGCCGAGGTTATCGCCTTTGATGACCTTGTTGAATGCGGTTCAATGGCAGCAGCTAAGGAAAAAGGTCTAGTGCGTAGCGAAGGCAAAGAGTATGTTATGAAAGACGGCGACATCGTTCTTTTCAGATTCAATGTGTAAAACAAACAAACTACTATTTATATAGCAAAACGACCCCGAAATCGGGGTCGTTTTTATTTTTAGGCTCTTAAGTTAGTTATTTAGTTGAATAAATCAGAACTTGGAAATAATCTGTGCAACGAATCTCTGGATAATTGTAGCATCCAGAACACTGATATTGTTATCTTTATCAACATCTGCAACAACAAATCTTTCATTGCTGATAGCACTGATCTGAGCTACATGACGCTGAACGAGAGTTGCATCCAATACGCTAATGTTGCCGTCGCCGTCAACATCGCCTATCTTGATAAGCATTGGGATAATCTCCTGTGGTACAAGAACCTTGTCACAAACTGAACAGTGAGAACCGTCTGTCAAGCCTTCTTTTTCGTATGTTGCCTCGTAGCCCTTGTCAACAACCTCAGTATGACCAAGTGCGTCTACAACTTCCTGAGCAACCAGTACCTTATCGCAAACTGAGCAGTGTTTGCCCTCAGTAAGACCTGTGTTTTCACAATCAGGTGCAACAGCTGCGTCAATAACCTCAGTATGACCAAGTGCGTCTACAACTTCCTGAGCAACCAGTACCTTATCACAAACCGAGCAGTGTTTGCCCTCAGTAAGACCTGTGTTTTCACAATCAGGTGCAACAGCTGCGTCAATAACCTCAGTATGACCAAGTGCGTCTACAACTACCTGAGCAACCAGTACCTTATCACAAACTGAGCAGTGTTTACCCTCAGTAAGACCTGTGTTTTCACAATCAGGTGCAACAGCTGCGTCAATAACCTCAGTATGACCAAGTGCGTCTACAACTACCTGAGCAACCAGTACCTTGTCACAAACTGAGCAGTGCTTACCTTCTGTAAGACCTGTGTTTTCACAATCAGCGGCAACAGCTGCGTCAATAACCTCAGTATGACCGAGTGCGTCTACAACTTCCTGAGCAACCAGTACCTTCTCACAAACTGAACAGTGTTTACCTTCTGTAAGACCTGTGTTTTCACAATCAGGTGCAACAGCTACGTCAACAACCTCAGTATGACCGAGTGCATCTACATAGTCGTCAACATATGTGTCATCACATACTGTACATGTGTAGGTTGTATATCCCTTATCTTCACAAGTAGGGTCTGTTACAACGCCTACGTGCTTATGACCTAAAGCAGCAACAACTTCTTGAGCAACGAGCACTTCGCCACACTCACTACAGTGCATACCCTGTGTAAGACCTGTGTTTTCACAATCAGGGTCTACCGCTTCATCTACAACAGTCTTGTGACCAACATGTGGTACAACATCGTCAATATAAGAATCACCGCAACGGGTACATGTGTATGTTGTATAGCCGTTTTCTGTACATGTAACAGGTGTAACTACTGCTTTGTAATCGTGGCCAAGCATAGGCTTGAGCTCTGCGTCACATACTGTACAAACCTGAGCTGTTGTACAGTCAGCGTCATCGCCAGGTGTATGACCCTTTGCGTCTACAACTTCCTGAGCAACCAGTACCTTGTCACAAACTGAGCAGTGTTTACCCTCTGTAAGACCTGTGTTTGTACAATCAGGCTCAACCGCAGCGTCAACAACCTCAGTATGACCGAGTGCGTCTATAACTTCCTGAGCAACGAGCACCTTGTCGCAAACTGAGCAATGCTTGCCCTCTGTCAAACCTGTGTTTTCACAATCAGGCTCAACTGCTGCGTCAACAGCCTCAGTATGACCGAGTGCGTCTACATAGTCGTCAACTTTTGTATCGCCACATGATGTACATGTATATGTTGTATAGCCCTGTTCTTCACAGGTAGGAGCAGTAACTACAATGTCGTATCTGTGACCTGAAGCAGCGCAGAGCAGCTTGTGGATCTGCTTTACGCTTTCGATCAGATAGTCAGACAGAGCCTGATCCTTTTCTGTTTCAGGGTTGTCAATAACGCCGATAACAGCATCCTTGACCTCCTCATGGCCTGTAGCGTTAGGATGTGCAAAGAAGCTGTTGCCCATGTAGTAGCGGATGTACATAGCAGCAACAACCTTTGTGTTACTATCAGGAAGAATCTTTTCAAGATCAACAGTGTATGGCTGACCCTGAGTTGCTAAAAGAGCGTTCTCCTGAACTTCTGCTTCCAGTGCTTTCATAAGGTTTTCTTCAATAGCACCGATATCGAGACCGCCGCTCAAAAGTCCGTTACCATCTACAGATTCATAATTTGCAATTTCTTTAACCAGGACTGCCAGTGTGTCGTATGCAGCGTTGAGTGCTGGCCAGTACATGAGGTCAAAGATCTCCTGCATTGAACCAAGCTTGCCCTGTTTGCCGTCTGCAACAAAGGCCTGTGGGTCATCATAACCAAGCTGTGGCAGGTATGTGCCGAAATTACTCTTAACCATTTCAGCTGCCATATAGTCAACTCTTGTCTGGATAAACAGGTTGTCATCATAGTAGTCGAAGCAATCCTTGACATTCTGGTCGAGGTTCTCAGCATCGCCGTCGTAGTCCTTCATATAGTCCATGAAGATTGTAACATGCTCATTGATGCCTGCCTTAACATACTTATATTTTGTCTGATATGGAGAACATGCGGAAGCATAGTAGTTTGCCATATTGACAAAGTTGCCGAAGATATCGCCCAGAGGCAATGTGTTTTCGCCGATATCAACATTTACACCGTGGAGCAGGTTCTGGATACCCAGAACAACAACTGTAGCGTCAGGGTTGAGCTCGTAAATCTTCTCCATAACGATATCAAAGTTGTGGATATAGCCTAAGATACTGTAAGCAAAGATATCAGTAAGTGCAGTAGCCATTTCGCCCT
Organism: Ruminococcus sp.; assembly: GCA_017410265.1. Classification (GTDB taxonomy): domain Bacteria; phylum Bacillota; class Clostridia; order Oscillospirales; family Acutalibacteraceae; genus Ruminococcoides. Next base: position 1,146 of record JAFQRC010000004.1, on the reverse strand, counting down.
CGCCAACATAATTTACGATGTAAGAGCCGATGATAGCCTTAGCCTGTGCAGCAGCAGCTTTTTCTTCATCTGTATCAAAAATAGTGTTGATGTCGGTGGTCCACTTGAATTTGCCGTTGCTTAAGTAGTCAACCAGCTGGTTGCACACATAAACACCGAAGTTGTTCCAACCGATGTCAACTGTAACTAAATCTGCGTTTGTAATATTCTCTTTGTATGCAACGCGGAGTGCATCAATACCGCCAGGTTCAGCAGATCTGAACCAACCGTCACTGCCTGTGAATCTCCATGAGGAGTAGTCATCACCCATGTAGGTATCGTCCAGAAGGATACGGAGTTCTTCAACACGCATTGAGCTGATACCCAGCTGATGAACTGTTACATTGTCGTAAATCTCAGAGTAGTGATCTCTGATGAGGTCAGGATATGCGCCCTCAGGGGTTCTTTCATATCCGTAAACGTTAACATCATTCTTGTCAACCTGACCGCTAAGAAGCAGTGCAAGCTCCTCCTCGGTGATGTAGCCACGCATACCATAACCGTTGGTATTCGAAGCACCCAGGGATACATAATTGAATGTATCCGCTTCTTCAGCATTTGCAGGTATCACGATGTATGTTAACATCATGCACAGTGCCAGCACCAAAGATAGCAGTGTTCTTAAAATTCTAGATGTTTTCATTTTGGTTTTCTCCTTAATCTATAGAGTAATAATAACATACGCATACAGGTTGTAGCCTCTGTAAACATATGATTTATCCGATTAATAAGCCATTTGACGATGACATCAGGCACATATTTTTCCGATGCCACTTACTGACCTGTAACAAATAAGAAAAATTTAAAATACAATAGAATTGTACTACATTTTGAACTTTTTCTCTACAGTAAATCTGTATGAAAACACCAAGAAAAAATTAGTTAATATTAACAAAACCTGCTTTCATAGCGGTTTGTTCTCAAGGCTAATTTACTCAAAACTTTATATAAAAAAGCTGTACCCGTAATGAAGTGAACCCCAAAGTTTAGACAAAATAAAATATTAAATTGATAGTGAATGAGTTCGGTATTGTACCGGACTCATTCCTTTTAGTTTTAAGGAAATTCTTTCGTTGTTGTAGTAATAAATGTATTTGTTTAATTCAT
>JAFQRC010000003.1 GCA_017410265.1 Ruminococcus sp. | reverse complement strand
GTATATGACAGATGGTTGGTTAGGTGAAGTAAACACAGCAACACTTTACGACACATCAATCACAGGTACAAATTCAAACAAACTTTTTGTTCCTGGTAATGTAAAATACGAGTTCACACTCGTAGAAAACGCAGATGGTTCACTCACACTCTCATATGTAGAATATGTAGAAGGTGAAGATCCAACAACAGAGGAGACAGAAGCTCCAACAACAGAGGAGACAGAGGCTCCTACAACAGAGGAAACTGAAGCTCCTACAACAGAGGAGACAGAGGCTCCTACAACTGAAGAAACAGAAGCTCCTACAACAGAGGAGACAGAGGCTCCAACAACAGAGGAAACTGAAGCTCCAACAACAGAGGAGACAGAAGCTCCTACAACAGAGGAGACAGAGGCTCCTACAAAGGTTACTAACTTAGTAGCTTCTGATGTTACTGATACATCTGTTACACTTAAGTGGGATGCATTCACAGGCGCTACAAAGTACTGGATTTATAGAAACGGTGTTGCGTACACAAGTACAACAGAGACTACATATACATTTAGTGCTTTAAATACAAATACTACATATGCATTTGGTGTAGTTGCTGTAGTTGACGGTGATATGACAGAGCAAGTAACTATTTCTGTTACAACATTGGTAGAAGTAACTGAAGCTCCAACAACAGAGGAGACAGAAGCTCCTACAACAGGTGAATTAGAAGTTGGTTACTACCTCGTTGGTACACTTAACGGCGAAGACCTCTGGTCAGTTGAGACACTTTCATCAGACAGAATGCTCAAGGCAAACCCTAATAACGAAGGCGAGTACATGCTCGATTGGACATTCTACGATGGCGATGCAATCAAGGTTGTATACTTTGACGGCGAGAAGATTGCTCAGTGGTTCAACGATGGCGGCGAAGATTATCATATCGACGGCAAAAAAGACGGCGATAACACAATCTACTTCAGACCTGAAGGAAACGACTCTTGGTCATACTTCTATTTCACAGTTCCTACTACTGAAACTGAAGATCCAACAACAGAAGGAACAGAAGCACCTACAGATGCACCAACAGATGCACCAACAGATGCACCAACAGAAGCTGATTTACCAGCAGGTTACTACCTCGTAGGAAAGACCAATGGCGTTGAATCCTGGACAGTAGAGACACTTTCAATCGACAGATTGATGAAAGACGAAGATGGCGATGGTATCTACACTCTCTATTGGACAACTTACAATGGTGATGAGTACAAGGCTGTTTACTATAATGGTACAAGTTTTGAAAACTGGTATCCTAACACTGCTGATAACTACAAGATTGGTTCAGCAGAAAAAACAGGCTACTGCTTAGTACAGTGCTCTCCAGACGGTAAGCTGACAAATTCTAATAAAGTGTTTAGCATTAACAAAGCTTAATTCTATGCGCATAAAGGGACAGGCAAAAGCCTGTCCCTTTTATTTTGTCGATTTATGCACAGAATTTACATTATGTTCTTTTTTTACACATATTTTGTGCTATAATAAATAATATGAGGATATAAAAGGGGTGCGTAGTATGAATTTTTATGATATTTCGAGGGATATTCTGACGACAAAGCCGTATGAGGGTGACCCCGCACCTGAGCTTACTATATTAAATAGTATAGAAAACGGGGATTCTTATAATCTGTCAAAGGTGACTATGTGCACTCATCAGGCTACTCATGTTGATGCACCTAAGCATTTCGATGATGATGGTGCGGATATAGCCTCACTCAGACTTTCCAGGTTTTACGGAAAATGTACGGTTGTGACTATTGATGGAATCCTGACAGGCGAGGATATGGAGGAGCTTTTGCCACACTGCAAAAAACGACTTATCCTACACGGCAACGGAAACGCATACCTGACATCAAGTGCTGCACAGGTGATTGCTCAGAGTGGTCTGACTCTGATAGGCACAGATGCTGATAGTATTGCGGCTCCGTTTGATGAACTGAGAACCCACCTTGAACTCGCTCGGGCTGATGTTGCGGTGCTCGAGAACCTATACTTAAACGGAGTGAGAGATGGAGTTTATACACTGTGTGCTTTTCCGATAAAGCTATCGAGTGCAGAGGCTGCGCCGTGCAGAGCAGTATTGATTGATGAGGGAATGGGAATCTGATTTAAACAGAGGTGTTCTATGAAAAAAACACTATCGCTGATTATGGCGACATTACTTATATTGTCTACGCTGATACTGAGTGGCTGTGGTAAAGACACGGCGGTTGTAGAATCAGTGCTTGAAATCGACTCGGATTTTTCGGGCCATCGTAGCATCAAGGTAAAATATCCGCTGTCGGTGCATATAGATGAGCTCTCCAAAGCTTTCGCTTTGAACAACCCGCTCAAAGACAGCGAAAGCTCCGTTTTTGAGTATCTTGGAGTTGAGCAGGATGGTTACAGCTTTTTAATGGATATAGTTTTTGATTCGCACGAGGAGTATATTTCTCAGGTGAGGAAACTAGTCGGTAGAGAGGTTATGTCACAGATGGCACAGCCAAATTCTGTGCTTACAAGCGGTACCAGAATGAAAGAGGATTTTGATGTATCTCAGCTTATTTCCTGGATGACTGAGCTTGCAAATGTAAATGATGAAACAAAATCTGTGTCATACGACTATGCTGTCAACACTGTCAGCATTAACGGCGAGGTTTTTAACACTGAATCCACTATTGATATCTCACAGCGTGAAGGCAAACCGATTAATTCGATTTTAATAGAAACTACTAACTTAAAGGACGACAGCTACGACAGAACGATTACCTTTTCTGTGCCTAACCAGACTTATGTTGATTTATCAGGCTCTATAGAGCAGTATTTTACGACTAACACAAGTCCGGCGGCTCAGTACTGTGATTGGACAAGTCAGGGCAGTAGTTGGGAGTACAAGGTTATTTATAAAGATTTGTCTTTAGAGGAGCTGAATGAATATACGGAGATGCTCCTTGATACTAGTGAGGCTGAGCTTTTCTACGGAGATAAGGATAATTCCAGCACACCACTTTCTGAGGGCTTGGTGTTTGAAGAGAGTTTCAACACTTTCAGTTTTATGAATGCTGACGGAGGTGATGTGAAGCTCAGCTATAAGTATGCGCTTCCGACTAAAACCACTCATGGTGATGGTTCTCTGTATAATGACGGTAAGTGGAGTACACTCGGTTCGTGGCAGGACGGAATATATTCAGTTGATGTCGATTCTGATACCATGAGCGTGAGGATTCCGGACGGCATCCAGTATGCAATCAATGGTATCCGTATGAATCTTGAGGTTTGTGACAAAGATAGCTTTGTCCGAAAAACTGAGTTGCTTTATTCAAAAACTCAGGGTATGGACGGTATGCTTTATGCACAGGAATTTTTCCTTTCAAAGGGAGTTGTGGTCGAAACGGATGAAGATGACGAGAATCTTATCTGCAGAGTGGTAAGTAGCGGTGACCAGAAAACGATTACCGACGAGCTTGTCAGATGCTTTGGCAGTGGCAACTTCCTTGCGTATACAGTTAAGGAACCTGCGTTCTCACTGTCGGCAAAAACACAGCTCACTGATTATGTCAATCTTTCGCATATGCTCAATTCCACAAACGCAAACCGACCGATTACCTACACGGTTCATTCCTCAGGTGATGAGAATATTATTGATTTATCCTGCGACTCTTCTACTCTTGTGAAAGATTCTGAAAAATCAGATATTCTGACAGTGGATGTAAAGGGCGGACAGGGTACGGTTTTATATAACGGCAATATTCCGAATCTGAAAAACATTATTATCTATTGCGTAATCGGAGCGGTTATGCTGTGCCTTACAATCTTAGCGATTGTATATATGCTGAAAAAACAGAGAGCAAAGGCGAAGGCGCTTGACGAAAGTGTTCCGTCTGAGCTTCAGCAGACCACTACATTCAGTATCACTGAGCTCAGACTCAGAAGCGAGAAGCTGGATAAAAAGTATCGCGACGATATTGACAAGGAAATAGAAGAGAAAATTGAGGCTGACAGAATTGAAACTCTTACAAAAGAAGCTCGTGCAAAGGAACTTGACAGAATCACAAGAATGGTCAACGGCGAGCCGCCTGAAGAAACAGAGGGAACAACAGAGGAAGAATGATGTATAAATTAGTTGTGTTTGATTTAGACGGTACATTATGCGATTCGCTGAGTGACTTAGCGAATGCTGTGAACTTTTCACTTAAGAAAGAAGGCTTGCCAACACATCCGCTTTCTGCATATAACAAATTTGTCGGTAATGGTGTGAATAACCTGATAAAGCAGGCTTTAGGAGATAAGTGCAGTGACGAAGAGCTTTTCAGAAAGGTTAAATCTGAATTTGACAGCTACTACCCACAGCATTTTTGCGATACTACCGTTTCGTATGAAAAAATCCCTGAGCTTTTAGACGAGCTCGAAAGGTCAGGGGTTATGACTGCTGTTCACTCAAATAAGCCTCATGCCTATGTCGGAGGGATTTTAGAAACTCTGTTTTCAGCACACAGATTTGATATAGCATGGGGAAAGAGGGAAGAGTTTGAACGAAAGCCGTCACCGCAGGCGCTTTTTGAGATTATGAAAAGACTCTCTGTGTCAGATGAAGAAACTCTTTATGTCGGCGACAGCGATGTTGATGTGTTTACGGCACATAACGCGGGAGTCAGAGTTTGCGGTGTAGAGTGGGGCTTCAGAGGTAGGGAAGAACTGCTGTCGGCAGGAGCAGATTTCATCGCAAAAGATGCCGAAGAATTACTATATATTATAAAAGGTATAGAATGAACAGAAATTTTAGCAGGGAGCTTGATGCTCTCATTGAAAAAAATAAAAGAGAAAATATAGTGCCTAAGCTTATGCTTCACGCGTGCTGTGCATGTTGTGCGAGCTATGTGCTTGAATACCTCTCGCCACATTTTGATATTTATCTTCTGTTTTACAATCCGAATATTACAGAAGAGTCGGAACATAGCTACAGAAAGAGTGAACTCAGAAGACTTATAGATGAGATGAAGCTAACGGGCAAAGTCACTATTGTGGACTGCGAGTACACTGAGAGCGAATACCTTGATTTGGTGAAAGGTCTGGAGAACGAGCCTGAGAGAGGGTCACGATGTAGTGTGTGCTTTGATATGCGTCTGAAAAAAACTGCACAGCTGGCAAAAGATTTCGGCTGTGATTATTTTGCTACGACGCTGACTATCAGTCCGATGAAAAATTCCTCTATTATAAATAGTATAGGGGAGAGAGTTGGTGAGAGCGTCGGTGTTTCATATCTGCCGACCGATTTTAAGAAGAAAAACGGCTATAAACGCTCTATAGAGTTATCAAAAGAGTATAATCTGTACCGACAGAACTACTGTGGCTGTGTTTTTTCAAAGTAAACGAAAAATGCTCCTGATAAAATCAGGGGCATTTTTTATTATTTTATCCTAGTAGTTGACAAGTTTTGTCTTAAGCGCAAAAACGCTTGATAAATGTAATTGCTTGTTGTATGATTTATGTAGGTAGGGAATATATATTTTTGGAGGGAAAAATGAGAGCGGACGGTAAAAAGCTCAAGGGTGCCGATCCGATGTATCAGGTAGCAGCTCATATTATGGCTAAGCGTAGCGATTCTATGAATATGATTACTCTGGATATACCGGTTGAACCTATGAGTAAGTATCTCAACGAGAAGCGTAAAGAGGGGAAGCGCTACAGTCACCTGTCGTTGATTATAGCGGCGTATCTTCAGACTTTGGCTGAATTTCCTGCGCTCAACCGCTTCGTTGTTAATAAAACTATCTATGCCAGAAACGAGATTGCTGTTGGCATGGTAGTGTTAAAAGGCGGTAAGATTGATTCACACGGCACGATGAGTAAGCTTTACTTGCAAAAGGATTTTACTCTCGACGATGTTCAGTCGACAATCGACAAGTACATAGACGAAAACCGAGCTGAGGATAACGAAAACGGAACCGATAAGATAATCAAGACACTTCTCAGCGTTCCGGGACTGTTAAGATTCGGTGTCTGTTTATTTAAGTTCCTAGACAAGTTCGGACTTTTGCCGAAGAAGATTATTGATATCAGCCCGTTTCATGTCAGCGCTGTTGTCACAAATCTCGCGAGCATCCGTACTAATCATATATATCATCATGTTTACGATTTCGGTACTACTAGCATCGCGCTTGCTATGGGTAACTTAAGAGAGGTGCCTGTGAGAGTGAAGGGTGAGATTGTCTTTGAGCGTTGTATGCCGATTGGTATGGTTATGGATGAACGAATCGCCTCGGGTGCTTACTTTGCTTTGGCTTTTAGAAAATTTAAAAAACTCTTACTGAATCCTCAGTTGCTTGAAACTTCATCTGAGGTTATCAATGAAGATTTCTGATAAAGAAATTTCGATTTATTCTAACTTATTTTTCAGTATACAACCTCGAAAATGCTCGAATTTGTAATGTTTTTGTAATTTGTTTACACAAAACAGGCTTATATATTGGGATTTCTTTGTAATAAATTTGTAATTATCTTTATTTGTGACCTTGACAAACAAAGATAGTAGGGTTATAATTATTTACAGTATGTAACAAGTGATTTACAAAAGAATTACAATTATTACTATTTTGTTTAAAATTGTAATAAAACCGACAGTTTTGTCACTATTTGTAACCTGTGGTCGCGAAATGTAACATTATTGTTGGTAGTAATGCTAAATTGCTTGACATATAATTAAATTGCTTATCAAAGCATTAAAATTAAGGAGGAAATTAAAATGCTTAAGACAAACAAAATCGTTAGTCTGATTCTTGCAGTTGTTTTAGTTGTAAGTATGTGCACAGTTGCTCTTACATCTACATTTGCTCTTTCAGACGGCGAGATTCATGTCGTTGCTGGTGCACCAGAGCTTTGTGGTTCTAACTGGGACCCTGCTGACACAAACAACCAGATGACATGGAACGCAGAGAAAGGTATCTATGAAAAAGTATTTACCGGCGTTGCTGCTGGCACATACGCATTCAAGGTAACTACTAACTACGCTTGGGATAACGGCGACTTCAACCTCGAGGGTGACGCTATGTACGGCGGTCCTAACGCTGAAGCTGTTGTTGCGCAGGACGGCGCTACAGTTACTGTCGGTTTCGATGGTACTAAGGCTCTCTTAGACATCACTTACGGTGATGCTCCTGTAGTTCCAACTCCAACAGACGCTCCTGTAGATACACCTACAAGCGCTCCTGTAGACGGCGAAACAATGACAGTTTACTTCCAGAACAACTGGATGTGGACAGATGTTTGCGTTTACTGGTGGGATGCTAACGGCGGTGAGAACGCTGAGTGGCCAGGCGAAGCTGCACAGCTTTATGGCAACGATGGCACATATGACATCTATTCAGCAGAAGTTCCTACAACTGTACAGGGCGTTATCTTCAACGGTTTCGACGCTGGTTCAGGTTCTGAAGAGAAAAACAAGACTCCTGACATCTTAGATGCTGCTGACGGTAACTGCTACTACATGGTATGGAACGATGAAGAGGCTAAGAACGATGTTGGTTTTGAGAACATTTCTGTAATTCTTCCTGGTGATACTCCAGAAGATCCAACAGATGCTCCAGAAGATCCAACAGATGCTCCAGAAGATCCAACAGAAGCTCCAACAGATGCTCCTGAAGATCCAACAGATGCACCTACAGACGCTCCAACAGATGCTCCTGTTGACGGTCTCTTTGTAAAGGTTGACGGCGAACTCATCGAAGTAGTTCAGGGCGAAGCTTACACTTACACATTCTATATTGGCGCTGACAAGAAGATCTGTTCATTCGATATGTCTGTATTCTATGATACAGAAGGTCTTGATCCAGTATATCCAACAGTTGATGGTGACCTCGATTACGATACAATGTTCCCAGCATTCGGCGACGCTGTAGTTGAGAACACAGATATCGATGGCGAGTTCCTCTTCAACTACTCATCAGCAAAGGGTAAGAAAGTTGCTGAGGGTAGCGTAGCTGTTACATTTGATTTCTTAGTAACTGCAGAGTCAGGTATCTACGAGATCAACACAATCTTCAGAGATTTCGCTGTTGTAGGCGAAAATGACGAAATGATCATCGTTCGTGACGGTGGCGAAGACACAGGCGTTGCTGGTGTTACATGGAGCTTTGATGCAGAACTCGATGTTCCAGAAATTCCAACACAGCCAACAACAGAAGTTCCAACAGAAGAGACAACAGAAGCTCCAACAGAAGAGACAACAGAAGCTCCAACAGATGACGCTACAGATCCAGAAGGTCTCTTCGTTAGATGTGATGGCGTTCTCTACGAAGTAGAGCAGGGCGAAACTTACACATACACATTCTACCTCAACGTAGATAAGAAGGTTTGCTCATTCGATATGTCTGTATTCTATGATACAGAAGGTCTTGACGCTGTATATCCAATGGTAGACGGCGATCTCGATTACGATACAATGTTCCCAGTATTCGGCGATTCAGTCGTAGAGAACCTTGATATCGATGGCGAGTTCCTCTTCAACTACTCATCAGCTAAGGGCAAGAAAGTTCCTGCTGACGGCGTAGCTGTAACATTTGACTTCTTAGTAACTGCTGAGTCAGGTATCTACGAAATCAACACAGTATTCAGAGATCTCGCAGTTGTTGGTGAAAACGACGAAATGATCATCCTCCGCAAGAGCGGTGAAGATATCGATGCTGGTATCGATTGGTCTTACAAGGCTGTATTTGATGCTCCTGTATATCCAGGCCCAGTAAATCCAACAGAGCCTACAACAGAAGTTCCAACAGAAGAGACAACAGAAGCTCCAACAGAAGAGACAACAGAAGAGCCAACAGAAGAGACAACAGAAGAGCCAACTCAGGAGACAACAGAAGAGCCAACAGTAGCTCCAGTTAAGACATATGTTGTTGCTGATGGTAACTGGTATGAAGTAGAAGTTGGCGAGACATACACATACCTCTTCAACCTCGCTGTAAGTGAGAAGATTTCAGCTCTTGACGCTATCACAACATACGATGTTGACGGCTTGACATTCGTTCCTGCAGTTGACGAGTACGGTGACGACGTTGTTGCTGAGATGTTCCCTAACGTTCCAGCTATGGTTTACAGCTATGATGACCTCGGCGAAGTTAAGTACAACTTCACATCTGTTGCTGGTATCAGATTCCCACTTGAAGACACAATGGGCGAGAAGAATAAGGTATTCGTTGGTAAGTTCACTGTTACTGGTGAAGAAGGCGGCGTATACTACATCAACACAGGTCTCAAGACTCTTGGTGATACAAACAACGATAAGATCATCTACAACTACGAGCAGGTTAAGGACGATGTTACAGTTATCTACGAGGGTATCCTCGAGGGCATGACTCCAGTTGAAGCTCCAGAGCTCCCAACTGACGAGCCAACAGATGCTCCAACAGATGCACCAACAGACGCTCCAACAGACGCTCCAACAGATGCTCCAACAGATGCACCAACAGATGCACCAACAGATGCTCCAACTGACGCTCCAACAGATGCACCAACAGATGCACCTACAGATGCTCCAACAGACGCACCTACAGATGCTCCAACTGAGGCTCCATCTTCAGCAACACCTGGTCAGTCTTCAACAAATGGCCAGAGCTCAGGCGGCGGTTCAGGCATTAAGACAGGTACAACATCTGCTGCTATCGCACTCATGACAGTTCTCGTTATGGCTGCTGGCGTAGTAATGTTTGCTAGAAAGAGAAAGTTTGACTAATCTCTTTTGAGTCTGATATTTTAATCAAATATAATTCGGACCCCCTTCATCTTGAAGGGGGTTCGTTGCTTTTATAAAACAATAATGTAGTTATAGATTAAATATTGTTTAGTTACAAAGAATATCATCAGCCACTACTCAAAGGGGAAACATTCTTTGATTTTATATGTCTATTCCTAAATAAATGTTTCATTAAAGATTTTATATATTGAGTGTATTAAAACATCTTATTTTTTGTTGTACATAGTGTGTATTGTTTATTGACAGTTACATTTACATATATTACTACTTTTATTTACAATTTTTTAATTGAAATCTTATGATATATGTAGTATAATGTAACATAGTATTTTGGAAAGGATGTTTAGTATGAAAAAATTTATTGCTATACTAATGACAATACTTATGCTTGTTGCAGTTACTGCTGTTTCTGCTTCTGCTGCTACATCTGCTGAAACTGAAGTTTCTGTCAACAAAGGTGACGAAGTTATTTATTCTCTCAAGCTTACAGTTCCTGAGAAGGTTGTTGGCTGTGACTTTTCTGTCTATTTTGACTCCTCTGTTCTTCAGGTTCAGGAGGTTGCTGACTTTACAGGCAGCTTTGATGAAGATGAGCACCGTGCTGTTATCAACCCTAATCTGAAGGATGAAGTTATCGGAAACTGGTCTATTTTAAACGGTGTTGCTTTTGATAACAAATCTATGGTTACTGTTAAGTTCAAAGCTATGGCAAAAGCTGATACTCATATCAAATACTATATTCGCTATCTATATCCTGAGTCTTTGGAACAGTTTACTACATATACATTCAAATGTGATGTGCAGGTAAATGGTAAAGATGTTGTCAAAGATGCTGCTCCTGAGCTTAATGTAAAAGACGAGCAGTCACAGGGTCTGTTTATTAACTCTGTTACCGGTGACAGCAACGATGCTAATGTAAATATGGCTGAAAAGACCCCATCAAACAACGGTGATATCAGCGAAAAGGATTTAGAAAAGCCTACTGACAAGCCTAAGGATAAGAACACTAATAAAGATAAAGATAAAGATACTGATAAGTCCACTGAAAAGAGCTCTGAAAACAGCGATACCAATACTTCTATTTCAGAAAATGGCGGAGTAAGCTCACCTGATAGCGTTACAGCTTCACCATCACAGACCGGTGAAGATGGCGGTATTTTCACTTCTATCTGGTTCTGGATTGTTATCGTACTGATTGTAGCAGGTGGCGGTATAGGCGCATTTGTAGTTTATAAAAAGAAGAACACTGTGACTGAATAATCTCTGCATTTAAAGGCGGTTTTATAACCGCCTTTTTCTTTTATTTTGCTTGTATATTCACTTTTTATTGATAATGTGTTGTTGAAATATCGTGATGTATATTGTATAATTATGTCATAAACATAACGGAGGTTATTTTATGAAAAAGATTATTTGTTTAGTTTTGGCTGTTTTAGTTCTTTTGTGTTCTGCTGTAACTGTTAGTGCTGCTGACAGCACGGACGCGTTGAAAACATCGAAAGACTGTATCTATTTCCAGATACCAACTGAAACTTCAGTTGCATGGCACAATTTTTCCGTAGTTTTCTGTCACATCTGGAGTGAGGGAAACGACGGCGGAGATTTCTTTGCTTGGCAGAGTAAAGACGAGCGTTGCGAAGATTTAGGTAATGGCTACTGGAGCTATGATGTGTCTGGTTTTGAGTTTAAAGAGGATGCTTCATACGCAGTTATTTTCTCTAATGAAAACGGTATGCAGACCTACAATCTCAGTTTTACTTCAGCTTGTCTGGGAGATATTGTTGTCTGTGAAGGTGACACCTGCGTAAACCCTGTGGACTCTTCAAAGAGATGTACAGTCGCTCACTGGCTTTCAAACAGAGATTCTGTTCACCCTGTTGCACAGATTGGTTCTGACGGCGCTACTGTTGACCCGGATGGTGTATTTAATGATAATCTTGATCTTAGCTGGGGAAACAGCGAGGGTGTAAGCATTGAGTTCCCTGAGGTTGAGATTGAAACAGAAGCTCCAACTGAGGAAGAAACTGAGGCTGAAATTGTAGCTGATAATGAAAAGAGCGATAGCTCAAGCATAAATTTCTCAATCTGGTATATCATCGGTGGAGCTGTTGTGCTCTTAATAGCTGCGGTTATTATTATCGTCGTTATTTCTCGCAAAAAGCGCGGCTGATACTAACTTTGGATTTATATAAATTTGTTTAAAAACATCAATAAATCCTTGTAATATTTGTGTAATTTTTTACTATAATTTAATAACTCTATATTGCAAAAATTATTTGATTGTAGTATAATTTATTTGCTAAAGTGTTTAATCTTTAGGATTATGCAATTTTTAAAATTTTGGAGGAGATTATTATGTTCAAAAGAATTATGAGCGTTATGCTCGCAGTTGTTATGCTTATGAGCGTAGCTATGGTTGCTGCTTCTGCAGCTCAGGTTGAAATCGCTGATAACAGCGCTGATGCTGTTGCTGGTGTAGCTGCTGACGGTGCTGCTGATACAGGCGCTGATGCAGGTGCTGAGACAGCTGCTGCTAACACATTCAACTTTGACGCTAACTCAGCTGGTTGGAATAACTTCAAGAAAGTTTTCTGTCATGTATGGGTATACGGCGGCGATTCTTTCTATGCTTGGCAGGCTAAGGCTGAAGCTTGTACTGATAAAGACGGCGACGGCATCTGGACTTATGACTTAGACGCTAAGGGTGTAACTCTTGATTCAAACACTCTTTATGCTGTTATTTTCTCTAACGAGAACGGTATGCAGACATACAACCTCTTAGCTGGTACACCTTGTATCGGTGACACAGCTTACTGTGATGGTACAACATATGAGAACCCTGAAGATAGCTCAAAGACAGCTCAGGCTGCTTTCTGGAAGAATCAGGATCCTACAGTATACGGTCCTGAGAAGTGCGTAACTTCTATCGGTAACGTTGTTGGTACTTGCGTTCCTTCTACAACATCTCCACAGGCTATGTTCGAAGGTTTCCTTACAGAGAAACTCACAAACGCTAGAACATACTCAGGTAAAGACGACCAGACTCTTCTCGACGACACAGCTGCTGCTCTCGAGCTCAAGCAGGAAAACGTTAAAGAGGCTATCGCTAACACAAAGGTAGAAGTTGACTGGAGTGCTGAGAAATCAAGCCTTCCAACCGGTAAGAACGAAGAATCTAACAAGACACCATCAGGTGGCACAGCAGGTGGCTCAGGTTCAACAGGTGGCTCAGGTTCAACTGGCGGCGGTTCAGGCTCAGGTAGCAACACAAAGACAGGTCAGGAGACAACAGTTCTCTTCATCATGCTTGGTCTTATGATCGCTGCTGCTGGCGCAGTTGTTATTTCTAGAAAATCCAGAGCATAATCTAATCTGATTAACACATAAAAAGGCACTCCGTATGGAGTGCCTTTCTTGTTTTTGAAAGCTTAATATGTGTGCTCACACACTTCTTTTATTTTCTCCCTGAGAACAATAAAATCTTTCAGCGCGTCTTCCATCTGGTTTGGATTACGAAGTATAGCGGCAGGGTGGTACATCGCCATGATGTGTACTCCGTTTTTGAAAAACCACTGTCCGTGTTCTTTGCTGATTTTCAAATCCTCTTTGATGATTTTCATTCCCGCTATTCTGCCAAGACAGACGATGATTTTTGGTTTTATTAGTCTGGTCTGTGCCCTGAGCCAGTCCATACACTCAATTTGTTCCTGGGCGAATGGGTCGCGGTTTTTCGGAGGACGGCATTTGACTATATTTGCGATGTAAATGTTCTTATTACGGTCGAGGTCAACAGCGTATAGTAGCTTGTCGAGAAGTTTTCCTGCTCTACCCACAAACGGCTCGCCCTGCAAATCCTCGTTTTCTCCTGGTCCTTCACCGATAAAAAGTACTTCTGCATTTTCGTTTCCAACACCGAATACAACATTCGTGCGGGTTTTGCATAAGTCACATTTTTCGCACTTTAAGCATTCGTTTTTCAGTTCGTTCCAGTTTAAGTTCAAAAAAATCACCTCTTGTTGCGAAATAAGTTGAAATTTCTGCATAATTGATGTAGAATATACTTGATAAAATAAAGATAGGTGGTAAAAGTATGAAAATTATGGTTGAAACTTCTGCTCGTCATATCCATGTTACAGCAGAAACATTCGCTACACTTTTTGGTGAGGATGCTACTCTTACTAATAAAAAGGACCTTTCACAGCCTGGTCAGTTCGCTTGCGCTGAGAGAGTTACTGTAGTTGGTCCAAAGGGCGAGCTCACTATGTCTATTTTAGGTCCTTTCAGAAATGCTGACCAGATTGAGGTTGCTTTCACAGACGCTAGAAAACTCGGCGTCACAGCTCCTGTCAGAGAGTCAGGCGATGTTGCTAATACTCCTGGCTGTAAGCTTGTTGGCCCTAAGGGTGAAGTTGAAATCGACAATGGTATCATCGTAGCTAAAAGACACATTCACCTCACTCCTGAAGCTGCTCAGCAGTTCGGCGTTGAGGATAAGCAGATTGTGTCAGTTGCTGTAGGTGGCGAGGGCAGAAAGCTCGTTTTCGGTGATGTTGTTTGCCGTGTGCATCCTAATTTCTTCCCTGCTATGCATATCGATACTGATGAGTCAAATGCTGCAGGTATCGTAGGCACTGTTGACGGTGAAATCATCGCGTGATAGATATATCAAAGTCAAAGTAATTCAAGGCACTCGTTGGAGTGCCTTGTTTTTTATTTTGTTAAAGTTCTGATATTTGAAAGGGTAGGAGTGGTGGTATAGCCGTCGTCAGTGTAGAGCTCGTAGGAGTCGCCAGAGCCGTAGAGTTTGATGGTATTCTCGTCGATAGAGTCAACATTATCAGCTCTGTTACAAAGAGGAACACAACGACCCTCTCGTACAAAGAACATAACTTCATCAAGTGCTACCTCAATATAGTGATGTCCTTTTTTTATTTCACTTTCAGTGATAGTGCCGTCGTTATTAAGTTTGATTGCAGTCATGTTTTCAGGGAGGTATACATATCTGCCCTTAGCATTCTGAGTGTAGACAGGCGCTATCATAATTGAATCGCCGACCATCAGCTGGTCTTCAACAGTTTTTGCCATTTCGTCATCTTCAAAATCAAACGAAAGCGGTCTGATATACATATCGTTTGAAAGAGTCGCTTTCATATATTCGCTGTAGATGTATGGTAAGAGGCGATATCTGAGGTCAACGATGTTTTTGAAAGACTCAGTATCACCAAAAGCAAAGCACTCCTGGTCTTTTGTACCGCACGCGGAGTGATTTCTCATAAGTGGAGTGAAAATAGAAAGGGATAGCCAACGCAGTAACAAATCCTTTGTACAGTTGCCGTTAAATCCTCCGATATCACAGCCTGAATACATAAAACCGCACATGTTCAGTGATGGCATCTGCTTTAAGCACAGAAGAATATGCGACCACCACGAATGGTTGTCACCTGTCCAGATACCGCCGTATCGGTGAGCACCAATGTAAGATGCTCGAGAGAACAAAAGAGTACGCTTTTCAGGGTTGTTTCTTCTAAAAGCGTCGCTCGCCGACTTTGTCATAAAGTAGCCGTAGAGGTTGTGGATATCGTTGTGCTTGTAGATTTTGCCGTCGTAGTTGTGGTAGAAAGAGTTGTAGTCTTCCTGAGAGTTAGAAAGTCTTGAGAAAACATCTCGACAGTCAAAGAAAGTGTTTGCGTCAAGCGGAATGTTTTTGTACTTTTCAATTTCTTCAAAAGCGCGCGCTACGCCTTTTTCAGAGTAGAAAATGGCAGGCTCGTTCATATCGTTCCAGAAACCCTCAATCCCCATATCAGTGAGGAACTTATATTTATCGCCAAACCACTTATTAGCTTCTTCATTCATAAAATCAGGGAAGACGGTTTTGCCCGGCCATACGCCGACGATGTAGTCATCACCGTTTTCGTCTTTGCAGAAGTAGTTGTTTTTCTTTCCCTCTTCATAGACATCGTACCCGTCTTCAACCTTGACAGCAGCGTCGATAATCGGCACAAGACGGATACCGCGAGCTTTCATGTATGAAACAAACTTAGCAAAATCAGGGAAGCGCTCGTCGTTTATAGTGAAGTCTTTGTAGCGCTCCATGTAGTCAATATCAAGGAAAATTGCGTCTAGCGGAATGTCAGCTTCTTTGTAGGAATCAGCAATTCGCACAACATCGTCTTTAGTGAAATAGCTCCATCTGCTCTGCATAAAGCCGAATGCCCATTTCGGCGCAATATAGCTCATACCGATGATAGCGCGGAAATTCTTTACGATTTCGCGCAGAGTTTCGCCCTCGATGATGTAAACATCAAGGTCAGCTTTGTCTACGCTGACAACAAGCTTTGAAGAATCAGTGTAACCGATATCAAAGGTGATGCGGGCAGGATAGTCAAAGAAAACTCCGAAACGGTCACCGCCGCTTGATTTATCATCAACGATGAGGAAGTTATGAGCGCCGTAGAGTGAGCGCTTGTCCTCGCTGTGGTTAGGGTCATCAGAGCAGTAGCCCTCGTATATCCAACCGCGCTTGTTGATGCCGCGCACAGCCTCACCCAAGCCGTATACGCAAGCAGAATCGCTCATTGTATAAACAAAGCTGTTGTCTTTATATTCAAAGTATAAAAGCTTATCATTTGAGGCTTTTATATCAGCAACTACAGCTTTTGTAGGAATCGGGTTGTTAAAAGTAAATTTTTTGACCATAATTGTTCACCGCGTATTGAAATTTAATGAATAATCATTATAATAGTAGTATATCATTGTTTTTTTACGATAACAATAGGGAGGTAAAGATAATGGCTAATAAAGTTGTTTTAACAGCTGACAGAACCTGCGACCTTAATAAAGAATTGATAAAGAGATATAATGTTCACGATATTCCTCTTCACATCAACTTGGGTGACAACACCTATGATGACTGGGAAACTATCACTCCTGAAGAGATATACGACCATTTCTATAAAACAAAGGAGCTTCCTCGTACTGCTGCTATGAGTGTAGGTGAATACACCGAATTCTGGCAGAAATTTATCGACGAGGGATACGACATCGTTCACATCAGCTTGGGCTCAAGTCTTTCTGTTACTCACCAGTCTGCAAAGCTCGCTTCAAATGAATTTGACGGCAGAGTAGAGGTTGTTGATTCGTGCAACCTGAGCACAGGCACAGGACTCATTGTTATCAAAGCTGCTGAACTCATTGAACAGGGCAAGAGTGCAAAGGAAGTAGCTGATGCTGTGTCACAGATGGTACATAAAAGTCACGCTAGCTTTGTTATTGATAAGCTTGACTTCTTAGCAGCAGGCGGCAGATGTTCCGCTGTCGAAGCTTTCGGTGCTAACCTTCTGAGCCTGAAGCCTTGTATCGAGGTTTCTACTCAGGAGCACGGTAAGATGGGCGTTAACAAGAAATACAGAGGTAAATTCAACAAGGTTTGCATCGACTATCTCAACGATATCATCACAAAGTACGGTGAACTTGATACAGCTCGTGCCTTTGTTACTCACGCAGGCTGTGACGAAGAGCTTGTTCAGAGCGTGAAAAACGCACTTGTTGAGAAGAATATATTTGACGAAGTTTTCGTTACTCGCGCTTCATGCACTATTTCTTCACACTGTGGACCGAATACCTTAGGCGTTCTGTTTATGACAAAATAAAATTAAAGCGACGGCTAAATGACCGTCGCTTTTTAATGTTTGTTATATTTCGATTAAAGAATTTAAAACTGCATCTACTGCGTTTTTTGAGATATCACAGTATAAATCAAACATAGGAATAGTTGACAACAATTGTTCAAGCATACTAAGCAGGGAGTTCATGCTTTCCTTGCTATTCGGGAGAACTGTCTGAGATAATAGCTTTGTGATAGAAGAAATACTGTCACAGCGTACGACTTTATTCTCCTTTGCCTGATGCAGATAGTAGATAGCTTTAATCGGAGCTTTGATGTTGTTTGACAACGAGTGCTTTCCGTTCCACGGAGTACCGTAGATGTAAAATCTACCGTCTATGAACCTTACAATCGGCTTGTCGTCATTTATCGTGGTGACTTTATCGCCTAAATACTCGCGCCACAAACGAGCGTGAGTGGATTTACCCGTACCACTTTTTGCTGTGAATATGATAGCCTCACCCTCATATTCAAGGCACGAACAATGCAGAAAGAAGCCGTTGTATTTCTCAACAATAGTGTGGCATATTACGCGCAAAACCGATGTCAGCTCGTAGTACTGCTCGGGCACTTCTTCAACTGCGATTTCTTTCTCGCAGCTTATCATTTCCTGAGTGACAGTAACAACAAAATCAGGCTCGTTTTCATCACAGAGGTAGTCTTTCATATATTCTTTTGTGAAGTCTGATTGGTTTTCTACGCCGATAGAAAGCTCGGCGATTTTATAAATATCCATAGTTACCTCATTTCTATAAGTACATTTTACTAGATAAGAAATGGTTTTTCAACACCTATTTGAATATTGATAAGTACTGTGGTATACTAAGGAAAATATACTAGGCGGTGTGTTATGGACGAGATGTATTCGCGCACTCAAATGTTAATAGGGAAGAAAGCGCTTGAGAAACTTAAGAATTCGAGCGTTATAGTCTTCGGTGCAGGTGGCGTCGGAGGACATGCTATCGAAGCGCTTGCCAGAAGTTTTGTCGGAGAGATTACAGTTGTTGATAATGATAAGATTTCTCGCTCTAACATAAATCGCCAGCTTTTTGCTACTCAGCAAACGATAGGGTTATCAAAAGTAGAAGTTGCAAAAGAGCGGATTTTGACGATAAATCCACAGTGTAAGGTAACTGCTCTTGAGATGTTTTTTCTGCCTGAAAATTCATCAAGCATTGACTTTTCAAAGTACGACTATATAGTCGATGCTATAGACACTGTATCAGCAAAGCTTGAGCTTGCAAAAATAGCGCAGGAAAAGAATATCCCGATTATTTCCTCTATGGGTACAGGCAACAAGCTTCATCCTGATATGCTCGAGATTAGCGATATTTATAAAACAAGCGTTTGTCCGCTAGCCAGAGCTATGAGAAATCTCTGCAAGAAAAACCATATCAAAAAACTCAGGGTCGTATACTCAAAGGAAGAGCCAAAAAGTAAAGTGCAAGCTCTTGAAAACGGGAAGGCTGTTCCTGCGAGCTCTGCGTTTGTGCCAAGTGCCGCGGGCATCATCATAGCGTCAGAAGTCGTTAACAGTTTAATAAAGTGACTCTACACCCCGAGATTACGCTCGGGGTTTCTTTATTTTTCCAGTTTTTAATTCCTAATAAAAAAATTACTAAACTGTAAACATAAAAAAGACAAAATTCTCTTGACCATACTATATATAGTTGTTATACTAAAAATACTCATCTATATCTAGTGAAGAAGTGGAATGCATAAAATAACGAAAATTTTAGAAAGGGGATTGAAAAAATGAAGATTATAAAGCGTAACGGCAGCGAAGCCGAGTTTAATATCGAAAAAATTATTGCGGCTATACAGAAAGCTGACGAGGCTAACGACAACGGCAGAGAGCTTAGTGATGAGCAAATCAAAAGTATAGCTATCACTATCAAAAACACAGGAGAGTGCATTTCGCGCGCGCTTTCTGTAGAAGAGATTCAAGAGCTCGTCGAGCTTGAAATTATGAAATGTGGTGCATATGAAACAGCAAAGCGTTATATCAGATACCGCTACACCCGTAATTTAGCCCGTGTTGCTAATACTACAGATAACCAGATTCTGACTCTCATTGAGTGTAACAATGAGGAAGCAAAACAGGAGAATTCTAATAAGAATCCTACAGTAAACTCCGTTCAGCGCGACTATATGGCAGGTGAGGTGAGCAAGGATATCACTATGCGAATTCTGCTCCCTGAGGAAATCGTCAAGGCGCACGAGGAAGGTATCATTCATTTCCACGATACCGACTACTACGCTCAGCATATGCACAACTGTGACCTCGTAAATTTAGAGGATATGCTCCAGAACGGCACGGTCATCAGCGGTACAATGATTGAAAAGCCGCACAGCTTTTCAACCGCGTGCAACATTGCTACTCAGATTATCGCTCAGGTTGCGTCCAATCAGTACGGCGGACAGAGTATTTCGCTGACTCATCTTGCTCCTTTTGTAGAAGTGAGCCGTCAGAAAATCAGAAAACAGGTTGTTGAAGAGTATTCATATATTGGCGTTGAGGTTGATGAAGAGAAGATTTCTCGGGTAGTTGAAAAGCGCCTAAGAGAAGAAATCAACCGCGGTGTGCAGACTATCCAGTATCAGGTTGTAACTCTGCTTACAACCAACGGACAAGCTCCGTTTGTTACTGTGTTTATGTATCTTAACGAAGCTAAAAACGAGCAGGAAAAGGCTGATTTAGCGCTCATTATCGAGGAAGTTCTGCTTCAGCGTTATCAGGGTGTAAAAAACGAAAAGGGTGTTTACGTCACACCTGCGTTTCCAAAGCTCATTTATGTATTAGAGGAAGATAATATCACTCCTGACTCAAAGTACTGGTACCTAACAGAGCTTTCAGCTAAATGTACTGCTAAGCGTTTAGTTCCTGACTATATTTCTGAGAAGATTATGAAAAGCCTGAAAGAGGGCAACTGCTTCCCTGTTATGGGTTGCCGAAGCGCTCTTACCCCGTGGAAAAACGATAAGGGCGAGTACCAGTTCTACGGTCGATTTAATCAGGGAGTTGTGACCTTGAATCTCGTTGATATCGCACTTTCAAGCGGTAAGGATATTGATAAATTCTGGAAGATTTTCGACGAGCGACTCGAACTTTGCTACAAGGCGCTTATGTGTCGTCATAATAGACTAAAGGGCACACTTTCTGACGCGGCACCTATCTTGTGGCAGGACGGTGCTATAGCAAGACTTGAAAAAGGCGAGCCGATTGACAAGCTTCTTTACGGCGGTTATTCTACTATTTCTCTGGGTTATGCCGGACTTTGTGAATGCGTTCGCTATATGACAGGCAAATCTCACACAGACCCGTCAGTTACTGATTTTGCTCTTGAAATTATGAAGTATATGAACAAGGCGTGTGATAAGTGGAAGGCTGAAACTACTATTGGTTTTGGTATCTACGGCACACCGCTTGAGAGCACAACCTATAAATTTGCTAAATGCCTGCAGAAGCGATTTGGTGTTATTCATGGCGTTACAGATAAAGCGTATATCACAAACAGCTATCATGTTCATGTTACCGAAGAAATCGACGCTTTTGATAAGCTTATGTTCGAGTCTAAATTCCAGGCACTTTCTACAGGCGGTGCAATCAGCTATGTTGAAGTCCCGAATATGCAACAGAATCTGGATGCTGTGCTGAACATCATCCGCTTTATTTACGACAACATTATGTACGCTGAGCTTAACACAAAGAGCGACTACTGTCAGGAATGTGGCTTTGACGGAGAAATCGTGATAGTAAACGATGACGGAAAGCTTATCTGGGAATGTCCGAACTGTGGTAACCGCAATCAGGATACTATGAATGTTGCTCGTCGCACCTGCGGATACATCGGCACACAGTACTGGAATCAGGGCAGAACTCAGGAAATCAAAGAAAGAGTGCTCCATATCTGATGAACTACGCAACGATAAAAAAACGCGATATAGCAAACGGCATAGGAGTTAGAGTTTCACTTTTTGTGTCGGGTTGCACCCACCACTGTAAGAATTGCTTCAACAAGGAAACTTGGGATTTTTCTTTTGGAGAAAAATTCACGGAAGAAACAGAAAAGCTCATTCTAGATTATCTTGCACCTGATTTTGTAAATGGACTGTCACTGCTCGGAGGCGAGCCTTTTGAAGTGGAAAACCAAGAAGCGCTGACGAAGTTTTTGAGAAAAGTGAAAGAAAAGTTCCCAAATAAGGATATCTGGTGCTACACAGGTTATCTGTTTGATAAGCACCTGCTTTGTGACAGCAGGGCAAGAGGGGAGTACACTGATGAAATGCTGTCATACATCGATGTGCTCGTTGACGGACCGTATATTGAGGAGCAAAAGGATATCACGCTTCAGTTTCGCGGGAGTAAAAACCAGCGGGTAATAGATGTTAAACAGTCTTTATCAAAAGGCGAAATCGTCTTGTGGAACAAGTTAATAAAGTGATTTTATACCGCAGATTTGTTGACAAAATAACGATTCTGCGGTATTATTCTACTGTTTGGAGGGAACGCACAATGTCTATGATTTTTGAAAAAAAATTACCTATTCCGATGGAAGTGAAAGAAGCCTACCCGCTGTCTATAAAGGCTTCTGAACAAAAGGAACTTATCGATAAGCAGGTTGCTGATATCTTTCTCGGAAATTCCGACAAAATGATTTTAGTCATCGGTCCTTGCTCTGCCGACAGAGAAGATGCGGTGCTTGAATATGTTGAAAGACTCAGAAAGGTTCAGGAAAAAGTGAGCGACAAGCTCGTTTTAATTCCGCGAGTTTATACTAACAAACCTAGAACAAACGGCTCAGGATATAAAGGTATGATGCACCAGCCTGACCCTAATTCAAAGCCTGATACATTCAAAGGAATTTTAGCTATCAGAGAGCTCCATTCAAGAGTGCTCACAGAGTACGGTATGTCCACTGCTGACGAGATGCTCTATCCGGCGAACTACCGCTATCTTGATGATTTGATGTCCTATGTCGCTATCGGTGCACGCTCGGTTGAAAATCAGGAGCATCGCTTGGTTTCAAGCGGTATATCTGTTCCTGTTGGTATGAAAAACCCTACTAGTGGCGACTACTCAGTTATGCTCAACTCTATCGAAGCTGCTCAGCACAGCCACACCTTTATCTTCAGAGGCTGGCAGGTAAAGACCACAGGTAACCCTCTTGCACACGCTATTTTGAGAGGCTATGTGAACAAACACGGCAAGATGATGCCTAACTATCACTACGAGGATTTGGAGCTACTGCACGAGATGTATGCTAAGAGAAACCTCGAAAACATCGCCCTTGTTGTCGATGCTAACCACTCTAATTCTGCGAAAAATCCGTTTGAGCAGAGCAGAATCTGTAAGGAAGTGCTCCATTCCTGTCGTCATAATGATGATGTCAGAAAGATGGTCAAAGGCTTTATGATAGAAAGCTATCTTGAGGACGGAAGCCAGTCTGTTGACGGCGGAGTGTTCGGTAAGAGTATCACTGACCCGTGCCTTGGCTGGGAAAAGAGTGAAAAGCTTATCTACGACATCGCTGATATGATTTAAGTTAATATAAAATTAACCCGCACAATTTGGAAAGTCCATTTTGTGCGGGTTTTGTTATATCTTAGTTTGTGATTTTTTTGAGCAGGTATGAAAAATACGACGGAAGCTCTTTAGCCATAGTAAGCAGTCCTATAGCAAACGGTGCGAATATCACTACATAGCACCAGAGAGGCTTGAGCTTGTTGATAAGCGAAGAAAGTAAGCTCAGCGGTTTCATGAATATACTGAGCGATAGTAAAAGCGCGAGAATTACACCGAATGACAGCAGAATAATTTTATAAAGCGGGTCACCAAGGGCGAGCACCATATCGAAAAATCCCGCTGCACTGAACAGGTATAAAACAGGTCTGTGCCAGAAATATACAGCTAATGTGTTGGCTCCCATATTGGAAAGTATAGGAACTCTGATATTCGGAATGAAACAGAACACCGCCATACATAGCACGATTGAAATACCGTAGCACAAAAGTCTGTGCTCAAAGCCACAACCGTCTATCGGAACACTCGAGAACGGATTTTTTCCTGTGAAAAGTCGTCTGAGCTTGTAAATTATATCGAGATTTCTGAAGCACAGCACAAAATAGGTCAGCATTGAAAGTCCACTAATCGCTTTGACTACATAGTTTTTCTCGATTTTTATCAGAAGCTGTGGGGTCATGTAGTAGCCGAGCAGATAAATCGGGAGAAAAACGAGGAATCTCGAGAGATAAAGCGTGTCGTCGATTGCGTCAACATAACCGCTCACGCTTCCTATAACTGTTGCAACACTGAGCATAATCGCAGGGTGGATTTTTCTGCACAGATACGCTGTCACCATAAACATAGACAGCACGAAGAGATACCAATCTATGCTTGCGCCACCGAAAAAGTTGATAGAGAAAGGGTTTCCACACGCCATTTTTGCCAGTGCATTTATCAGCTTGAGCAGAAATCCGAGTGCTACATAAAACGCTATTTTGTTGATTTTGAGTTTATTTTCATCGGAAAATCGTTTCTGGAATAAACCACTGAGGAAAACAAACAACGGCATATGAAACGAGTAGATGAATATAAACAAGCTTTTGAACATATCCGATTTGTCAACATAAGGCTCGATTACATGACCTACAACAACGAGAATGATGGTCAGAAGCTTTATGTTGTCAAATTTGTAGATACGGGATTGATTATTAGTAGCCATAACTTATATAGATTATTTGTCGATAATCTGAACCTTGCCCTTTACCTTGCCCGGTATAGTGAAAAGGTTGAATGCCTCCATAGTTTTATCAAGCGGATACTGCGCAAATATCATGCTGTCAGTGACCTTTAAATCGCCTTTTGCAAAGTGCTTGTCGGTCATTTCCCACTCTTTGCCTGGGAATTCTTTTGAATATGACATCCATGAGCCGGTGAGGAAGAACTCTTTGCGGTTCATATTTTCCCACTCTTTCACTGAGAATGTCATTTCTTTAGTTGGTGTACCGATGAAGCAAAGGTGAGCTTTGTTTCCTGCGATATCAAATGCAAGCTTCATAGCGTCTGTTGAGCCAGTGCTTACAAATACATAGTCAAAGCCACGGTTGTCAGTGAGTTTATTTAGCTGGTCTTTGTAGTCTTCATCACAAAGAGCAACAACTGCATCAGCACCGAGCTCTATAGAATCCTTGAGTCTGTCGTGGTCAACATCGATAACGACAACTTTCTTAGCACCGAAAATCTTAATCCACTGTAAGGTGAAAAGACCGATGTTACCGCCACCTAGTACAGCTACTGTACCGCCGTCTTTGTAGTCTGTCTGATACAGAGCGTGGATAGCAACGGTGGATGGTTCAAAGAAAGCCGCAACCTCGTATGGGATAGTTTTGTCGATTTTCATAACATTCTGCTCAGGAAGCAGTACATACTCTGCCATACTTCCGTTTTGTCTGGAACCGACAAAGCTGTAGTGCTTGCAAAGAGAGTAGTTGCCATTTTTGCAGTCTGTACACTCCATACAAGGAACGAGCGGGATGCCGACAACATGGTCATCTTTAGAAACAGAAGTAACACCTTCGCCAACCTCAGCTACATAGCCTGAAAATTCGTGGCCTAAAATGATAGGGTAGTTGTGAGCAGCGTGGTCGTGTACTCGAGGTAAGTCTGAGCCACAGATACCTGTAGCGACAACCTTGACGAGTACTGTGCCTTTGTCAGTAACAGGGGTTGGAATTTCATCGAATCTTATATCTTTATTAGCGTGTAATACAGCAGCTTTCATTAAAAAACCTTCTTTCTATTACATCATAGGGTTAGCCATATAGTTGCACTTTACAGCGTAGTTGTAGTCTTCAACAACGCAAACGACAGCGTCTTTAGCGAGTTCTCTAGGAGTGCATGAGAGTTTGCCATCTCTTACTTTAGAATACTGGAGAGGCATATACTGGTGAAGTACAGGGAGCGGAATCTCCACATTCGAGAGATTCTCGAAAAGCTTGTCCTGAGCAGTGAGCACCTTCTCGTGAGTGAAATAGTATCTTGAACGGTCAGAGAAGCTGTACTTTCTTGCGATTGCCTGTTGCTTTTGTGTGCCATGGTAGTGTTTGATCCAGTTAGATGGTTCATTCATCATAACTTCTTCGAGAACTTCGATGAAGTTTGCGCGCTGTGACTCGTCGTCAATGAGCTCTTTTTCAATCATAGAGAGAGCAAAAATCGCTTCTCTTACAGCGTTTGTAAGCGCAGGACCTACCTTGATGATAGCGATACCGTCTTCAACCATTTCCCTAAGTTTAACTGGTGGCTGATAGTCAGTTGAGTGACCCTCAAAAACGATGTCAGGGTATTTTTTAAGTCTGTTGCACAGCTTTACAGCGTCAAGACGATTGTAGGTGTGGATATCAGTGTTACCAAATTCAACACCAGGCTGAACAACGATACCGATGATGTGATTCCACGCGTCCTTTAAACCGAGTTTATTAAACATTCTGCGATAAGCCATGATTGTGCTTTCGAAATCACGAGGATTAGTAACCTTTAAGTTGTCCTCCTCTTCCTGAGAACCGCCCGGAATCGGCACCTCGGAGCCGATGATGTAAACAGGCTGAACTGCGTCAGGATTTTCTTTGAGTAATTCCTGATAAGCTCTGTCACATTCTTTGTACAAAACAGCACCGCGCTCTGCAATAACTTCGTTAGGAAGCATCTCGTCAACAGGGTCATCGCCGAGCTTCATACTTGTGTCAAGGTGGACCTTTGTGTAGCCAGCCATAACGCAGTCATAAACGAGCTTTTTAGCGTGCTCCATAGCCTCATCGGCTGGAAGATTGCACCAAGGCAGAGGGCCTAAGTGGTCGCCACCTAAGATGATTTTATCTTTGTCAAAACCAATCTGGTCAGCAATTTTATAGACATATTCTCGAAAATCAACGGATGTCATATCCATATATCCGCCGAACTGGTTAACCTGGTTAGAGGTTGCTTCAATCAGCACAGTGTCATCAAAACGCTTTGCCTGATCCATAATAGCTTCGATAACGATTTTGTTAGCGGAGCAAAATGATGGGATACCGCAGTGGATACCGAGTGTGCGTTTTTCGAGTACATCAAGTAATTTGTTTCTCATTTAGTTTTCCTCCTTTGGGAAGAAGTAGTTGTCGATAAGTTTAACAAAAAGGTCCATATCATCGGCGTAGGTGATTTTGAGGTTAATCACATTGGCTTTGATAACCTTCATAGTGATTCCGTAGTGAAGGGCGATTGCGCCTGCGGAGGTCATGCTCTCGAGCTCCTCTTTCGGGGAATTTATGTAGATGTCATAAATTTTTCTGAAAGTGAACGCTTCTGGAGAAGCACCGGCTACGATGTTAAAACGAGGCTCGATATTTGTTAAGATGTGATCATCATCCATTCTGTAAACTGTGTCGTAGTTGAAAGACGCGAGTGTCGCACCGCCGAATTCCTTGACACCCTCGATAACTTCCTTTGTGCCTTTTTCGTCGACATAAGGGTGGGTAGCGTCGTGGATGAGGATAACATCATCATCGTTTGAATATTCGCTTGCGCAGATAAGACCGTTTTTAACCGAGTCTGAGCGGGTATCTCCGCCACAGACTACCTTGTAGAGTTTATCTGCGTTGATTTCTTTGGCAATATCACTTACATAGTCAACCCAGTCAGCATGGGATACGATGATGATTTTGTCAACGAAATCAAGCTTGTTATAGCCCTCTAAAATGTAAGAAAAAATAGGTCTGTCGTTAACTTTGATATACTGCTTCGGGATAGAAGCGCCGAATCTTGTTCCGCTTCCGCCCATCATCAATAAAACTGTATTCATAGCTTACCTCTTGAATCTGTATTAGTCGTCGTAGATGTGATACTTCTTCGCAATTTCCTCATCAACATGCCATGACACGAGGTCGTGACCTACGCGCTGGTGTAAAAGTGGGAGTTGCATATAGTTTTTATACTGCATGGTTAAGAACTTGTCCATATCCTTTAAAGCCATAACCGTGATACCTTCGAAGTTGATATCCTGATACGGAAGCATATCCTTTACATCGGCATAGGTGTATGTCGGCAAGAAAGAAGCAACTGTTGTCAGCCCCAGTTCTTTAGCTTTGCTGTTGTAGGTTGTGGCTTTTCTGATGTACAGACGCTGTGTGAGCTTGAGCGGTACAAGGTGAACGAGTCTGCGTCTGAACTCGTTATATGTTCTTGCCCACCACTCATACAGTGTAGCAGGTTTTTCGTCGTAAATCGCCTTTTCCTTGTGGCGGTTGATGACCTTGTGGTGAATATTTGACCAGAAAAGAACCTTGTTTTTAAAACGCTGTCTTTCGTTTAGTGAATTCGGGATGTAGTCAAACGGGAAGAGGTCAAGGCAGATGCCCTTGTGGAAGTCGCGCTTCTCGTTGTAGTTAGTGATGTATGAAGTACCGTTTAGTCTGATTTTTGAGAAAAGGTACGGGATTTTAGGGTCAGACTGTCTGGTCTGCAGGAAGAAGTCCTCGCCTAAATGTTTTCCGCCTTCTTTGATGAACTTGTCATAATCAGCTCTGAGCATTCCTACATCAATGTCGTCGTCCCACGGAATGAAGCCGTCGTGACGCATATGGCCGAGCATTGTGCCACCGCAGACAAAGTAACCGACACCGATTTTGCGACAAACTCTGTCAAATTCCTTGAGTAGTACAAGGTCGATTTTCTGTATTGTACGGGTCTGTTCCATAAGCGCATCGTTGATTTCAACAGTCCATTTGTTGTAAACGCGAGGAATGTTGATTTCAGCGTGGTTTACTTTGATACGCTGAGTTGGAAAGACATCATCGTAAGCGATCATAACGCTTCGCCTTGGGAGAAGACGGGTGATGTATTTAGTGTTCTGATATTTCTGAACCGTCTTGAGCATTTTGCGGTAGGTTTTTTTCGGATTCTTTGTGCCGTAGATGAGAGTACCCCAGAAAAGATTGAACACCTTTCTCATGCTCATTGGAACTGTTGTCGCAGGTGGAGTGAGGTTGACCATCTTGTTGTATTTATCTCTTAGGTTAGCAACTGTTCTCAGATAAACCTTCTGCTCAGCCTCGGTGTCAGGCAGATAGTCAAAAGCACTGATTTCAACAGTAGCAAGGTCAGTGATGATAGTATCTTCCTGCTCGATGCTGACAGGTCTGGCAACGGTGAGTATAAGCGCTTTCGCTCCGCTTGGATAACGATCGATAATCTGGAGCTTAAGCTCATCTGCCTTGTCATAGAGAATCTCACAGAGCTTGTTGTATTCATTTCTCATAAGACCGATTTCGGTTCTTGCTTTCAGACCGTTTGGGATAAAGTCGTTGTAGTGAACAGCGCCTATAAGCAGGTCTCGAAATCCAAAATATCGAAGATTGTTTTTAGTACAGATATCGTCAAGAATTTTCAGAATATCAGCCCTGACTTTGTTGACGACATCGTGGTTTTTGAAAATAACCTGTTGAGTAATCGGTTCCATTATTTTCATCCTTTCAGCAAATGACATAAAGACTTTTGAAAACCACAATATATGGCACACTTTTTCATAATAAACACAGTAAATTATACAACTATGAGTACAAAATGTCAATTAAAGTAAAGACAATGTAATGTTTATTTAACATATTTATATGTATATTTTTTCTTTCTGAAAAAATATCAGGAAATTTGTATATAGACATCACTTTTTGTTGACTAAGAGTGTGTTGTTTGATATAATTTAATAGATTATGGATACCATGGAAAAGTGTGCTCAAACGGACAATTTTCTTAAACTATCTGAAAGGACTATGAGCTATGCAGAACAACAACGAAAGTGCAGTGAAATTCAGAGATTTAGCATATCTTTTTATGTCAAGACTGTGGATATTGATTTTAGTAGCGGTGATTGTAGGAGGAAGTGTGTTCGCTGTTAACTTCTTTACCTATAAACCGATGTACAAATCCACCGGCTCGATTTACATTTTACGACAGGATAGCGATGTAGAGAATAATTCCGACTACAACTCGGATTTCAGTCTGGCTTTGAGTGTCGTTAGTGATTGCACTAAGCTTCTTACAAGCCGTACCGTTTTGAATCAGGTTATTGAGGATAATTCTCTGCCGTATTCTTACGCTGAGCTGAGCTCGATGATTTCGATAAATAACCCGTCTAATACCCGTTATCTTGAGATTTCTGCCGTATCTGACAGTCCGGAAAAGTCCAAGCTGATTGTTGATTCCGTGTGTGAAATCGGTAAAGACCAGATAGTGAGCGTTATGGGATTTGACCAGGTTAATGTTGTAGATGAGGGAACTCTTCCGACACAGCCGTACAATTCGATATTCTCGTATACTATTGTTATTTCAGCACTTGTTGCGTTTCTGCTGACATATGTTCTGTTCGTGCTTATCTTTATTTTTGACGATAAGATTTCTGATCCTGATATACTTGAAAAACAGCTTGATTTGAATGTCCTTGCCATGATTCCTAATATGAATAAGGACAAGCCTGCAGGGAAAGCGGGTTATTTCAGAAAGAGTTACGCACAGCGTCACAGATACTATGGTAAACATTGAAAGGAGAACTCAAATGGAAAAGATTGAACTAAGACTTGATAAATATGACAACTATTTTGTAAACGAGTCTTTCAAAACTCTGCGTACTAATCTCCAGTTTTGCGGTTCTCAGTACAAGGCTATTGATATCACCAGCTGTGATGCAAACGAAGGTAAAACCACTATCGCTTTGATGCTAGCAAAGAGCCTTTCGGATATAAACAAAAAGGTTGTTTATGTTGACTGCGATTTGAGAAAATCGGTTGTGAGTGTGAGATATACTGATGCTAAAAATGCGAAAGGACTAAGTGAATATCTCACAGGTCTCGCTGAGAGGGAGGAAATTATCTGCAATACGCAGTTTGAGAATCTCGATATTGTCGTGTCAGGTCCTCATTGTCCGAATCCTGTTGATCTTATGCTGGGAGAAAAGTTCCTGAAATTTATGGAAGAACTCAAAACGAAGTACGACTATGTTATCGTTGATACACCGCCACTGGGGCTTGTTATAGACAGCGCGGTTATCGCCAAAACCTGCGATGCTGCGGTGATGGTCATAAGTGCCGGCAGAGTGAGATACAGACAGGCTAAAAAGACTAAAGCTCAGCTTGAAAAGAGCGGTTGCAAAATTTTAGGGGCTGTACTTAATTTTGCTGATAAAAAAAGCGACAGCTACTACAAAAAGTACTACAAGCGAACCTACGGCAAGGGTTATTATACTCACTATTATGAGGATGGTGTTTCCTGAGTGGAAAACAAAATTATTGACAAAATCAGCGTAGTTATGCCTGTGTATAACGCTGAGCGGTTCTTGCGTGAAGCTATAGATTCGGTGCTTGACCAGAGCTTTGAGAATTTTGAGCTGATTGTGATAGATGACTGCTCAACTGATTCTTCGTACGATATTTTGTGCGAATATCAGAGAATAGATAGTAGGGTCAGAGTTTATAAAAACGAAGAGAATAAAGGTGTATCGTACACCAGAAATTTTGGTATTTCAAAGGCCGAGAGCGACTATGTTGCTTTTCTTGACAGCGACGATATGTGGAGAAAAGACAAGTTGTCTCAACAAATTTCTTTATTAGAAAAATACTCCGATACCGATATATGTTTTACAGCTTGCTCTTTTGTTGATACAGATTCAATTGAATCAAATTTTATTTTTCATGTACCAAATGAAGTGTCTTACAAAAGACTTTTGAAACAGAATGTCATTTCGTGCTCTTCAGTGCTTGTAAAGAAAGAATGGCTGAAAAAGTACCCGATGGCTCACGATAATATGCACGAGGATTTTGCGGTGTGGCTGTCAATTTTGAAGGACGGCGGCAAGGCGCGTGGCATAAACGAGCCTCTCCTGATTTACCGTATTGACCGCAATTCAAAATCGGGCAACAAATTCAAATCTATGGCTATGACCTACAGAGTGTATAAATTTATGGGGCTGAACTTTTTTTCTCGCCTTTACTATATGGTGTTTTACACCGTTTCCGGTATCAAAAAGCATAGCTCAATCTAAGAAAAACGGAGTTAACTATGAAAATTTATTTTATAAATCCGCCTTTTAAAGCAGAATACGGAAAGTTTTCGCGTGAATCGCGCAGTCCTTGTATCGGTCACAGCGGTGTGCTTTACTATCCTTTGTGGCTGATTTACGCTGCTGCATATTCTAAAAAATGCGGTTATGATGTGGAGTTTCTGGACGCTCCCGCGAAGCTTCTTAATGAAGAAAAGTCACTTGAAATCATCAAGGAAAAGGGTAAGGACGCAAAGCTTTTTGTGTTCAACACAAGCACCCCATCTATCTATAGCGATTGTAGCTTCTGCGAAGCTGTAAAGAAGCTTTTTCCAGAGGCTTTTACTGTGCTTGTCGGTACCCATCCGTCAGCTACAGTTGATGAAACTTTCTCTTTTAGCAACGCTATCGATGGTATCGCAAGAAAGGAATACGATTTTATCATCAAAAATCTTGCTGATGCTATAAATAACGGCGATGACCTCTCATCAGTCAGAGGACTCTCTTTCAGAAAGGAAGGGGAGATAGTCAATAACCCTGATGCACTGCATATCGAAAATCTCGACGAGATTCCGTTTGCGTCAGAGTTTATCAAGGAATACCTCGATGTAAATGACTATGTTTTTCCTGCTTCCGCTCTGCCTGAAATTCAGATTTTTACAGGTCGTGGCTGTCCTGCAAGATGTAATTACTGCGTTTATCCGCAGACTCTGCACGGTCATAAATACAGACTCAGAAGTGTTGACAATGTTATCGCCGAGTTTGAATATATCATCAGAGAATTTCCGGATGTAAAGCAGGTCGTTATCGAAGACGACACCTTCACAGTCAACAAAAAGCGTACTGTGGAGTTCTGTGAAAAAATGATAGCTAGCGGTATGAACAAGAAAATCCGCTGGCTTTGCAACGCGAGAGTTAATCTTGATCTGGAAACAATGAAGCTGATGAAAAAAGCAGGATGCAAGCTCATTATTCCGGGTATCGAAAGCGTTGACCAGACTATTCTCAACAATATCCGTAAGGGTATCACCGTTGAACAAATTGAAAATTACATAAAGAACGCAAGAAAAGCGGGACTTATGGTGCACGCGTGCTATATGGTCGGTAACAAAGGCGAAACTAAGGAAACTATGGAGCGCACTTTAGAAGCTGCGATGCGTTTCAAAACTGATACGATGCAGTTTTTCCCGCTCATTCCGTATCCGGGTACAGAAGCCTATGCCTGGGCTAAGGAAAATGGTTATATAAAACAGGGCTATTCTCATTATCTAAAAGAAGACGGCACACTCAACTGCGTTATCAGCACAGAACAGCTCAGCAGTGAAGACCTAGTCGCTTTTTGTGCTCACGCAAGAAAGAAATATTATCTGCGCCCGTGGTATATTCTCCACAGAATTAAGCGCGGACTCACAGATATCGAGGATATAAAACGCTCTTTGAAAGCTTTCTCCAGACTAAAGAATTCATTATTCAAAAAGGACGAGTATAATGGCTGACGCTGTAGTTTTTATGAACCCTGTTCCGAGCAAAGCTCCGCAGATTTCTGCTTTCAAATTTCTAAAGGTGATTTCACCTTGTTTTGATAAAGTCAGCATTATTTCGTCTTCACTTGATGAAACAGAAGATGCGTTTGTTTACAATGTGAAATACGAAAAGCAGAGCAATAAAATTCTCAGAGTGTTGAACTTTATCCTTTTTCAGCTTAAGGTGTTTTTTGTAGGTATGAAGGTGCTCAAAAAGGGCGACTACGCTTTTTTCTGGGTGGGGGACAAGATGTTTTCCTCACAGCTTCTGTGTAAGCTAAAAGGCGTGAAAACTTACTTCTTCCTTTACGGTATGACATCGCTCGAAAATGCCTCGAAAAAGGCGCAGACTACGAAGAAAAGCCAGGATTATCTGTCAAAAAAAGCTGACTTTGTGTGCGCTGAAAGTGAGTCTGTGCTCACTGATAGAGGGATTGCTCTTTCTGACAAAACTAAGATTATTCATTTGTATGTAGACGATTTAGCAAATAATTCTGTGAAAGAAAATAAAATTGGAATGCTGTGCCGCTTAGCTTCAGGCAAATGCGTGCTCGAGAGTATCGAGGGCTTTACTGAGTTTCACAAAACTCACCCTGAGTATACGCTTGATATCGTCGGTGACGGCTTGCTTTATGATGAGTGTGAAAGAAAAATCAAAGAGCTTGATGCAGAAAAGTTCATCACGCTTCATGGTTGGCTTTTGCACAACGAGCTGTTTAAGATTATGCCTTCATGGAAACTACTTTTATTTCCGACAAAAACAGAGGGAATGCCGAATTCTGTACTCGAGAGTATGAGTATGGGAATTCCTGCGCTCGCGTCTTTCGTCGGCGGTTTAAAGGACATACTCGTAAATAACGAAAACGGCTATGTGCTGTCGGGTGATGATGCTGTAAGTATCGCTTCAAGCTTAAGTAAGGTTGTTGACAGCGACACTTTAAGCACTGTTTCAAAGGGTGCAAAAGCTACGATTGAGAATAAATTTACGCTTATAAAAGCCAGAGAAAATTTTAAATCACAAATGGGATTTTAATATGAATATACATATCATCAGCACTATTAACGGGCTCGAAAATGAGGGGATGCGAAATGTCGCGACTCATTTTTCTAGAGAGCTTCAAAAACAGCATAATGTATCGCACTCTGCGCTCAAAGATGTTCTTTCTATCATAAAAAACGGCAGGAAAAGTGACGTCACCTTAGTATTTGCGCGACTTATAAAGTCGGTGTATTTTATGCTCAGATTAGTGCGCCCTTTTCTAAAGAAAATCTGTGTTGTCTGTGTTCAACCTGTGAGCGATGAATTTGCTGAGCTCAACCGAAAACACAAGGTGGTCGACTACTGTCTGACTATCTGTAAAGAAGATGTGGAAAACGCTTTTGACAGTGATATCATCAGCGTTTTTTCTGTCGGCATAAATGAAGAAAAATTCAAACCGAGTGAAAAATCAAGAGAAGAGCTGTGCAAAGAGCTTGAGCTTCCGGATGATAAAGTGATTGTGCTTCATGTCGGTCATTGTTCAAGCGGAAGATTTTTAGAAGAAATGCTCACTTTAGATAGAGAAAAGTTTTACCCTGTGGTTATAGCAAGCGGTATGTTTGATGATGAGAATACTATCAAGTCGCTAACTGACGGTGGGGTTGATTTGCGCTTTGGCTTTGTGAAAAATATTGAAGATTACTACAGTTGTGCAGATGTATACTTTTTTCCTACGAAGAGTAGTGAGTTTGTAATCAGCGTTCCACTTTCTGTGATGGAAGCGCTGTCGTGCGGAACTCCCGTCGTTGCGTATGAATCATTTGAAAAGCTTTCTCTTATCAAGCGCAACAGCGAAGACGCTGTGACATTTATAAATTCTGTCGATGAACTTTCAGATGCAGTTTTATCTGCTGAAAATAACAAGAAAAACTTCTCGTATCTGCTTGACGCTAAATCTTGGGGCGAGGTAGTAAAAGACGCAGTGAAATCACTTGAGAGTATCAAGGAGTAAAATATGAAGAATAAAACAGTTTGTTTCATAGGACTTGACGGCTCTGGAAAGTCAACCTCGGTTGATTTTGCCTACGATACGCTGAAAAGTCGCGGTATAAAAGTCAAGAAAGTCAGAGCCGCTTATGTTATAAAAGTGATGTCTTTTTTTATTAAGATTGGCAAAAAACTTGTACTGAAAAAGGACTCTGACCCGTACGGCGGTGACTATAAAACTTATCTTGAAAATATGCGTAAGCAGAGTGAGAAAAAGGGGATTTATAAGATTTTCACTATGCTGACAACCTTTGAGTTCTGGTGTCAGATTTTCTTTTCTATCACACTCAACAAGCTTTTCGGCTACACCCTGCTTGTCGATAGATATATCTACGATAACGCTGTAACATATGCCGCGAATTTAGGTAAGGATACTGACTTTTTGCGTTCGACTATTGAAAAAAAGTGGAAGCGTGCTCCAAAGCCTGATTTGATTGTATACATCAAAACTCCTGTCAAAGTGTGCCTGTCACGAAAAGACGATATCCCTGACCCACTGTATCTTGAAATCAGAGAGCCGCTTTACGATGAAATCGCGTCGCTTTATAACGCAACTATCATCCACGGAGATATTGATAAAGACGAGATGTTAACACAGGTTATTGATGCAATAGACAATATCTGAGAAAGGTACTTTTATGATAAACAAGCTGATTGTTATTGGCATTGACGGTATGGACTTCGATGTTGTGAAAAAGTACGAAGACCAGCTACCGACTTTGTCTAATATGCTGAAAAAGAATAATTATCCACGCTTGCGTTCGGTTTTTCCTGCGGATACAACCCCTGCGTGGTCCACCATATACCTTGGAGTTGACCCATCAAATCACGGCATCATCAACTTTGTGAATGTCAAGGACAGGGACAATTCCTACAAGCCGTTTGAATTTGATGATTCTGTTTTTAAGGGGAAAACTTTCTGGGATAGGCTAAACGAAATGGGCTATTCCACCACTGTGCTTTTGCCGATGAATATCAAAGAGGGCTGGGAGATAAACGGCACGCTCGTCACTCGTCCGTACAAGGGCGAAATGCATGTTTTCCCTAAGAGCAAGGAAGAACTGTACAAGCCTGATTTTTCGATTTTGGGTACAGAATGTAAGTTTACTTCAGAATCTCAGCTTCAGTTTCTGAAGGAGGATTTCTTCAGAAAGTCAGACGAAGAATTCCGCCTTACAAAATGCGCTATTGAGAATGAAAACTGTGATTTTCTGTTCTCGTATTTTTCGACTACTGACGGTATTTGTCACGATTTCTGGCGTCACTGTGACGAAAATCACCCTGAATATCCGGGCGAAAACGAGCACATGTACGCTATCCGTGATTTGTATATAAAGATGGACAGGCATCTTAAAGAAATTATAGAGATGTGTCCTGATACACCGCTACTTGTTATCAGCGACCATGGACACGGCGCTCGCCCTGTTTATATTGCCCGAGTCAATGAGATGCTCCACCGGTTTGGTTATCTTGAGCCAAAGTCTAGCGGGGACGGCACAAAGAAAAAGAAGAAGTCTATAAAAGGCTTTATCAAGAAATTTGCGCTCAATTTCGTAGCGAGATTCGGCTTACCGAAATGGGCGGTAAAAATCGCTCGGAAAGTACCTGTATGGAAGGGCCTTTTTGCTTCGGGCAACGATTTCGACTGGGATAAGACGGTTGCGTATTTAAGCGACCTTTCAGCACTGAAAAACTACAGCTATGGCGGTATCAGAGTTATAGCTGAAGACGACAAAAAAGACGCTTTGTGCGATGAGATTATTGAAAAGCTCTCTACTGTTATGATTGACGAAAACACACCTGCTTTTCTTTGGATAAAGCGCACTAATACTCACTATCACGGAGAGCATTTAGACCGTTATCCTGAGATCATTTTCCAGCTTGACGAGATGTACGGTGCTGACTGGAATCTCGGAGAAGAGCTTTTTGAGAAAAAAGGCTTTATGCATCGCTTATCACCGGGTGCTCATAGATACGAAACTGCTGTGATTGCATCAAAGGGCATAAATCTTACAAAATCGCAGTACGAGATGACCGATATCAGAGATATCATACTTTCTGTGTTTGAATAATTCTTTTGCAGAATTCTTTTGAGGAATAATAATGAGTAAAATTCTTATCTGGGAAACTCTCGCTAAAATCGGCGGCGGACAGGAAATGACGCTTAAAGTTGCTGATGTGCTCAAAGAACACCACGAGCTTCATTTTCTGATCCCTGAGGAAGGCGAGCTTTCAAATGAACTGAAAAAACGGAATATTCCTTACACCCTGATGGGCGACCAGACTATGCCGAAAGGGGAGAAGGGCTTCAAGGGTTTGATGAAGTTTTTCTACCTTACGCTGAAAGCGTCTGTGCTTGGCAGAAAAGCAGTGAAAAAGCACAAACCCGACATACTCTACGCTCCGGGCCCTGCGGCACTTGTGTGGAGCGCAATGTGCGCAAAGAGGGAGACAAAGGTAGTCTGGCATCTGCATCATATGTTTCAGTCAGGCGCTACACTCAAACTGCTCAATATTTTCAGTGGTGCAAAATGTGTTAAAAGAATTATATCGGCTTCTGATTGTGTTGCAGACCAGATTAAAAACCCAAAAGCCGAGTGTAAAAAAATCACTATTTACAACCCTGTGAAAGCTATTGGTGCAGAAATAGTCAGAAAGAATCTGTGTGATGAATACCCACAGCTTGATAGAGATTTGAAAATTGCTCAGATAGGTTTTATCACACCGACTAAAGGTCAGAAGCTCTCGCTTGAAGTTGTGAAGAATTTGAGAGACAGAGGAATCGATGTTTCGCTTGCTATCATCGGAAGTGTCAGAGAAGGCGACGACGATTTCAAAACTATGCTCGACAGAAAAATACAGGAGTATTCACTTTCTGAAAATATTGTTTTTACCGGATACAGAACTGATATTGACGAGATTGTCGGGTCGTTTGATGTACTGTTTGTGCCGTCAACTATCGAGGGTTTTTCGCTTGCTGCGGCACAGGCTATTATGGAAGATGTTCCTGTACTTTCTATTGATAAAACAGGTTGTACCGAGGTTGTAGAAAAGAGCAGCTGCGGTATGGTTTTTTCATCAGATTCAAGCGTAGAGGTTGTTGCTGATACACTTTTGAAGACCGCCTCTCTTGATATAAAAGAAATAAAAGAAAAGCACCCGGACTTTCTTTTGTCCGAGTGCTCAGTAGCTACATTTAAGGAAAAGACAGCTGATGCCTTTATTCTTTAAGAGAAATATTTTCTTTTATCTTTGCGTATTGAGCCATTTTCAGTAGTAGCAGTGCAGTGAACCACAGGTAACTGCACGTGATGTTATCTACTGATACTAGCGACATAAGAGTCATGGTGTATCCTATAACTATCGTGAGATATGAGGTGTTATCAGGATGATTTATGTGATTTGCTCTGGTTTTTGACCAGCCTATTACAGCGATAGTCAAAAAGTATATAACAGCAAATCCACCCACTATAATACCGCATTCGCATATAAACTCAAGCCATGTGTTGTGTGTCATTCTCTCGGTGACGGTCATTTTACTCATCTGACCTATTCCGACACCGAACAGCGGACTTTTATTCCAGTAAATCTCAAGACATTCTTTCCATATTGAGAATCTACCGTATTCGTCAGTAAGACTTGAACGGTTTGAATATGTGGAAAGAATCGAAGATAGCATAGATTGACCGAGTCTCGATATAGCAAACACCAGAAGTGACACAAAAAGTAAGATAACAGAAGTGATGCTTGCTACCTTTTTTTTGACATTGGTATATTGGTTGATGTTTGCTGCTAAAGTGATTACTATCGCACACGCACAGCATATAATTCCCATTCGTGAGCTGCTGAGTAAAATGCAGAAAATTGACATAACAAGGGTCATAATATAGTAAAAGCTGAATTTTTTGAATAATCTTGATGTGCACGCTGTTATGCCGAAAATAAACTGGATGAACATAGTGTTAGGGTCATAAGCGAATCCACGTAGTCGATAGACTTCTATATATGAACCGTTTACCATGTTACTAAGTTGCATGAACATACCGCTTTTAGCTCTGTCAGTAGTTGTTATGCCATCGATTTCTATTCCATTTTGCAGTAGAAAATATGTGACAATAAAAATGATTGAGCAACCAAAGCACGATGCGATGAATACATCGCTTAGCTCTTCTGATTTTTTACAATCAGAGCATGAAACGTATAGCTGTGCACTTATGTATACGATAACAATGATGAGGGCTGCTTTTATTGTGTATGAAGCATCACCGACGAAGATGCTCTGGGTTAGTATGAGTATGCTGAGCACTCCCGCTAAAAGCTGACCTTTCGATGCATAAAGCTCGAGTTCGTTTCCTCTGTTTTTAGAGTGTAATATGAGAGGTAATAAAAGAGCGAATAGCATAAAAGGTTTCACGGTAGCTCCGGCTATACTTATACCGTAAGCATCGATAGGGATGAGTAGCCACATATAGCTTGATATGTCTATTTTTTTGTTGATAAGCGGTAACAGTGAAAGAATCAAAGACGCCACTATAAAGAGCCATATCATGGAATACCCTCCTTTTATAATATTTTCGGTTATTTTGACCCGAATAAAAGTAATCTTGCTAATTTTATTTTGTTGATTACCATAGCTATCAATACAGAGATTAAGATAGAAATGATAGTCAACGCTAAAATATAAATGTATGTGTTAGAAATGAATTTAGGAAGAATTATTCTACCCACCACTAAAAGCGGACCGTGGAGAAGATATATTTCCATCGATTTCTTTCCTAAATATGAGATAGGCTTACGTATTTTGCATTTGCTTAATATATTGCTCAGATAAAGACAGATATATATCGCAAAAGTAGCTGTGATAGTTTGCAGATACCAAACTTCGTCTTGTTTGATGTATAGTATCACGCTGTACACAACGAGTACTATAACGGATACAAAGAACAAAGCGGTGCTTTTCGTTACCTCATAATAATCGTGTTTGGTGGAAATTAATGTTCCTAAAAAGAAAAAACCGACCTGATAAAGAGAAAAACTCAGCGTTATACTTGTGAAGCCGATGCTAAACGGTATCAGCGGGGCAAACACGCTTACTATCATAAATAAAACAGTAAATAAAGTGATGTTATTTTTGGTGACACAGAATATCATAAAAACCGATATCACGAATACTACATATAAAAACCATAACTGACCGTCAGGATTGTTCCCCAGAAAGAATGAGTACCATTTGTACTCGCTTGAAAAACGCACATGTTCTGACATTATTATTTTCATAGGTAAGTAAATCACAGCCCACACACAGTACGGAATCATAAGTCTTACGGTTCGCTGTTTTAACAGTGTGAATTTTTTGAGAGGTTTAGTGACTAGCTTAGATGCGACAAAACCTGACACAAAGAAGAAAAGCGGCATATGAAAGGTGTAAATAACACGATAGAGCCATTCTATTAGGCGATGACCTTCCATCACGGGAGACATGGTGTGTCCCAATATTACCAGCAGTATACCGATGCCTTTGGCGATATCTATGCTT
Organism: Ruminococcus sp.; assembly: GCA_017410265.1. Lineage (GTDB taxonomy): Bacteria > Bacillota > Clostridia > Oscillospirales > Acutalibacteraceae > Ruminococcoides. The sequence goes on along the minus strand of JAFQRC010000003.1, from coordinate 217,106 downwards.
TCGTTTCGCTTTTTAGCCATATTTACCTCACATTAATTAGTTTTACTAAATATATCATAAATTGTTTTTAAATACAATAACGATATTTAAGAGGCGAAAAATGAATCAGAATTCACGTTCAAAAAATTCAATAAAGAATGCATCCAGCGAGATAGTGGTCAGACTGCTTACAGCAGGCTCTAAGTTTATCTTAAGAACCGTATTTATCTATACTCTTGGTATTCAGTACAACGGCGTCGCAGGACTTTTCAACGATATTCTGTTTGTTTTCTCGCTTGCTGAGCTTGGTATAAACAGAGCGATTGCCTACGCTTTGTATAAACCGCTTGCAAACAAAGATGAGGATGCTATCGCGAGAATTATGAAGTTCTACAAGATAGTGTACAGGATAATCGCGGGTGTAATTATGCTGATGGGCATTGTGATGCTTCCGTTTTTGCAGTATCTTGTAAAAGATGTACCCGACATCAAAGAGAGCATACATCTGATATTCATGCTCTTTGTGATTCAATCAGCTTCTTCGTATCTGTTTATCTACAAGGCTACTTTGCTTGAAGCTAATCAACAGAAGCGAATAGTTTCTTATGTTAATATCGTTGCAACGATTGTACAGGTTATCTGCGAAAGCCTGATTCTCATTGTTTTCAAAGAATATCTGCTGTACCTTGTTTTCAGCATTGTATTCACTCTGGGCAAGAACATCGTTATTTCCTATCTTGCTGAAAAGCAGTTTCCTGTACTCAAAAAGAAAAGTGTCGGACCGCTCACTAAAGAGGAAGCCAGACAGATTAAAGCAGACATCGGCGCAACCGCTATATACAATGTCAGCAATGTTGCAGTGCAGACAACGGACACTATCGTCACAGCGGCATTTTTTCCGACTACGATTGTCGGTATTTTATCAAACTACCGTCTTATCACGAATACTCTCAACACACTCATCAGTCAGATTTCGGCATCGTGTGTACCGAGTATCGGAAATCTCGCGGTCAGTGCTACTAAAGAAAGACTCAGACAGCTTCATTCTCAGCTTTCCTTCATTATGTTTATGATAGGAAACTTTGTCTGTGCGGCACTCATCGGTGTGCTCAATCCGTTTATCGAAAACATCTGGCTTGATGAGCAATATCTGTTCATTATGCCGACTGTAATTGTTATTGTGTTCAACCTGTATCTGTGCATAATGCAGTATCCAAACACTGCGTACAGAAACTCTAACGGCTTGTTTGTGCAGGGCAGAATAAGACCGGCTATAATGGCGGTTATCAACATAATCTTATCAGTATCGCTGGCGACTTATTTTTCGCGATTTGGCTCTCAGTGGGGCGTTTTCGGAATATTGCTCGCAACTCCGCTATCAAGGCTCTTTACAGAAACATGGTTTGACCCAAGAGTCGTGTATAAACATGTTTTCAAAGAGAAGATGGGGAAATATTTTGTTACCCGTCTTACATATTTTGCGGTTGCAGTTACTTCGTGCTTTGTGACATATTTTGGCACACAGTGGCTGATATCTGCTCTATGTATCACTAATGTATATGTTGAGTTTTTACTTAGACTACTCTGTGTCGTGATTATTCCGAACGCGATTATGCTTATTCTGTTTTTCAGAACAAACATTTTTAAAGAGAGCGTAGGAATGGTTTTATCAGCAGTGCTAAAGAAAGCAAAAAAAAATAAATAACTCCTTTGTTTTTAAAAGCCATGCAGATTTTGCGTGGCTTTTTTGCGACAAAAACTACTCGTCAAAATGCACAAATTTAGAGTAATAAATATTACCGAGTAGTTAAATAGCATAAAATTTTCAGTAGCATTTTGGTAGTTTTTACAGTATAAAAAATGGTTACATTATTGTATAATATTAGCGAGTAATTGCGTGCGTATGAGCTGTGCGCCCGCTTACATCAAAAAAATTAAAGAAAGAGTGATTACTTATGAAATCAACAAGAAGAGTTCTTTCGCTCGTACTTGCTATGTTAATGTTGTTCTCAATGTTCACAGTAGCAGCTTCAGCGAAGAACATCGAAGTTGCAGAAACTGGCGTTACTATGACCGGTGGCGAAGTATTATACTTGAAGCCAAACTCAAACTGGGTACAGAGTAGTGCTTGGTTTGCTGCTTATTTCTTTGGTAGTGGCAACCAATGGGTCAAGATGGAATCTTGCCCAAGAGACTCTGGTTACTACAAAGTAACTGTTCCATCAGGTTCATGGACAAACGTTATTTTCTGTCGTATGAACCCATCTGCAACAGCTCTCAGCTGGGATAGCAAATGGGATCAGTCTCAAGACCTTACTTATGATGGAACTAAAAGTCTTTGGACAGTAGGCTCAGGTCAGTGGAACAATGCTACTGGTACTTGGTCAGTATGGTCTGAAACTCCAGAGCCTACAACAGAAGAGCCTACAACAGAAGAGCCTACAACAGAAGAGCCGACTGAAGAAGTTACAGAAGAGCCAACTGAAGAAGTTACAGAAGAGCCTACAACTCTTGAGCCTCCGGTTGCTATGGATGTTTACTGCATCAACTCAGCTAAGTGGGACGCAGTTTACGCTTACGCTTGGAATGAAGGCGGCGACAAAGATGCTGAGTGGCCAGGTTCTCCTATGACTAAGACAGAGGACACTGTTAACGGTTTTGATGTTTACAAAATCACAATTGAGGGTGGTCCATATGCAAGCATCATCTTCAACAACAATAACAACGGTTCACAGACATCTGACCTCGCACTTGAGGAAGGCAAGTACTATGATGTAAAAGCTGGCGAATGGTACGCTTCTCTTGACGAAGTACCACAGGTTGACCCACTCGCTACAGACCGTTACCTCGTTGGTTCATTCAACGGTTGGTCAACAGTTGCTGACGAGTTCAAGCTAAACGCTGAGGGTGAAAAGACAGGTTATGTTACACTCACACTCGAAGCTAACACAAAGTATGAGTTCAAAGTTGTCAGAGAAGGCACTTGGACTAGCTGCACTACACCTATCACAGGTTCAGTAGAAGGCCTTACATTCAGCTCATCAAATAGTGACAACGCTACTATTACAACAACAGAGGCTGGCGAATATGTATTCTCATTCGGCCTTGAAAACTCACAGCTCGGCGTTGTATATCCTGTAGCTGCTACAGAAGAGCCAACAGACGCTCCAACAACAGAGGAAACTGAAGCTCCTACAGCTGAGGAGACAGAAGCTCCAACAACAGAGGAAACTGAAGCTCCTACAGCTGAGGAGACAGAAGCTCCAACAGACGAGCCAACAGAGGAAGAAACAGAAGAGCCTACAGATGCTCCTGTAGTTATTCCTGCTGGTTATTACCTCGTTGGTACATTAAACGGTGCTGATTGCTGGTTTGTTGACGAAAATTCAGCTGACAGAATGCTCGTTGCAAACGAAGGCAACCCTGGCGAATATATGCTCAACTACACATTCGTAGAGGGCGACGCTATCAAGGTTGTTTACTTCGACGGTACAGCTATTTCAGCTTGGTACAACGACGGTGGCGAGAACTACAACATCGGCGCTGCTAAAGCAGGCGATGCTACTGTTTACTTCAGACCTGAAGGAAACTCTGATTGGTCATACTTCTACTTCACAGTTATTCCTGTTGTAGTTGAAGATCCAACAGACGCACCTACTGATGCGCCTACAACAGAAGAGCCTTCAGAGGCAACTGGCGACCAGCCAACAGTTGCTCCAGAAGATCCAACAGAGGAAGAGACAGAAGAGCCTACAACAGAACCAATCGAAACAATGACAATCTACTTCCAGAACAACTGGTTGTGGTCAGATGTTAAACTCTACTACTGGGGTAGCACAGTTGCTGAAAACCCAGAGTGGAACGGAATCTCAATGGATTTCTACGATAACGACGGTAATTACGATGTTTACGTATTAGAAGTTCCTACAGATGTTACAGGTATCATTATCAGTGGTATTAAGGACGACGGTACAGGCTCACTTGACAAGACTCCTGACATCACAGAAGGCTGGTACGATGGTATCTGCTACTACATGATGTGGGATAACGGCAATGCTGTAGGTTCTGCGAATATCACAGAAATCTTCCCTGAGGAAGAGCCAACAGAAGAGCCAACAGTTGAGAACGCTACAGCTGTTGAAGGCTTAACTGCTGAAACTTCAAGAACACAAATTCACCTTACTTGGGAAGCTGCAGCTGGCGCTGTTAAGTACTGGGTATTCGTTGATGGCGTTGCTTATGATTCAACAGAAGGCACAGAGATGGTTATCTCAGGTCGTCAGACTGATACATATTATGAAATCTATGTTCTTGGTGTATTTGAAGACGGCACAATGATGAGCTTTGCTGATGCAGAAATCCTTCCAGTTCAAACAATGGATTACTACTTCGAAGACAGCTTCACCGCTGGCGCAACATCAATCACACTCTCTTGGTATTCAGATTTAGGTTGCACAAAGACATGGATCTACTTCGGTACATCTGCTGATGATCTCAGGCTCTACGCTTCATCATTAGTTAACTCTTACACAATCGACGGTCTCCAGTCAGGTACTACATACTACTACTCACTTGCTTACTACATTGATGGCAAGTACGTAGCTGATGAAACTGTTAACGAAGTTACAACAGCTACTGATGATGTACTCAATGTTACTGCTGAGTTAGGTGAAGGCGTTATCAATGTTGATTGGAATGCTGCTTATGATTCATACAAGTACTGGATTACAGTTGATACAGCTGATTATTCAGTAACATTCTCTGCTACAGATACAGAGCTTGCTATTGATCTTGCTAAGTATCCAAACATCGCTGGTGATTGCACAATCACAGTTAAGGCTGCATGTGGTGTAGATGGTGTATTCAACTCAATGCTCTACTACTACACAACAGACCTCACAGTTTAATTGCTGAAAGTTCAGTAATAAACTGACATAACTTAAAAAACTTCGGGGGACCCTTTTCGGGTTCCCCGATTTTGTTTATCTATCAACCTATATGTTTCAATTGTAGGGGAGTTCCACCGTGGGCGCCCGCATAATATACGTCTTTCTGTTTTCGGGAGGGAGTAGAAACCCTACAAATGTTATACAAACACAGGATAAAACCGTAGGGGTCGGCGACCTCGACGACCCGTGTGCGAAGCACCCACTTGGTTTCTTTGGTCGGTTCAGCTCGTATGTTGTTATCTCGAGGGCTACGCACCTCGGCTCTTAATGTTACAGTTTTTTAACTTGACCGTGGTTTAATTCTAATTTACAATAATAACACAACAGTAGGTCAGGAGGGGAAACGCGTGAAAGTAGGAATTTTGACATTTCACAGAGCGACAAATTATGGTACAGCTCTGCAGGCTTTCGCAACAGAAAAAGGAATCAAAAAACTTGGCGTTGATACCGAAATAATCGACTATCGTCCTGAGTACATTGAGCGTACGCTGAAGGTAAGAAAGCTAAGAAACGCAAAATCAATAAAAGAGATTTTGTCTATCGTTGTAAACGCCGTGCTCTATCCGGGTATGGCTAAAAGAAAAGCAGAAAGCTTCAAACGCTTTTTCTCCCTGATGGAGGTTTCAAAGAAAGTTTGCCTTACTACCGACGAGGTCGCAGAGTTAGCGCGGGAGTACGATGCAGTTCTCTCAGGTTCTGACCAGCTTTTTAACCGCAACATAACAGGCGATGATATGACTTATTTTCTGCCGTTTGAACACAGAAGGAAGCTGAGCTTTGCATCATCATTCGGCGAACGCTCGTTATCAAAAGAGCGAATAGGGGAGATAGCGCCGTTTTTCAGCGATTTTGATTCTCTTTCAGTGAGAGAAAAAACCGCTTTGGATATTCTTTTGAATATCAAGGCTGAAAATCCAAATGCCAAAGAAGCGACATCAGTGCTTGACCCTACCTTTCTGCTTACTAAAGATGACTGGGATAAGTATGCAAGTGAAAGCCTGAAACTCCCAAAAGACGGCTATATTCTCACATACTATATGATTGAAACCGAGCTTTTGTGCAAGATAACAAATGAACTCCAGAAGCGCACAGGACTCAAGGTAGTGAACATCAAGCCATCGAAAAAACAGGTGATTTTACATCAGGGAAAGAATTTGGCTTTTGCCGGCCCTGCTGAATTTTTAGCCTGCTACAAAAACGCTTCTTATGTTGTGACTAACTCGTTCCACGGTACAGCGTTTGCTATAAACTACGGCATACCGTTCTTTACTTCTACGCTTCCTGTTTCTATGGCAGGAGAGGTGAATTCGCGCCTTTCTGATATCTGCGAGTTGTTTGATATATCCCACCGATGGATAGATAGTGAGGGTAAACTAAGGTCCACTGACTTTACAAAGCCGTTTGAAAAAGAAACCCAAAAGATACTTAGAAATCTAAGAGAACACTCGTTTGAGTATCTCAAGGATGCACTTGAAATATAAAAAAACAGATATAACAAAAGACGCCCGCAAAAAGCGAGCGCCTTTTTATTTTGGTTTCTGTTTTAGAATGCGTAGTAGTCTTCGCCGTCATAGGCGTAATTTTCTATGTAAGGGTCACCATATGCGTTACCATTACAATGTGATGAGATTTCATCGAAAATCTCAGTCATGCTTTCAGGTACCTTGTAGTAGGAGTGAGTGTCAAGGGATTCTGAATAATTACTGAGATAGTAGCCGTCGTATTTGTTGTAGTATAATTCATACGAATACATTCCGAAGAATTTGTCCGCACTTACCTTGTCGAAGTTCAGAACATAATAGTAATCGTAGATTACATCTTCGTTGTCTGTAGGTTTTACTTCTTCTATTACTTTGTTGATAGCGGCGATTTCATCGCTGTTAAGGTAATAGTAGTGTGAAGTTCCCTCAAAATCATCCTCATCTTCGTATACATAATAGCTGTAGCCATACATAGGATATTCAATGCCCTCTTCGATTTTTGCTTTTACTGTATCGTAGAATTCATCTTTGACATACAAGCTCTCCACAGAACTCTCATATACACCGCTATACTCAGTTTCGAATGGAGTGTATATATATCCGTACAGGAAGTTTCCGTCAGCGCTTATATCAAGCCAATTGCCAAGCGACTGTGATAAAAGGACAGGCACATCGGGGTTAGTTACATAAACTGAGCTGTAATCGTTGTTGTTGTAGAGTGGGTCAGGGAGATTTCCTGTTTTCTCAATTTTTAAGTATGTCTCCCCGTTGTATGTAATTGCATCAGCGTTGTCTTCCTCAACAAAAAACGCGTGCTTTTCTCTCATTGTGTCAAGCTCATCACAACCTGTGAGGCACAGACACATCATAGTAAGTGCTAGAATAAGCACTAAGAACTTTCTTTTGTTTTTCATATCTATACCCCTTTCTTATTCAAGATTGAGCTTTTTGCTCACTGAGTGCTTTGTTATTGCGTAGCATATTGTACCAAAAACTGATAAAAGTACAAATGCGATACCTGCGGCGATATGTATGAACTCAAACGGATTCTTTTCTATCCATTCCACGACTTTTTGGATTACTTCGTAGTCGATGTTATCAAATATGATGATAGCGATAGTGCCAAGCACCTGAGTGATGAAATAGTAGATGAAATAAACGCCGATTGCTGCAGCAACACGGTTTTTCTTAGCTCTCTGACCGATTGCGATACAAGCGTAGTAAAGCATAAAAGAAACAGAGAGTGCGAGATAAAGTATGATAATAAATTCAACTATGTATAAGAAAAAGTGGAAGCCACATTCTTCGTGCGCTATTTTAAGCAGATATCCGCCTGCTTTGAAAGCTTCAACGCAGACTTCGCCGAATGTGATAACGCATGATGCTACTATTATCATCAGAACACTTGCTATCTGACTCAGCACAGCGACGGTGTTTTTCACCCAGATGTGCTGTGTTTCTGTGACAGGAAGAGTAAAAGTCAGATAACCCTCACCTGTGAACAAATTTTGATAAAATCTTCTGATGCCGAAAATGAGCGTGAGTAATAAACACACAACAGCTCCGACACAGAAAACGACAACTGATGACCAAAAAATAATGTCGTAGGTTGTTGAGTCGTTTTCAAAAAACTGAACGATTCTGCCGAGTAGGCCAACACCTAATAAAATCAGGTGCATAGGGATAATGGTGCGCAGATATGCGTATATTTCGTGTTTAAAAAGTTTCTTTACCATCTGAATACCTCCCTGAAAAGTTCATCAACGCTCTTGCCTTTTTCTTCTCTTATTTCGTCGATAGTTTTATGGAGCAGAATATCACCATTCTGAATAAAAATAGCTTCGTCTAAAATCTGCTCAATATCTGAAATCAGGTGAGTTGAAATGAGGACAGTAGCCTCAGGGTTGTAGTTGTTGATGATAGTCGAGATGACATAGTCGCGCGCAGCAGGGTCAACACCTGCAATCGGCTCGTCGAGCACATAAAGCTTGGCGTTTCTGCTCATAACGAGAATCAGGCACACCTTTTCTTTGTTGCCCTTTGAAAGAGTCTTGAGGCGTGTAGTAGGGGTGATGCCGAGTCTGTTGAGCATAGTGTAAGCGACATCTTCTCTGAAATCTGCATAGAAATCAACAAAGTAATCGACAATCTGCTTTACTGTCATCCACGAGTTGAGGTAGGAATTATCAGGAAGATACGCAACCTCGCATTTTGTTTCTACACCCGGAGCTTTGCCGTTGATGAGAACCCTGCCCTCTGTTGGGGTCAGCAGTCCGTTGATAAGTTTGATAAGAGTTGTTTTACCCGAACCGTTAGGGCCAAGTAAACCTATGATTTTTCCGCTTTCTAAGCTCAGGTTAATTGAGTTCAGCGCGGTAACATTAGGATATTTTTTAGTGAGATTTTCACATCTTAGTATTTCACTCATTGTCCCACTCCTTTACATATTTTTTAATTGCTTCATTGTCCATAGATAGTGCGTTTAAAGCTGAGAAAAAGGCTTCTGTTTTTTCGGCGACTAGATTATCAAGAGTTTCTTTTGCCTTTGATATATCTTCGCACACAAACCACCCTGAGCCTCGCACTGAATAGAGGATACCGTCAATCTCAAGCTGTTCAAAAGCTTTCTGAACAGTATTTGGATTAACACCGGCGTTGAGAGCGGTTTCTCGCACAGAAAACATTTTCTCGCCCGGTTTGAATTCTCCTAATGCAATGCTCAGACAAACCTGCTCGCAAATCTGTGGACACAATGGCTTTGCTTTGTCCAAAGTCCACTTCATTCAATCACCTCCGAAAAATTTTGTGAAAAGCAGCTGTATTACTTCACTAGTACAATAATACAGTTGGCGGATTTAAAAGTCAATAGCTTTTTGAAAAAATATGTAAAAACAGTATTTTCTTTATAAATTTAACAAAATTTACGTTTAAGCTTGCAAAAAATAGTACAATATAGTAAAATTAACGGGTAAATATTAGCGTGAAAAGCGGAGGGTAGACACTCGTTTTTTTACGCGGAATGGAGAAATCTATGAAGAAAATTTTCGGTTTTTACACTAACTCACCGTTGATTCTGCGTATTGCTATCGGTCTTGTTATAGGCGTAGTGCTCGGACTCTGGGTGCCACAGGCTGCATTTGTTACTGTATTCGGTGATATCTTTGTCGGCGCACTCAAAGCTATTGCCCCTATACTTGTATTTGTTCTTGTTATTGCTTCGCTTTCCAGTGCGGGCAAGGGGCTAGGCAGCAGATTCAAGACAGTTATTTTCCTTTATATGCTCAGTACCTTCCTTGCTGCTGTTGTAGCAGTTGGCGCTAGCTATTTGTTCCCTGTGACTATCCCGCTGAGCGGACTAGACGCTGTTGAACAGACGGCTCCTGAAGGACTCTCCGAAGTGTTCGGAACACTACTTACAAATATGGTTGAAAATCCGATTTCTGCTATCATCAACACAAATTATGTCGGTATTCTTACTTGGGCTATCTTCTTAGGTTTAGCACTTAGAATCGTAGCAGGGGATAAGACAAAGGCTATATTAAACGACATTTCTAACGGTGTTTCAAAGGTAGTAGGCTGGATTATCCAGATTGCACCTTTCGGTATTATGGGTCTTGTTTACGGCTCTATCAGCGAGTACGGTGCTGCTATCTTTGTTGATTACGGCAAGCTCCTCCTAGTCTTAGTTGGCTGTATGCTCGCTGTTGCATTCATCGTTGACCCGATTGTTGTTGCTATCACTCTGAAGAAGAATCCGTATCCGCTTGTATTCAAGTGCTTCAAGGAATCAGGCGTTACAGCTTTCTTTACACGTAGCTCAGCCGCTAACATACCTGTTAATATGCGTCTTTGTGAGAGATTGGGCCTTGATAAGGAATACTATTCTGTAGCCATTCCGCTCGGTGCTACTATCAATATGGACGGTGCTGCTATCACAATCACAGTTATGTCTTTAGCTGCTGCGTTTACTATGGGAATAGAGGTTAATCCTGTTATTGCGTTACTGCTTAGCTTAGTAGCTACACTCGGTGCTTGCGGTGCTTCAGGCGTAGCAGGTGGTTCGCTGCTTCTCATTCCTATGGCATGTTCATTGCTTAATGTTCCTCAGGATATCGCTATGCAGGTTGTTGCTGTTGGTTTCATCATCGGTGTTGTACAGGATTCTCTGGAAACTGCTATCAACTCATCAGGTGACGTTATCTTCTGCGCTACTGCTGAATTCAGAGAATGGCAGAAGCAGGGCAAGAAGGTTGACTTCAAGCTCGCTGATTAATATTAATAAGTATATAGAGCTTTCACCCCGCAGTTTTTGCGGGGTGATTTTGCACAAAAACAGCAAAAAATAAGCCGACGGGACTAAGCGTATCCGTCGGCTTTTCTTGTTATTTATTTAGTTTAGCATTCGCCACAGCTACAGCCGTGGTCGTGGTCACATTCCTCAATCTTGCCTACAATCGGTTCAGGGTCGATACCCTGACGGGTGTAGTAGTCAGAAAGCGCAGCCTTGATAGCCTGTTCTGCTAGCACTGAACAGTGTACCTTTACTGGTGGCAAACCGTCAAGAGCCTCCATTACTGCTTTGTTTGTAAGCTTAAGTGCTTCGTCGATTGTCTTGCCTTTGATGAGCTCTGTAGCCATAGAGCTTGTAGCAATTGCTGCACCACAACCGAAGGTCTTGAACTTACATTCAGTGATAACATTACCCTCGACCTTGATGTACATTTTCATAATATCTCCGCATTTGGAGTTGCCGACCTCGCCGATACCTGAAGCGTCTTTGATTTCGCCGACATTTCTAGGGTTAGCGAAGTGATCCATAACTTTTTCTGAATATGCCATAATTATGAGTTCCTTTCTTCTTCCTTGATTTTTTCCCACAGCGGTGACATCTGTCTGAGATAGTCAACAATAACGGGAACTTTCTCTAAAATATAGTCTACATCTTCCTCGGTGTTGTCGTCAGAGAAAGATAGTCTCATGCTTCCGTGAGCAATTTCATGAGGCAAGCCGATAGATAAGAGTACATGGCTCGGGTCGAGATCACCTGAGGTGCAAGCTGAGCCTGAGCTTGCGCTGATGCCTGCCATATCGAGTCTGAGCAGCAAGCTTTCGCCCTCAATACCTTCAAAGCACATATTGATGTTGCCTGGGAGTCGGTTTGTTCTGTCGCCATTTACTCTGGAACGCTCGATTTTTAGAAGACCGTCAATAAGTCTGTCGCGCATTTTAGTAAGGCGGGCGTTGCGCTCTTCCATTGTGGAGATAGCTAGCTCAAGCGCTTCGGCTAAGCCTACGATTCCTGCGACATTTTCAGTGCCCGCTCTGCGGGTGCGTTCCTGAGCACCACCGTCGATGAGTACATCGGGTCTTACTCCGCGTCTTATATACAACGCACCACAGCCTTTAGGACCGTGGAATTTGTGGCCTGTAAGACTGAGCATATCAATATTCTGCTCTTCAACATTTATATGGACATTTCCCATCGCCTGAACAGCGTCAGTGTGGAAAATAACCCTATTTTCACGACAGATAGCACCGATTTGTGAAATAGGCTGAATAGTGCCGATTTCGTTGTTAGCGTACATAATAGTAACTAAAGCGGTGGTGTCTTTGATTGCGTTTTTAACATCTTCGACCTTGACGATACCGTTTTCGTAAACATCGAGATATGTTACCTCAAAACCCTCTTTTTCTAAAGCTTTGCAGGTGTGGAGCACTGCGTGGTGCTCAAATTTTGAAGTTATGATGTGATTTTTGCCTTTTTGTTTTAAAGCACGGCACATACCTTTGATAGCCCAGTTGTCAGCTTCACTTCCACCTGAAGTGAAGTAAATCTCGTTAGGAGATTTCGCACCGATGAGGGAAGCGATTTTAGCTCGTGCGTTTTCTACTGCCTTTTTAGCTTCTGCTCCGATTTCATAAAGACTGCTCGGGTTGCCATAAACAGTGGTGAGATACGGCATCATTTTCTCGAGCACTTTAGGGGAGAGAGCTGTTGTGGCAGCGTTGTCTGCATAGATTTTTCTCATTATGTTATCACCTATATTTGTGAAAATTTTTGTGCCTGAGCTACTGCGAGCTTGTCGCAACGCTCGTTTTCAGGGTGGCCTGCGTGGCCTTTGACCCACTCGACATTTACCGTGTGGGTATCATAAAGTGTGAGTAATTCATCCCAGAGTTCAGGGTTAAGCGCTTTTTCCTTTTTGTTTCTCATCCAGCCGTTTGATTTCCACTTTTTTGCCCAGCCGAGCTTTAAAGCGTTGCATACATACTGTGAGTCGGAGTACAGCGTAACCTCGCACGGCTCTTTCAGGAGTTTAAGCGCGTTTATTACAGCTAAAAGCTCCATGCGGTTGTTGGTGGTGAGCTTTTCGCCACCTGATATTTCTTTTTCAGTTTCTTTGTACCGAAGGATAGCGCCCCAGCCGCCGGGGCCCGGATTACCCGAGCAAGCGCCATCAGTAAAGATTTCAACCTTTTTCAAGCAAATTACTCCTATTACCCTATGATAAATATCACACTATATTATATCACAAAGCGTTCACAATGCAATAGTTTTTTCGGTGATTATTCTTTGCTTTTACGCCTATAATATAACTGGAGTTGCCTGAAATACCGTTTGATTTATCAAATCTCTGAAAAGTTATGAATACTCTGTGAAGTTTGTGCGCATTAACTTGACCTTAACTGCTTTTTGAGGTATTATATAAATACTTATATTTTTAGCATAGGAAAGTGTTGCGATTTTCGTGTGATATGAGCCGAAAGTCGTAGAAAAAACTTTGAGCTTTTCGGCTCGATTAATGTTAATAACTCAATCTGCATCGGACGGTATTTGTGCAGATATACATATTCAAAAACTAAACTAATAGGAGGTAATAAAATTTGAGCACAGAAAATAATAAGAAAAACTACAAGCGTGCTAATTCGAATTCTAAGGTCAAAAAGACCTCACAAAACACTAAGTACAAATCTAAGTCTAGTGTAAAAAACACAAACGCTAAACCTAAAAAACAATATAAGAAAAAGCCTGTTGAAAAGGTAGCAAAGCCACCGATTAAAATCGCTTTCTTAGGCGGTCTTAACGAAATCGGTAAGAACCTCACCGTTTTTGAGTGTAACGATGATATCGTTATTCTCGACTGCGGTATGGCATTTCCTGACGGTGATATGCTCGGTGTTGACCTTGTTATCCCTGATTTTACTTATCTTGAACAGAACAAGGACAGAGTAAAGGGCATAATCATCACTCACGGTCACGAGGACCATATCGGCGGTTTGCCGTATCTTCTTTCTAAGGTTAATGTGCCTATCTACGGCACTCGTCTTACCATCGGCTTGATTGAAAACAAGTTAAGAGAGCATAGTCTTGATAAAGTCAGCTTACAGGTTGTCGAAAACGGCGGTCATGTGAAGCTTGGCTGTTTCGATATCGAAATGATTCATGTTAACCATTCAATCCCTGATTCTGTCGGCGTAGCGATTCATTCTCCTGCGGGTACTATCGTGCACACAGGCGACTTCAAAATCGACTGTACACCGATGTCAGGCGGTATGATCAACCTCTCGCGCTTTGCTCAGCTTGGTGATCAGGGAGTGCTCGCTTTGATGGCGGATAGCACAAACGCGTCCCGTCCGGGCTTTACAGCAACTGAGCAGACAGTAGCTGACAGCTTTGATACGCTTTTCAGACGAGCAAAACACAGCAGAATTATCATCGCAACATTTGCTTCAAATATAAGTAGAGTGCAGCAGATTATCAACTGTGCGAGCAAGTACGACCGCAAGGTGGCTTTCTCGGGCAGAAGTATGGTCAATTATATGAATGTTGCCAAGGAGCTAGGTTATCTCGAAGTTCCTGAGAACATCATTATTGACATTGACAGACTCAAAGACTACCCGATGGAGAAAATTGTGCTTGTCACAACAGGTTCTCAGGGTGAGCCGATGAGCGCTCTTTCCAGAATGGCTTATTCTGACCACAGAAAGGTCAGCGTCGGAGTGGGTGACTTCATTATCATTTCCGCTAATCCGATTCCCGGTAATGAGCGTACTGTAGGTAATGTTGTCGATGAACTGTTAAAACGCGGTTGTGAAGTTGTTCACGAGTCGATGTACGAAGTGCATGTTTCGGGTCACGCGTGCCAGGAGGAGTTGAAAATCCTGCACAGCTTAGTAAAACCGCAGTATTTCATTCCTGTTCACGGTGAGCAAAAGCACCTTAGAAAGCATATGGATATAGCTCTCTCGCTCGGTATGAAACGCGAGAATATCTTCATCGGTGATATAGGCAAGGTAGTTGAGCTGAGCGAAACACAGATGAAAGAAGTTGCTGCTGTACCATCAGGCAAAGTCTTTGTCGACGGCTTAGGTGTCGGCGATGTAGGTTCTATTGTACTCAGGGACAGAAAACACCTCGGTCAGGATGGCCTTATCATCATCGTTGCATCTCTTGATGTCTACGATGGTCATGTTATCAGCGGACCTGATATAGTATCCCGTGGATTTGTTTATGTCAGGGAGAGCGAGGGTTTGCTTGACGAAGTTAAAGAAAGAGCGCTTGATATACTCGAAGATTGCGCAGAGCGTAATATCCACGAGTGGGGCGTTATCAAAAATAAAATCAAAGACGATGTGGCAAAGCTTATTTTACAGCGTACCCGCAGAAGTCCGATGATTCTTCCTATTCTGATGGAGGTATAACCTGAAAACGGTCCATCTGTTTAGGTAATATGAAAAGGTAAGGGAATTAGATTGAAAAAACGAGTCTGGACAGTAATGCCCATATTCCTGATTTTTGTTTTAGCGATGCTTATTATGGCGTTTGCATCGCTGTATTACAGTAAAATATTGTTTTTTGTCGAAGTGGCTGTGGCGCTTATTGCTTTTGCTGTTGTACTGATAAGTACTATTAACTTCAAAAAGTATATGCGTGCTATGGTTAAGGATTCTGTTATGGCTGTTGCCGATGTATCGCCTGAGTATCTGGAAGAAATGAAGTTTCCGTGTGCAATACTTGGCGAAAGCGGTGAGATTCTGCTTTATAACAAGCGTTTCAGACAGCTATTTTTCAAGAACCACGACGCAGTGAACGAGAGTATTTTCAGTTATCTAAAGGATGATACTATCGACTCGCTGTGCAAAAGCTCTTCGGTGGTTGAGTCGGAGTTTGAGGGGAAGAAGCTTTCAATTTATTCAAACTCAGTTGACAAGGGATATATGATTTCCGTTGTCGACAATACATATTACAAAAACCTCGAAAAAGAGTTCTACGATACGAAAAAGAGCGTTGCTTTAGTTGTGCTTGATAACCTCGACGATTTTTCTACAGACGGAGATAACGATGCTACCAAAGCAATGATTACCGTCGAAAATCTGCTCTCTCGCTGGAGTCAGAAACACAACTGTCTTTTCAGAAAACTCAGCGACAGCAAGTACCTTATCATATTTGATGAAAAGGTGCTGAGAGTTCAGATTGAAAAGAAGTTCAGAATTTTAGACAAGGTAAGACAGATTGAAATCGGCTCAAAAAACGCAACTGTTTCTATCGGTATCGGTAGGGGCTGCGATACATTGAAGGAGAGCCATGTTAATGCAAAGAAAGCTCTTGATATGGCACTCGGTCGCGGTGGTGACCAGGTCGCTATTTTGTCAAAGGGCGAGTATGAGTTTTACGGCGGTGTATCAAAGGGCGTTGAAAAGACCAGCAAGGTCAGAGTGCGTATCATCGCAGAGTCGATAAAGAATGCTATACACAGTGCCGACAAGGTACTCATTATGGGTCACAAATTCGCTGACTTAGACTGTATCGGTGCTGCGTGCGGTATTTATTCAACAGTCACCAAGACTTTCTCAAAGCGTGCGTATGTCGTGTGCGATACTGAGAAATCTATGGCAAAACCGCTCATTGAGAGTCTTTCACAGCATAACAGTGATATGTTTATTTCCGTTGACAGAGCGCAGTCGATGGCTAACGAGAAAACACTTCTTTTCATCGTTGATACTCACTCTCCGAATTTTGTGGAAAGTGAAAAGGTGCACAAAGCCTGTGGTAAGGTCGTAGTTATTGACCACCACAGAAAGATGGTCAACTTCATCGACGACGCAGATGTGTTCTTCCACGAGCCTACTGCGTCTTCAGCGAGTGAAATGGTCACAGAGCTTATCTCATATTTAGGAGACGACGGACTTTCAAGAATTGAGGCTGAGGGACTGCTTTCGGGTATTATGCTCGATACCAAAAACTTTGTTATCAATACAGGTGTCCGTACATTTGAGGCGGCTGCATATCTGAGAAAGAAAAGTGCAGACACAGTGACCGTTCGTCATATGTTCTCAAGCTCGATTGATAATTACAAAGACAAGCATGAAATTGTCTCAAGGTCGTTTGTCGTTAACAACTGTGCAGTTTCTACTATAAACGGCATCGTTAAGAATGCGCGTCTGCTGAGCGCTCAGGCGGCTGATGAGATGCTGACTATCCAGGATGTTTACGCATCGTTTGTCATAGCTCAGATTGATTCGAAAACTGTCAATATTTCAGCGCGCTCCTACGGCAAGATAAATGTTCAGCTCATTATGGAAAAGCTGGGCGGTGGTGGTCACCAGAATATGGCGGCTGTACAGCTTAGCGATACTACCGTAGAGAAAGCGAAGGAAACATTGATTTCTATCATAAAGTTATCATAAGTACATGGAGGATTATTATGAAGGTTGTACTTTTACAGGATGTTAAGGGTTTAGGTAAAAAGGGAGAGCTTGTTAACGCTTCTGACGGCTATGTCCGCAACTTCCTTTTCCCGAAAAATTTAGCAAAGGAAGCTAACGCTCAGGCGATGAATGAACTCAAAAACGCTGAGCAGTCAAAGCAGTATAAAATTGACACTGCTATCAAAAACGCAAACGAAGCAAAAGCAAAGCTCGAGGGCTCAACCTTTGTTATGAACGCAAAAGCCGGAGCAAACGGAAAGCTTTTCGGCAGCATTACAGCGAAAGAAATCAGCGCTGAAATCAAAAAGCAGAAGGGTATCGAAGTTGACAAGAGAAAGATTACTCTCTCAAGTGATATCAAAACCTGCGGTGTTTATGATGTTGAAGTAAAGCTCTACACTTCAATCACAGCTAAGGTTTCAGTAGAGGTTAAGGCACTTTAAGCGTCCGAGCGTTCGAGCCTTTCAAATCTCAATGTGAGCGAGCTCTCGCGTTAAAGAATCAAGAATGTTATTTATTTCTTGATTTTAGCAAGAGAGCAAAAAACAGTAGAAATTTGAAAGAGATGCGAGAACATCGGGGACCCAAAAATCTTTGATGTTTGGGAGAGGAGGAACAAGCTGTAAGATGGAGATTTTTCGATTAGGGAAATCGAAATCAAGAGGCTTTGTGACGACGAAGGCGTGATATTGCCGTACGAAGTATCGATTTATTTAAACTACACTATAGTTAGAGGGTGTTATTTTGGCTGATGCGAAAATTACTTCGGGCTACGACGGACTAAGACTCCCGTATTCTCCCGAAGCTGAACAAGCGGTGCTCGGCGCTATTATTTTAGATGGTGATGCACTAGCCAGAGTTGCGGAGATTCTGCCAAAATCCGATTACTTTTATGTATCAACTCACAGATTGATTTACTCTGTGGTGCTTTCGATGTTTACTCAGGGCAAGACTGTGGATTTTGTCACAGTGCTCGAGAATCTGAAAATGGAAAAGGCCTTTGACGACGCTACAGGTAAGACATATCTGTTACAGCTTGCTGAGAGCTGTCCGTCTATTTCAAATATTGAAACTTATGCACAGCTTGTCAGAGATAAATACGATGTCAGAATGCTCATATCAGCATCGCGAGATATTATCGAAGAAGCGTCCGACGGAGAGTACGAGCCGTCTATGCTTATCGACTCTGCTGAGCAGAAGATTTTTGATATCAGACGCGGTAAGAATACTCAGGGCTTACAGCGACTCGACGAAATTCTGATTCAGACTTTTGACAGACTTGACTTGCTCAATAAAGCTGATGAGTCCGTAAAGCCTGTTTCTACAGGTATCGGAGATTTGGACAGAGTTATCACAGGACTTAACCGAAGCGACCTTATCCTGCTTGCGGCTAGACCTGGTATGGGTAAGACAAGCTTTGCGCTTAATATCGCGAAGAGCGTTGCTTGTGTCAGCAAGAAAACCGTTGCGTTTTTCTCGCTCGAAATGACTAAGGAACAGCTTGCGTCCCGACTGTTATCTTCGGAAGCACTTGTCGGCGGTACGAAACTCAGAACAGGTAAACTGAGTGAAGAAGAATGGCAACGACTGATATCTGCGAGCGATGTGCTTAATAAAGCTGATTTTTATCTAGATGATACACCTGGTATTACTGTTCCTGAAATGAAAGCGAAGCTCAGAAGACTCAAAGATGTTGATTTAGTTGTTATCGACTATCTCCAGCTTATGTCATCAGGTGGCAGAAGAACCGATAATCGTGTTCAGGAAATTTCTGAAATCACACGAAATCTGAAGATTTTAGCTAAGGAAATCAATGTTCCTGTTATTTGCTTGTCACAGCTTTCCCGTGCGAGCGAACAGCGTACCGACCATAAACCACAGCTTTCTGACCTTAGAGATTCCGGTTCTATTGAGCAGGACGCTGATATCGTACTTTTCCTTTATCGTGAGGGTTACTACGACAAGGAAAAAGGCGAGAATGTCGCAACAGCAGTTGACCAGAACAGCGGTGAATGTCTGGTTGCCAAAAACCGTCACGGCGAAACATCTTCCGTAAAACTGCATTGGCAGGGCGAGTTTATGCGATTTACCAGCGTGGAGACAAGACATGAAGCATAAAATGCTGAAAGCTGTTTCTGATTTTTCCCTGATTGAAAGTGGCGACAATATTGTGGTAGCTTTATCGGGCGGAGCAGACAGCGTTGCTTTATTGAATATGCTTAATTCTGTAAAAGAATTATATGGTATTACGCTTTATGCCTGTCACTTAAACCATAATATAAGGGGAGAGGAAGCACAGCGCGACGAAGATTTCGTGCGTGAGTTGTGTAAAAAGCTTGATATCGAGCTTTTTGTGAAAAGCGTTGATGTTCCTGCTCTGTCAGCTAAAAGAAAGCAGAGCCTGGAATTGTGCGGGCGAGAGGTTAGGTATGAGTTTTTTGAGGAACTTTCCATAAAACTCTCCGCTAAAGTTGCCACAGCTCACACAGCGTCTGATAATGTTGAAACTGTTTTGTATAACCTGACTCGCGGAAGCTCTTTGAACGGCTTGTGCGGTATAAAGTCAAAGCGTGATTACATTATCCGTCCGCTGATTTACGCAACACGAGATGATATTGAGCGTTACTGTGAGATAAATTCACTTTCATTTGTCACTGACAGTACGAACCTATCAGACGACTACACCAGAAACAATATCCGACACAACGCAGTTGTTGCTCTGAAAAGCGTAAATGCTGAGCTTGAAGCTACGGTTACCCGTATGTGTAGCTCCCTTTCGGATATTCAGAATTATTTGGATAAAATTTCTTTAGAAGAAATAAACAAAAGCAAAACCGAATACGGCTACGACTGCAAAAAGCTGTTACAACTTGATAGTGCAGTGCTGAAAAACGCTGTGGTGCTCATAGCAAAGAATAGCGGTGTTCAGCTTAGTTTCAGACTCGTAGAACTCATCGCTGAAGCTATGAAAAACAGCGGTAGTGTTGACTTGGGTGAGAACAAGCGAGCCGTATGTAAGCAAGGCTTTCTACGTATTATAGACATAGACGCAGAGTGCGAAGATTTTTCAGAAACTCCGTTTTTGTCCTGCGGTTACGCTGAGTATATTTCTAATGAAGAACTAAAAAATATTAACAAAAAATTATTAAACAATTGTATAAACTGTGATATAATCACAGACAGTACGGTTTTGAGAACTCGTAGAGATGGCGACACTTTTACTCTCAAAAACCGTGATGTTACCAAATCGCTCAAGAAGCTTTTAAACGAGCTGAAAATTCCTGCGGAAAAGCGTTCTTTTCTAAAGCTTGTCGCTCAGGGAAGCACGGTTTTGTGGCTTGAGGGAGTCGGCACATCAAAACAGGGTAGTGTAAATGAGCACTGTAGCGGTGCTTATCTTATAACAGGGGGATATTATGATTAAAGATGTTGAGAGAATTTTAGTAACTGAAGAGCAGATTATGGAAGCTGTTCAGCGTATAGCTAAAGAGATAGAAAAAGACTATGAGGGCAAGGAAGTGCTTTTTGTCGGTTTGCTCAAGGGCAGCATCGCTTTTATGGCTGACCTTATCAAAGCTTATACTAAGACCTGTACTATCGACTTTATGGCAGTATCAAGTTACGGCGCAGGCACTGAAAGCTCAGGCAGAGTTAATATCATCAAGGACTTGTCTGTTCCGATTGACGGCAAGGATATCATCATTGTTGAGGATATCATAGATTCAGGAAACACCCTGTCATTTATCAAAGCGTATTTCGGAGCTAAAAACGCAAATTCAGTTAGAATCTGTACACTTTTGAATAAACCTTCCCGCAGAGTTGTAGATATACCTGTTGATTACATAGGCTACGATATCGAGGACGAATTCGTCATAGGTTATGGTCTTGATTACAATGAACACTACAGAAATCTCCCATATGTCGGAGTTTTGAAACGCAGTATTTATTCATAATTTCTGCGATATAATCAATACTAATGTAAGGAGTGAATAGTATTGGAAAATAAAAGTCCAAACAAGAACCAAGGTAAGCTCAAGGGCTTGCTCGTATACTTAGGTATTCCGATAATTATTATCCTGATTGCGGCTATGTTCTTTTCTATGAACAAGGTTGAACAGCCGACATATTCGGATATCGTGTCATATTTTGAGGAGCAGAAGGTCACTGAGTTTTCAGTAAACGGTAATTCCGCTATGCTTACCTTAAAGCTTTATGATGGCACTGAAATCGAGCACAAGCTCATGGATTGGGAGACCTTTAAAGAAGATGTCTGGGATGATATTGAGCTTTATAACTCAAATCATCGCAATGAAGAGATGAAAATCGACCTCATCGCATCATCTGACAGCTCGATGTGGATTGAGCTTATCCCGACAATACTGCTCGTAGTAGTCGCTGTTGTGTTCTGGATATTCCTGATGAAGCGTATGGGCAATGGCGGTATGGGCTCAAAGGAACTCAATTTCGGCAAAGCTAAGTTTAAGAACAGTGCGGACGAAAAGAAGAAGACTACCTTCAACGATGTCGCAGGTGCTGATGAAGAAAAAGAAGAGCTCGAGGAGATTGTTGAATTTCTGAAGGCTCCGCAGAAATATAATACTTTAGGCGCAAGAATCCCGAAGGGTGTTTTACTCGTTGGCCCTCCTGGTACAGGTAAAACATTACTCGCAAAGGCTGTCGCAGGTGAGGCAGGAGTTCCGTTCTTCTCAATTTCAGGTTCAGATTTCGTTGAGATGTTTGTCGGTGTCGGTGCGTCCCGTGTGCGTGACCTTTTCGAAACAGCGAAGAAAAATTCTCCTTGCATTGTATTTATCGACGAAATTGACGCTGTTGGTCGTCAGAGAGGTACAGGCTTGGGCGGTGGCCACGATGAGCGTGAACAGACTCTCAACCAGTTGCTCGTTGAAATGGATGGCTTCGGTGCTAACGAAGGTGTTATTATGATTGCGGCTACTAACCGTGCTGATATCTTAGACCCTGCTTTACTTCGTCCGGGTCGTTTTGACAGACAGGTTATGGTTGGTTATCCTGACATCAACGGACGAGAAGCTATCCTCAGAGTACATTCCCGTGAGAAACCACTCGCTCCTGATGTTAACCTCAAAACTATCGCTAAAACCACAGCAGGCTTTACAGGTGCTGATTTGTCTAACCTTTTAAACGAGGCAGCACTTTTATCAGCCAGAAAGAATAAGAAAGCCATCACTATGGCTGAAATCGAAGAAGCTACTATTAAGGTAGTTGTTGGTACTGAGAAGAAGAGCAGAGTTATGTCTGACCACGAGAAGAAGCTCACAGCTTATCACGAGGCAGGCCACGCTATCGCTTTCTACGCTTGTGAAACTCAGGACCCTGTGCACCAGATTTCTATCATTCCGCGAGGTATGGCAGGCGGCTATACAATGCCACTTCCTACTGAGGATAGATCATATCGCTCAAAGAAAGAAATGCTCGAGGATATCATCGTATCTTTAGGTGGTCGTGTAGCTGAAGCACTCGTTTTAAACGATATTTCAACAGGTGCTTCTAATGATATCGAGCGTCTTACAAAGACAGCGCGTAATATGGTTATCCGTTACGGTATGTCTGATTCTTTAGGCCCTATCAACTACGGTTCAGGCTCTAACGAAGTATTTATCGGTCGTGATATGGGTCAGGTCAAGGACTACTCTAACGAAACTGCTGCTAAAATTGATGAAGAAGTGCATGCTATCATCACAGATGCTTACAAGAAAACTGAAGATATCCTGAACGCTCATATGGATAAGCTCCACGAGATTGCAGGCTATCTGATTAAGCACGAGAAGATGTCGGGCGAAACCTTTGAGCAGGTAATGAACGGCACTTATGTAGAAGAAGTTGAAGAGGCACAGCCGCAGGAACTTCCTGCTGATGCAGATGCTGATACAACCGATGAAATTTCTACAGAAGAATAATAAACAATAAAACTCAGGCGGGGCGGACGGTTGTTCGCCTCGTTTTGGACTGATAAAAAGGAGGTGCGATATGTCATCAGATAAAATAATCGTGCGTGGTGCGAGGGAACATAACCTGAAAAACATTGATGTTGAAATACCGCGTGATAAGCTGGTCGTTATGACAGGGCTGTCAGGCTCGGGCAAGAGTTCTTTAGCGTTTGACACTATCTATGCAGAGGGTCAGCGACGCTATGTCGAAAGCCTTTCGTCGTATGCACGAATGTTTTTAGGTCAGATGGAAAAGCCATCTGTTGACTCTATCGACGGACTTTCTCCTGCCATCTCTATAGACCAGAAAACCACCTCAAAGAACCCTCGTTCTACTGTCGGAACTGTCACAGAGGTGTACGACTATCTGCGACTTTTATACGCGAGAATCGGTGTTCCGCACTGTCCTGTCTGCGGTAAGGAGATTAAACAGCAGACGGTTGACCAGATAGCGGACAAGATTATGGAGCTTGAAAACGGTACGAAAATTCAGATTATGGCTCCTGTTATCCGAGGAAAAAAAGGCGAGCATAAAAAAGAGCTCGAAAGTGCCAGAAAGTCTGGCTTTGCGAGAGCTCGAGTTGACGGAATTATTTATGATTTATTCGAGGACATAGTTCTCGAAAAGAATAAAAAACACACTGTCGAAATTGTTGTTGACCGACTTGTCGTGGGGGATGACATAGTTTCACGACTTTCTGATAGCATCGAAGTAGCGTCAAAACTTGCTCATGGAATAATAGTAGTAAATGTTCTCGACGGCGAGGATATGACATTTTCTCAGAACTACGCTTGCCCTGAGCACGGGGTGAGCATTGAGGAGCTTTCTCCGAGAATGTTCTCGTTCAATAACCCATTCGGCGCATGCGAAAAGTGTACGGGTTTAGGAGTTTTTCTACGAGTCGATCCGAAGCGTATAATTCCTGATAAGAATAAAAGCATCTCTCAAGGAGGACTTAAAGGCTCAGGCTGGGCACTTGAAGGCAACTCTATTGCTCTGATGTACCTTGAGGGTTTAGCTGAAAAATACAACTTCTCGTTAGATACACCGATTAAGGATATTCCTAAAGATGTTGTTGATAAAATCCTCTACGGCACAGGTGATGAGGAGCTCAAACTCGTCAGAAAAGGTATGTGGAAAGCGGGAGAGTTCTATAAAACTTTTGAGGGAATTATTCCAAACCTTGAGAGAAGATTCAAGGAAACGAGCAGTGCCTGGATAAAAGACGAAATCCAGAGCTATATGACAGAAATTCCGTGTGATGAGTGTAGCGGAAAACGACTTTCTAAAGTTAGCCTTTCTGTCACTGTAGGCGGAATAAATATAGCTGATTTGTGTGATATGTCTATTGTGAATATATTGCGCTTTATCGAAAATCTCGAGCTGTCAGAGCGTGATATGATGATAGCTGACCAGATTTTAAAGGAGATTAGGTCAAGACTGAACTTTTTAAGGAGTGTCGGACTTGGTTATCTGACACTTTCTCGTAGTGCAGGCACACTTTCGGGTGGTGAAAGCCAGCGAATCAGACTTGCTACCCAGATTGGTAGCTCGCTGATGGGAGTGCTTTACATCCTGGATGAGCCGAGTATCGGTCTTCACCAGAGGGACAACGCTAAGCTACTCGACACGCTGAAAACACTGCGTGATATCGGAAATACAGTGATTGTTGTTGAGCACGACGAGGACACTATGAGAGCCGCTGACCACATTATCGACATCGGTCCGGGTGCAGGTGTGCACGGCGGTGAAATCGTGTGTGCAGGTAATATCAACGATATTGAAAAATGTGAGAATTCAATTACAGGACAGTACCTATCGGGCAAAAGAGCGATCGAGGTACCGTCTAAGAGGAGAAAAGGCAACGGCAACTTTATTACAGTAAAAGGTGCATCGCAGAATAACCTGAAGAATATTAATGTTAAAATTCCTTTAGGGAAATTTGTTTGTGTAACAGGTGTGTCGGGTTCTGGTAAAAGCTCACTTGTTAACGAGATTTTGTACAAGCACTTAGCGGCTGTACTGAATAAAGCTAAAACTACCCCGGGTGATTTCAAGGAAATCGAGGGAGTGGAGTATCTTGATAAGGTAATCGCAATCGACCAGAGCCCAATCGGACGCACACCGCGTTCAAACCCTGCAACATATACGGGTGTTTTCACCGATATCAGAGAGCTTTATGCGTCAACTCAGGATGCTAAGATGCGCGGATATAATTCGGGAAGATTTTCTTTCAATGTGAAGGGCGGTCGATGTGAAGCGTGTCAGGGCGACGGTATCTTAAAGATTGAGATGCATTTCTTGCCAGATATTTATGTACCTTGTGAGGTGTGTAAGGGTAAGCGCTATAACCGCGAAACACTGGAAGTAAAGTACAAAGGCAAGACTATCTACGATGTGCTTGAAATGACGGTTGAAGAGGGTTTGGAGTTCTTCAAAAATATGCCGAAAATCGCTAGAAAGCTCCAGACGCTCTACGATGTCGGACTTGGATACATCAAAATCGGTCAGCCTGCGACAACGCTTTCGGGTGGTGAAGCACAGCGAGTGAAGCTCTCCACCGAGCTTTCAAAGCGAGCTACAGGCAAAACGGTGTATATCTTGGATGAGCCGACAACAGGTTTGCACATAGCAGATGTACACAAGCTCGTTGAAGTTTTACAGAAGCTTGTCGATAGTGGGAATACGGTTATTGTGATTGAGCACAATTTAGACCTCATCAAAACCGCTGACTACATCATTGACCTCGGACCTGAGGGTGGCGACGAGGGCGGAAAAATTGTTGCTTGTGGTACCCCTGAAAAGGTAGCAAAGGTAGAAGGTTCATACACCGGTCAGTACCTAGCACCGTTACTGAAATAAAATACTTTAAAAACTGCAGGAGGGCGAAAACCTTCCTGTTTTTTTATTTAAAATAAAGCTGAAAATAAAATGATTACAAAATCAGGAAAATTGCATATTTATATGCAATTTTCTCTTTTTTTTCGCTATAAGTGAAAGGAGTATTTTTGATTCATATTTTTTCAAGCTTTTCTTGGAATCAATGTGCTCAAAAGCACAACACGAAAGAGTATAGCAGCATAAACCCGTAAGTGTAACGCTACATAAAACGGTGTATATAATGCTATGGGGGCATCTTTCGATTTAGCTGTTGTGAATATTTTGCAAAGGAGTATTTTATGAAAATCAACTGGAAAGTAAGACTTAAAAACCCAATGTTCTGGATAGGGATAGCATCTGCCTTTGTGCTGACGCTACTAGCGCAACTGGGAATGGATTTTTCTAACATCACATCGTGGCAGAGCTTTTTTGATGCTTTGCTTGAAGCACTCAGAAATCCTGTTGTTGTGGTTGCTGTACTCACAGCTACCTGCAACGCAGTAGTTGACCCGACCACAGCAGGAATGTCGGATAGTAAACAGGCTCTACAATACACTAAGCCGAAGGAGAAGTGATATATGGCTTATAAGATTTATCTTTCACCATCAAATCAGAGTGGTAATAAATATGCCTCAGGCAACACTAATGAAATGGCACAGTGCGACAAGATTGCGAAGGCGGCACAAACCGCACTCACCCGTTGTGGCTTTTCGGTAAAGGTCGGCAAGAGTGGTGACACTATGGCTAACCGTTGCAACGAGTCTGACGCTTTCAACGCAGATATCCATATGCCGATTCATACAAACGCGTTTGACGCTAAAACAACAGGCGGTACACTTGTTATGCTATATAAAAACACAACCGAGCATAATAAGGCAGGCAAGGCTCTTTTAGATGCAGTAGGAAAAATCTCGCCTGGTAGTGACTATGTGCTGAGATACCGCACTGACCTCTACGAGCTTTCCGTGCCAAGTGCAATGTCTTTATATCTTGAAGTTGAATTCCACGATACAAAGACAGGTGCGGACTGGATTCGTAACAATACTGATGCTATCGGCGAAGCAATCGCAAAAGGAATGTGTAACTATTTCGGTGTGGTATATAAAGCTCCGACAACGGAAAATGAAACACCAAGCAGTGTTTCAACATATAGCATAAAAATGCTGAGAATATATAAAGGTGCATCAACTAACACTGTAGGTCAGGTGCTGACTCTGCAGAGAATTCTCAATGAACTCAAAGAGGGAAACGGCTATCGTGGTAAAGACGGCGAAAAGCTCAAGCTCGATGGCGACTTCGGAGAAAACACCGAATACGCGCTTAAAGCGTATCAGAAAGTGCATTCTCTGACTCAGGACGGAGTGTGTGACCGCGAGGATTGGTCAAAGCTACTTTGTGAATACTTAAAATAATGTTTTGTATATATTAATTTTCTCCTTAATAATCAAAGAGGACAGTTTTTCAGCTGTCCTTTTTGTGTTGTGTATTTTAGTATTTATGTTATAATATGTATGCAATATGTATGCAATTGATTTGTATTGTGAGGTGTCACTATGAAAAACCAGAAGACCACTATGTTAGATTATCTTGATTGGAGAGGGGATTTACCCTTTACGATAAATGGTATAAACGAGGTTGACTGCCTTGTTTTTGCTTCCCTTTCATATATTGATTTTAACCCTGCGGAGTTTGCAGGTACAGCGAACATCAACAGCGCACCTGCACTTAGTGTGGCTTACAATCAGGTCAAGGATGTAAAATGCTTTGGTAGTATGTTTTATCCGTTGTGCAGAAAATGTGCCGTATCAGAGCGATATAAAGATGTGAAGGTTATGTTCTATAAATCTATTCTGGATTTGGAGGAACAGACCCAGTTTTCTGCTGTCACATTTGTTTTGCCAAGCGGTGAGGTTGTAGTGGCATTCAGAGGTACTGACGATAGTCTTGTCGGCTGGCAGGAGGACTTCAATATGGCAGTCGGTACAATTCCTGCTCACAAATATGCCCGTAGATATATCTGTGATGTCGCAGATACTTTCACAGACAGAAAGATTTATGTCGTCGGTCATTCAAAGGGCGGAAACCTTGCTGTGTGGGCAGCGGCACATCTGTATGATATCCATTTCGAAAGACTAGTGAAAGTCTATGATTTTGACGGACCGGGATTTTATGGTGATTTTACTGATAGCGAGGAATATAAGAAAATATTAGGTAAAACAACTAAATATGTCGTAGACGCTTCTATAATCGGTATGTTGCTCAGTAGCGCAACACCTCAGGTGGTTGTTGACAGCACAAAGCATAATTCAATGCTACAGCATCTGACAAACACATGGATTGTATGTGGTACCAGTCTTAGCAGAATGAGAACCCGTTCCGGTAGAGGAATCAATTCTCAGGATGTTATCGAGGAGCTTATAGAGAGCCTGACGATAGATGAGAGAAAACAGTTTACAGCAATGCTTGCTGATATCATTAGCTCATCTAATATCACAACATTTTCGGAGCTTAAATCAATAGAAGCGATTCCTAAGGTGTTTGACATGATTAAGAATAGCGCAGTGAGCGAAGAGGATAAGAAGCTTATGCAGGACATTATGAAGCGGGTTCTTAATATTATCAAAAACAACACCTTGAGTCGCACGGGTCTTGATGAACTGAAAGAAAAAGGACTCGATAAGCTTTCGGGTTTAGGGGAGCTGAAAGAGAAAGGACTTAATAAGTTGTCGTCTATCCAGAAAAATATTCGAAAATAGAAAAATAAACCGCAGGTTTTGTGATTTTTTGACACTCAGATGTGTGCGAAAAACGAGCCTGCGGCTTTTTTAGTGCATTATTACTAAAAATCCTTTTTGGGCTTTATGATTGATTGGGAGAAATAGGGGTTGACTTTAGTGTGCTAAAACGCTAAAATGATAACACACTAATTCACGAAGGAGAAATAAACATGAAAAGAATTTTAGCATTAGTGATGGCAATTTTAATGATGAGCGCTTTGTTTGTAGGTTGCACAAATACAACTACCGCAACACAGGACGAGGCACCTGCTTCTGATTTACAGTACATTATCGACAAGGGTACACTCGTTGTTGGTATCACAGACTACGCACCGATGAACTATCTCGACGATAACGGCGAGTGGACAGGTTTTGACACCGAGTTTGCTCAGGCAGTAGCTGCACAGCTCGGCGTTGAGGTTGAGTTTGTTGAGATTAACTGGGATAACAAGTTCTTAGAGCTTGACTCAAAGTCAATTGACTGTATCTGGAACGGTATGACAATCACAGAGGAAGCTACACTCAACGCTTCTGTTTCTAACCCATATGTAGAGAATGCTCAGGTTGTTGTTATGACAGCAGATAACGCTGCTAAGTACACAGCTGTTGAAGATATCGCTGAGCTTTCTTTCGCTGCTGAAGCTGGTTCAGCTGGTGAGGCTGTAATCGCTGAGAATAACTGGGCAAACTACACAGCTGTAAAAGCTCAGTCTGATGCTTTACTCGAGGTTGCTTCAGGTTCTTCTGACGCTTGCGTAATCGATATCACAATGGCAAACGCTATGACAGGCGAGGGCACAAGCTACGAAAACCTCACACAGGCATTCAAGCTCAACACAGAGCAGTACGGTATCGCTTGCAGAAAAGATTCTGACCTCACTGCAAAAATCAACGAGATTATGTCAGGTCTCATCGGCAACGGCACATTAGAAGCACTTGCTCAGAAATACGAGCTCGCACTTGTAAAGTAATTTTATAAGAATTTACATATTGATTTATCGCAAAGCTGACGGTATTCTGCCGTCGGCTTTGCTTACTGATTAGGAAGGAAAATTTATGTTCTGGGAAGTAACACTAAACCTGCTCAAGGGTTTTGGCACTACCTGTGAGCTGTTTGCACTCACACTGGTTTTCGCACTCCCTCTGGGTCTTATCATCAGCTTTGGCTCTATGAGTAAATTCAAGCCGCTAAAAGCTGTGTGCAAGGTGTTTGTATGGTGTATCAGAGGTACTCCGCTGATGCTCCAGATGATAGTTATCTACTACGGTCCGGGTCTTGTCGGACAGTGGGCACAGGGTATTGATAACCCGTCTATGATAATCACCTGGCTTGCAGGCTGGACAGTATTTGACCGTTTTATTGCTGTGCTTGTAGCGTTTGTTATCAACTACGCCTGCTATTTTTCCGAGATTTACAGAGGCGGTATTGAGGGCATTCCTGTCGGACAGCGTGAAGCAGGACAGGTGCTCGGTATGAAGAAGTCACAGCTTTTCTTCAAAGTAACCCTGCTTCAGGTTATCAAACGCATCGTGCCACCGATGAGTAACGAAATCATCACTCTGGTCAAAGATACATCTTTAGCACGAATCATCGCAGTTTACGAGATTATTTACGCGGGTGAACGCTTTATCAAGGCGGAAGGTCTTATCTGGCCGTTGTTCTACACAGGTGCGTTCTACCTGATTTTCTGTGGAGTGCTTACTCTACTGTTCGGATTTATCGAGAAAAAGCTCGACTATTTCAGGAGTTAAGACTATGGCAATGTTAGAAGTCAAAGGAATAAATAAAAAGTTCGGTAAAATTGAAGTTCTCAAGGGTATCGACTTTGAACTTAACAAAGGCGAGGTGCTTTCAATCATCGGCTCATCAGGTAGCGGAAAAACAACCCTGCTTCGCTGTATGACTTTTTTGGAAACAGCTGAAAAAGGCAAGGTGTTTGTTGACGGCAACTGTGTTTTCGATGCCGATGAGCAAAAGCGTGTGGGTTCTTCAGAGCTTAGAAAACGCCAGCTCAATTTCGGCTTAGTGTTCCAGAATTTCAACCTGTTTCCGCAGTATACGGTGCTTGACAATGTTTGTCTTGCTCCGAAGTTACTAGCTAAAGACAGACCGGATTTCCGTGTTAGTAAAAAAGAAATCTACGCTGAGATTGAAGAAAACGCAAAGAAGCTTATAGAAAGAGTTGGTATGACACCGCGTATAGATATGTACCCGTGTCAGCTCAGTGGTGGTCAGCAACAGCGTGTGGCTATTGCCAGAGCGCTTGCGCTGAACCCGAAGATTTTGTGCTTTGATGAGCCTACATCTGCACTTGACCCTGAGCTTACAGGAGAGGTGCTAAAGGTTATCCGTTCATTAAAGGACGGCGATTGCACTATGGTTATTGTTACTCACGAAATGAATTTTGCTCACGAAGTATCCGACAAAATCATCTTTATGGACGAGGGAGTTATCGCAGAACAGGGCACACCTGATATTCTTGATAACCCTAAGACCGAAAGACTCAGTGCGTTCTTAAACGCTTTTTCCCAGTAAGATAAGTTTTATGTGGAGGACAGGTTTTTGTTCTCCACTTTTTGCATATTAGATATTACATATGCATAAATATGCTTATATATGCATATGTTTGAGAGTTGATTTCGGTTTTTATACCATTTCGCTTTATATCTAAAAATGCATATATTCACTAGAAAATGCATATTTGATGGTGATTTTTGATACTGTTGCACTAAAAAGAAACTTCTTACTTGGCATAATCGCTAAAAGTTGAATAAATATGCAAAAACCACTTGCATATTTAGTCCTTTTGGTGTATATTAGTACCAGTTGAAAAACTGAAATATTATTTACAAAAGAGGTAATAATTATGAAAAAGTTTCTTGCACTTATCCTTGCAATTTTAATGGTTTGCTCACTCGCAGCTTGCGGTGCTTCAAACGATGCTCCTGCAGACGAAGTAAAAGAGGAGCTCATCATGGGCACAAACGCAACTTTCCCTCCATACGAGTACTATGACGAGGACGGCGAAACAATCATCGGTATCGATGCTGAAATCGCTCAGGCAGTTGCTGACAAGCTCGGAATGACACTCACAATCAAGGATATGGAATTTGAATCACTCCTCACTGCTGTTCAGTCAGGCGCTGTAGACATCGTTTTCGCTGGTCTTACAGTAACAGACGAGCGTAAAGAGTCTGTTGATTTCTCTATTACATACGCTACAGGTATTCAGGTTATCATCGTTCCAAACGATTCAGAAATCGCTTCTGTTGATGATTTAGCTGGCAAAACAATCGGTGTTCAGGCTGGTACAACAGGTGATATCTACTGTACAGACGAATTTGGTCAGGATAATGTTAAGCAGTTTGCAAACGGTGCTTTAGCTGTTGCTGCTTTACAGAATGGTCAGGTTGATTGCGTTGTTATCGATAACGAGCCTGCTAAGTCTTTCGTTACTGCAAACGACGGTCTCAAGATTCTTGATACAGAGTACGCTGTTGAAGATTACGCAGCTGCTATCTCTAAAGAGAACACAGAGCTTACAGCAAAAGTAAATGCTGCTATGGAAGAGCTCACAGCTGATGGCACAATCGACGCTATTATTGCTAAGTACATCAAAGCTGAGTAATTTTAATCAATAAGGTTTATGCGATAGGGACGGTTTTCACCGCCCCTATCATTTCTGTTTAAAAGAGGAAATATATGAGTATTGTTTCTTTTTCTGATTGGTTAGCTCAGGCTCCGATGTGGTTTCAGAGCTGGCCTGAGTGGATACAGAATTTCTGTTACCAGTTTTATCAGACATTTATTTATCAGGACCGTTATATGTTCTTTGTCAACGGTCTCAAAATTACTTTCATCGTTACAATCGGAGCGTTGGTGCTCGGTGTTATCATCGGTCTTATAATCGCTATTATCCGTGTGTCACACGACTCGGTTGTCGGAAAAAAGCCGAATTTTATTTTAAGGGCGTTCAACCGTATTTCTATCTGGTACCTCACCATTATCCGTGGTACTCCGATGATGGTTCAGCTCCTTATTATGGGCTTTGTAGTTATGGTGCCAAATACTGAAACTGAGTGTATCATCTGTGGTATCGTGACCTTAGGCATCAACTCGGGTGCTTATGTAGCCGAGATTGCCCGTTCCGGTATCATGTCAATCGACCAGGGTCAGATGGAAGCAGGTCGCTCAATGGGCTTTAATTATGTACAGACTATGTGGTATGTAATTATCCCACAGGCGTTCAAAAATATTCTCCCGGCTCTTGGCAATGAGATGATTACACTGCTGAAAGATACTTCACTTGTATCAGTAATTGCGCTCAGAGATGTCACTAAGCAGACTCAGAACATCGTCAGTCTTACATATCAGGCGTATGTTCCGTATATCAGCTTAGCTGTTATCTACCTTGTTATAGTTATGATTATGACAAAGCTTCTGAGCATTCTCGAGAGGAGGCTTAGAAAAAATGAGCGATAATGCACTTGTTAAGGTAACTGACCTTTATAAGCACTATAAGGGTGGCGAAATCAAGGCTTTAGACGGCGTTTCGATTGATGTCAACAAAGGCGAGGTTATCGTTATCATCGGTCCGTCGGGTTCCGGTAAGTCTACACTTTTGCGTTCTCTGAACCTTCTTGAGTATCCGACCGCAGGAAGTATTGTTTTTGATGGCACTGAGATTACTGACCCGAAGGTTAATATTAACATTCATCGTCAGAAAATGGGTATGGTGTTTCAGCACTTCAATCTGTTTCCGCATATGACGATTATGAAAAACCTCACTATTGCGCCGATTAAACTTCTCGGTGTTTCTAAGGAGGATGCTGAGAAAACAGCACTTGAACTTCTTGACAGAGTTGGACTCAAGGACAGAGCAGAAGCTTATCCTAATCAGCTTTCGGGTGGTCAGAAACAGCGTATAGCAATAGTCCGTTCACTTTGCATGAATCCTCAGGTTATGCTTTTTGATGAGCCGACTTCTGCACTTGACCCTGAGATGGTCGGTGAGGTGCTCGATGTCATGAAGGAGCTCGCAAACGAGGGTATGACTATGGCGGTTGTAACCCACGAAATGGGATTTGCTAAGGAAGTAGGCACACGCGTTGTCTTTATGGATGAGGGCAAAATCATCGAACAGGGCACACCAGACGAGATTTTCAATAATCCGCAGTCAGAACGACTCAAAGATTTCTTAGCTAAAGTGCTTATTTAAAAGAATATTATGGGGAGGGGTAACCCTCCCTTTTTTGTAGCTGGATTTATTGCATAAACAATTTTTCAGATTTACTTTTGTGTTTGTGCGGTTGAAATTTTTTACTCATTGTGTTATACTAAGAGCTCAATATGAGATTATGAGGTAGCATATGGAAAACTTCAGAAAAACTGTTGCCGAAAATTTAATCAGACTCAGAACTTGTGCAGGACTAACACAATCAGAGCTCGGCGAAAAGCTTAGCTATTCTGATAAATCTATTTCGAAGTGGGAGAGAGGCGAGGGAGTTCCCGATGCCTTTGTGCTTAAGCAGATTGCATCTATCTTCAATGTCACGGTTGATTATCTGTTAAACGAACATTCACCTGACGAAAAAATTGAGCGTCCGCGTACTTATAGTCGTTCAGTTATATCAACTATTGCATTCATCGGAGTGTGGACTTTAGCGCTTGTTGCGTTTGTAGTGACCTGGCTTTGTTCTATGCCGACATGGCTGATTTTCGTTTTCACCGTTCCTATTTCACTTATTGTGCTTTTGGTATTCAATTCTATCTGGGGTATCGGAAAGCTTAATATGTTTATCATCTCGGGTATCGTCTGGGGTATTATAACTAGCATATATCTGCTTTTTTATGAATCAAACTGGTGGCAGCTATTTATCGTTGGTGTTCCTGCACAGATTATTATTATTCTCAGCTTTTACATAAAAAAGAATAAGAAAAAGTGAGTATTCAAGCCGATTCTACTGTCAGTGGAGTCGGCTTTTTCTTTAGTAGAGTCGAGATTTGTCGGTTCTACTACCTTGGTAATTTAAGTAGATTTCAAAAAGCTTATAATAGATTGAGTTTTCAGTAATGATGTTGTAGAATCGCTCTTGTAATATTTTTTTCAGGAGGCTATTATGAGCTGTATTTTAAGTTGTTGTTCAACAGTTGATTTAAAAAAGGAGCATTTGGAGAAATTAAATATTTCATACACCTGCTTTCATTACAACCTTGATGGTGTTGAGTATCCCGACGATTTAGGTCAGACAATTGCTTTTTCTGATTTTTATGAAAGACTCAGAAAAGGTTCAGATTCAAAAACTTCTCAGATCAGTGTTGGTGAGTACGAAGAGTATTTCAAGTCACTTTTAGACAGTGGCAAAGATGTGCTTCATATTTCTCTTTCATCAGGCATCTCAGGCTCTTATCGTTCAGCATGTACTGCTGCTGAGATTTTAAAAGAGCAGTATCCTGACAGAAAGCTTTATGTTGTTGACTCTTTGGCTGCATCTTCAGGCTACGGCCTTATTATGGACGAACTTGCTAAAAAGCGCGATGAGGGTATGACTATTGATGAGCTTAGGGATTGGATTGAAGATAACAAGCTGAGAATGCATCACTGGTTCTTCTCTTCCGAC
This sequence comes from Ruminococcus sp., assembly GCA_017410265.1. GTDB lineage: Bacteria > Bacillota > Clostridia > Oscillospirales > Acutalibacteraceae > Ruminococcoides. Next base: position 181,742 of record JAFQRC010000003.1, on the reverse strand, counting down.
CTCACATTCTTTGTCAAGGGTGGCAGAGTTTCTAAGGTGAGTGGTATGATTGGTGGCGTGTTTGAGATTTGTCCGCTTATGAATGTTTCTGTTGATGGTAAGCTTATTCCTCGCTCTAAAATCAGAACTAAAAAGAAGGTTATTGTTGAAGCAGTAAAGCGTATGCTGGTTCACGCTGACGGCGGAAAGAATTACAGTGGCAAAGTTTTCATGAGTAATTCCGATTGTTTTGATGACGCAACCGCTGTTGCAGACCTTGTTAAAGAGAACTTTAAAAACATCGATGGGGATGTTCTTATCAATGACATCGGTACAGTTATCGGTAGCCATTCAGGTCCGGGTACAGTCGCACTCTTCTTCTGGGGCGACAAGAGGGTGGACTGATGACTCGTACTGCGCTTAAATACAGAGCTTTGCCTAACTACACCAGAGGTGAAGAGCTGTTTAATATGATTTCCCACATTGTTGGTGGAGGCTTTGGTGTAGCGGCCCTTGTTATCGGTGTTATTCTAGCTGCTCAGACCAAAGATGCCTGGAAGATAGTTTCGATTTCTATTTATGGCGCGACACTTGTTACTATGTACACAGTTTCGAGTGTCTATCACGGACTCACTCACAATACCGCAAAAAAGGTGATGCAGGTTATCGACCATTGCGATATTTACTTTTTGATTGCCGGAACTTACACACCGATTCTTTTGTGCGCTATCCGTCCGCATAATCCTGCGATAGCCTGGACAATTTTTGGTGTTGAGTGGGGACTCACAGCACTCGCGGTCACTTTAAATGCAATTGACCTCAAAAAGTTTTCAAAGCTATCGATGACCTGCTACATCGGCATGGGTTGGTGTATTGTCGCTGTACTCAGACCAACTATCGAGTGCCTAACGATGGACGGCTTCTGGTGGTTGCTCTGGGGTGGTATCGCATATACTATTGGTGCTGTCCTTTACGCTGTCGGCAAAAAGATCCACTATATGCATTCTGTATTCCACATCTTCGTGGTTATTGGCAGTATGCTTCAGTATGTAGCTATTGTTAAATACATCATATAAATTATCTTTAACTCAATATCAATATTAATAAGAGCAGAGGATACCATTTTTGGGTGTTCTCTGCTCTTTTTATGTTTTGCACAAACACTTACAGCAGTATTTGTTACATTTACAGCTACACAGAATGAAGCACAGCTTACTGTTGTTCCATCTGCGGATGTTACACTTGATGGTGTAGTAGTAGATGCTTCCCAGATTAAGTACACTGTTTATGTGAATGGTGAAGCACAGGGTACACACAACTACATCGATGCTGCTACTGTTACACTGCAAGAGGGTATCGAAAGCGAAGTTTACATCGTAGTATTCCCAACTGCTGACCCATCTATTACTGGTAGATCAGAAGTTCAGGAATTCTCATTCGGATACACTACACCTGATGTTAACTTCACAGTTATGTTCAAGTCATCCAGTTCTTCACGTTATGTACCAACAGTTAAAGTGAATGATACAGAATACAAGATGACAAAGGATGGCGACTACATCGGAGCTAACGCTACTAAGACACAGAAGTACTACTGGTACAAAGCTACTGTAAGTGTTAAGGAAGGCGAAAGTGTTGCACTGCTGTTTACAAACAGCTACTCAATGCGTGCAAGTATCAATCTTTCTGAAGTATCAGCAAATGGTGTATACTATTTCGGTGCTGATAACCTCAACAGCGGTACAACTGCTGTTGACCTTACAAATGCTGATGAGTATGTAAGAAACTTTGTTAAGTCTTCAACTCATATGGTTTACAACGAGGCTGCAGATGCTGGCGTTGCTACAACATCTATCGGTGGTGTCATCTATAAGATGGGTGATGCTGATGAGGACAACACAGTTTCTGTATTAGACTCAACAACTATCCAGCTTGCACTGGCAGGAAAGACAGAGCTTTCTGAAACTGCATCTGACCTTTCTGACTTTGACCTTGACTCAACAACATCTATCATGGATGCAACAAATGTCCAGGTTTACTTAGCAATCGGAAACTAAATAACGATTAAACGCACAAAGAGCGGGAGTCAAATGACTCCCGCCCTAAAACTTTGGTGTAAACGACAGGGGGTCGCTATTCAATGAGAGCGACATTCAGGTCATGTGGCTATTTTAAAATAAAAAATCGTCGCAGACCTTTTGAGTCTGCGACGACGATGGTGCGGATAACAGGTGTAATAATTTCATTGATAGATATCTCGTCTTACCCTCATTGTAATTCAGAAAAAATTCATCATCGCTCTCACTAAAAACGTCATACAGAGCTTATTACCTTGACAGTGTTATAGCCAGTGAATATAGTTGTGAAATTGTTAGTATTATTAATGAAATGAGTAATGATTATGAAGCAAAAGTTGACAAATAGCGTGATATCTTGATGCTTGTATTAGCGGTGTTTATTACATCAATACCGCTTGCGACATGGACAGCAATTGCTTCAACGATTATGGCTGTTCAGTTAGGTGCGGAGGATAGTTCTGAGGTTTCTAACTTCACTGCTTTAGAACAACGATGTTACTGTTGACTATCCAACATCTTCGGATGAGTATACTTACGTAGAGGATAAAACGGATACTTCTGCTGCATACACAAATGAGATTGGCAATAAAAAGAACAGATGATCGAGAATTGTGCAAAACATATAACTCAAAGTCTTTTCGACTCTACTTTAGGCTTTGTTAGCGGTGATGGTGAATTTGATATACCAGATGTGGTTAATTGTTTAAAAAGATGTTGAATTTACATAAAAATTGTTCAGATAATACTTGAATTTATATTACAGTAGTGGTATGATTTTTATATATAAAGTAGTTTCAAAGGAGTCTTAAATTATGAGTGTATTCAAAAGAATTATATCTGGTATTTTAACTTTTGTTTTAATTTTGTCTGTCGCACAGATTTCGGTTGTAACAAGCGGTGCAACTGGTTACGACAACGGCTATACCGGAGCTATGGCTGGTGACGGTGTGATTTACGCTCATGGTATTGACGTCTCAAGATGGCAGGAAGGCAAAGTTGATTTTAATGATATCAAGAGTGCTGGTTATTCTTACGTTGTTTTGAGATGTGGTACAACAAACGGAAAGGATGTTTGTTTCGAATCGTTCTACACTCAGGCAAAAGAAGCCGGTCTTGATGTTGGTACATACTATTATTCTTATGCGACAACCGTTGAAGAATCTATTGCGGACGCTGAAGATTGTCTGTCATGGATTCGCGGTAAGAAATTTGAGTATCCTATTTACTTTGACTATGAAAATAGTTCTCAAAGTGGGCTTGATGATACGTTATCGGCTGAGATTTGCTACGCTTTTCTTGATACAGTTAAAGCAGCTGGTTATTTGCCGGGATTATATAGTATGCACGAATGGCTTGAATCAGATTGGGTTACAACTTCAGGTCTGAGAGATAACTACGAAGGTTGGGTAGCTCGTCATTCGTATGATAATACATACGATAAATATCACCCTACATACTCTACACGTTACGGTATGTTTCAGTATTCAGCTACAATGTACATTAACGACGTAGGTCCTTTCGATGCCGATATAGCCTATAAGGATTATCCTACTATTGTTAAAACTTACGGCTTTAATGGATATTCTGCCGGCTCATCACCACAGGGAGTTTTTGATTCAGCGACAGGTGGAGTTGGCTCAGTTAAAGTTGAAGGTTGGGCGTTTGATGGAGATAATACATCAAAATCGCTGGATATCTTGGTTAATATAGGTGGTCCTGTTGATACAGCAAATTCAGAGTCCTTTTTAATAAAAGCAGATAAAACTAGAGCAGATGTCAACAACGCATATGGCTGTGGAGATAATCATGGATTTAATGAAGTTGTCGGAACATCACTTACCGGAGAACAGCCGGTATATGTATATGCGTATGATGATAACGGTAATTGCGAAGACACATTATTAGGCTACAAGACAGTAAACATTGTAGCAGATACAGAAAACCCTGTTGTTTCAGAGGTGTCGATTGTTTCTTCGGATAATAACGGATATACCTTGAGCTGTAATGTAAGCGACAACGGCTATCTGAAAAATGTATATTTCCCGACTTGGATAGATTCACCGGAAAACGCTATTTGGTACGAAGGTACTGTGAATAATGGTGTAGCAACATGTACTATTTCAGTTGCAGACTTTGATGAACACAATGGAAGGTACGATACACATGTTTATGTCTACGATTCAGCAGGAAATTACGCAGTAAACGGTGATTTTTATACCACCTTCAATGAACCAACAGCTACCTTAGATATAGTAGAAGAAGTAAACGGGAAAATTCATGTCAGAGGCTGGGCTTTTGATAAAGATGCAATAGACGAGCCACTGGAAGTTCATGTATACGTAGGCGGACCTGCCGGCGCAGAGGGAGTAGTAGGCAGAACTATTTTTGCTGACAAGCCACGAGAAGATGTTGATGCGGTACATGGATGCGGACCAAATCATGGATTCGACGAATATATAGCTACAGAACTAAAAGGGACTCAGGACGTTTGTGTTTACGTTATCAATAAAGGAAACGGCAGAACCATACAGTTTGAAACCAGAACAATAACAATTTCTGACGATACAGTAGCACCTACCATAGAAAACGTAAAGATAGCATCAAGTACAGGTGACAGCTTCACTGTATCCTGTGATGTAGCTGATGACAGAAAAGTAGCAGAAGTTAGTATGGCTGTATGGAGTGAAGCTACAGAAAATCCAATCTGGTATGATATGGCATTAGAAAATGGCGTAGCGACAGGAACAGTCCCACTTGCAGATTTTGATAATATGAGCGGTAAATACACGATACATATTTACGCCTATGATAGTTATGGGAACGAGACGGGCTATCCGTATGAAACAACATTCAATAACCCAACAGCTACTTTTGATTTAGTAGAAAACAAAGGCGGAGCTATATTCGTGAGAGGCTGGGCGTTTGATTACGATAACATCGACGAAGCTCTGGAAATCCATGTGTATATCGGAGGAGAGGCAGGCTCAGAGGAAGGGCAGTTGCACAAGATAAAGGCAGATACATTAAGAGAGGATATAGAGGAAGTTTATGGATCCGGACTAAATCATGGATTTGATTCAATAATCACAACTGACCTTCGAGGCGAACAGACTGTATATGTATATGCAATTAATACAGGAAACGGCGGAAATGTATTCGTAGGAAGTAAAACCGTAACAATCACAGAACCGCTATGTGGAGATGTAGACCTTGATGGAGAAATCACTGTTATAGATGCAACACTTATTCAGATGCACCTGGCAGAGCTCAGCGAGCTTTCAGGAGTAGCACTCAAAAACGCTGACACAACAAAAGATGAAGTCGTCAGCATAACTGACGCTACAACAATTCAGATGTATCTTGCAGGGTATATTAACAATATTTGATAGGAAATTTAGCGTGCATATACAAATAAGTACTCTCTGGATTGTTTGTATATCTTTGAGTAATTTATTTGTTTGTAATAATTATATTTTAGGAGTGTATTTTTATGAAACAAAGAGTAATTAGTATTTTACTTTGTCTTGTTATGATATTAAGTTGTTTTACAAGTTTATCAGCTGTCAGCGTAAACGCAGCAACAGTATCAGTTTCACAGACAAAAGCAACACAAAACCAGCTAAATATCGTAGCCAGAGCCGATTATATGTATGATACAACTTGGGTATGTCAGACGACTGTAGCAGGTTGGGGCGGTACATTTTATGCGGGAAGTACATACCATATTCCGTACGGTCAGCCTATAAATACTGGTAAGTATGTAGGATTTGAAAACTTCGGTGCAACAAGAGAAGAGTTTCTTGAGGCAGCTGCTGACCCAAACAGCAAACACTACACAGTGCGTTCAACTTACAACAAAGAATCCACATATTATTGTAATGACTGTTCTGCGTTTGTATCTTATGCTTGGGATATTTCAAGAAACACAACTTCTTCACTTCCTTACAAATCAACAAACTTAGGAAAAGCAACTGAGTCAAATATCCGTGCTAACCTCCAGCTTGGTGATGCGTTAAACCACGCAGGTAGCCACGTTATACTTGTTACTGGAATCACATATTCAGGAGATACAATGACTCAGATTGAAATTACTGAGCAGACACCTCCACAGATTAAGCGTTCGTATTATACTCCTTCATCACTCGCTTCAAAATATAGTTCAACATACAGCATACTGAGATATGAAGGTACAGTTGATGCTCCACCTAATGTTGTTACAACAGTATCACCAGAAGCTAATTTAGATGAAGTGATTGGTGGGGCTAGCTCATTAACTGTCAAAGGTTGGGCATTTGATAGAGATAATGTTTCAAAAGCGCTTGATGTTCACGTTTATATCGGTGGTCCTGCAGGAGAAGGTGAAGGACACACAATTACCGCAAACGCAGAAAGAACTGACGTACACAACGCTTACGGATGCGGAAATAATCACGGCTTTGATGCGATTATTCCAACGAGCCTTACTGGTCAGCAGGAGGTATATATTTATGCTATTGATGACAGCGGTGCAAACGACAGTACACTTGTAGGTAATACAACCGTGAATATCACAGCAGATACAGAAAATCCTGTTGTTTCAGAGGTGACTGTTGTTTCTTCGGATAATAACGGATATACCTTGAGCTGTAATGTAAGCGACAACGGCTATCTGAAAAATGTACTTTTCCCAACATGGATAGATTCACCGGAAAACGCTATTTGGTACGAAGGTACTGTAAATAACGGTGTAGCAACATGTACTATTTCGATTGCAGACTTTGATAACTACAACGGAAGGTACTATACACATGTTTATGCTTACGATTTAGCAGGAAACAGCGGAGTGAACGGTGATTTTTACACCACCTTCCATGAACCAACAGCTACCTTGGATGTAGTAGAAGAAGAAAACGGAAAAATTCATGTCAGAGGCTGGGCTTTTGATAAAGATGCAATAGACGAGCCTCTGGAGGTTCATGTATATGTAGGCGGACCTGCCGGCGCAGAGGGAGTAGAAGGCAAAGTTATATATGCAGACAAGCCACGAGAAGATGTTGATGCGTTACATGGATGCGGACCAAATCACGGATTTGATGATTATATAGATACAGGACTAAAAGGTACTCAGGACGTTTGTGTTTATGTTATCAATAAAGGAAATGGCGGAACTATACAGCTTGAAACCAGAACAATAACAATTTCTGACGATACAGTAGCACCTACCATAGAAAACGTGAAGATAGCATCAAGTACACTTGACAGCTTCACTGTATCCTGTGATGCAACTGATGACAGAAAAATAACAGAAATTAGTATGGCTGTATGGAGTGAAGCTACAGAAAATCCAATCTGGTATGATATGACCTTAGAAAACGGTGTAGCAACTGCTACAGTTCCGCTTGCAGATTTTGACGATATGAGCGGTAAATACACAATACATGTATACGCCTATGATAGTCATGGAAACAAGACAGGCTATCCGTATGAAACAACATTCAATAACCCAGAAGGTTGTTTTGATGAAGTAGAAAACAAAGGCGGAGCTATATTTGTGAGAGGCTGGGCGTTTGATTACGATAACATCGACGAAGCTCTGGAAATCCATGTGTATATCGGAGGAGAGGCAGGCTCAGAAGGAGCGCAGTTGCACAAGATAAAGGCAGATACATTAAGAGAGGATATTGAAGAAGTATACGGAACTGGACTTAACCACGGATTCGATTCAATAATCACAACTGACCTTCGAGGCGAACAGACTGTATATGTATATGCAATTAATACAGGCAACGGCGGAAATGTATTCGTAGGAAGTAAGACTGTAACAATCACAGAGCCTGTACTTGCAGATGTCGACCTCGATGGCGCGGTAACTATAATGGATGCAACCCTCGTGCAGATGCACCTGGCAAAGCTCTATGAACTCACAGGAGTAGCACTCAAAAACTCTGATACAAATAAAGATGGCGTTATCAGCATAAGTGATGCTACAACAATTCAGATGTATCTTGCAGGACTCATAGAAGAGATGTAGGGTTTATATTTAGCTGATAACAAATATGAACTATATATTATATAAGGTGTGCTAATAATGAGAATAACCCGAAAAATATTATCTGTCGTGTTGTCGATACTTATGCTGATAGCTATGTTTTCTATCAGTTCTTCAGCAATGACGATTTATGTAGAAGATTTTAGATTTAGTATAAACAGCACTACTAACGAAGCCACTATAGTTGAATATATCGGAGATGATACCGATGTAGAACTTCCTTCAAAAGTATATGATTATACTGTGACTGTAATGGGAGATTCGCTTTTTTCTGGGAATAAAAGCATTGTAAATGTAAGCATACCTTCAACTATACGCGAAATAGGAGAAAGTGCATTTGCTAATTGTACTTCTATCGAAATGATAACACTACCACAAACAGTGACTTCTGTCGGCAAGAGTGTTTTTATGAATTGCTCGGCACTGAAGAAAGTGGAGTTTAATGCAAATATAACAGCTTTACCTAAATCAGCATTTCAGAATTGCGCATTGCTTAGTGATATAGTGCTGTCAGATACAATTGAGCAGATTGAGGATTTGGCATTTTACAACTGTCAGTCTTTGGAATATGTTCCGTCTGCTGAAAATTTGACCCGAATTGGTCAGAGTGCTTTTTACAACACTCTTGTAAAAGAGTTTGAAGCATCAAGCTCTATGACAACCGTTGAGCGATATTCTTTTGCAAATTGCAAAAATCTTAATAGAGTTTATCTACCGAATGAAATAACCTCAATAGACTCAACCGCTTTTAAGAATTCCGATTCTGTAACTATTTACTGCTATAGGGATTCATACGCTCATACTTATGCAGTGGCTAACTCGATAGACTTTGTACTGCTGTCATTAGGTGAAGATTCTGGGATTCTGGGAGATACAGACGGTGACGGTATAATTAGTGTTATGGATGCGACATTTATACAGCAGGCTTTAGCGATGTTTGTTGAACTCTCAAACGAGCAGTCCCTTCGAGCAGATGTAAACGCTGACGGGGTTTTGAGTATTATAGATGCAACATCGATTCAGTTTTATTTAGCACAGCTTGAAACAGGCTTGCCTATTGGCGAACCTATAGCTTGAAGAACAAAAAGTTTGTCAAGCGTCATACAGAGCTTATTACCTTGACAGTGTTATAGCAAGATAATATAATTATTAAATTGTAAGTTTTTAATGAAATGAGTGAAGATTATGAAACGAAAGTTCATAAATAGCGTGATATCGCTGATGCTTGTATTAGCGGTGTTTATTACATCAATACCGCTTGCTACATGGTCGGCTATTGCGTTAACGATTGAACCTGAGCAGGTAGATTCAGATTCTACAATAGCACCCCTTGCTTCTGAAAGTGATATTACTGTAGATTATCCAACTTCTGTGGATGATTATGTATATATAGAAAGCAAGGTCAATAACAATTATTTGAATGACACCCAAGTAGCTGAATGTGATGATATGGTCAGAATTGGTGTGTTTGATCCTGTATGTTACCTCCAACTTAATGGTGATTTGAGAAGCGTCTATAGTACTACTAATGGTAACCAGGTGACATATTATACTTATGGACTTTATAGCCACTATTTAAATTTTGGTATCAACGAAGGAAGATGCGCTAGTCCGTTTTTCTGTATTCGTTGTTACCGAGATGAACACAGTGACTTAATAGAAGCATGTCCTACATATATGGATGCATGGAATCATTTCAAAGGAAGACTTGATGAAAAAGATACTCATACTCTTTCTCCTGTTGTGAATCCTCAATATTACAGATATTCCGATACTGTACTAAGTGACTATACAACCAGAGAGCTTCTTGCACACATGTGCGCAGGTAGAGCTGTTTTCAGTGGTAATGATCTAAGACGTACAAGTGATAGGTTTGATAATCTTGCTTATTTTTATAATAACAGTTCTCTGTTTCATACAGAAAACGGAGCGCAAAAGTGTTATCGCAAGTATATGCTAGAGATTACATATGAGGACGATACGATATCTTCCGGTTGTAAATTACATCATGGTAAGAATTACTATGGGTTAGCCGAACTCGACGAAAGCTTTTCCGGAACTCTTACAAACATTGGTGTAAATAAAAACCTCGCAATCAATAGTGATGGCACAGCACCTCAGGCAGTTGTTCCAGGAAACACAAAGAATGAGTTGTGGCTGTTTACAAAGCAGTCTGACGGAACATATACAATTGAAATTGCTCCATCTAGCAGTAATCTTACTTATGAGAATACTACAGAAACCAGAAAGTATCTTGTTGCTAATCATGACGATAATTCTGTTAGGATTTCTGATACCCCTATGAACTGGAGTATATACGAAGTTGATGGACTTTATATGTTGCGTGCACAAGCACATGACAGATTTGTGTTGAATATTAAAGATGATGGTGAGGTTCACATTTCAATCTTCAACAACAACACTACTACAGAAAGTACTGCATATAACGAAAATACACTCAATCAGATGTTCGTTATCAATACAACCTACGATACGCTCGCAGACTCTGATGGTCTTGGGACTGATTTTTATGCTGATATTGATGCGTTCCAGTATAGCGGCTGGGACACAAAGGTGGCTCTCACTACGGGTGATACATATCTTAGAACAAGACAGCTTGCACAGGGTGGTTTCTCCGCTGCTGATCAGGTGTGGCATTTTATAAAACAGTCCGACGGTACATATAGAATCATTAATACAGCTAACTCACAGTATCTTGATTCATCACATACTGACGAACCAGTGGGTAGTGGTAGTATGTATGCTATGAATACCAAAGATTATAAGAACTCAGATGACCAGAAATGGATAGTCAGAAAAAGAGATGACGGCGGATATTTTATTATGCCTGTTGCAAATATTTCTGATTTTTATGGGGGTTCTTACTTAAGTGTTTATACCGGGCATCAGGTTGCGGACTGCTTGCTTTACTTTGACTGTTTTACAGGAGAAGAGGCATCTGTTTTTGATATAAACACCACATCACAACACCCGTATGTATACGACCTTAGTGGCTCAAACGACTATACCCGCACGGTGTCGTTTTATGCATATATTTCGTCTGGTAAATCAGAATACAAAGATTGGTATCTGGACAATGGTGCTACAGCGTATGGCGTTGAGAAGACGTTTAAAAACTGCGCTGATACTGATATAAAAAAGCACGATTATTACTGGAATTTTCTACGATCCGGTGACGGCTCATATACCATCCATTCGACCACAACGATAGATGCTGTGTTGGGATGTGATAATAACATAATTGGTATCAATGAATTTATTGTTAATGTAGATTCGTTCCAGAAAAACAGTTGGTATTTATTCAAATATAGTGGTGGCTATAGACTGCAGTTTAAAGAAACCGGTCAGTTCCTTTGTATGGACGAAAACGGTACTTTGAGTCTGACCCCTTTAAATACTAATAACTACGATGATTTTCAGCTGTTCAATATCACTGAAACAGATATGACGATTGATACCGTAGCAGAAACATTCAAGGTTAATCTTTTTAACTACGGTTCAAGAATAAATGACGATGGTATTCTTGACTTCTTTAATGGCGAAGATAATTCACTTGATAAAAGAAACCTTGCAATTAGTCAGACGACATATGGTGTCATCCCTGAAATGAGTCGTGTGCTTAAGGATAATTATCCGTACGTAAATAATTACGCTTATACCAAAAACGAAGCAAACGATGGTTCGGGTAACAATTATCCAATTCCAGTTGAAGCAAATCTTAAACCAAACTATCATACTTCCGGCTCTCTGAAGTATTTGTTTAATACAGAAGATGGTTTTGAAGGTGGTAATAATGATTTCCAGCTTGACCATTATGATCCGTTTGCTGAAAATGGTGACGAGTATGTAAGTCAGAGTTTCAGGGTAGTCAATCCAAGCGGTTTGTTCCAGAAAGATAGCGAAGGCTATTATTACTATGACTCATCTAAAAACGCCGCTTACTTTGACGTAGACGAAAGTGTTGGTGCTGATCAGAACGGTACATTGACAGGTAGCTTCAAGATTTATGACTACACTGTTCATCCAATTCGTCCTGAACCTTTTACACACCCTGATTGTCAGGGCTTGTTTGCTCCGTTTAACTTGCCACACTCAAGCGGTGAATTGAATTATAATGGTGACGCTATATATTACGATAACGATAGCCTTTGTAATAAAGCTAATTACAGATTATCTGAACTCAGAAGAGCGGTTACCAAAAACGACGATGGTACAATAAATTATATAGTAACTGATGGAGACCGTGCTAATACACCGGATTTCTGGTTTGGTATGACTCTCGAAACTGATTTCTATCAGACCAAAGATGGTAAGCTCGACGGTGAAGATGTAAAATTCGAATTTTCAGGTGACGACGATGTCTGGGTTTATCTCGACGGAATACTGGCGCTTGATATTGGCGATATCCACGGTAAGATTAGCGGTAACATAAACTTTGCTGAGTCTACAGTTACAGGTCCTGTAAAGACTGAATATATATATACTGATGGCACTAAAGTTGAGTATTCAGACGGCACATACGGAAAAAGCTGGCATAGAATTGATGAGGAATATGCAGTCCAGACAGTAAGCTTGTATTCTTTATACTATATGGCATATGAGGAAGTTATAGACACTGATCAGAAAACTGAAGTAAAAGAAACAATTATGAGAAGCTTTGAGTTTGACGGCGATGAGCTTCCTGTACCTGTAAGTGTTGAAGCTGACCCTAAGCTCAGAGATTTTGAGGAGCACACTCTTAAGTTATACTACCTTGAGCGTGGTGCGGGTTCATCTAACTGTATGATCAGACTCAACACACTCTCAGGTGGTACCACAGTATCCAAAAAGGTTTCTAATCTCAACAAAGATATTACAGCTACCAAGGAGTATAAATTCAAGATTGTAGCCGTTGATGAAAACGGAAACGAGTCACCATATGCTCACTGTCCGTATATATTGTCATCAACAAGCAGCCGTTCAGTAGATGCTCTGGCAACTACTGATTATAAGACTGACGAAAACGGTTGCTTTACCTTAAAGGCTAACCAGAAAGCTACTTTTGGTAAAATTGCACCGGGAAGTAATTTTAAAATCTACGAATTGACTGAAGATTCCAGCGTCACTGCATCGTGGAAAACCAATGTGTATGATTCAGCTACTTCTACCGAGGTTGTGACTAACGGAACAGGCAAAGTAACAGATGTGCTGAAAGTTCCTACCGACAGTACGATTGATGTAGTATTTACAAATGACTATGAGCCTTCCCAGAATATTACTATCACTAAAGCTTTCGATGAAACAGATACCTCAGATAACTATAAACCTGATACAAATCAGATTTATGTTATTGGTTATCAGCTTTTAAACAAAGAAGACAAGGTTGTGGTTACTGACACAGTAACCTTGCATAACGGAGAATCTGCACATGTACTTGATATTCCTGTTGGATATAAGTATCGTGTGTGGGAGTATACTCCTGACGGAACACTCAACTTTGAAGCACCACAGTTTGCTGTAAACAATGGCTCTTTTGCAACAAAGACATTCGTGCCTGAGGGGTCAACTCCTGGTATCAACAGCTATATCGAAGGAATTGCTAAAGTTAATTCGGACGATGAAATTGTTGTGAAGAATAAGCTCATAAAACTCGGTAATATCACAGTTACATTCAAATATTACGACCGTAAGAGAACAACAGACGGAGCACCTGCTCAGATCAATGATTATTATTCAACCTTTACAAAAGAGCTTACAGCTGAAGAGTGGGAGCCGTATCTGAATGGTGTTACACAGAGAATTAACTTCTCTAAATTGATAGCAGATCAGGGAATCGTTTTTGATGAAGAGATTGCTGTTGATAACATTATTGACGACTATGTGATTTGGACATCACAGGCTGAAGCTACTGGTGAAAATGGTCTTAAAAAGCAAAAGAACTTCTTTGCTGGTAAGAAAGATGACGGTACGTATTACACCTACGGTGATGTATATTCAGAAAATCCTGATATGCTAAATTACCACACAAATGCATTCGGCGAAATCTGTGATTGTGGTGAAAAATGGGTAACATACTACAAGGGTTCTAATGTAATCGACCCTGAGTCACTGGGTAATGATACTGAGGTTACAGCTATTAATGTATGGCTGTTTAACAGACCAAAGCAGTATGAACTAAAATTGAACACCCTGTCTGAAGACGAGCTTGCCTCTGCTACGCAAAATGGTGATTTGCTCATAGGTAATAACACGGTTACATTCAATGCGTTCTATAACCAGCGTGTTGCAAGTGACAGCACTGAAGACGATGCGTTTAATTCTCAGGTGTTCTGGGATACTTACAAGATTACGGATAATGATATCGTGACAGGTAAAGACATCTACGGTAATAATGTCGACTATATAGATATGCCTGAAACGATCGTTAATGATGATGACGAGAACACCCCGTATAGATTCCTTTATTGGTCATACGATGAGCTTGGAGAAACAATTGCATCTACAAGTATCAGCTACGCTTACAGAGTTACAAACAATCTTGAATTATACGCGGTTTACGGAAAAGAAGAGGACGAAACACCGGGACTTACAGCGTACAAGAACAGCGTTGATACATACATTGATGCTAATGGTAATCGTAAAATTCGTCTTAATACGATGATGAATCCGTACTACTGTCCGGATAACGACAAAACTATCACAGATGCAGCTATAGTATATGTAATGCTATACGGTTCTGATAAGTACAAGAACTATTCTGAAGCTGAGTTGCTGAAGGTGTTGTCAGAAACATCAAGTGATGGCGTAACCACGAATCTTGATAAGCTCAGAGAAGGAATAAAAACAATTATTGCCGCTAACAAAACTTCAGGAAAAGTAACTGTTGTTGATGTTACGGTATCTGCGAGTGGATTCAGATATGCAGTGGAATCTTCAGAAGGTACTACTTCTAAGCCGAATCTCACAGTGAAAAACCGTGTTCAGTTCACAACTGAATTCTCAGCATCTACACTCAAGGGTAAACGAATGCTGGCGTTTATTGCTATGAAAAAGTCTGATGAATGGATTGTAAGTGATAATTTTATAGATTACGATTTTTTGAACAACAATATTTTTTAAACTAAATCAATCAAGGGCTGTTTTACCAAAAGTAAAACAGCCCTTGATTCTTTTGATATATTCATTTAAAAACACAAAAACAGCGGGCACTGTTTGTACCCGCTAATGTAACCTTAATCGATGAAATCTTCAAAACCATCACCATAAGAAGGATCTGGTGATTCAGTTGGAGCTACAAAATCATTACCATAAGAAGGAACTGGTGATTCAGTTGAATTTACAAAATCATCATCAAAAAAGTCGTCGCCGAACAAATCATCTCCGTCGCCCCAGATATCACCGACGTTATCCTCCGGAGTGGAGGTGCTAAGTACATCAGTAGCAAGAAGGAGATTGATAAATTCAATATTTGGTTGTGTATATAGCTTTTTCATATACTTACCAACTTTCTATGCTTAGGCTACTAGTATCTACCTATCTTTCCATTATTATAGCACAAGATATGATGAAATGCAATAGTAAATTTGTTTGTGGATTTAATAATTAAATTCAATTGTTGTTGTAACATTATGAAATAATGAATTATAAATCAATAACTTACATACCTTGTGAAAAGTAGTAACATCATATAATTAAGTATACATTATTTAACATAAAATTTATGCTTATATATAATGGATTATCTTGCTTTTTAGCCTGATACTTGGGCGGGCATGTTATACAATCATAAGGTTCAATTCCTGTTACCTTATAGCTTGTATATAAAAGCTAAGGGGTGGTCGGAATCTGTGATTTTTGGGAGAGGAGGAGCGATATTAAGGTCGTGCTACTATTTTAAAATAAAAAATCGTCGCAGACCTTTTGAGTCTGCGACGACGATGGTGCGGGTGACAGGACTTGAACCTGCACGGGGGTGCCACCAGAACCTAAATCTGGCGCGTCTGCCAATTCCGCCACACCCGCATATGTGTGATGTTTCGTGTGATAGTTTACCAACGAAGCTTATTATACAACATCTTTATCTCAAAATCAAGATGTGTTTTAAATTTGCTTTCTGGCGGTAATTTATCCCATAACTTCAATACTGATTGACTTGAAAATAATGCTGTGTTATAGTCACAATGTATTTAGATATATTTAAAGTTCAGACTACTATAATATGGGTGAAGTTCATGAAAAAACTCGGTCTTTTCAGTCTTGCGTGGCCGATTTTTGTTGAGACAGCGCTGTTTATGCTGCTCGGCTTTGTCGATGTTTTTGTGCTTAGTCGCTATGATGACTTAGCAGCATCGTCAGTCAATACTGCTAATCAGGCGGTATCGATAGTGACTATCGTTTTCACGGTCATTTCGGGAGCAAGCGCAGTTCTGATTTCTCAGTATCTTGGGGCTAATAAAAGAGAAAATGCGTCGCGTATCGCAGCGATTTCAATGGTATTTAATCTCGTTGCGGGTATAGTAATAAGTGTTGCGTTAGCGCTGTTCAGCAAAGAAATTCTTGTGTTCATCGGTGCGAAAGATACAATTTTAGATTTCGCAAGCGAGTATCTGTCCATAGTCGGTGGATTTTTATTTTTACAGGCAGTGCTTGCTTCGATGTCGGTTATTGTCAGGAATCACGGATTGACGCAGATTTCTATGTATGTAACCGTTGGGATGAATATTATGAACACAGTGCTTGATGTGGTGTTGGTATTAGGACTTTTCGGAGCACCTAAGATGGGTGTTATGGGTGTTGCTGTCGCTACTACCTTCAGCAGAATAATCGGCACTATCGTGCTTGCTATTGTGTTGTTTAAAAAAATCGAGAGCGTCAAGATATTCAAGCTACTGAAACCGTTTCCATGGATTGATGTTAAGAATATCTTCAAAATCGGAGTACCATCTGCGCTTGAGTCGTTTTTGTACAATCTTTCACAGCTTGTGATTACTTCAATGGTGCTGTATTACCTGACAAACGAGGAGCTTATAGCGCGAACCTATGTGCAGAATATCACGATGATATTCTACATTTTCGCTGTGGCTATCGGTCAGGCTTCCCAGATTATTACTGGCCATTTAGTCGGTGCAGGGGAGATGGACGAAGCGTACAGACGCGGTGTTCGAGCGTACAAATTTTCTCTTCTCATCACACTTTCTGCTTGTACTGTTGGTGTGATTTTAAGAAAACCGTTGATGGATATTTTTACCGACGACAAAAACGTTATTCTTCTCGGCGCAGGAATACTTCTCATCGACTGGTTTTTGGAGCTCGGTCGTACCACTAATATCGTTGTTATCGCTTGTCTGCGTGGTGCAGGAGATGTGTATTTCCCGACAATTTGCGCGATATTCTCGATGTGGCTTGTGAGCGTGCTCGGAGCTTATATTTTCGCCGTAGTGCTCGATATGGGAATATTTGGCTTGTGGGTAGCGTTAGCGCTTGACGAGATACTCAGAGGTGTGCTTATGGTATGGCGTTTCAAAAGCGGAAAATGGCGAACAAAAGCTGTTGTTAAAACTCAAGAATAAAAAGCAAGGCACTGCGTTTTGCAGTGCCTTTTTGTTTAATTAAATGAAACGGGCTTAACATCGGTGTTTGGAAATCTCGATTCGCCCGACGGCTGTGACATCGAAAAGTACATTTTTGCGGCTTTTGTTGTACCGAAATCTCGGTTTGAGCCTGTTTCTTGTACCTTGTTGAACGCTTCTCTGAACATTGCGTTGTGAGCTTCCTCGCGGTTTAAGAGAAAGTCAATAGTTTCCTTTACCTTTTTATCGTCAATCTGTCTGTAAAGATATTCATAAACTACTTTTGCGCGTTGTTCAGATGCGATGTTTGAAAGAAGATCTGCACATAAATCACCCGTTACTGTAACATAATCAGCTGTCCAAGAATAACCTGATGCGTTAATTAAACCGGGATTAAGTCCTAGTTGCACATGAGTTTGGATTTCACCTGCACCGATTGTTTGGTAATCTACATCGTGGCCGTTTAGCAAATTAATTGTTTGCGCTACCATTTCCATATGACCGAGCTCTTCGGCGGCGATATCTAAAAACAAGTCTTTAATCTCAGGGTCTTTGATTCTAAAACTCTGGGACATATACTGCATAGCCGCCTTTAGCTCACCGTTGCCACCGCCGAGCTGTTCTTGTAGTAAAGCGGCGTACTGCGGGTTAGGGCGTTCTACCTGTACGGGATGAAAAAGTTGTTTTTCGTGTTTGAACATATACATTCTCCTTTATTTTTATTCACTATTATTTTTCGGAGAATGTGTGAGTTTATGCAAGCTTACTTTTTGATTTTTGCACTAAGAGTTCCTGTCGAATGAGTTGCTGTACAATCAAAGAACGGGCTGTTCTGGTTTGTTTCATCGGTTTCTATAATTTCAGTTAATATATCGGGTGTGTAAAGAAACTCTAAAGTTTGAGTTTCTGTTTTTCCGTTGGTTTTGGTTACTGTTATGTCAAGTGTAATGCTATCAATAATACGCTTGAATATCTGGTTTTGGTAATTATAGAAGCCGACCATATCATCGTTTTTTGCGTATTTTCTGAGCATTTCGATTTCGTCTTTAGTTACCACTGTGTTTTCGTCCATAACGCCTATTCCGACAACATCTCCGGGATCATTACTTACTATAGTTTTTGTGGTGAGCTCTCCAGTGTCAAGAAGTTTATAATTAGGTGATTCGTTATCTTCGTTTATTTCTTTTGGTGGTCCGAATACAAAGTGAGTATATTTGTGGTCGTCGTAATCCATTGCGAAATCTGTTTGATTTTTACTATTAGATATACCTGCACTTGATATTGTCATTTCATTTTTTTCAGAATCTTTAATTATAAAACCTACAAGATTAGCGTTGTTTATTTTGTAGGTTACAGTTTCGATGTCATCGCCCTTAATAGCGATATCTATCTCTTTGCTAAAATTGTGAAACAGGTATTTTTTCGCTATATCAGCGGGGTCTGCGTTTTCGTCTAATACATAGTTGAAGTTGTATGTCAGCACATTTGAGTCACCATCGCTTATTTCAACAAAGTTTTCTGTGTCAAGTATGTCGCCTGTCACTTCGTTTGTATCAGGTGTCGCACCACTTTTAACTGACTCAGCGTTTGCAATAATAACAAAGCTACCTTTTGAGTTGTTTGACGGAATGAAAATAATAATGAACACTAACACCAATGTAGCGACCATAGCTACAGCCCTTTTGAATGTGATAACTTTATTTGTATGTTCAGTCGAGTTTATGATATCCTGTGCTGTACCTGTAGCTTTCAGGTAACCTAGTTCGTTGTTAATTTTATCTTTAAATCTACTCATCGAAAAAATCCTCCTTTAGTATGTCTTTTAGTAGTGATTTGGCTTTCAAAAGTCGGTAGTTAACAGTTGTCTGGGGGAGTGACAATAGTTTTGCTATATCCTTAATCGGCAAATCTCGATAGTATCTGAGCAGTATTATCTCGCAGTAGTCCTGGGGTAGCGAAGTGACTGCATCGCTTACGGCGAGCGTTTTATCGTTATCCGACATCGCGTAAGATAGTTGATATTCAACCTCTTCGAGTGAAATATCTTTTTCTTTATAATTCGATTTTCGAATTATGTTTTTGCAAGTGTTGATAGCAATTGAGGTAAGCCAAGTGTTGATACAGGATAATTCTCTAAAAGAACTAAGCTTTTTGTAAGCTTTCAGGAATGTTTCCTGCGTAGCATCTTGTGCTAACTGTGTATCTTTTAGATACATATAGCAAAGCCTTAATATACTGTCAGAGTTTTCGTTATAAATCTCACTAAACAACTGTTTTTTCTTATTTGTCGACAAACTTTTTTACCTCCTTTCACTATATTAGACACTTCAGAAGTCACTTTTCATAGTATAGCACAAAATAAAAAACGCAGGAGGGAGGCTCCTGCGTTTTTTGAGGTTTGTATCATTTAATGTGGGTTTGTAAGTTATTTGTTGTCTGAGTGACAGCTATCTTTCATCGGGCAACCGCTACATCCGCAACTGCAGGATTTTTTGCCTGCTTTTTTGTCTTTAATCATTTTAATGACTACTAAACCAACTACTAAAATTACAGCCAGTAGTACAATGATTGTAGCGAGATTCTGGAATATGAAGCTAAGCATTTAAAATCCCCTTTCGATTTATTTTAAAGTAGAGTTTTCGAACTTGTTCTTTCTGAAGATAAAGTAGAGAAGAACAGCGAGTACAATGAACGCAAATACTGTCCATACTGTGAACACACCTGCAAATAACATACCGATGTTGTAAACGATGAGTGAAATTGCGTATGCAAATACACACATATATCCGATAGTAAACCATGTCCACTTAGCATTGTTCATTTCTCTCTTGATAGCACCCATAGCAGCAAAGCAAGGAGCGCAAAGCAGGTTGAATATCATAAATGACATACCCGCAAGACTGTCGTTGTTAAAGATAACCTGACCGATAGGGTTGTTGCCTGACATTGAGCTGAGAGCACCGGCAACTTCTTCTTTAGCCATAAGACCGAGAATAGTAGCAACAGCACACTGCCAGTTGCCAAATCCCAGTGGAACAAAAATGAATGAGAAAAGTCCACCGATAGCTTCTAGAATAGATGTGCCACCGTTTGTTTGAGTGATGTAGTGTAAGCCACCGCTGAACGAAAGCGACATAAGCACCCAGATAGCGATACTTGCGAGTAGGATTACAGAGCCTGCTCGTTTGATAAATGACCATCCGCGTTCTCCGGTTGTACGAAGAACGTTTCCTATAAGTGGCATATGGTAAGGCGGAAGCTCCATAACAAATGGAGCAGGATCACCGGCAAATGCTTTACTTTTCTTTAAGATTACACCAGATACTATAACAGCACCGATACCGATGAAGTAGGCAAGTGTAGCTACCCAAGCACCACCGTCAAACAGCTCTGCAGCAATCAACGCAACGATAGGCATCTTTGCACCGCAAGGAATGAATCCTGTTGTCATAATAGTCATTTTTCGGTCGCGGTCCTGCTCAATTGTACGGGAAGCCATAATACCCGGTACGCCGCAACCCGAAGCTACGAGCATAGGGATAAAACTCTTGCCCGACAGACCGATTCTTCTCAGGATTCTGTCCATAATGAAAGCGACTCGTGACATATATCCTACACCCTCGAGTATAGACAGCACAAAGAAAAGTATAAACATCTGAGGGACAAAACCGAGTACAGATCCCACACCACCGATAATACCGTCAGAAACAAGTGAGTTGAGCCAATCTGCACAGCCGATGTTACTTAGAAAAGCCGAAACATTAGGAATAATCCATTCACCGAAAAGCGTGTCGTTCATAAAATCAACTGTCCACGCACCGATTGAACCGATAGACAGATAGTAAACCCCCCACATAATGAGTGCGAAAATTGGGAGTGCCAGAATTCGGTTTGTGAGCACTTTGTCGATTTTTTCAGAGGCGGTGAGTTTTTTGTCTGATTTTTTTATGTAAGCTGTTTTCATCAGCTTTTCAATATATTCGTATCTTTCGTTTGTGATGATAGCTTCAGCGTCATCATCGAAATGATCTTCAACATGTACGATGTCTTTTTCAATATGATTGATTACATCTTTGTTGAGATTCAGCTGCTTGAGCACTTTGCTGTCACGCTCAAAGAGCTTTACTGCGTAGAAACGCTGTCTGTCATCGTCCATACCGTGAACACACGCTTCTTCGATATGAGCTAAAGCGTGTTCAACTTCACCGGAGAACATATGCTGAGGGATGTTTCTACCTTTTTTTGCTTCCTCGATAGCAATCTCGGCTGCTTCAAAAATACTGTCACCCTTGAGAGCGGAGATAGGTACTACCTTGCATTTGAGCTTTTTGGATAATTCAACAATATTTATTTCATCGCCGTTTTTTTCGACAATATCCATCATATTGATAGCGACTACAAGGGGTATACCAAGCTCCATAAACTGAGTAGTAAGATACAGATTTCGTTCAAGATTAGTGCCGTCAACAATGTCTAAAATAACATCGGGATTTTCGTCTAGCAGGTACTCTCGCGCAACAACCTCCTCCAAAGTATAAGGGGAGAGAGAGTAAATACCCGGAAGGTCGGTGATAGTGATGTTGTTGTCTTTTTTATATTTGCCTTCTTTTTTCTCAACAGTAACGCCAGGCCAGTTTCCAACATACTGGTTTGAGCCTGTCAGCGCATTGAAAAGCGTAGTTTTACCGCTGTTTGGATTGCCTGCTAGAGCGATAGTGATATTTTTCATTTGTTCCTCCATTGTGTTAGCTAAAGCTAACTTGTTATCAAAAAACATAGGGGATTTCTCCCCGTAGCTTATTCTACCTCAATCATTTCAGCATCAGCTTTTCTAAGAGAAAGCTGGTAGCCTCTTACAGTGATTTCGATAGGGTCACCGAATGGTGCAACCTTACACACATCGATTTTTACCCCCTTAGTGATACCCATATCCATTATTCTTCGTTTAACAGCACCCTGACCGTTGAGTTTAATAACAGTTGTGCTGTCGCCTACTTTTATGTCTTTGAGAGTTTTCATAATTCAATCTCCTGATATATTAGTTTAATGTTGGTTAGCAACGGCTAACCAGAGCATCTAAAAAACAGGTTAGTCTATGCTAACCTTTGAATATATAATACAAAATTTTACAAAGTTTGTCAACGCTTTGACGAGTATTTTCGGAGCTTTGCTTAACAGTTAGCTTTAGCTAACCTTACCGGTTGTTCAACTTGTACAATGCTTGTTAGATATTAAATAATATTAGAGAAA
Organism: Ruminococcus sp.; assembly: GCA_017410265.1. GTDB lineage: Bacteria > Bacillota > Clostridia > Oscillospirales > Acutalibacteraceae > Ruminococcoides. Next base: position 158,838 of record JAFQRC010000003.1, on the reverse strand, counting down.
TTTCTGATTTATTACATATGCAGTAGATATTTACTGTGGATTTTTGAGTCGCAGTGTGTTAATATTATTCTATATTTATTTATATAGGTAAAAGTTATGAAAAAAAGAGATAGAAAGCTATTTGCTGTTGCTGATATTTTCATCATACTTTTTGCGGTGGTTATATCAGTTGTTGCACTTGTTTCACAACTTAACAGTAAAACAGATGAACTGTCCTGTGTAGTCAGAGTGGGAGGAGAAGTGGTTCGTAGAGTGCCTCTTTCACAGGTGAATGAGAAAGAGTGCTTTGAAGTAGAAGGCGAATTCCCTGTGACAGTTGTTATGACTAACACCTCCGTTTATGTAGAGTCAGCCTCCTGCCCTGATAAACTCTGCGAGCATACGGGAGAAATTAAGAGAGCATCTCAGTCGATTGTATGCCTGCCTGCTAAAGTGTCCGTCACTTTAGACAGCAGTAACAGCGATTTAGACGCAGTAGTGGGGTGAGTGTATGAAGAAGATTTCAACTTACAGAATAACTCAGACCGCTATGGTGAGTGCGGTGGCTCTCGTGCTGTCGTATATAGAAATGTCCTTGCCTGATTTGCCGTTTGTGCTACCGGGAATGAAGCTAGGACTGTCAAACATCGCTACGATGTTTGCCTTATCCGCTATGAATCTCCCTTGTGCACTTGTAGTTTGTATGGTGAAGGCTGTTTTTGCTCTGCTTATGCGAGGCTTCACTGCGTTTATGATGAGCTTGTGCGGTGGAGTGCTTAGTGTGTTGGCTATGTACCTTTTACTCAAGCTGAAGCGGGTCGGTTTTGTCGGAGTCGGAGTAGGCGGTGCGTTTTGTCATAACCTGGGTCAGATTTTAGTTGCCTTTGCTTTTACAGACAGCACTGTGTTTGCGTATTTTTCTGTACTCGGTCTGGCATCTATTATTACCGGAACGGTTACAGCTTTAGCGGTGTATATAATTTTGCCGAAAGTGCTTTCTTTAGAGCTTTATAAACAGTGAAGATAGGCGTAAATTTCCGCTTTGGAATTTAGCGTAACAGCTATATTCTTAATAGCAATTAAAGATTAAAAAATTGTTACCAAAATAATATGTTTGTTACTTGAATACCCCAATATATTGTGGTAAGATAAACACAGTCACCTAAATAATGTGTTTTAAAAGAAATATAAATCAGCAATAAAGAGGGGTTTGAAATGAAAATTAACGTAACAGGCGGAACACTTTCACAGCAGGAAATCGACATTTATGTAGCAAATTTAAAGGAAGCTAATCCAGACAAATATATCAAGACTATCGACTTCACCGTTGATGGCGAATTTGTTGATGTTAAGTACACGTACGACAATGTACCTTTTGAGCGCATCAGAAGAATCACAGGTTACCTCGTTGGTACTGTTGACCGTTTCAATAACGGTAAGCGTGCTGAGGTTGAAGACAGAGTAACTCACTCTTTAGCTTGTGACTGTGCACTTGAAGAAATTGCTTAATAATATATATGTAAAATGTGTTGACATCTGTCGCACTTTGTGTTTTAATATCTAAGGTCAAGTAAATATTACTTATCAAGAGTGACTGAGGGACAGGCCCTGTGAAGTCCGGCAACCTGCTTTTTGTAAGGTGCTAAATCCTGCGGTTAAACCGGGAGATGAGATTTATTACCGCTCGGGAAGCCGAGCGGTTTTTTATTGCTGTAATATTTAATTCTGAATTAGAAATATAGAAAAGGAATGGTTATATGTCAAAGCGCTTATTTACATCAGAATCAGTAACACACGGACATCCTGACAAGCTCTGTGACAGAGTGAGCGATGCTATACTCGATGCTATTTTAGCTCAGGATAAGAACGCACATGTTGCATGCGAAACAACAGCTACAACAGGTATCGTTCATGTTATGGGCGAGATTACAACAAATGCCGATGTTGATTTTGAGTCTATAGTAAGAAAAGTAGTTTGCGACACAGGCTACGACAACGACGAATGTGGCTTCAACGGCAACACCTGTGCTGTTGATATTGCACTTGATAAGCAGTCACCTGATATCGCTATGGGAGTTAACAACTCATACGAGCTCAAAGACGGTGAAGAGGATAGCGACAACCAGATTGGTGCAGGCGACCAGGGTATGATGTTTGGCTTCGCTTGTGATGAAACTAAGGAGCTTATGCCACTTCCTGTTTTTCTTGCTCATAAGTTATCATATAAATTAAAAGAGGTCAGAGAAGACGGCACGCTTTCATATCTTCGTCCTGACGGCAAATCCCAGGTTACTGTTGAATACGATGGTGATAAGGCAGTGAGAGTTGACACAGTGGTTGTATCAACTCAGCACGATGACGATGTAACTCTTGAGCAGATTAGAGCAGATATCTTAGAGTATGTTATCAAGCCTATCGTGCCTGAGAACTTACTCGACGAGAACACAAAATACTTCATCAATCCTACAGGTCGTTTTGTTATCGGCGGTCCTGTTGGCGACTCAGGACTCACAGGCAGAAAGATTATCGTTGATACATATGGCGGATATTCACGTCACGGCGGCGGTGCTTTCTCAGGCAAAGACCCGACAAAGGTTGACCGTTCTGCTGCTTACTTTGCACGCTATATCGCTAAGAATATAGTAGCTGCAAAGCTTGCTAAAAAGTGCGAGGTTCAGCTTGCTTACGCTATCGGTGTAGCAACTCCTGTATCGGTTATGGTTGAAACTTTCGGTACTTCAAACTACACTGATGAAGTTCTGGCAGATGCTGTAAAGAAAGTATTTGATTGCCGTCCGTCGGCTATTATCCGTGAACTCAAGCTCACAGATACCAAGTACTATGAATTAGCCGCATATGGCCATATGGGCAGAGAAGAACTTTCTGTTTCCTGGGAAAATATCGACAAGGTTGATGCCTTGCTCGAGGCTGTAAAATAATACAAAAAACAAAGGCACTGAGTTTTATAGCTCAGTGCCTGTTTTAGTTACCTATGTAACTAGTCCGAATGATACAGAAATCGCCTCGTTTATTTCTCTCATAGAATTATCATCGATTGTCCCCATTTTTTCTTTCAGACGCTTTTTGTCTATAGTACGCACCTGTTCGAGTAGCACAACGCTGTCTTTAGCAAGACCGCTGCTTTGTGCGCCGATTGCTATGTGGGTCGGTAAATTTGCTTTTGTTTGCTGACTTGTGATAGCCGCCGCGATTACTGTCGGAGAGTATCGGTTTCCGACATCATTCTGTACGATGAGCACAGGGCGAACCCCGCCTTGTTCCGAGCCGACCACAGGGCTTAAGTCTGCGTAGTAAATATCTCCTCGCTTAATGTTCAAGCTGTTTTCACTCCGATATATTTAATGTACTAATAGTCTTGTCAGTTAAGAGTTTTTTATTCCATAGTACATAATATTTTGCAGTGAATGTTTTGTGATAATTACTTATACATAGCTTCTGTCAATAGTGAGGACAATAAAGTAGTTATCCCATCTTTCTTTGATGATTTGCTGAACTTTTTCTTTGATTTCATCATCGCTGAGTTTTAACTCAAATGGTACGACTACATCGAAAATGAGATTTGTGTGAGTAGTTCCGGGCACCATTCTGAAATCGTGGATGGTAGCATCTTTGTGGAGTTTTGTTATAAGAGATGCAACTTCCTCTTTGGTCTGCTTGGTGCTTTCGTTGTGTATGTCGATAGGGTCCATATGTATAGTTGTTTCTACCGAAAGCTTTTCGTAAAGCTCTTTTTCGATAGTGTCAATAACATCGTGGATTTCGTAGATGTCTTCAGAGCCGTCTACCTCAGCGTGGAGGGAAATCAGCTGTCTGCCGGGACCGTAATCATGGACAACCATATCGTGTATACCATGTACTTTGTCATAGCTCATTACTAGTGAGTAAACTTTTTCGACAAGCTCTTCGTCAGGCTTTGTACCAAGCAACGGAGCTAAAGTTTCTTTTGCCGAGTTTATACCTGCGTAAAGAATGAAAAGTGAAACGAGAATACCACAGTAACCATCAATGTTGATGTTCGTAAATCGTGTGAATATCATCGAAAGAAGGACTACAAGAGTTGCGATAGAATCAGTAACACAGTCCATAGCTGTAGCTTTCATGCCTGCTGAATTAATCTTTTTTCCGATAGAGCGGTTGTAGAAAAACATATACATCTTAACGCATATCGAAACAACTAGAATGCCCATAGCTAGCAAGCTGCTATCCATTTCCTGTGGATGAAAAATCTTATCAATTGAGGTTGTGAAAAGTTCAAAGCCTACTACGATAATAGCTATCGAAATTCCCAGTCCTGAGAGATATTCGATTCTTCCGTGACCAAACGGGTGTTTTGTGTCAGGCTTCATACCCGCGAATTTAAACCCGATGAGCGAAATGAAAGATGAGCCTGCGTCACTTAAGTTGTTGAAAGCGTCGGCTGTGATAGCGATGGAATTGCTTATAACACCAGCGAAGTATTTGATACCAAAAAGTATGATGTTTAGTAGTATTCCTACAGAGCTGCAAAGCACACCGAGCGCTCTACGGTTTTTAGCTTCGTCGCCCGTATCTTTTATAAAAAGTTTTTTGAGTAGTAAAATCATATTTCCCCTCCATTTATGAGCTTGCTAAATTATACCATATTTTTTGAAATTTTCAAACATAGGGTGTATAATAATGCAGGAAGTGATTTTATGAATATAAAAAGTAAGAATAAAGCTATAATTTTTCTGATAACTTCAGCATTTTTCTTTGCGCTTATGAGTACCTTCGTCAGGCTCAGCGGGGATTTGCCGACCGTGGAAAAAATGCTGTTTAGAAATCTCGTTGCCGCAGTTATCGCATCTATGATTCTGATAAAGAATAAAATTAGCATCTTGCCCGCTAAAAAGAAAAATCTCCCGTGGCTGATACTGAGAACACTCGGGGGAGCGCTCGGAGTGTTCTGCAACTTCTATGCAGTTGACCATCTGCTACTGAGTGACGCTTCGATTCTTAATAAAATGTCGCCATTTTTTGCGATTATTTTTTCTTTCTTTATTATGAAAGAAAAGCCGAGCTTTGTGCAAGGCTTTGCGGTAGTCGGAGCTTTCGTCGGAAGTTTGTTTGTTATAAAGCCTACTTTTATGAATGCTCAGCTTCTACCATCTTTAGTAGGGCTTTTGGGCGGAATGTGCGCAGGGCTTGCGTACGCTTGTGTCAGAAAAGCTACCACAAACGGAGAACACAGCGCCTATGTAGTGTTCTTTTTCTCTTCTGTCAGCACCTTGATTTGTCTGCCGTTGACTGTCATATCTTTTGAACCGATGAATTTTTATCAGTTTACTATGCTGTTATTAGCAGGCGCTTTTGCGGCGGTCGGTCAGTTTATGATAACTTTAGCGTACAAAAACGCTCCATCAAAGGAAATATCCGTCTACGATTTCTCGCAGATTATTTTTACTGCGGGACTCGGCTTTATCATTTTTGACCAGATACCTGATTTGCTGAGCGTTATCGGCTATGTCGTGATTGTTCTAATGGCAGTGCTCAGCTTTCTTTATTCAAATAACCTTTTGTGGTTTAAAAATAATACTAACGCATAAGAAAAGGCGACCGGTTGGTCGCCTTTTTATGTTATTACCTTTTCTTTTGGTATGGAGTGTTACTTAGCGGAAGCTTAGTGCGTATCTTTTTATCACGATTATAGTACGCGAGTGCTACGGCAGGAGGGGTAGGGATAGAGCAGATTTCACCGATGCCTTTCGCACCATGCGCGAGTGTTGTGTCAGGCTTTGAAACTATGATTGACTTAACATCAGGGGTTTTATCTGCTCGAAAAAGTCCGAGTGTGCCAAGTTTCTTCTTTGGCTTTCCTTTTTCAAGCGGGAAGTCCTCAGTGAGCGAGTAGCCTAAGCTCATTACAACACCACCCTCGATTTGTCCCTCAATAGCCTTTGGGTTAACGGGTGTGCCGACATCGTGAGCCGCCACTACTTCTTTTACCATTTTTTCGTCATCTAAGATAACAAGATGTGTAGCATAACCGTACGCTATGTGGCTTATCGGGTTTTCTTTGTCTGAGCCGATTTTATCGGTAACTCCCGTGTATTCACCGAGATATTCCTTGCCTTCTAGCTTTTCGAGTGAGCCGTGCTTTTCTAAATCCGCCTTGAGCATTTTTGCAGCTCTGACTGCTGCTTCTCCTGTAAACAGAGTCTGTCTTGATGCGGTTGTGTTTCCTGCGTTCGGAGAATCACTTGTATCAGGAGTGCAATAAACAATTTTGCTGATGTCCACACCCGAGCTCTGAGCTACCATTTGTACCTGAACAGTTCCCATGCCTTGACCGATACATGCGGCACTCGAGTGAACATAAACCTTTGAGTTTTTCACTTCAATTCTACAACGACCGGTGTCAGGGACACCGACACCAAGTCCACTGTTTTTGATAGCGCAGGCTATTCCGCAGTCAGGATTTTTATCATATATGTCATGTACAGCATCAAGCGTTTCGACAAGTGCCGTGCTCTTGTCTGCAATCTGTCCGTTTGGAAGAATATCGCCTGGCCTGAGCGCGTTTTTATATCTCATTTCAAACGGAGATATACCCACCATTTCTGAAAGCTGATTTATATTTTGTTCAGTTGCAAAACAGCTTTGCGTAACACCGAATCCGCGGAATGCTCCCGCAGGAGGGTTGTTAGTGTAAACCGCTTGGCCACAGATATCTATAACCTGATAGTTGTATGGGCCAGCCGCGTGGGTACACGCACGCTGTAGTACAGGACCACCAAGGGATGCATACGCTCCTGTGTCAGAGGTGATGACAGCTTTCATTGCTGTGAGCTTTCCGTTTTCATCACACGCTGTAGTAAAATCCATCTCCATAGCGTGGCGCTTTGGATGAACGAGCAGGCTTTCGTCGCGAGTCAGCTTTACTTTGACAGGTAGCCCTGTTTTGTACGCTAAAATCGCCGCGTGATGCTGAACGCTCATATCTTCTTTTCCGCCAAAGCCACCGCCGACCATAGCAGCACTGACTCTGATTTTTTCTATTGGCAGACCGAGTGCCTCGGCACATTCTTTTTGGGTCTGGTAAATTCCCTGGTCACCGCTAAAAATATGCACACCATCATTTTCCGGCACAGCAACTGCACATTCAGGCTCCATAAAAGCGTGGTCAGTAAACGGCACGCTGTAGTGAGTGGTGACCTTATATCTGCTGTTCTTGATAACTTCGTCCGCGTTTCCCCTGACTAAATGCTCTTTACAGAGAATGTTACCATCTTTGTGTACAAGCGGTGCATTTTCCTTTAGTGCTTCTTGTGGTGAGAAAACAGCGGGAAGCTCCTTATATTCTACCTTTATAGCTTTTTTTGCAAGCTCGACGATTTCTCTGGTTTTTCCCGCAACCAGAGCTAGAGAATCGCCTAAGTAGTGGGTGATATCACCTTCTGCAATCAGCACATCCCAGTCTTTTTTGAGATGACCGATTTTTTTAGCTCCGTCTAAGTCTTTCGCTGTAACTATTGCTACAACGCCGTCGATTTTTAGAGCTTCTGTTGTATCTATAGACAGCACTTTAGCACGCGGGAACTCACTTCTGAGTGCTGAGCCGTAAATCATATTGTCAAAATAAATGTCGTCGGCATAAATAGCTGTGCCGAGAGTTTTGCTTTCTGCGTCAACTCTGTGCATACTTTCGCCCAGAAGGCCTGTGAAGGAAGTTTCGGGGACAGCTTTTTTCTCATGGAAAATCTCACCTGCGAGCATAATCGCGTCGATAATTTTCTTGTATCCTGTGCAACGACAGATATTGTTTCTGATAGCTTTCTTAACATCTTCTCTACTTGGGCAGGGGTTAGTGTCAAGTAGAGCTTTAGCGCACAGCACCATACCGGGAATACAGAAACCGCACTGTACCGCACCACACTCTGAAAAAGCGTAGGAATAGACCTGTTTTTCGTAATCGCTTAGTCCCTCGGTAGTGAGAATACTCTTTCCGTCAAATTTTTCGACTGAGAATAGGCACGCTTTTTCTACCTTTCCGTCAACAAGCACAGTACAAGTGCCGCACGCACCCTGTGAACAACCGTCTTTAACGGAAGTAAGGCGCAGGCTATCGCGCAGAAATCTCATCAGCGTTTCATTTTCGGTAACGGTATACAATTGTCCATTGACTTTCAAAACAGCCATTTTATACCTCTGTGTTTTCTAGTTTCTCTAAATCTTCTTTAGTGTCTATGTCGGACAGTTCGTCGGGGTGGGTAGCTGAAAACAGCTTCAGTTTATCTTCGTGTTTTCTGATAACCGTGTTTCCGCCGTGGTCTTCTCTGAGTTTTCTGAGTTCGCTGAAATAGCACTTTGGGAAAATGCACGGATTACCTCGGACACAGTCGTAGCTCATACCCACAATATAGTCATCATTTTTCTGATAATAGTCTATCATATTCGAAACGCTTTCTTTTTTAAGAAGCGGTTGGTCAGACACCATAAACATCACCGCATCACAGTCAGAAGTTTGCTCGAGTCCCAGCTTTATCGTGTGACTAATGCCAAAGTCAGGGTGCTCGTTTTTGAGAGCATCAAAGCCCATACTCTGCGCTTTTTCTATAACCTCATCGTACTGTGAAACAACAACGGTTTTATGAAGTTTTTCTTTTGGAATGCACTGTAGAGCTCTGTCGATAAGACTGACTCCATTTAGTGTTCGGCTGAGCTTGTTTTCGCCGAATCGCTTTGCATTACCCGCAGCCATCAGCACACATCCGATTTTTTTGTTCATAAAAACACTTCCTAATTAATTTATTTTATCAAATGATATTATGCGTTGTCAATAAAAGAGCTAATCAATAGCGTTAGTTTTATCCGTTTTTTAGAAGAAAATATATAAAAAACCTCTTTAAAACTGTGAGTATATATGTTATAATGACTAAAGTATAAGTAGAAGTGTATCTTTTAACATATAGGAGGCGGGATTTATGGTAGTAGGAAAGAGTGTAAAAAGAGTCGACGCTTTTGATAAAGTTACGGGCAGAACTAAATACACCGATGACCTCTGTGACAGAAGTGCTTATGTCGCAAAGGTGCTTCATTCTACTATAGCTCACGGTAAGGTGCTCTCTGTCGATACAACTGAAGCAGAAAAAATCGACGGTGTAATTAAGATCGTCACCTGCTTTGATGTGCCTAAAAATTACTTTCCGACCGCAGGTCACCCTTGGTCAACTGATGAGTCGCATCAGGACGTAGCAGACAGACTGCTGCTTACTGATATTGTTCGTTTCTATGGTGATGATGTAGCTGCTGTAATCGCCGAAAATGAGGTTGCCGCAGCTCAGGCGATAAAAGCCATCAAAGTTGAGTACGAGGAATATCCCTTTGTGCTTGATGTGCAGGAGGCAATGAGTGATTCTGCACCTTTGCTTCATGAAAGATTTCCTAATAACATCTTGGCTCACACTTCACAGAGTGTCGGAAACTACGAAGAAGCGATTAAAGAAGAAGGTCTCATTAAATTTGACAACTGGTATGACACACCTACTGTTCAGCACTGTCATATTGAAAACCATATTTGCTATGCAAGCGAAGAAAACGGCAGAATCACCGTGGTGACTTCCACCCAGATTCCTCATATCGTAAGGCGAGTTGTCGGTCAGGCTCTCGGCGTTGATTGGGGCAAAATCAGAGTTATTAAGCCTTATATCGGTGGTGGATTTGGTAATAAACAAGATGTTCTGTACGAACCGCTTTGCGCTTATCTTTCGACCGTTGTCGGCGGAAGACTCGTGAAACTCGACAGCTCAAGAGAAGAAACCTTTGTTTGTCAACGTGTGCGTCATGCTATCAGGTCGCACATTATAACCTACGCTCGTCCTGACGGTACTTTTGTTGCACGAAAGCTCGAAACTTTTTCGAATCAGGGAGCCTACGCTTCTCACGGACATTCAGTAGGTGCTAAGGGTATGGGTTGCTTTAAACAGCTTTATCCATGCGAAAATGTTGAGGCTGAATGCTACACAGTGTTTACTAACCGCCCTGTCGCAGGAGCGATGCGTGGTTACGGTATTCCTCAGGCTATGTTTGCTGTGGAAAGCCAGATTGACGATATCGCAAAAGCTTTAGGAATGACTCCACTCGAAATAAGAGAGAAAAACCTCATGCCTGTCGGATATACTGATGATTTTTCTAAGAATGTTAACTACTTTGATTCTTTCAATCAGTGTATCGAAAAGGGCAAGAAATACATCGACTATGACAGAAAACTGAAGGAATATAAAAACCAGAGCGGTGATATCCGCAAAGGTATCGGTATGGCTGTGTTCTGGTATAACACAGCGGTGTGGCCAATAAGTCTTGAGTCATCGTCAAGCCGTATGGTGCTCAATCAGGATGGCTCAATTCAGATTCAGCTCGGTGAAACAGAAATCGGCCAGGGAGCCGACACCGCGTTTGCACAGATGGCGGCTGACGCTGTCGGCTTGACACTTGATAAGGTCAATGTCGTTTCCTGTCAGGATACCGACATCACACCGTTTGGTACGGGTGCCTACGCTTCCCGCCAGACATATGTCGGCGGCCTGACTATAAAGCAGACTGGCGAACTTTTAAAACAAAGAATCTTAGACTATGCTCAAAAGCTCAGTGGAGTTTCCTGTGAAGAGCTTGACATAGTTGATAATATCATCATCAAAAAGGCTGACAACAGCACAGTTATGACTGTCGCTGATTTAGCTGTCACTGCACTTTACTCTCTTGAAGACAGCCGTCACATCACAGCAGAAACAACCTTCCAGATTAAGTCTAACGCTTATTCTTTCGGATGCTGTTTCGCTGATGTAGAGGTTGATATCCGTGCGTGCAAGGTGAAAATCCTCGACATAATAAATGTCCACGACTGCGGTACTCTTATTAACCCGGCGCTCGCCGAGGCTCAGGTGCACGGGGGTATGTCGATGGGTATCGGCTACGCACTTTCTGAGCAGGAAATTTTTGATGCTAAAACTGGCAGAACGCTTAATAATAACCTACTTGACTATAAGCTTTCGACCTTTATGGACCACCCTCATCTTGAGGCTCAGTTCGTTGAAAACGCAGAGCCAACTTCTGCATTTGGCACAAAGGCACTCGGAGAGCCACCTACCTGTCCTGTTGCTCCGGCTATCCGTAATGCGGTATTAAATGCGACAGGTGTTGCTATAAACAGAATTCCAATGACACCGCATGTGTTGTTTGAAGAATTTAAAAATCATGGACTACTATAAGGAGGCGAGATTATGTATGACATCAAAGCTTTGTACGAAGCAAAAAGCGTAGAAGATGCAATAAATCTGCGTATAGCTCACCCTGACGCTCAGATTCTCGCCGGCGGTAGCGATGTGCTGGTTCAAATCAGAGAGGGCAAGCGTGCCGGCAAAGAGCTCATCAGCATATATATGCTCGATGAAATACGCGGAGTTTCGCTTGATGAAAATGGAGCTATCCGCATCGGCTCGCTGACTAGCTTTTCTCATATTACCAAGAACGAAATTATACAGAAATATATCAATGTACTTGGCGAAGCTGTCGATATGGTCGGCTCACCTCAGATAAGAAATATCGGCACTATCGGCGGTAATACCTGCAACGGCGTGACCTCTGCTGATTCAGCGTCAACACTGTTTGCGCTTGATGCCTTGGTTGAGCTTACAGGCAAAGATGGAAAACGAATAATACCGATTTCTGATTTTTATATCAAAGCGGGCACCGTTGATATTCACCCTGATGAAATTCAGACCGCAATTATTATTCCAAAAGAGAAATATATTGGCTATCACGGACACTATATTAAGTACGCTATGCGTGAAGCTCTTGATATCACGACAACAGGCTGTTCTGTTAATGTAAAGTTGTCTGAAGATAAGAAAACTTTCCTTGATGTCCGCATTGCCTATGGTGTAGCGGGACCTATCCCGATGAGAGCAAAAACAGCTGAAGAATTTATAAAAGGAAAAGCTGTTACTAAAGAAAACATCAAAGAGTTTTCTTTGCAGGTGATGGGCGACATCAATCCACGTGACAGCTGGCGAGCATCGAAAGCTTTTCGTCAGCATTTAGCAACTGAGCTTGCTCAAAGAGCAATTACTGAGTGCATCACCCTTGCAGGAGGTGAGATATAATGGCACAGTATAAACTTGTTAAATGTACCATCAACGGTAAAGAGGTTGAAAAAATGGTCGATGTTAGAGCGTCTCTCACCGATATGCTAAGAAACGACTACCGCCTCACTTCCGTGAAAAAAGGTTGTGAGGTAGGAGAGTGCGGAGCGTGTAATGTGCTCATTGACGGCGAGTGCTTCAATTCGTGTATCTACCTTGCTGTCTGGGCAGAGGGAAAAAATATCCGCACCTTAGAGGGACTTATGTCACCTGACGGTGAGCTCTCAGATATTCAGCAGGCGTTTATCGACGAGGCTGCAGTGCAGTGTGGTTTCTGCACTCCGGGTGTCATTATGTCCGCTGTGGAAATCTTAGAGAGCGGCAGAGATTACACTGACGATGAGCTCAGAAAGCTACTTTCAGGTCACCTTTGCCGATGCACGGGTTACGAAAATATTCTTCGAGCTGTCAGAAAAACTCTAGATAAAAGACTCGGGAAAATACAGTGATGAAAAAGCTAAATGATAAAATCCAGCTTCACCCGAAGGTCACGCTTCAGTTTTTTACTGATGAAAAGTGCTTCGGACCCGGGGTGGCGCTGTTGCTCGAAAAAATCAAAGAGAATAATTCTATGAGAAAAGCCGCCTTTGAAATTGATATGTCGTACTCAAAGGCGTGGACTATCATTCGCCGTGCTGAGAAAAATCTCGGCTTTTCTCTGCTCAACTCAAAAACAGGCGGAGCAGATGGTGGCGGAGCCACCTTAACTGAGAGCGGAGAGAAGATGCTTATCGCTTTCCGTGAGTGCGAAAAAGAGCTTTTCTTATATACCGAAGATAAATTCAATGAGTATTTCTCATGGATAGATAATTCTGTTATAGAAAAATAATTATAATTTCAGTATGTCAGTGTACTTTTGTACATTGGCATATTGTTTGAAATTGATATGTTTTTGTTTAACCGCTATGCTTATATCAAATTTTCTGAAAATTGAAAAAGGAATAACTGCCGTTATCGGTGGCGGTGGAAAAACCACACTTTTGCACATTTTAGCAAAAGAGCTGAGCACAAAAGGCACGGTAGTTATAACCACCACTACCCATATTATGAAAAGCGAAGTTTTTTGCAATGTGCTGACAAGTGCAGATAAAGACAACCTGTCATACATAGGTGAGCAATTAGCATTACACAGATGTATAGTTCTGGGCTCTGAGTTTAGTGGAGAAAAGCTCAAAGCGCCTGATGTATCTATAGATGAACTTAGCTCTTTTTGCGACTATGTGTTAGTTGAAGCAGACGGCTCAAAGCACCTGCCACTTAAGGCTCATTTGCCTTTTGAGCCTGTTATTCCTGAATGTACTTATCAGACGATACTTGTCGTCGGAGTTGACGCTGTGGGGAAGAGCCTGAAAGAAACTACTCACAGAAGTGAAAGAGCGGCAGAGCTTTTGTCCTGTGGTGTTGATTCTATTGTAACACCACTTTTAGTAGCAAAGCTTATAAACCTTGAAAACCTCCACGATAAGGTGGTTATCAACAAATGCGATTCAGATAACTTACGAATAACCGCTGAACAAATCAGCGAAAAGATAAATACAGAATGTGTAATTTCATCATTACTCAAAGGAGAATGGTATGTTAGCAGTAATTAAAGGCGCGGGAGATATTGCCACGGGAATAGCCGTGCGACTACATAGAGCTAAATTTGGCGTTGTTATGACAGAAATCGACGCTCCGACCGCTATCAGAAGAACAGTTTGCTTTTCAGAAGCTGTATATAATAAGGAAGCTGTTGTCGAAGATATCAAAGCAGTTTTAGCATCAGATACCGATGATATCAAAGATATTCTTGAGAGCGGGGATATCGCTGTGATTGTTGATGAGAAGGCAAACTGTGTAAAAGAGCTCAAGCCGGATTTTGTGATCGACGCGATTTTAGCTAAGAAAAACTTAGGGACTGAAATTGATGATGCTCCTGTTGTAGTCGGAGTCGGACCCGGATTTACAGCGGGCGAGGATTGTCACGCTGTGGTTGAAACAAAGCGCGGACATTACTTAGGCCGTGTGTACTATGAAGGCAGAGCTATCGAAAACACAGGAATTCCCGGTGACATCGATGGTCATACAACCGACCGTATTATCCGCTCGCCTGAATACGGTGTGTTCAACCCGATTTACGAAATCGGCGACAAGGTCGAAAAAGGCGAGGTGGTCGCCTGTGTTGACAGCACTCCGATTGTCAGCGAGCTCACAGGCATACTTCGCGGAATTTTACCGAAAGGCACTATGGTTTCGACCAATATGAAGTCGGGAGATATCGACCCAAGATGCGAAAAAGAGCACTGCTACAGTGTGTCTGACAAAGCACTCGCTGTCGGTGGTGGAGTGCTCGAAGCGTGCTTAGCTCTATATAAAGGATACTGATTATGTCAAATGATAATGTAAAATTAACAAAGCTTTCAAAATGCTCAGGCTGTGGCGCAAAGGTGGGCGCTGGAGTGCTTGCTCAACTGCTCGGTGATCTGAAAGTAAACTATGACGAAAACCTGCTTGTCGGTTTTGATAAAAGCGACGATGCGTGCGTGTATAAAGTGAGCGACGATTTGTGTATCGTGCAGACAGTGGATTTTTTTCCACCGATTGCTGATGATCCGTATACTTTCGGACAGATTGCCGCAACTAACGCACTTTCAGATATCTACGCTATGGGCGCCGAGCCGAAAACTGCGTTAAATATAATGTGTGTGCCTAAGTCTATGAGTAACGATGATGTTCACGCTATTTTAAAGGGCGGTTACGATAAAGTTTTCGAAGCAGGGGCAGTGATTTCAGGCGGTCACAGCATTTACGACGACGAGCCGAAATACGGCCTGTGTGTTACTGGCTTTGCTCACCCTGACAAGATTTACACTAACAGCGGTGCAAAGGTTGGCGATAAGCTGATTTACACAAAGCCTCTTGGTATCGGAATTATCACCACGGCTCAGAAAGCAGATATCGCGTCTAAAGAAAGTATCGACAGAGCGGTTGAGGCTATGACTTTTCTCAATAAATCCGCTCGGGATTGTATGGTGAAATACGATGTCCACGCGTGCACGGATGTTACAGGCTTTTCGATGATCGGTCACTCGCTTGAGATGGCTCAGGGTTCTGATACTCAGATTAAGCTCTACACCGATAAAATCAATGTCATTGATGAGGCGTATGAGTTTGCGCAGATGGGAATTTTACCTGAAGGAATGTACCGCAACCGAACCTACGCTGAGCCTTTTGTGAACGCAGGTAGCGTACCGCTTCATATTCAGGATATACTCTACGACCCTCAGACATCGGGCGGTCTGCTGATTTCTGTCAGCAGTGCAGATGCCGAAAAGCTTTTAGCTGATTTGAAAGAATGTACTCCTGCTCCGTCTATAATCGGCGAGGTTGAGGAGTACGAGGGAAAAGATAGAATAATTCTGTTATAGAAATATAATAATTCTAATAGAGAAATATATGAAAAAAATTTACTTTGACAACGCGGCGACTTCGTTTCCAAAAGCACCCGATTTGTCCAAAACAGTTTCAAATTTCATAGAGAACAACTGCGTGAACATCAACCGCGGTGTGTATGAGCTTTCGACCTCGGTGGGGGATACTGTTCTTGACACCAGAGCAAGGCTTGCTGAGCTTTTTGATTGTGATGACAATCCTGTTAAATTCTGCAAAAGAATTATATTTACATCAGGAGTCACAGCGTCAATCAATATGTTTTTGCGCGGAATTTTAGAAGATGGTGACCATATAGTAGCAGGAGCTCTCGAGCACCACGCAGTGATGAGAACACTTTACGCTTTGCAAAAGGAGAGAGGTATCACTTTTGATATCGCAAAGTGTGATGAGTTTGGGGTTGTAACAGCTGACAGTGTGAAAGAGGTAATGAAAACTGACACAAAAGCGGTTATCATAAATCACGCGTCAAATGTTTTCGGATGTATCAGTGATATAGAGAGTATCGGCAGGCTGTGCAAAGAACGCGGTGTTTTCTTTGCTGTTGACACTGCCCAGACCGCGGGTGTGGTCGATATCTCTATGCGCAAAGCGAATATCGACTTTCTCGCTTTTTCGGGACATAAAGGACTGCTTGCTTTGCAGGGAATAGGCGGATTTGCAATTTCTGAAAACCTCTCTAAAGTGCTTGAACCAACTGTCACAGGTGGCACGGGAAGTGTCTCACATTTTTACGCTCAACCTGATACCTTACCCGATAAATTTGAGAGTGGAACGCTCAATCTGTGTGGAATAGTGTCGCTTAACCATTCGCTACGGTTTATTAAGGAAATTGGTGTCAATAATATCAGAGAGAAAGAACTTTTGTTGCGCAGGCATTTTGTCGAGTCGTTAAAGGACATCAAAGATATCATTGTGCATTGTGCAGACGGAAACATTGATACAACTGCTGTTGTATCACTCAGCTTTGAGTCACTTGACAACGCCTTTGTCGCTTCTGTACTAGAGCGGGATTATGGCGTTATGACCCGTTGCGGACTTCATTGTTCGCCACTTGCACACTCGTCTATGGGTACTTACCCTGACGGTACTGTGCGTTTTTCTTTCTCGTATTTCAATACAAAAGACGAGATTGATTACTGCGTAAATGCAATCGATAAAATTCTTAAGGAGAATTATAATGCCTAAAGCAATCATAGCGATGAGTGGCGGTGTGGATAGCTCTGTTGCTGCTTTTTTGATGAAACAGCATGGCTACGATATCATCGGCATCACGCTGAAACTTCACGGCGAAAAGAATATAATCGAAGAGCAGTCGTGCTGTACGACTCAGGACATAATTGATGCAAAGGCTGTGTGCGACAGACTAGGTGTAGAGCACAGGGTTGTTGATCTTGAAAGTAATTTCAAAGAGTATGTCATCGACCGTTTTATTGCTTCCTATATCAGCGGTGGTACACCTAACCCTTGTGTAGATTGCAACCGCTTTATAAAGTTTTCAAAGCTCCTTTCTATCGCAAAAGAAGAGGGCTATGACTATGTAGTAACGGGTCACTACGCTCGTGTCGGGTATGACGATAGCACTGACCGCTATCTGCTCAAAAAGGGACTTGATGAGTCTAAGGACCAGAGCTATGTGCTTTATTCACTCACTCAGGACGCGCTTTCTCACCTAAAGCTTCCTCTTGGAGAGCTCTCAAAAGCTCAGGTGCGCGAAATCGCTGAACAAAACGGTTTTGTGAATGCTGATAAAAAAGACAGCCAGGATATCTGCTTTGTGCCAAACGGCAAATATGCTGATTTTATCACCCGATTTACGGGCAAGAGCTTTCCTGACGGAGATTTTGTAGATTTATCCGGTAAGGTGCTCGGCACACATAAGGGTATTATCCGCTACACTATCGGTCAGAGAAAGGGACTGAATCTTGCTCTGCCACAACCAATGTATGTCTGCAAAAAAGATGTGGATAGTAACACTGTTACCTTGTGTCTTGATGAGCAGTTGTGGTCAAGTGTGCTTTTTGCAGATGATGTGAATTTTATTTCTATAAAAGAATTAACAGAACCTATAGAAGTCGAAGCGAAAATCAGATATAAGCACACTCAGGCTAAAGCGATGCTCTACCCGCTTGAGGATGGAAAGATAAAACTTGAATTCTTACAGCCACAGAGAGCTATCACAAAGGGTCAGGCGGTTGTTATGTACAACGGCAACACCGTAGTCGGTGGTGGCACGATAATATAAGAAAAAGCGGTAGTTTCCTACCGCTTTTATTATTTGCTTTCGATTAAATCGAGCATCCTGTGTATTTCATTTTGTTTGCCTAAACCTTCTGAAAAGGCTGTAGCACTTCCGCACGCTGTAGCGAGTTTTAATGCATATTTATAGTCTTTAGATTTGAGGTAGCCTGCGATGAATCCCGCTACCATCGAGTCCCCTGCACCGACTGTGTTAATAGCTTCACCGTTTGGTGCACTCTGAATTATGACTTGTTTGTCTTCGCTGAATAGCACCGAGCCTTTATCGCCCATAGAAACGAGCACATTTTTAGCTCCGAGATTCTGTAACTTTATCGCATATTTTTCTACATCATGCAGAGTGTTGATTTTCGCGTTGAATGTTTCCATCAGCTCGTTTATATTCGGCTTTACCAAAAACGGCTTGTATTCTAAAGTGTTGAGTAGTTTTTTCTTTGTGGTATCAACCACTGTCATTGCGCCCGATTTAGCAACCTTTGAAAGGATTTTGGCATATATTGTGTCGTCGGCATTTTGGGGTGCACTGCCTGAGAGTACGAGTACATCGTCACCCTTAATTTCATCGAGCTTTTTAATCAGCAGATGTATATCATAGTCGCTGATATTCGGTCCCTTTGTGTTGATGTCAGTTTCTTCGTCGCTTCTGATTTTTACATTTATTCTTGAAAATCCGCTTTCCAGATGTACAAAGTCAGTCTGAATATCCTTAGCTTTAAGAGTATCCTCGATTTCTTTCCCTGTGAATCCTGCTAAAAATCCTGTCGCAACGCTTTCTATCCCCAGCTCCTTGAGTACAGTTGAAACATTGATTCCCTTTCCGCCGCAGTATAGTGCTTCACTTTCACTGCGGTTGATTGTGCCGAGCAGCGGGTTATCCATATTTATCACGAAGTCTATCGCAGGGTTTAAAGTAACTGTGTATATCATTTTGCACCTCGTAGTTTTGATTTGATATTGACTCGATTTACTATTTATTATACAATTTTTTTATAAAATTATGTGAGGTTTAGTATGAGCAAAATTTTAGTTTGCGGTCTTGTTAATGTTGAAACAACAGTGAAAGTTAACGCTTTTCCTGTTGAATATTGTCCGATTGATTATAGCTTCTTTGGTGTGAATTCTTATCCCGCGGGAGTAGGGCTGAATATCAGCCTAGCGCTTACTTCATTATCCGACGAAGTAAAGCTTTTGTCAATGGTGGGGGTTGACAGTGCGGGAGCGGTCGTCAGAGATGTACTGAGCAAAAATAATGTTTCTACAGACTATCTTGAAAACTGTGACTATACTGCACAGTCGGTTGTTTTGTATGATAATCTTGGCAAGCGCAGAATTTTCTGTGACTTAAAGGATTTTCAGGAGAAATCCTTTGACGAGGAGATTTTTATAAATGCTGTCAAAGATTGCGATGCTGTGTGCCTTTGTAATATAAACTTCTCCCGACATCTGTTGAAAAAAGCGAAAGCTATGGGAAAGCTTATTGCTACCGATGTTCATGTTTTGTCTGATATAAACGATGAGTATAACCGAGAATATATGCAGTACGCTGATATACTGTTTTTGAGTAACGAAAATATTTTGGGCAGAGAAGAGGAATTTTTATCTAAACTTAAAGACATCTATCCGGTGAAAATTGCAGTAGTCGGAATGGGAAATAGCGGTGCTCTTATGTACCGAAGAGATGACGACAAGTTTTATAAAGTACCATGTGTTGAAAATAATAATGTTATAAACACCGTCGGAGCAGGAGATGCACTATTTTCTTCTTTTGTTCATTTTTATACAAAAGGGGAGGATGCACTTACTTCTCTACGATACGCAACTCACTTTGCGTCATACAAGATTGGCTTTGATGGCGCCGCAAAAGGCTTTTTGTCAGAAGAAAAGCTACTGAAAATGGTTAATAAAGCATAGAAAAACAGCAGTCGAAAGACTGCTGTTTTTCATTAAGGGGTGTTTATATAAGAAAAAAACAAGGAAAACCGATTATCAAACTGATTAACGCTCCACCGATAACATCACGGATAAAATGAACACCGGAGAGAACTCTCGTTATTGCGATAGCGACAGCGAGGAAAAGCATCACGACACCGATTTTTGTGTCAATGTATAAAAACGCAAGCGCTATGATAAAAGCCGAAGCCGTGTGACGACTTGGGAAACTCTTGCCCTTGGTGTCTTTTTTGACCGCAGGTGTGTAGTCATATACCTCGTATGGTCTTTTGGCATTTACGATATATCTGATAACCGTTACTAAAATCAGTACGAAAAGCGGAATAAAAGTCGCTTTCAAAAAAACTTCATTTTTAAATCCGTCAGTTACGAGCAGATAAATCAGCTGTAGCGGATAGAACACCATCATAATGGCGGGCAAAATATCGTGCAGAGCTTTTATTGTGTTTGAGCGGCTTTTGGTCGCAGTAAAGAATTCGCTTAGAAATTTGTATTGCTCTTCTTTCATTTTCACCCGTCCTTTCGTCTGTTGTGTCTATATCATAACATAAATGTTTCTAAAAACAACAAACAAATTTTAACAAAATTATTAACATTCTATGACCACGCCGTATTTTTCAAACCAGTAGTCAAGCTCGATGATGTATGCCATAATCTGTGGTGCGCGCATCAACTGGCCATACCATGGTGAGCTGATTTTATCAGGATTGTTCATAATGTTTATAACTGAGTCCTTATCAAGAAGTGAAGAAAGCACCGTGTTTTTCTTTTCTAGTATTTCTTTTACCTTGTCACTGCACAGCTTCATATACTCAGGGTTGTGAGTTTTCGGGTACGGACTTTTCTTTCTGTAGCAGATATCATATGGCAGGATATTTTCGAATGCTTTGCGGATTATTCCTTTCTCTCTGCCACCGTAGGCTTTTATCTGCCACGGCATATTGTACGCGTACTCAACCAGTCTGTAGTCACAAAACGGCACTCTGACCTCAAGACCGCTATACATCGAACAGCGGTCTTTTCTCTCGAGTAAACACTGCATAAACCAGTTGAAGTTGAGCATAAACATCTCGCGCATTCTTTTATCAACGGCTGAGTCAGTAGGAAGGGTATCAGCTTTTCTTATGGTGTCGAAATATTTGCTCATTACATAGTCTTCGCCACGCTTTAGAATACCTTTTTTTAGTATAGAGCGTCTTATCTCCTGACTTCTTGACCACGGGAAACATTCTTCAAAGAGGATATTCTTGTTGTGATACCACGGATATCCGCCGAAAAGTTCGTCTGCACATTCGCCAGAAAGAGCGACTGTGTAGTCCTTTTTTATTTCTTTACAAAAGAGTAGTAACGACGAATCGATATCAACATATCCGGGTAAATCGCGAGCTTCTACGCTGTCAAAAAGCGCCTCCATAACCTTTTTGTTATCTAGAACAATTTCTGTGTGGGTGGAGTTTGTGTCGTTGACCATAATCGAAATGTAGTCAAAGTCAGCGTTTGGCTGAAAAGCGTTTTTGGTGAAATACTTTCGGTTGTCCTCGTACTCAACGCTGTAGGTGTTTATAGTCCCCATATTATTGCGCTTGTAGTACTCTGATGCTGTTTTGCAGATTATGCTTGAATCGAGTCCTCCCGAGAGGAAAAAGCACATCGGAACATCAGTGACCAGCTGTCGCTCAATGGCATCTGTCAGTAAAAAGCGGGTTTTTTCAATTGTTTGCTCTTCAGAGTCAGTGTGCTCATTTGCTTTTATAGTGTAGTAAGTTTCCTTATACAGCTTGCCATTTTTAAAAATAGCCATTTCACCCGGACGGAGCTCCTTGACACCCTTGAAGATACCGTTTTTCGGTGAACGGGCAGGACCTAAGAAAAATATTTCGTAAAGCCCCGTTTCGTTAATAGTGGGTTTGACCATACCGCTAGAAAGCAACGCCTTGATTTCCGAGCCGAAAACTATACCGCCCTTGAACTTACTGTAGAAAAGCGGCTTTACACCTATTCTGTCCCTGCATAAAAAGAGTTTCTTAGAGTTGACCTCATAAACCGCGAAAGCGTAAATGCCGTTTAGCATATGCACGCACTTTTTGCCATACTGAGCGTATGCGTGTAGCAGTACCTCTGTGTCACTGTGAGTGGAAAAGCTGTGTCCTTTTGAGATGAGATTTGTCCGTATTTCATCTGTGTTGTAAAGCTCGCCGTTGTACACGATTACGTAGGTTTCTCCTTTGAAATGAAGAGTCATCGGCTGTTTTCCGTTTTCGACATCGATTACTGCGAGTCGCCTGTGAAGCAAAGCTACATCGTGGGTGACATATTCACCGCTTTCGTCCGGTCCTCTGTTTTGAATTGAGCGTGACATGGCATAAATCTCGTTTGTTTTTTCTCTGAGGTCACGGCTGTCGTCCAGCCAGCCTGCAATTCCACACATAAAATTACCTCCGTAACAATTTTGTTTTGCTGATTGAATTTAAAAAACATATCGCTGTGAGTACTAACATAACTGAGCCTGCCAGCGAAGTTGTTGTGCCAACTTTAGCGCTTTCTACGCTTGAGAAAACCTGTGCACTTTGTGGAAACAGTATAAGTAAAATATATGTAACGGTACCAGCTGTTATTCCTTGTATAGTTCTGTATAAGAAAAATAACAACTTGTTTATCGTGATATTTTCCAACGCTGAAAAAACCTGTGCGTGGACGCAGATTCCGCCAAAACCGATTATGGCGGATATTATGTACAGCGGGTATTTGTCTGCTAGTATTGTGCACGCGGTTGTGACCTCTAAAATTGACGATAAAACTTTGCACAGCGACGGATAGTTTCTAAATACTTCATCGCATAAGTAAACTAAAGCGGTGAATGCAATTACCAGAGCACACATATTTATGCACCCCTTGCACGCACTTTCGACAGAGGCAACTATATCTGTACTTTGACGATTTTCTTTTACTACAACACTTTCGTTATTTACTTTTACAAATCTTCCGACTAAAAGTGCTACCACAAAAAACGCCACTAACTGAGATGCGAGCACGATAACTCCCGCACTCTTGTTTTGGAGCAGGGCGGAGCCGACAAAGTTTATGACAAACCCTGGTCCCGATGACACCGCGATGAGCGAGAGTTTTCTGGCTTGCTCGTGATTTAATTTCCCGCATTCATAAAGCGTAGCGACGCATCGTGCACCTATCGGATAACCTCCTATTAGCGAAAGTATCAGCACCGACACACTTTCTTTAGGTAAATTAAGAGTTTTTTCTACTATTTTTTCTAATGGTACAGATATGAAAGCGATTGCTTTTCTGGTAGAAATATATTGTGCTATCACCATGAAAATGAACAGCGACGGGACAAGCGTGGTTACGCATAGACTCAATCCTGCGATTACACCGTCTGAACACGCTTTTGAATATCTCAAAGCACAGAATATCGCTAACACGCTCAGACATAAAGATAATGAATTTTTAAAAACGCTTTTTATTTTTTCTTCATTTTTCAGCCACATCATTTTTATCACCGATAATATATATGAAGTTGTTCACATAAAAATAATATGGAACGGGGGTTATAAAATGAGAAAGAAAAAAGACGAGCAGAGCTCTTTACATAAAAATGAAGACCGAGTGCTTTTGAATCTTTTCTCAGAGCTACCTGAGTTTAGTTTTCGGGGGAACAGAGAGGTTGTAATAGAGGGAAGTCGTGGGGTGCTTAACTACAGCGAAGAAATCATCAGGCTCAACACCTCTACAGGGCTTGTTTCTTTTGAGGGGAGAAATCTGAATCTGAAGTGTATTTCTTCCTCAGAGCTCATCATCAACGGTTTTATAACGAAGGTCGAATTTGTGGTTTAGGAGGATTTCTTTGCTAAATATATTCAGGTGGCTTTTAGGATTTGTGCGTTTTAAAGTAATCGGAAAATTTCCCGAACGCTTTATAAATATAGTCACAAAATCAGGACTTTCTATCTGGGATACACAGAATAAAAACGGTTTTTTGCACGCCTCTATGTTTGTGAGGGACTATAAAGAAATCAGACCATATGCCAGAAAAAGCAGAGTTAAGCTTAGAATCGAAAAAAAGAGCGGTCTGCCGTTTTTTATAAAAAGGTACAAAGCCAGAGTCGGAGTGCTTATCGGTGCACTTGTTTTTGTGCTAATTACGATATTTATGTCAAACTTTATCTGGACGATAGATATAGTGGGACTTCAGACTATAAGTGAAGCACAGTTGATATCAACACTTAATAAAAACGGCTTGTTTATAGGCACCTATAAACCGGGAGCAAGCTTTAAAACTATCGCGCGTGATACTATGCTTGATATTCCCGATATAGGTTGGATGTCGATAAATGTAGTGAATTCTCACGCGTCAGTTGAACTCAAAGAAAAGGCAAAGTCGCCAGAGGTAGATGACTATCGTAAGCCCGCTAATGTGAAAGCAAAGCACGACGGACTTATCATTTCTATCAACACTTTACAGGGTAAATCGTATTTTGAAAGTGGCTCTGCTGTAGTGAAAGACCAGCTTTTAGTCAGCGGTGTTGTTGAAGATATGCTTGGCGGAGTAACTCTGGTTAGAGCAAACGCTGAGGTTATCGCTCAGACGAAAAGGGAGAAAACTTTTTCTGTACCAAAAACTCAACAAACACTTCGGTTTTGTGAGCCTGTGTATCGCAAGGAACTTAATATCTTCTCGCTCTCATTGCCGTATTCTTTCGCTTTTGCTGACCAAAACGAGTCTTTTGTAAGCTATATAACCGAACCTGCCCGACTTTTTGATACAACTTTGCCACTGTCTGTTACCACTGAAACTATCTATGAAGCAGAAAAAACAAAAGTTAATATCTCTGAAGCTAAGGCGCAGGAAATACTTCTTAGATATAGCGCTTTGTATGAGTCATTTGAGCTTTCCGATTGCATAATAAAAGAGCGTGAGTATATTTTCTACGAAACCGACACAGCGTATTTATTGGATGTAAAATTTACCTGCGAGGAGGATATTGCCTATCAGCAGGATATCAATATTGACAACGCCGAGATACTTGAATATAAGCCTACCGAAAATGAAGAAAAGTAATGTTTGAAATCCTCTGAAAATGTGATATAATTTCTGTGAGTGTGTGCTCATAGAAAGAGGGATAATATGAGAATATTATGTATAGGCGATGTAGTCGGTACCATCGGCTGTGACTTCCTTAGAAAAACATTACCGAAATTCAAAAAACTCAAAGGCATAGACTTTGTTATTTGCAACGGCGAAAACAGCGCTGACGGAAACGGTATTCTGCCTGTATCAGCAGAGCATATTTTCAAAAGCGGAGTCGATGTGATTACACTGGGAAATCATTCTTTTCAGCGAAAAGAAATCTACTCTCTGCTTGATGATGAAGAATGTATAGTTCGACCGCTAAATTTTCCGTCACCGTCAACTCCGGGCAGAGGCTACTGTACCGTTGATTTAGGCAGAACATCTGTTGCTGTTATAAATTTGATAGGACAGGAGTTTATCGATATAAGGGTGGATAATCCTTACTACGCGATTGACGAAGTCTTAAAAAAGATAGATTCTAAAATCATTATTGTTGATATGCACGCCGAAACAACCAGCGAGAAAAAAGCTATGGGTTACTACTTAGACGGCAGAGTTTCCGCACTTTTTGGAACACATACCCATGTGCAGACCGCTGACGAGTGTATCTTGAAGGGTGGCACAGGTTATATCACCGATGTGGGTATGACGGGCCCTGTGGAATCAGTGCTCGGTGTTAAAAAGGAAATTATCATAAATCGTTTCAAGACAAAGCTCCCTGAACGCTTTGAATATGCCGACGGCGAGTGTATGCTCAACTGCGTTTTATTTGATATTGATGAAAAGACCGGAAAGACTAAATCTGTCGAACGATATGATTTAAGATAGCATTTTATTATACAATAGTTGTTGAGTTTTCAACGAATATCGTCATTATGCCGAAAAGACTTCAAAAAACTTGCTATATTGTTTTTTTTAATGTATAATGCAGTTAATGTATAATGCTGTAAGTTTGTGCATTTATACCTGAAAATTCGAAATGATTATATAAGGGCTATAAAAAGGATGTGTATTAAATGATCAATGGTCAAATCCTAAAGCAGGCTATTATCTCAGGTGCTAACAACATCTGCTCACAAAAAGCTAAAATCAACGACCTGAATATTTTCCCTGTTCCTGACGGCGACACAGGTACTAATATGTCTATGACTATTATGGCTGCTGTCAAGGAGCTTGAAAAGCTCGATTCCGACGACGCAGGCGTAGTTGCTAAGAAAACAGCTTCCGCTATGCTTCGAGGAGCCAGAGGTAACTCGGGTGTTATTACTTCACTTTTCTTCAGAGGCTTTTCATCTGGTCTTGAGGGAAAGAAGGAAGCTTCAGGCAAAGATTTAGCAGAAGCTTTAAAGCTCGGTGTAGACGCTGCGTATAAGGCTGTTATGAAACCTACAGAGGGCACAATGCTCACAGTAGGTAGAATGGCTGCTGAAGCTGCTGTTGAAGCTATCGCTGACACTGACGATGTTGTTGAAGTATGGGAAGTTGTTTGCGAGGAAGCTCAGCGTGCGCTTGACCTCACTCCGACTATGCTCCCTGTTCTGAAAAAGGCAGGCGTTGTTGACGCAGGTGGTAAGGGTATCTTGGTTATCTTTGAAGGTATGCTTTCTGTTTTGCGTGACGGTGTAGTTATCGAAGCTACCGAAGTCGCTGATGACGAAGAGGGCGAAGAGGACGCATTCCGTTCCGCTGCTGCCGAATTTGACGATGATATCACTTTCACATATTGTACAGAGTTTATTGTAGGCCGTGATGAAGAAATTGCTACAGAGCCTAATGAACTTAGACTTTTCCTTGAGACTATCGGCGACTGCGTTGTTGTAGTTGATGATGAGGAAATCATCAAGGTTCATGTTCATACAGAACAGCCTGGTGATGCACTCAAGAAGGGTCTTGAATTTGGTTCACTTTTAACCGTCAAGGTTGAAAATATGAAAGAACAGCACAAGCAGGCTAAGGCTGACAACGAGAAAAAAGCTCCTAAAAAGAAGAAACTCGAGGTTGCAGAGCCTGTTGAAGATTACGGCTTCGTTGCTGTTGCGGCAGGTGACGGTGTAACAGAGCTCTTTGCTCAGCTTGGCTGTGCTCAGGTTGTTTCAGGCGGTCAGAGTATGAACCCGTCTACAGACGATATCTATGCCGCTGTTATGGCTACTCCTGCTAAGACTGTTTTCGTTCTTCCTAACAACAAGAACATCATTATGGCTGCTGAGCAGACACAGGCTATCGTTGAGGACAGAGAGGTTGTTATTGTTCCTACCCGTACTATTCCTCAGGGTATGTCATCAATGCTCGTTTTTGACCCTGACTCAGATGCTCAGACAAACAAGGAAAATATGCTTGATGCGGCATCTGCTGTAAGCACTGGTCAGGTAACATACGCAGCAAGAGATTCTGAGTTTGGTATGAAGAAGATTAAAGAGGGCGAAATTATCGCTCTCGAAAACGGCAAACTCACCGTTACTGACAAGTCAGTCGAAAAGGCACTCTTAAAGCTCGCTAAGAATATGATTACTAAGGAAACTTCCTTTGTGACTCTCATCAGCGGTGAAGATGTATCTGAAGAAGATGCACAGAAGGCTTATGATATGCTTTGTGAAAAATTCGCTGATAATATCGACATCACCTTTGTTTCAGGTGGTCAGCCGATTTATTACTACATTTTAAGCGTAGAATAATATTGATTTTCAGGCGGCGATTTTTTTCGCCGCCGTTTGTTTATTAAGTATAAGGAGGGATAAAATGTCGCTTTACGAAATGCCTATTTCTGCCTTAAAAGGCTTTGGGAAAACCAGAGCTGAGCTGTTTTCAAAATTGAATATTCATTCTGTCGGCGAGCTACTGCGCTTTTATCCCCGTACATATTCTCTCTGGGGAGAGGTAACGCCGATATCTGAGGTTGTAAATGGCGAAAAATATCTGATTAAAGCCAGAGTTTGCAGTGCTGTTTCTACTGTCAGAATCAGCGGAGGACGCATTTTGTCGAAAGTTCAGGTTTCCGATGACAGCGGTGTTATTGAACTCACTTTCTTTAACAATAAATACATCAGCTCGATGCTGAAGTTTTCACAGGAATACTATTTCTATGGTAAGGTTAACCGTGATTTATACGGCTTTTCGATGACATCTCCCGAGTTTAAAAGGGGAGATGAGATATCTTCTATTACTCCTGTGTATAACCTCACTCACGGGCTCACTAACCGTGTTGTGATTAATGCGGTAAAACAGGCTATTCCACTTTTACCCGACACGATGGTTGACCCTCTGCCGTATGATATTCTGAGTCGTTATGATTTGTGTACTCTGCGTTTTGCGCTCGAAAATATCCATTTTCCGACTGACGAAAACGCATTGAATAAAGCGCGTAAACGCCTGATTTTTGAAGAGTTTTTAGTGCTCAATCTCGGACTTCGGCTTTTAAAAAAGAGAAAGCTTGAGAACACCTCTTGCAGTATGCCTGAGGATTTTACAAAAGAGTTTATAGAAAGTTTGCCGTATACTCTGACAAATGCTCAGAAAAACGCGGTCGTTGACTGTGTAAATGATATGAAAAACAAAAAATCACCTATGAACAGACTTGTCCAAGGTGATGTTGGTTCTGGTAAAACTGCCGTTGCCGCCGCAGTGTGTTATAACACTGTGAAAAACGGCTATCAGGCGGCGTTTATGGCACCTACTGAAATTCTAGCTACCCAGCATTATGAAAATTTATCTAAAATGTTTGAGCCTTTTAATATCAGGGTCGATATGCTGATTGGCTCAATGACTAAATCGCAGAAGGATAAGGTGCGCGAGCGTCTGCTTTCAGGTGAAACGGATATCGTTGTCGGCACTCACGCTCTGATTACAGAGTCAACAAAGTTCAGTGAACTCGGATGTGCCATTACTGATGAACAACACCGCTTTGGTGTTGAACAACGCTCAAAGCTTGCTCAAAAGGGCGAAAAGCCTCATGTTCTTGTTTTATCAGCTACACCGATTCCGCGAACACTCGGACTTATCATCTACGGCGATCTTGATATCACCTGTATCGACGAGCTGCCTCCGGGCAGACAGCCTGTTAAGACGATGATGATAGATACCAAAAAGCGCGAAAGAGCTTTAGGTTTTATCAGGGAAGAGCTTGAGCATGGTCGTCAGTGCTACATTGTTTGTCCTCTTGTTGAAGAAGGTGAGCTTGAGCTTGAGTCTGCTGAAAACTATGCTGCCGAGCTTATGCTAAGCTCCTTTGCTGATTATCCGGTCGGCATACTTCACGGCAAAATGAAAGCAAAAGATAAAGATGAGGTTATGGAACGCTTTGTAAAAGGCGAAATTTCTATTCTTGTTTCAACTACTGTTATCGAGGTCGGAGTTGATGTGAAGAATGCATCTGTGATGATGATAGAAAACGCTGACCGTTTCGGACTTTCTCAGCTCCATCAGCTTAGGGGCAGAGTGGGTAGAGGAGAGCACAAATCTTATTGCATTCTTGTTTCTGATAACAAAAGTGAGGATACTAAAAAGCGTCTATCCACTATGTGCCGTACAAATAACGGCTTTGAAATCGCGGATGAAGACCTGCGTTTGCGCGGCCCGGGTGACTTTTTTGGAAACCGACAGCACGGATTGCCACAGCTTAACATCGCTGATTTTTCAGATATGGACAGCCTTAGAGCTACCCAGAGTGCCTCTGATGAAATACTGAAGAAGTCTCCTGATTTATCAGATGATGCATTGAAAGGACTCAGAGCTATGGTCAAGCTTTTGTGGCGAAATATTGAAAATGGAGCTATGAACTAAAAATCAACCTTTATCACATCCTGCCACACACAGGTCATGTTAGTGGATAAAGACCTGTCTGTGTGCAGGCTTCCGAAATACCATATTTTGTATTTCACATTGTGAATAAGTGTGTCTAAAAATAAATTCAAATCGTTTAGCGATGAGTCCCTGCGTATCAGTCTTTTAACTGACGCGGGGGCTTCGTGCGTTATGATGATATCGACATTTTTGCGGATGCTTTGTAGGTTATCTACCGCCTGCTGTAGCTGTTCATCTGTAGGCATAGCTTTGTTGTTAAGCGGATCAGGATCGATATTTTCAAACGGGTCGTCAACTGAGCCACCGCCTAAAGCAAAAACGGTTTTATTTTCGATTGTATAAATATTACCTCGCTCAAGACAATAAATGTTGTCGGAGATTTTTTTTGCTTCTGAGCCGAAAAGTTCAACGCTTTCTTTCTCGTTTATCATATCGAAGTTTTCGTGGACACCTTCGACGAAAAGGATCGTGTACTTTCTTTTTGAGAGCTTTTTGAGAGCTTTTATTTCTTTTGCAGAATTATCCCACAAAAAGCCGAAATCACCTGTTACAATAAGGGTGTCATCTTTTTTTAGTTTGTTTATATTACGGCTGTCGAGGTCAGACAAATCTCCGTGGATATCACCAGTTATATATATCACAATAATTCCTCCGAAATTTCAAAAAATGATTGATATAATTTGTGTTTTATTGTAAGATAAAACTATATTAACATATATTAAAGGAAAATACTATGAAGAAAAAACTAATTTTTTGTATTTGTATATTACTTTCCATAATTATGGGGTTGAGCGCGATCCCTTTTTCTGCGTATACTTACGAGTGTAGCGTAGATGTTACCTCTGCTGCGGTACTGGTAGCTAATTTAGAAACCGATACCTTTGTGTATGAAAAGAATATAAACACAGCTCGTTATCTTTCTTATCTATCTAACCTTATGACATTTATTATCGCGTACAATAATACACCGGATCTTGATGAGAGAGTTGCCGTTACCGAGGATATGCTCAACAGCATTCCGAATCCTGATAATACTCTCGATATTTATGTTAACCATACCTTAACAATCAGAGATTTGTTGTATTTTATAATAATGACTGATGGTAATGATGCTTGCTATCTGCTTGCTGATACTATTACAAACGGCGACAGGGACAGATTTGTGGAGCTTATGAATATCAAAGCCAAGGAGCTTGGTTGTACAAAAACCAGGTTTTCCAGTGTAGCAGGAAAAAGCGACATAACCCATTTTACCACTTGCTCTGATATGTATAAAATCATCAAGTGTGCACTCAGCATTCCTGAGTACAGCGAAATTGCATCTGTGTCTACTTATATGCCACAGGGATATGTGAATGAGAAGCTCATAGTTACATCGAATAATTCGCTTTTGAGAGCCAAGAGTCCGTACTATTTCAGACATGTTAAAAACGGAAAGTATGCTGATGACGATGTTGCCAGAGGCAATATCGTTGCAGTTTCCAAATACAGCGATGTAAGCTATGCGTGTATTATTCTAGGTGCTGAAGTAAAGAGTGAGCACAATGCATTTACTGAAACAAAACAGTTGCTGACCTGGGCGTATACCACACTGGGCAATAAAAAAATCATTGACGAATCCGATATACTTGCGACCGTAACAGCAACCTCGGCGTGGGGCGAATCAGTTATCGAGCTCACTACAGGTAAGGATATCGAGAAAACTATGCCTGCTCAGTACGATAAATCAAAAATCGAGTTTGTTTTCGATGACTCTAAAACCGTGCAACTTCCGGTTTTTGTCGGACAGAATATGGGCACAGCGCAGATTCTGTATGACGGCAAGCCGTTTGATGAGATTGATCTGGTTTCCGATTCTTCTGATGGTATCAGTATGGTTGAGGACCTTGGAAGTTTTCTGAGCTCTATGTATAAAGCAACGATTATACCTGTGGCGGAGGAGGAAACTCCCGCAGAAACTGTAGCAGAAACTGTAGCAGAAACTGTAGCAGAAACTGTAGCAGAAACTGTAGCTGAAACTGTTGCTCCCACACAAACAAAACCGACAGAATAAAGGATAGTGAATATGAAGAGATTTATTACTTTATTTATATCTTTGATGCTACTGATATCGTGTCTGTCGGGTATCAGTGCTTCGGCTATAAGCTTTGATTGTGATGTGGAAACTCATTCGGATTCCATCCTTATGGTCAACCTTGATTCCAATATGGTTGTTTTTGAAAAGGATGCCGACACCAAGCGTTATCCTGCTTCATTGACTAAAATTATGACCTATATAATCGCTAACGAGTATTTTGATGACTACGATAACACACGCATCGAAATAAAGCAGGCTGTTATTACTAATCTTGAGGCTAACGGTATTGCGTGCTCGGGTCTTGAGTGGCATGTAGGAAAGAGTCTTACGGTTACTGATTTGCTTTATGCTTTAATGGTGCCTGTCGGTCACGATGCAGCAGCTGTCTTTGATGATTACATCACTAAAGACAGCGGAACATCCTTTGTTGAACTGATGAACAAAAAGGCACAGGAGCTTGGATGCACCTCTACTCATTTTGTGAATCCTACAGGAGTGCATAACCCTGACCACTACACCACCGCCAGAGATATGTATCTTATTACAAAATACGCGATGGGACTTCCGATGTTTTCTAAAATCTGCTCGACCTCAACTTATTATCTTGAGGGCGATGAATATCCAATTATCACAACCAACTATATGATAGATTCGGGCAGAGGTGGAGATTATTTTTATACTTATGCGACAGGTGTGAAAAACGGAACCACCGATGAAGCCGGCAGATGCCTGGTCAGCACCGCTGTTTATGATGGTTACGCGTATATGGTGGTGTGTCTGCATGCTCCGTATAATTTCGAAAGAGATATCACCGAGCAGTACCCTATGATTGAGTCAGCGAATTTGTATCGCTGGGCTTTTCTTAACCTTGAATTTGTAACTCAGGTGACAAAGGATACTCCTATTTGTGAGCAGGAGGTCGAGCACGCGTGGGATACAAAGTCTACTCTTTTAGTACCTGAATCCGACCTCAATATTATTTTACCCGATGATTACAACGATGCTGATGTTGTCATAACACCTGATACAACAGAGCCGGTGAGTGCCCCTATCAAAAAAGGTGAGGTTATCACTACTGCCACTGTTTATTATAAAGGTGACGAGATTACTAAAATCAATCTGGTAGCTCAGGAAGATATCAGAGTCAG
The DNA here is from genome assembly GCA_017410265.1 of Ruminococcus sp. Classification (GTDB taxonomy): domain Bacteria; phylum Bacillota; class Clostridia; order Oscillospirales; family Acutalibacteraceae; genus Ruminococcoides. The sequence goes on along the minus strand of JAFQRC010000003.1, from coordinate 125,931 downwards.
CTTTATTCTTTATGTATCCGAGCTTGTCAAAAGTGTTCTGACTTCCGTTTGGTTTCTGATTTCTGTGCTCATAGTTGTTGTGCTGTTTGTTGTTTATGTCGGAGTATCTTCGTCGTATTCAAAGAAAAAGAGCGAGCAGAAGTCTTCGAAAAATCGTAGAAGATAATATGTAATTCTATATTTAAAAAGGCGTCTGTAAAGGCGCCTTTTTCTGCGTTTATTTTCGCTTTCCTTATATTAGAATAAATATAAGAGAAAACTTACAATATGGCTTGAACACTTGGTTTTTAGTAATGTTACAATAAATTAACTTGACTACTAACAGAGCGTAGTATAAAATGTATGTGTGATAAAAGTTAGTGTGGATTATTGTAACTTTTAAAGGAGATTTATATGACTTCCAAATTATCATGGATCGCTTTTGTACCTTTTACATTAGCCTCGATCGCCATCAAAATTATACAGATTTTCTTTTTAGGAGAAAACGGTACTTTTTACGGACTTTCCAACCTGATGCTTTCGTATCTGGCTATCGGATGTGCACTTGTTGTATTTCTATTTGCTGTTATTTTCTGTCTGTGCGACAAAAAGATAGCTCCTGTATATCTTATCAACAGGAACATCATATGCGGAATTTTCGGTATTTTGCTGGCTGTTTGTATGGCTTGTGAGAGTGCTAACCGTGCCTTTTTTGCGATGAGAACTATGAGTATCGGCAAGTTTGAAATCGTTGATATAATTATGACGGTTCTTTGCGCTATTGTTTTTGTAGTGCTCGGACTTAATCACTTTGTAGGTAACGGTGGAGTCAAGGGGCTTGCTGTGTTTTACCTTGTACCGGCACTTTGGAGTGCACTCAGACTTGTTTGTTGTTTCCTCGAATTCACAACAGTTTCAATCGCTGTCAGCGATGTTACTGTCCTTGTTTGCTACATTTTTACAACTCTATTCCTGTTCAATTATGCGATGATTATTCCTCTTATGAGAGGCAAGAGTCCTGTCAAATCAGTGTTTGTTTACGGTTTGCCGACAGTAACTCTTCTGCTTTCATATTCGATTTATGAGCTCTCATGTTCAGTATATCTGAAGAGCGTTAATTTTGATGTTTTCTCTAATTTGAATTCTATTGAATTCTTGTTACTTGCTATCTATATTCTGTCCTTTATTCTCGAATTAACTTCCAGTGTAAAACGAAAGGACGAGATTGAGATTATCGAAGAAGTAGCTGAAAAAGAGTACGATGATGTAGATGACCCTGACGCAGATATTTTTGATGCTCTTTCTAATTCTGTTACTAACGGCAACAAGCCTGACGAGGCTGTGAGAAATGTCTTGAGAGAAGGCGGAAACGAAGACTTTCTTTCTGAAGATGACCAGGTGTTTATTGATGTGGCTCAGGCTTCGCTTAACAACACTGAAGAGTACTTAAAAGATGTTGATACCAGCGAGTTTATTTACGGTCAGGCACCGTCTGATGATGATTTGATTATGCCTGTCGAAACAGATGATACTCCATATGTAGTTCAGGCTGATGACAGCGTTGATCTTTATATCACAAAGGCTGACAGCACCTACGATGACGAAGAAATGGCTTCTATTGCTGATGAAGAAAGCAGTTTGGATAGAATCGACAGACTCATTCTTGAGATTTCTGAGGATGATGTAAATCTGTAATCACGGGCGGGTTTTCCCGCCCTTTCGCTTTTATTATTTTGGGTGAAGATATGAAAAAATATGTTTTTGTTTTATCTTTTATTTTTCTGATTGTTTGCGTGTTTACCGCAACACCTGCCTTTTCCGCTGATACGGATTTTGTTATCGAAGACGGAGTGTTGCTATCATACAGCGGTAGCAGTTCAAATGTTACCATTCCGTCCTCGGTCACTGTGATTGCAAATAACGCCTTTGAAAAAAACACGACACTTAAATCCGTTTCTTTAGGTAGCTCTGTTTTATCCATAGGAAACGAGGCTTTTTACGGTTGTACTGCGCTTGAAAGTATCAGTGGTGGCGATAATGTAAATTATGTCGGTGCGCTCGCTTTTGTGGATACAAAGTTTCTGAATAACTCAAGTGATGAGTTTCTGACAATAGGCGGTGCACTTGTTCGCTATAACGGCACATCAGCGACTGTTACACTCCCTGATACTATAAAAACAATTTCGCCTTATGCTTTTTTGAGAAACAGCAAAATTACATCGTTTAAAGCGAATAAGAATCTTACTTCAATAGGAGAGGGAGCGTTTTATGAATGTACTTCTCTTGCCTTAATTGATGTGACAAACTATTTGTCTTTTGTTGGAGCAGATGCCTTTTATGGCACAAAGTGGATGTCAACACAAAACGACTTTGCTGTGCTTGGTGACGGGGTTTTGGTTTCTTACAACGGTTCTGCATCCGCTGTTATTATTCCTGCTACCGTCAGAAGTATTGCACCTAACGCTTTTTATGAAAACAAAAACATAAATAGCGTGACCATTCCAGCGTCTGTTTTCTTACTTGGTGCCCGTGCGTTTATGAATTGTAATAACCTCAGTGAGGTTGTTCTTAACAACGGACTTGTTATGATTGATGACGAAGCTTTTGCTCAGTGCACTTCTTTGTCAAGTGTCAGCACTCCTGCTACTTTAGTCAAAGTCGGTAAAGGCGCTTTCATTAAGTGCTCAAAGCTAAGTACAGCATTTATCAATGGAAATAATCTTTCTATAGATTACGGTGCTTTTGCTCACTGCACATCACTTGAGGCAGTCTTGCTTTCAAGTGATGTATCCGCTATTGGTAGTGATGCTTTTTCAAATGACGCTGAGCTTAAAGCCATCTCGATTCCGCCTGAGGTTATTTCGGTTACAGCTGATTCTTTTGACAACTGTGATTTTGTGACAGTTGTGACAGATGAAGACAGCTCTGCGGATTTAGCTTTGTCGTCGAGCTGTGAAGTAAGCTACAACAGAGGCGATTGCGGGCTTGACGGAGTAGTAGATGTAATTGATGCGACATTGGTCCAGCGTCACATGGCAACGATTTCAACTCTTGAGAATAAGTGCCTGCCGTTTGCAGATGCAGATTTCGATGGCAGTATTTCAGTACTCGATGCAACATATATACAGCGATATGTCGCAGGACTAATATAAAATTTACCGTTGACACATAGTTTTTAAAGTGATATATTATTAATTAATATTTATCTTTGAAGAGGACAATGCCTTTTTGATTTGTGTTTTCAGAGAGTCGCCCGGTTGCTGAAAGGGAGGCAACACAGCTTTGAGGATACCACCTCTGAGATTGCGCAGGAAATGGCGCGACGGTTGACCGCGATATAGGTAAATGAAGGGTTAATACCAAATTTAGGTGGAACCACGGCTTGTTAATTGTCGTCCTAATATTCTTTTACGGAATATTAGGACGTTTTTTATTTCAGTACATTTTTATTAGGAGAGATAATATGATAAATGTCGAGTTAAAAGGCGGAGTTATCCGCGAGTATGAAGAAAACATAACAGCGGCAGAAGTTGCTAAATCTATCGGTGCAGGTCTTTATAAGTCTGTTTGTGCAGCTAAGATTGACGGCGCACTCTGCGATTTACGAACACCGCTCACTAAAGACTCTAAATTAGAGCTTCTCACATTTGATGACGAAGAGGGTAAAAAGGCTTTCTGGCATACAACCTCTCATATTCTTGCTCAGGCAGTAAAGAGAGTGTTCCCAAATGCTAAGTTTGCTATTGGTCCTGCGATTGACGACGGCTTCTACTACGATTTCGATGTAGAAAAACCATTCTCAACTGAGGATATCGAAAAGATTGAAAAAGAAATGAAAGCTATCGTGAAAGAAGGCCTTGAACTTGAGCGCTTTGAACTTGCACCTGCTGATGCTATCAAATTGCTTGAAGATATGGGCGAGCCATACAAGGTGGAGCTTGCATCAGAGCACGCTGATAAAGGCGAGCCTATCAGCTTCTATAAACAGGGCGAGTTTACTGACCTTTGCGCAGGCCCTCATCTTATGAGTGTATCAGGAATCAAGGCTATTAAGCTTACTAATTGCACAGGTGCTTACTGGAGAGGCGATGCTAAGAACGCTCAGCTTTGCCGTGTATATGGTATTTCATTCCCGAAAGCGTCAATGCTTGAGGAATATTTAGTGATGCAGGAAGAAGCTCTAAAGCGTGACCATAATAAACTTGGTCGTGAGCTTGAGCTCTTTACAACATCACCACTCATCGGTCAGGGCTTACCGATTATGCTTCCGAAGGGCGCCCGCATTATCCAGCTTTTACAGCGTTTCGTTGAAGATTTAGAGCAGGCAAACGGTTGGCAACTCACAAAAACACCGCTTATGGCAAAGTCTGATTTGTATAAACTCAGCGGCCACTGGGGACATTACAAGGATGGTATGTTTGTGCTCGGTGACGAAGAAAAGGATGACGAAGTATTTGCTCTTCGTCCGATGACTTGTCCTTTCCAGTATCAGGCATATTTAAACAGAGGTCGTTCATACCGTGACCTTCCTATGAGATTAAACGAAACATCAACACTTTTCAGAAATGAAGCAAGTGGTGAGATGCACGGTCTTATCCGTGTTCGTCAGTTCACTATTTCTGAGGGTCACCTTATGTGTACTCCTGAACAGCTCGAGGATGAGTTCAAGCACTGCTTGGAGCTTGCTATCTATTGCCTTAAGACTCTCGGCCTTTACGAAGATGTATCCTATCGTTTCTCACAGTGGGATCCTGATGACAGAGATAAGTACATCGGTACACAAGAGCAGTGGGACGAAGCTCAGGGTATTATGGGCAAGATTCTTGACCACCTTGAGATTCCGTACAAGATTGGTATCGGCGAGGCTGCGTTCTACGGTCCGAAACTCGATATCCAGATTAAGAATGTATTCGGTAAGGAAGATACTCTTATTACAATTCAGGTTGACCAGATGCTCGCTGAAAAATTCGGTATGGAGTATGTTGACAAAGACGGCACAAAGAAGAATCCTTACATTATCCACAGAACATCTCTCGGTTGCTACGAGCGTACACTTGCACTCCTTATCGAAAAATACGCAGGTGCGTTCCCGATGTGGCTTGCTCCTGTTCAGGTGAAGCTCTTACCAATCGCAGACAGACACCTTGACTATATCTATGAGGTTAAGAAGGCACTCGAGAAAAAGGGAATGCGTGTTGAAATTGATGACAGATCCGAGAAAATCGGCTTTAAGATTCGTGAAGCACAGCTACAGAAGGTTCCTTATATGATTCTTGTCGGTGATAAGGATATCGAGAATAACACTGTTTCTGTCAGAGATAGAAAAGAGGGTGACCTCGGTGCGATGAGCCTTGATGACTTCATCGCAAAAGCAGTTGAGGAAATTGAAACAAAACTCATAAAATAAATCTGAAAATTCGGAGGTGGCTTTTTGAAAAGAAAATCAACGATGAAAATTCACAGGAGTCGCTTCGAAGAGGAAAGACGAAAAAGCGAGGACAGATTTGAATATCAGCGTGTGATGCTGTTTGTGCTGCCAATGCTGATGTTCGCTGTGCTTATTGTTGGCATATATTTTGGCTACCTTTCCTATAAGGACGAGTTTGTTGATATCAGCGATGAAGACAGAGCGACTGCTTTTGAGCCTGAGTATAGCGAGGAAGAGGAGAGCTATCTGTTAAAGATAGTCAATTCTGCAAGACCTGTCGACAGCGATTTTGTTCCTGAGCTTACCACTGTAGATTCTGTTAAAGTCAGCGTTTTGATGGCTAACAGTCTTGAACTTATGCTTAGTGACGCCAAAGCTGATGGGCTCAACCTGACTGTTGTGAGTGGTTATATTTCTTTTGAAGAACAAAAAGAGAAATATGACAAAGCGGTCGCCGAGCATAAGAAAAAGAACAAGAGTTCAACAGTGAAAGCTGAGTCTGCTGTGAAGAAAACTATTCCTAATGCGGGCGAGAGCGAAGAACAGACAGGACTTATGGTGAAATTCTCAAGCGGCAGTGATGAAAATTTTGCTAAGACCAAGGAGTTTTTCTGGCTTAACAAAAACGCCGCCGATTACGGCTTTGTGCTTCGTTATCCAGAAAAGGAAAATACAGGAGGTCTTTCGTATTCTCCGTCACTCTATCGTTTTGTCGGCAGTAAAAACGCTTTGAAAATGCGCTCATACAATATGAATCTTGACGAATATGTGAAGTATTTGGGCGCTCAGTAAGAAAAAATAAAAAAAGACTTGATTTTTATAATCTTTTATTGTATAATCCATTTGTTATATTACGGTTTCAGCGAAAGAGGTGAATATCAATGAAGGAAAATACACATCCAAATTATGAGCAGACAACAATTACTTGCGCATGCGGTAATGTAATCGAGACAGGTTCAACAAAGAAGGATATTCGTGTTGAAATTTGTTCAAAATGCCACCCATTCTTCACAGGAAAGCAGAAGCTCGTTGATACCGGCGGACGTGTTGACAGATTTAAGAAGCGTTTCGGTATGGAAGGCAAATAATCATGTAATTGTTGAGGCGGTACTTTTGTACCGCCTGTTCTTTTTTAATTACTATACATATAATTTTCAACTAAGGAGTCAGCTGTGCAGACATACATAACCGTTAAGGGCTATGATGAAGACGAGTTTATCGAAAAACGCTCGCGCTTCATCGGCTATATAAAGCATGTTGAAACTGAAAAGGAAGCTACTGATTTTATCGCTCAGATAAGACAGAAACACTGGGACGCTACCCATAATGTTTACGCTTATTCTCTCAGAGAAAATCAGGTCAAGCGCTATAGCGATGATAACGAACCACAGGGTACAGCTGGTATCCCTGTGCTTGATGTGTTGCAGAAAAACAATGTAGTTGACGCGGTTATTGTTGTGACCCGTTATTTCGGTGGAGTGCTTTTGGGTGCGGGTGGACTGGTGCGTGCATATTCTCACGGTGCCTCTATTGCGCTTAAGAAAATCGGCACTGTCACTATGCAGATGTGCAGTGTCTGCGAGCTTTCGTGCACATATACTCAGTATGGAAAGATTCCTGCTACTATCGCGTCGTTTGACGGAGTAGTCGATGACAGCGAATTTACTGACGCGGTGAGAGTAAAATTCCACATCCCGTGTGATAATCTTAAGAGGCTCAATGAAGTTTTGTCTGAGCTCAGCTGTGGAGAGTGTTCTGCAAAAGAACTCTCAAAAAGCTATTTTGAGCAGAAAAAATGTTAAAAAGCAGTGTTTTTTTAAAATTTTTAAAAAATTTAAAGGGAAAATGAATTAAACTGCGTAATTAGGATATAGTTTGATAGATAAGGAGGGGGATTATGAGACTGCCTGAAGATTTTATATCTGAGCTGAAATACAGGTCGGATATTTCTGACATCGCTTCGTCGTACATGCAGCTCAAGCGCCGTGGCAGAAACCTTGTCGGCTTGTGCCCGTTTCATGGAGAAAAGACCCCTTCTTTCAACATATACACCGAAAACGGCTCTTTCTACTGTTTCGGTTGCGGTGTTGGCGGAGATGTCATCACCTTTATTATGAAGATTGAAAACCTCGATTATATGGAGGCTGTCAAATTTCTGGCTCAACGGGCAGGTATGACTGTGCCTGAAGATTCGGTTGACGACTCGATGAGCAAACTTAGAACAAGGGTTTTCGAAGCAAATAGGGAAGCTGCTCGCTTTTATTATTCAAACCTCTATTCGGAATGTGGGAAAGGCGCTCTTTCTTATTTACACCAAAGAGCACTTTCTGATAAAACGATAACTCGTTTCGGACTTGGCTATTCACCAAACTCCCGATTTGCGCTGACTAACCATCTGAAAAAGAAGGGATTCACCGACTCCGAGCTTCTCTCAGCTAACCTTGTTTTCAAAGCACGTTCTGGTAACGGTGTTGTTGACAGATTTTACGACAGAGTTATGTTCCCGATTATCGACCTGAGAGGTAATGTTATTGCCTTTGGCGGTCGTATAATGAGTGACCAGAAACCAAAGTACCTCAATACCTCCGACACTATTGTGTTTAATAAAAGCCATAATCTGTTTTCGCTGAATAACGCTAAAAACAGTAAAACAACCCGATTGATATTATGCGAGGGCTATATGGATGTCATCGCGCTCAATCAGGCAGGCTTTACCGAGGCTGTTGCTACCCTTGGTACAGCACTTACTGCTGAACAGGCGACGCTGATGAAACGCTATTGCGAAGAGGTTGTTATCTGCTACGATGCTGATGAAGCAGGGCAGAAGGCGACTGCGCGTGCTATCCAGATACTGAGAAACGCTGGACTTATAGTCAGAGTTGTTACTATACCTGATGGTAAGGATCCCGACGAATTTATCCGCAAAAACGGAGATAAAGGTCCGTCTATGTTCAAAGCTGTTCTTGAAAACAGTGGTAACGATGTAGAGTACAGGCTTTCAAAGCTCAAAAAGAGCTGTGATTTATCCTCACCTGACGGAAAGCTGAGTTATCTCACACAGGCTGTAAAAGTGCTTTGTGCTATTGATAATGACATCGAACGCGATATTTATGCATCGAAACTTTCAGCAGAAACTGATGTCGAGAAGAACACTATAAAAGAGCAAATCAGAAAGTCTGTTCGTTCAAAGCAGTATAAAGAAAGAGCGACAGAGTTTAGAAAGCTCCAGAGTGATATAAGTGGCAGAGATGACAAAATGAACCCTGAGCATCATAAAAATCCTCGTGCTACCGTAGCGGAGCGAAATCTCATCGCTTATTTTGTCAACAATCCGGACAAGCTCTCTCTTATAAATTCGAATATTTCGGCTGACGATTTCGTTACCGATTTTAATAGAAGGTTATTTGATTATTTCTTTAGTAGAATTAAAGAAGGTAAAGAACCGCTTAATGCCTTGTCGGCTGATTTCACAAGCGACGAGGTCTCCGCGATAATCGCGATTATCTCCAGAAATTCCGATGTTGCAGCTACTGATGCGGCGCTTATGGAATATATCAGCACGATAAAGGAAGAAAAGATAAGGATAAATTCGGCAGATATCGCATCTGCATCGGATTCGCAGCTTGATTCTTACCTGAAAATGCTGAAAGAAAAACACCAGTGATTTTGTATTATAATTCTAATATAGAAATATCACGCAAAGAAAGGAAATGCAAGTATGACTGCACCAACAACAGATAAGAAAACTATTATCAAGGAACTTACCGAACTCGGCAAAGCCAAGGGTTCTATCTCTAACAAAGAAATTCTCGACGCTATTGGAGAAATCGACTTTGAGCCTGAACAGCTTGAAAAACTCTACGACTCCTTAGAGAGCGCGGGTATCGAGATTGTTGAGGATGATATCATTGACGATATTTCGCTTGAGGGTCTGAATTTAGACGACGTTGACGGCGAAACAGGCACCACAGTCGTAGCTGAGGGTGTTGATACATCTGACAATATCGCTATCGACGACCCTGTAAAGGTTTATCTCAAGGAAATCGGTCGCGTTCCGCTTCTTACTTCAGAGGAAGAAGTAGAGCTCGCTATCAGAATTTCTCAGGGTGATGCCGCAGCGAAAAAGCGTCTTTCTGAAGCGAACCTCAGACTTGTTGTAAGTATCGCTAAGCGTTATCTTGGTCGTGGTATGCATTTTCTTGACCTCATTCAGGAGGGTAACTTAGGTCTTATCAAAGCTGTTGAAAAGTTTGACTACACAAAGGGATTCAAATTCTCGACCTATGCAACATGGTGGATAAGACAGGCTATCACACGAGCTATCGCTGACCAGGCAAGAACTATCCGTATTCCTGTTCATATGGTAGAAACTATCAACAAGGTGAAGAAGGTTTCTTCTCAGCTTTTACACCAGAATGGTCATGAGCCATCTGCTGACGAAATCGCTGAAGAGCTCGATATGCCTGTTGAAAAAGTTAGAGAGATTATGAGAGTTGCTCAGGAGCCTGTATCTTTGGAAACTCCAATCGGTGAGGAAGAGGATAGCCACTTAGGTGATTTTATCCCTGACGATGATGCTCCAGCTCCTGCTGATGCTGCTTCCCACACTATGCTCAGAGAACAGCTCATGGAGGTGCTTGATACTCTTACCCCTAGAGAAGAAAAGGTGTTAAGACTTCGTTTTGGCTTAGAAGACGGCAGAAGCCGTACTTTAGAAGAAGTCGGCAAGGAGTTTAATGTTACCAGAGAGCGTATCCGTCAGATTGAAGCAAAGGCTTTGAGAAAGCTTCGTCACCCATCTAGAAGCAAGAAGCTCAAGGACTTCTTAGACTAAACTATGATTTCCTACGAAGAGTGCGGACAGATGCTCGACGAAATAGCGGACACGCTACCCACAGAGCTTTACAGAGAGCTCAACGGAGGTATTGTGCTTGACTGTGGCTCTCGTCTTCATCCGTGCGCAGTTAATAATGATTTGTACATTTTAGGTGTATATATCCGCGATAATCTCGGGAAAAGAATCGTGCTTTACTATGGTAGTTTTATTAAGGTGTTTAAAGATAAATCAAAAGAAGAGTACTATAAACATCTTGAAAAGACACTCAAGCACGAGGTGCTCCACCACAACGAGTTTTTAGCGGGCTGTAAAGACCTCGTTTTCTACGACGACAAGAGAATAGAGGAGTACTTACGCTCAAGAGGATACAGCTGAATGTGTTATTGCAGACCGATGAAAAGTCGGTCTGCTTTTTTATGCATAAAACTTTGATTTCCTTAATACAATTTCATAGAAAATATAAAGGAGAATAAAGTATGGAATACAATTTTTTAAAGCACTCTGTCGGGTGCCAAAACCGTTTTCTTGACACCGTTAATGAACAGATAGTCGATGTGGATATCACTCTGCCTGACTACTGTCCAGATATCGAAAAGATACTCAAATGCACTCTGATTCCGAAAATTTACACACGCTCTATATCAGGCGGACAACTTACCGTTGATGGCGAGTCACTTGTGCGCATACTCTACTGTGACAGCTTAAAGCATAATGTGCGCGTTTATACCCAGACAGTGCCTTTTACCGCTAATTTTAATCTGAAATCCACACCCGAGCAGTATATAATAATGTGCGACACTAAATGTGAGTACATCAACTGCCGTGCACTTAGCCCGCGAAAGCTAGTTATCCACGGTGCGTTTTCTTTATCTGCAAAGGTGATATCAAAAGAGCTTTGCGGATATTACAGCTTTGATGAGGATAGTGACCTAATTGTAAAGGAAAAGTACATCGAAGTTTCTGATTTGTGTGCTTTGTGTCAGGAGCAGTTTTCTGTATCAGAAGACATTACTATAAGCAACAAACCGCCTGTTGAATCACTGCTTACCTACGATGTTAGCGCTGATATTACCGACCTGAAAAGCATACAGAATAAAATAATGCTGAATGCGGAAATTACGCTCAAAGCGATGTATCTATCGGATTTGGAAAGTGGAAACATCGAACATTTTTCTTATGCTTTTCCGATAAGTCGGGTTATCGACTGTGAGAATATCACCGATGAAACGATGAATGTGCCGACGCTTGAAGTTATGTCGTGTGATTTTCGAATAAGACACGACCAGCTAAACGATGGTTCTATGCTCAATCTTGATGTGAAGTTGTGCTTTTCGGATTTAGGCTATGCACCAAAAAAGCTGAGCGTAGTTGATGACGCATATTCAACAGCATATATGATAGAGCTTGAGCGCAATCTTGTTAACGCTGAATGTGAGCACAGTTGTGAGAGTTTTGTACACATTCAAAAATCGAGCTTGCATCTTGAAAGTTTAGAGATTGCAAAAGTTATAGATATACACAGCGATTTGTTATCCCTTTCTCCTGTTGTCAGTGATTCTGTGCTTAGTCTGTGCGGAAAGACATCAGTGTGTATGCTTGTCGAGGATAAGGAAGGGGTAGTGTCTTATATCGAACGGAGTGTAGAGATTGACTTCAAACCACAGCTTAGTAGAACTTTTGACAGGGTACTGCTGAAAAACGCCGAAATCCGAAGTCTGAGTTTCAGGCTTGTTGATGACTCTACCGTTGAAATAAGGGCAGAACTCAAAGCGGAGCTGTTGTTATGTGATGTTATTAGTGCAAATCCTGTTGTAGGGGCAATAGCACTCGAAGATAAACCTCTTGAAAAGGACGATTGTTCGCTGATATTGTATTTTGCTGATAAAGGCGAGAGTACGTGGGATATTGCTAAGGCTTATGCGACTAGAGAAAGCTTGCTAATGAGCGAAAATTCGCTTGAAGAATCGGTGTTGGACTGTGGAAAAATGCTACTTGTACCGACCGAATAATAAATAAAAAAACAGCGGGTGGTTTTCCATTCGCTGTTTTTTTCTACAAAATTATTTGTGTTATATTGACGAATAAAGTGCTTAGTGTTATCATTCGAGATTAGAGTGAGTAAATTTAGAAAAGGAGTGATTTTATGTCGTATAAAAGGATTTTGACAATTCAGGACATTTCGTGTGTTGGTCAGTGCTCTATTACCGTAGCTCTGCCGATTATCTCAGCTTGTGCTCACGAAACCTGTATTTTACCGTCTGCTGTCCTTTCTACACATACAGGAGGCTCTTTTTCGGGCTTTACTTTTAACGATTTATCAGAGGATTTTCCAAAGATTAAAGAGCATTGGCTAAAACAGGGCATATCCTTCGATGCTATTTACACAGGTTATTTAGGTACTGCAAAGCAGATTGACTATGTTTGCGATATTTTTGGGTCTTTAAAAAGAGATGGTGGGAAAATTATCGTTGACCCTGCTATGGCTGACAATGGAGTGCTTTACACAGGCTTTGACGATGAATATGTAGAAGGTATGCGCTATCTCTGCTCAAAAGCAGATATAATCCTGCCTAATATAACTGAAGCTTGTCTTATGACAGAAACTCCCTATAAAGAAAGCTACGGCAAAGAGTATATCGACGGACTTGTTTCAAAACTTGCTGATATCTGTAGTGGCACTGTTATTCTGACTGGTGTTAGCTATAACGATAGAGAAGTAAATGTTGTTATCGCTGAAAACGGTGAGCAGAAGAGCTATACCCACAGGAAGATTTCGAAAAGCTATCACGGTACAGGAGATGTGTTCTCATCTTCGTTTGTCGGAGCTTTTATGCATGGTTTGGGTGTGCTTGATGCTGTGAAGATTGCTTCAGACTATACTGTTGAGTGCATCGAGAATACAATTGACGATGAAGCTCACTGGTATGGCACAAAGTTTGAAACAGCTATTCCGTCACTCATCCGTATGTTGGAGTTATAATTCGGTGAAAGAAAATAAAATAATTCTAAATTAGAAAAAACCTCAAAACCGTCCGGGAATATCGGACGGTTTTTCTGCTTTGGTCATAAATAAAACATTGTCCTCATACATTATAGTATCAACAGTGTATCGGAGGAAAATATGGAAGAAAGAAGCATATACAAAGATATCAGCAGTCGCACAGCCGGCGACATATACATAGGGGTAGTGGGTCCTGTCCGCACGGGTAAGTCAACATTTATCAAGCGTTTTATGGACTCTATTGTGCTACCTAATATAGACGATGAAAATCTCAGAAGACGCACAAACGATGAGCTTCCGCAATCATCGGGTGGACGAACAATAATGACTACTGAGCCTAAATTCATCCCCGAAGAAGCAGTGCAGATAAATGTTGATAACACAGCTACCCTAAAAGTCAGGATGATAGACTGCGTAGGCTATGTTGTGGATTCTGCGATGGGCTATATGGAAGAGGATACACCGAGAATGGTGAAAACTCCGTGGTCAAAGGAGGAAATTCCGTTTGACAGAGCGGCTGAAATCGGCACTCAGAAGGTAATTAACGAACACAGCACAATCGGTCTGCTTGTAACAACCGATGGAACAATAGGGGAGATAAACAGAGAAGATTATGTTAAAGCCGAAGAGCGTGTAGTAAGTGAGCTGAAAGCTATAAATAAGCCGTTTATCATACTGCTTAACTGTATGAATCCTGAATCTTTAGAGTCAGGAGAGCTCGCTTCAACGCTGAGTCGGAAGTATCAGGTGCCGTGTCTGCCGGTTAACTGTATCGAGCTTGATGAAAATCGAATTAAAGCGATACTGGCACAGGTGTTGTTTGAATTTCCAGTCAGAGAAATCAGAGTCAGCATCCCGAAATGGTTAGTGTCTTTGAATAAAGAACATTGGCTTAAATCGGAGGTGTTTGAGTCTATTAGATCAAATCTTGGCAGTATGCAGAAAATAAGAGAGATTCAGGATGTGCTCGAAAAAGTTTCAAAGTGCGAGTACATAGATTCTGCAAAGCTTTCGTCCCTTGATTTAGGAAAAGGCAGTGCCGGAGTTAATATTGGACTAAGGGATGATTTGTTTTTCAAAATACTGTCAGAGAAAACAGGAATTGATATTTCTGATGAAAAATCATTGCTTGATTGTATATTTGAGCTGTCACAGAAGAAATCTCAGTTTGATAAAATCGCTCAGGCATATGAGCAGGTAAAGGAAACAGGATACGGAATCGTTATGCCGACTATTGATGAACTGTCCTTAGAAGAGCCACAGATTATCAAGCAAAACGGAAAGTACGGAGTAAAGCTTAAGGCGAGCGCACCGAGCATTCATATGATGAAGATTTCTACCACTGCTGAGGTAACACCGATAGTAGGTAGTGAACAGCAAAGTGAAGAGCTTGTCACATATCTCTTAAAAGAATTTGAAGAAAGTCCGCAAAAAATCTGGGAGTCAAACATCTTCGGAAAGTCAGTCAACGAGCTTGTTTCCGAGGGACTCAATAATAAGCTCTACCGTATGCCGCCACAGGCAAGAGCAAAGGTAGGGGAAACGATAGAAAAAATCATCAATGATGGTTGCAACGGTCTTATCTGTATAATTTTGTAAGTTTAAATAACTAAAGGATTTGTTAAAAAACTAACAAAATTGTCATAATAAACAAATATTTTTTTACCCCCATATTTTTATTGAAATTTTGTCGTTTTTGGTATATACTATACAATGACTAAATTTGAGAATATGGGGGTTATTTTATGAGCGAATATTTTGCGAGTCTTGATATGATGACAGCATGGACTGTTCTTATCACCGGCTTCGTTGTTGTGTTTGCAGTTCTGATTCTACTTATTGCTATAATCAAGCTGTACAGTACTATCGTTTATAATGCACAGAACAAACCTAAGAAGTCTAAGAAAAACAATGATGACGACGATACACCAAAGGGCACTGGTGCAGGTGGAAGTTCTGCTTCTGCTAACACTGCAGGTGGAGTAACCCCTGATGTTCTTGCTTGTATTGCTGCGGCTGTTGAATATATGTACGGTGCAGGAAATGTCAGAATCAGAAATATCAAAAAAGCTCCTGCGCGCTGTGCTTGGGGTAATGCTGGTGTTTTATCTAACACCAGACCGTTTTGATAGGGAAAGGAGTTTAAAATATGGAAATTATTAATGGTTTTTTAGATTCCTTAGTTGGCCTTTATCAGGACTCAGGTCTTGTTGATCTTGCTTGGCAGAACTATGTTATGATAGGCATTTCGTTCGTACTTATTTATCTCGCTATCAAAAAGCAGTACGAGCCATTGCTTTTGTTACCGATTGCATTCGGTATGTTGCTTGTTAACCTCTATCCTGATATTATGGCGGCTCCGTCTACAAATATGGTGCCACTTGCTGAGTATCTGAGCACTCATGATACTATAGATTACGCTGTCACTACTCTAAACGGTGAGCAGTATGTAAATGTTCCGACCTATGGTGGTCTGCTTTACTACCTCTATCAGGGTGTTAAGCTCGGTATTTACCCACCGCTTATTTTCCTTGGTATCGGTTGTATGACCGACTTTGGTCCGCTTATTGCTAACCCTAAGAGCTTCATCTTAGGTGCCGCTGCTCAGGTTGGTATCTTTATCACTTTCATTGGTGCTATTTTACTTGGCTTTGCTCCTAATGAAGCAGGCGCTATCGGTATTATCGGTGGTGCTGACGGTCCTACTGCTATTTATGTTACAAGTAAACTCGCTCCTCATCTTTTAGGTTCTATCGCTATTGCGGCTTATTCATATATGGCACTCGTTCCTATTATCCAGCCTCCGTTTATGAGACTTTTAACAACTAAAAAAGAACGTTCAGTAGTTATGGAACAGCTCAGACCTGTTTCAAAACTTGAGAAGATTATGTTCCCTATAGTTGTTGTTATTGTATGTTCTATTTTACTTCCAAGTTCAGCTCCGCTGATTGGTATGCTGATGCTCGGTAACCTCTTCAAGGAGTCTGGCGTTGTAGAGAGACTTAACAAGACTGCTCAGAACGAGCTTATGAATATCATCACTATCTTCCTTGGTGTTACTGTCGGTGCTACAGCTACAGGTACACGCTTCTTGCGGTTGGAGACAATCGGTATTATTGCTCTCGGACTTGCAGCGTTCTGCGTAGGTACTATCTGCGGTATCTTGTTCGGTAAACTTATGTATATCTTCACAGGCGGTAAGGTTAATCCGCTCATCGGTTCAGCAGGTGTATCTGCTGTTCCTATGGCAGCTCGTGTATCTAATAAGGTTGGTCAGGAAGAAAACCCTGGTAACTTCCTGCTTATGCACGCTATGGGTCCTAATGTAGCCGGTGTTATCGGCTCAGCTGTTGCTGCCGGCGTACTTCTGAGCATCTGCGGATAATCAGAATAATATGATTTGAAATGGGTGAGAGAATTTTCTCTCACCTTTTTTTATTTTTCTATAATAAAATTCTAATTTAGAATAATTATTCTTCTATAATGATATATTATATTACTTGAAGAATTGTGTAACATAGGGGGTTAATATGTCAAGGCAATTAACTATCAACGATATCCTTAAGATGTTTTTAGCACATATTAAGCTTATCATAATTATGACTCTGGCAGGTACACTGCTTGCGTTCTTTTATGTAACATACTTTGTTACTCCGATTTATACAACAACCGCTCTGATTCTTGTACAGAACAGTTCCGGTTTTACTATCGGCAGTTCAACTGCTGATGGTGATACAGACCAGAAGGTTAACACAAACGATATTTCTCAGTCTGTTTTGCTTGCTAATACCTGTACTGAGCTTTTTATGCGTGACCCACAGATGAAGAGTATTATCGCCGGAAACAGTGTATCTATTAACGCGATTGAGGATACCTACTTTCTTGAAATCAGGGCATCCTCCTCAGACCCGCTTACAGCGGCAAATGTCGCAAACCAGGTAGCAGAGGCTGCTCCTGAAGTTTTTGCTAACTACTTTGATGATGCAGGTAAGGTTGACACCGTTGATGACGCGGCTATTCCGTCAAAGCCATCATCACCGAATGTTAAGCAATATGTGCTTATGGGCTTACTCGCAGGTCTCGTGTTATCACTAGGTGTTTCGTTCCTCATTGAGATTATCGATACCACCGTTAAGCCGGGCGATGACTTGTACGATATTTACAAAATACCTGTATTTGCAGAAATTATTGACTTTGAAGTGGAAGGCGGTGCGAAGAAGAAATGAAACTGATTTCTAAGAAAAAGCGTCGCGGAGCTGCGGATAAAACGAGAAATATTATCAATACTGATAGTAAATTTGCTATCGTAGAGGGATATAAATCTGCTCGTACAAGCCTTGTTTTCTCGCTTGTTGCCGAGAATAATCCTTGTGTTGCAGTTACTTCATGGTCAAAAGGTGAGGGTAAAAGTACGGCTACAGTTAATCTCTCTATCTCGTTTGCGAAAATGGGAAAGAGAGTCTTGCTTGTTGATACTGACCTTCGTAGACCTAATGTTCACAACCTTTTAAAGATAAAGAATACTGCAGGACTTTCTGAGGTGGTAGGTCAGTTTGCTGACTTTGAAGATGTGGTGAACAGAGATGTAGTGCCTTGTCTTGATGTACTTACCTCAGGAGCAGTGCCTCCGAACCCGTCTGAGCTTATCGGCTCTGCTTCTTTTGCTGCGTTTATAAACATGGCGAAGAATCAGTACGATTATGTTATCATGGATACTCCGCCTGTTGGTGTTGTTACAGATACATTGTTGCTCAAGGAGCATGTTGCGGGTTATGTTCTTATCGTAAGAGAAAAAGCTACAACTCACGGCGATATTGAAAAAGCTGTTCAGGCTTTCAAACTCGCTGATTCCAAGGTTCTAGGCTTTTTGAAGGTTGGCTGTTCACTTCAGGATAGAAGTAAATATAAAGGCAAGAACTACGGATATTATAATTACTACTGATAAGGTAGATAGATTTATGGGGCTCGTTATGAGCCCCTTTTTTGTGTAATTTACACTAAAAAGTGCATACTATATAATGAATTTATTTTTGCAAGATTTTCAAAATAGTATTGCAAAATTTATGTTTTGCAGTTATTATATTACTTGGCAATTCGTGTTTTTTGCAATTTTTATATTAAGTTGGTGCAAAATGTTACTGAAGGATATGACAAAAGCTGAGCTTTCTGCTCAGTATGAAGAACTCAAAAAAGAATACAGTGCAATCAAAGAGCTTAATTTAAAGCTTAATATGTCAAGAGGTGTACCTTGTGCTGAACAGCTGGAGATATCCCGCTGTATGCTTGATATCATCAACAGTGATGTTGAGTGTGTTACAATAGACGGTCAGGACTGTCGAAATTACGGCATTATGGATGGTATTCCGTCTTGTAAAAAACTTATGGCTGAGTTGATGGGTGTAACACCTGATATGGTTATGGTCGGCGGTAACTCAAGTCTTAATATGATGTTTGATACTATAGCTTGCTTTATGACAACCGCGCCTGCTGAGGGTTGTGTTCCTTGGTACGAAGTGAAAAACAGAAAGTTTTTGTGTCCTGTACCGGGTTATGACAGACATTTCGGTATCACTGAATACTTTGGTTTCGAGATGATTACTGTTCCGATGACTGAAAATGGTCCTGATATGGACATAGTCGAGGAACTTATTAAAGACGAGAGTGTGAAGGGTATCTGGTGTGTTCCGAAGTATTCAAATCCACAGGGTATAACTTATTCTGACGAAACAGTGAAGCGTTTTGCTTCGCTTAAGCCTGCCGCAAAAGATTTCAAGATTATGTGGGATAACGCGTATGTTATACACGACCTGACAGATGAAGAGGTCAGCTTGCTCAATATTTTTGACGAGTGCAAAAAGACAGGCAACCTTGATCACCCGATTGAATTCTGCTCAACTTCAAAGATTACCTTCCCGGGCTCAGGTGTTGCGGCTATGGCGGCATTTGAGAGTAATATGAAGATAATCAAGAATAAGTACAAGTACCAGACCATCGGCTTTGATAAAATCAATATGCTCAGACATGTCCGTTTCTTCAAGGATATTGACGGCATGAAGGCTCATATGAAAAAGCATAAGGAGATACTTCGACCGAGATTTGATTTGGTTTTAAGCAAAATCAAGGAAAATCTTGAGCCTTTAGGTATTATTTCCTATGAAGAGCCGAAGGGCGGTTACTTTGTAAGCGTTGATGTGATGAACGGTACAGCTAGCAGGGTTGTTTCTCTTTGTAAGGAAGCAGGTGTTATCTTAACAGGTGCAGGTGCTACCTATCCGTATACAAACGACCCGAATAATTCCAACATCCGTATCGCGCCTACTGCTCCGTCAGTTGAAGATTTATCAAAAGCGCTCGATGTTTTTGTGGTATGTACAAAGCTTTCTGCTGTTGAAAAGCTACTCTGCGTAGAAGTATAAGTGGATTTTATTTCTATTTTAGAAAAATATATTCATTTTCGACAAAATTTAATAATTATCACAAAGATTTCACAATGTTTTGTTGACTTTTCTGTGATAAAAAAGTATAATTACTCTGTTATGGTTAAAAGTGTACACCGTAGCAGAGTTTTTATTTTTTAAAACTGTGCAGGCACTTTTGACGACACAAAATTTATGGAGGTCCAAGGCATGAAAAGAATTCCAAAGCCTGTTTTCTTCATCTGTGCCATTCTGATTCTCCTGTTCGCTGCTTCTTCCATCTTCGGCGTAGCATACTACGAAGGCGATGTAGAGAAAACAGTGATCAAGGGTATCGATGACATTCGATGGGGAATTGACATCCGTGGCGGTGTTGAAGCTACATTCAAACCGGCTGATGACTACGACGCCACAGATGAGCAGTTAGACTCTGCTAAATCTATTATCGAAACCCGTATGGTTTCAAACGGTATCACTGACTACGAGCTTTATGCTGACTATGGTAGTGATCGTATTATTGTTCGTTTCCCATGGAAAGAGGACGAAACTGATTTCGACCCTGTAAAAGCCATTGATGAACTTGCAGCTACTGCTAAGCTTACTTTTAGAAACGAAGCAGGCGAAGTTCTGATGGACGGCTCGTCTGTTGCTAAGGCTCAGGCTGGCGTTAACACAGAGACAGGTTCTGCTGGTCAGTATATGATCCTTTTAGACCTTACTTCTGAAGGTGCTGACATTTTTGCTGAAGCTACTAAAGCTAACTTAGGTAAACCAATCGGCATCTATATGGACGAAACTTTGCTTTCTTCACCGGTTGTTGATAAAGATAACCCTAACGGTATCACAGGTGGTTCTGCTTCTATCACAGGTGATTTTACTGCTGAAGAAGCTACAAAGCTTGCTAACCAGATCAACGGTGGTGCGCTTCCATTCTCTCTCGAGGTTGCGTCCTACAGCTCTATCAGCCCAACCCTTGGTCAGAACTCTTTAGTTGCTATGGCTTATGCAGGCGTTATTGCTCTTATACTGATTGCTCTGTTTATGATTATCAGATACAGAATCCCAGGTGTTGTAGCTGTTATCGCACTTTTAGGTCAGGTTGGCCTTTCAGTTGCTGCTATTACAAGATTCTTCCCTGTATTCGATTCGTTTACAATGACGCTCCCTGGTATTGCTGGTATTATCCTCTCTATCGGTATGGGTGTTGATGCTAACATCATCACTGCTGAGCGTATCAAGGACGAATTCAAGACAGGTAAAACTCTCGATGGCGCAATCGAAAAGGGTACAAAGAACTCACTCGCTGCTATCATCGACGGTAACATGACTGTCGTTATCGTATCTATCATTCTGTTGCTTGTATTCGGTCCGTCAAACATTCTTTCATGGCTGTTCGGTGCTTCAACAACAGGTACTATCTACGCGTTTGGTTACACACTCTTAATGGGTGTTATCTCCAACTTTGTAATGGGCGTATTCTTCTCCAGAGTTATGCTCAAGAGCATTGCAGGCTTCAAATGCTTACGCAAAAACTGGTTGTTCGGAGGTGCTAAATAATGAAAAAAGACTTAAACTTTGTTGGTCGTAGTAAAATTTTCTTCGGCATCTCTTTAGGTATTATTTTAATTGGTATTATCTGCAACTTCATTTTCGGCACAACTCTTGATATTCAGTTCAAGGGTGGCGCTATCATTTCTTACAGCTTCACAGGTGAAGTTGATGAAAATACACTCAAGGATACTATCCAGACAGCAACTCCTGAGAATACTGTAACCTTCACAGTATCAAAGGACATTATGAATAACACAGAGTCTGACGATGCTTATGTTGTTGATATCAACTTCTCTGGTGAAGAAGCTATCGATACTTCAACTCAGGATAACATCACAAAAGCTCTTGAAGAGGCTTTCCCTGACAACGCATTTGCATATCAGGAGTCAACCTCTGTTGAGGCTTCAATGGGCTTTAAGTTCCTGCTCAAGTGTCTTACTGCTGTGCTCATCGCTTGTGCACTGATGGTGCTTTATGTTACTCTGAGATTTAAGCTCATCGGCGGTCTTTCAGCAGGTATCATGGCACTTGTTGCTTTATTCCACGATGTTGCAATGATTTACTTTATGTATGTCATCTTCCGCATGCCGATTGACTCCAACTTTATCGCAGTTGTACTTATGATCTTAGGTTACTCACTCAACGATACTATCGTTATCTACGACAGAGTAAGAGAAGAGAGAAAGATTGCTGGTCCTAAGGCTGACATCGCTGATGTATTCAACCACAGCGCTTCCTCAGTTCTCACTCGTACAATCTGCACATCTATCACAACGCTCATCGCTATCGGTACAGTTTATGTTGTAGCTACTATCTTCGGTCTTGATTCAGTTAAGAGCTTTGCTCTTCCTATGATGATCGGTGTAGTTTCAGGTTGCTACTCATCACTTTGTATCGCTGGTCCGCTCTGGGTTATGTGGCAGAAGAGAAACGACAAATAATTCTGATTTAGAATTATCACATAATATTTTCAAGATTAGGCAGTTCGCTCTGTTTTAAGCAGAGCAGCTGCCTTTTTGCTTTTTCTGAGGTTGCATAAAACAGAGTTTTGTCTTTATTTTCTGCGTATTTTGAAAGCTCGCACAGGCTTTCTTCAACCTCGTCAACCTTTTCGTGAGATAAAAAGATATTGAGAATTTTCTCACTTTTTTCCCATTTTTTAGTAGCACTATCAAGCGTGTTATAAGATTTGCTAAATTCTCTTTCGGAAAAATAAACCTCTGCAGTTTCAACTAAATCAAAAAATTCGGTCGACTTGTATTTTACTATAATGAATTCAGTACAAGCAAATGCTGAACAGATAATCATCAGAGAGAGGGCTACCCAGATGCGTTTCAATTTTTCTTTTCCTCCTTGTTTTTGAGTAGACTGACACTTCCGTTAGTTTCAACAATAGCGATTTTGATTTCGCTGATGTCAAATATCTCCTGCTGTCTTAATAGACTGTATAAATCCTCGTAGCTTATTCTCAGCTTTCTCAGCTGTTTTTCGAGAATTTTCCCGTCTTCAATGATTACGATAGGATTACCGCAGATTATGTCCCTGAATTTTACACTTTTCATCATAAAGATACTCAGTATAATTTCGAGTGAAACCAAGACCATAATAGGCAACAACCCTGATAAAAGCGGTTGTTCAACACCTTGCATAGGAATAGCTGCTATGTCAGATATTATCAGTGTAATAACAAGCTCTGAGGTCTGCATATCGCTCACCTGACGCTTTCCCATCAGCCTTACAGCGAGAATAATAAATGCGTATATGAGTATTGTCCGAAGCAGTAGAATTAACATAAAATCACCAATAGTATTTTGTGCGGGAATAATTTTCATATTCAAAGTCTGAAATATATTAAAAATGCAGGAAAATTATGCAGATTAATGCATAAAATATTCATAAATGTTCTTTAATAGGTTTATAAACTTATTATATAGGAGTATAATTAAATCTGTATAAGTATGCGTTTTTGCGTATGTGAAAAATAAATGAAAGTCGGTGCTTTTTATGAATAGTGAATACAGCGTATCTTTAAAGAAAGTAATTGATGAAATCGGACTGAAGGAATATTATATGCCCAGTGACCCCGAGAATCTTTTTGTTTGTTCGAAAAGCATTGACAGACCGGGTCTTCAGCTCATAGGTTACCTTGACTACTACGATGCGTCACAGATTGTAGTCTTAGGTATGACAGAGTATTCTTATCTCAATAACCTCAGTGATGAAGAGAGGATGAAGCTGCTTGAGCCTATTTTTTCCCACAGACCGCCTGCTGTTATTATTGCGCGCGATCTGACTCCATCAGAAGTGCTGATTGCCTGTGCTAAGAAGTACGAGGTCCCAGTGCTTATCACAACTGATGATACATCTACTCTTACAGCGGCACTTGTATCTTTTTTGAATGTTGAGCTTGCCCCTCGTATCACTCGCCACGGTGTACTCGTCGAAGTATACGGCGAAGGTTGTTTACTTATTGGTAACAGCGGTGTCGGTAAATCTGAAACTGCTATCGAGCTTATCAAGCGTGGTCACCGTCTGATTGCTGACGACGCGGTTGAAATTAAGAGAGTTTCGAAGAAATCACTCGTCGGCTCATCTCCTGACAACATCCGTCACTTTATCGAAGTACGCGGCATCGGTATCATCAATGCCCGCAGAATCTTCGGTATGGGTGCTGTAAAGATGAGCGAGAAGATTGATATGGTCATCAATATGGAAATCTGGGATTCAACCAAGGTATACGACAGAATGGGTATGGATAACGAATATATGGAAATACTCGGAATCGAAGTTCCTGTTGTTACAATTCCTGTCAAGCCGGGTAGAAACCTTGCTATCATCATCGAAGTCGCTGCTATGAATCAGCGTCAGAAGAAGATGGGCTACAACGGAGCGAGAGAACTGCTTCAGAACTTGGGTATGGATATCAGCCCTGAAGATATCGGCAAAAAGAAAATTGATACTAACTGGTGATTTTTTGATGAATATAATTGCTGATTTACACACGCATACCAACGCTTGCACCCACGCGTATTCTACGATTGATGAAATGGTGCAGGCAGCAGCTAAAAAGAATCTGAGTGTTATCGCTATTACCGACCACGGCAGAGCTATGGAAGGTGCTCCGGGAGCATATTACTTTGAGAGTCTATCCCTTGTACCAAAGGAGCTTTATGGTGTCAGAGTCTTAAAAGGAATGGAAGCAAACATAATTGATTATGATGGTTCGCTTGATTGTAGCGAGAAATTGCTTCACTCTCTCGAGTGGATAGTAGCATCTATGCATTCTATCACGCTGTTAAAAGAGCCTTCGGTTGAAAAGTGCACCGGCGCTTATCTTGCTATGTGTGATAACCCGAATGTCAATGTTATCGGTCACTCGGGCTCACCGTACTACGCTTACGAATACGAAACAGTTATCAAGCGCTGTGCAGAAACTTCAACTTTAGTTGAAATCAACAACGCAACCTTCACAGGCTTTCGTAAAGACTCGATTCCTAACTGCAGGAAAATCGCCCAACTTTGTAAAAAGCATTCTGCACGGGTTGTCGTTGATACAGATGCTCACTTTGCTTCTAGTGTCGGAGAATTTTCGCACGCACTTCAGTTGCTAAGTGAAGTTGATTTCCCGAAAGAGCTCGTAGTTAATTCGAGCATTGAAAACCTCAGAGAATACTGCAAAGAAAAAAATATCAAGCTATAACGGAGGAAATATGTACGACCTTCAGATAATTAAAGATTCAGCCGAAAAACTCGGTTTTGAATATATCGAAAACGAACCGCTATCTAAGCACACTTCGTTTAAAATAGGCGGAGAAGCTCAGCTTTTTATCACAGTTTTTACTTTAGAACAGCTCAAAGCAGTCGTTAGGCTGTGCAAAGAAAATGAAATAGAGCTTTTCGTATTGGGCAAGGGCAGCAACCTTCTCATCTCTGATAAAGGAATGAAAGGTGTAGTGCTTACCCTCGACGGAGATTTTAAAGATATTTCTGTAAAAGAAAATAAAATCACTTGCGGAGCAGGTGTGAACTTAGCTCGGCTTTGCAACTTTGCACTTGATAACTCGCTTTCGGGTCTTGAGTTTGCTTTTGGTATACCGGGTTCTGTAGGTGGAGCGGCGTATATGAACGCAGGAGCCTATGGTGGAGAGATGAAAGATGTCGTGACTTTAGTCACTCACATTACCCGTGAGGGCGAAGTGGTGACACTAGATAAAACACAGCTTGATTTGTCCTACAGACACAGTGTTTACAAGACAAGCGACGATATCATTTTGTTTGTAACTATGGAGCTTGAAAATGGCGACAAGTCAGATATCAAAGCTAAAATGGATGACTTCATGGACCGCAGAAAAACTAAGCAACCTCTTGATTTTCCGAGTGCCGGCAGTGTGTTCAAACGGCCTCAGGGAAATTTTGCGGGAACACTGATTGAACAGTGTGGTCTTAAGGGCAAAACTATCGGCGGTGCACAGGTGTCTGAAAAGCACGCGGGCTTTATCATCAACATAGGAAACGCTACTTGCGAGGATGTACTTAACCTCGTGAAGTTTGTTCAGGATACCGTGAAGGAACAGACAGGGTATTTCTTAGAACGAGAGATTATTCATATAGAGAGAAACTAAGTTTACGGAGGAGCTATGGAGTTTGTAATTATTACTGGACTTTCGGGTGCAGGAAAAACCTCAGCTTTACATGCTATGGAGGATATCGGCTTTTACTGTGTGGATAATATTCCACCACTGCTGCTTGATACTTTCTACGATTTGTGTGATAACTCTGCTGACAAGCGTATGAAGAAGGTAGCGGTTGTAGTTGATATGCGCTCCGGCAATATGTTCAATGAGCTCGCTGACATTATTTCTAAGTCGAAGCTCTCAGGAAAGCGCTTTAAAATCCTTTTCTTAGACACAAAACCTGACACCCTCCTCATCCGTTATAAGGAAACAAGGAGAAAGCATCCGCTTGCTGATGAGTTTGCGGGAGGCTCTCTTGAAAAGGCTGTTGAGCTCGAAGTCGAACTTATGAAATCGGTCAAAATTATTTCCGATTATGTTATAGATTCGTCGTACATGGAACCGAAACAGCTCAAAGAGCGTGTTACTTCTATGTTTTCACTGGATGCAAGCGATGGTATGCTCATCACCTGCATGTCGTTTGGATTCAAATATGGTATTCCGCTTGAGGCTGACCTGATTTTTGATGTCAGATGTCTGCCAAACCCGTTCTACATCAACGAGCTTAAATATAAAACAGGTCTTGATGAGGAAGTCAGACGCTATGTATTAGGCTTTGATGTCACGAAAGAATTTATTGATAAAATGGTGAGCTTTCTTGATTACTCGATTCCTCTTTATAAGCAAGAGGGTAAGAGTGAGCTTGTTATTGGGATTGGTTGCACAGGTGGTAAACACCGCTCTGTAACACTTGCACGACTTTTAAACAGCCACTTTACTGACAACAATCAGCAATCTGCTATTCACCACAGAGATATCTGGAAAGCATAACACTGAGGATATTATGTCATTTGCTACTGATACAAAGAAAGAATTGTGTATGAACTCAAGCACCGATGTCGAGGTGCTCAGAAGTGAATTTTACGCTATGCTTTTGCTGTGCCGTGATTTCACATCTGAAAAAATCGTGTTCAAAACTGAAAATAAATATACCGCCAATCGCTTTGTGAGCCTGTGTAGTATGCTTTTTGCGCCGATTATTGAGCGAACTCAACCGCTCACTAAATCTTCTAAAGCCTATACGGTGAGGCTGATAGATTCATCTGATTGCAAGCGTATTTTTGATTTCTACGGTCACGACGATCGCGAAATTTCGCTGAGAGTAAATAGAGCGAATATCTCTGATTACGAATGTGAGCGTGCTTTTGTCAGGGGAATATTTCTAAGCTGTGGTTCGGTCACAGACCCGGATAAAGGATATCACTTAGAGCTGTGCCTTTCGCACAAGAGCCTGTGTACTGATGTGTGTAAGCTGATTTCCGAAATCGAGGATTTGGCTGTTAATATGAAAATGCTCAACCGCAACGGCTCATACATAGCTTATGTCAAAGATAGCGAACAGATAACGGATTTGCTCACTCTTATGGGAGCACAAAATTCCGCAATGAGTGTGATGGGCGCAAAAGCACTAAAGCAAATCAGAAACACCGTAAATAGGCGGGCAAATTCTGAAATCGCGAATCTTGAGAAGGTCGCTTGCGCTTCCGCAACTCAGATAAAAGCGATAAAAAAACTTGAAAAATCCGGCAAGTTACTCACTTTAAGCGA
This sequence comes from Ruminococcus sp., assembly GCA_017410265.1. GTDB lineage: Bacteria > Bacillota > Clostridia > Oscillospirales > Acutalibacteraceae > Ruminococcoides. The sequence goes on along the minus strand of JAFQRC010000003.1, from coordinate 98,438 downwards.
TGAGCTCAAAGAAGTAGCAAAGCTCAGGGTTGAATATCCAGAACTGTCACTAAGAGATATGGGCGAGATGCTCACTCCACCTATATCCAGAAGCGGTGTCAACCACCGGCTGAGTAAACTAATTGAGCTTTCTAAAGAGGATGATTGATATGAACAAAGAACTTTCTTTTGAACAAGCAAACAAACAGCTCGAAGAAATCGTCGCAAAAATGGAAAAACCCGATGTGCCACTTGAAGATATGATGAAGCTTTACGAAGAAGCTTACAAGCTGCTTATTTACTGCACAAAGAAGCTTGAAGAAACCAGGGGGCAGATTGTGGATATCAACGAGCGTATTGAAAATATGAAAAGCAAGGGCGACAGCCTTTTTGAAGACTAAGGGATAGCTATGATGAACATAAAAGATTACTGTAATTTGATAGAAACAGCGCTTATAAACTCTTTGCCACAGGGAGAGTACAGAGAGAAAACTCTGATTGACTCTATGGAGTATTCGCTGATGTGTGGCGGAAAGCGTATCAGACCACTGCTTACACTGATGTTCTGTGAGCTGTGCGGTGAGGATGTGAAAAAGGCTTTACCATACGCGTGTGCTGTAGAAATGATTCACACATATTCGCTTATTCACGACGATATGCCTTGTATGGACGATGATGACTATCGCAGAGGAAAGCTTTCTAACCACAAAGTGTTCGGTGAAGATATCGCAACTTTATCGGGCGATGCTTTGCAGAGCTTGGCTTTTGAGATTATGTTAAGCGAGAAAGCATGTCTTAGTGTTTCACCTGACAGAGCGGTAAAAGCCGCTCACACTCTTGCTAAATACAGCGGAGCGTTGGGAATGGTCGGCGGTCAGGTTATCGACATCGAAAGCGAGGGCAAAAACGCCCCTCTCGAAGTGCTAAAAGAGATGGACGAGAAGAAAACAGCCGCGCTTATTAAAGCGGCATGCGAGATGGGTTGTATCGTCGGCAAAGCTGATGATGAGCAGATAATAGCTGCTTCAAAATACGCTCACAGCATTGGACTTGCTTTCCAGATTATGGACGATATCTTAGATGTTACTTCAACAAGTGAACAGCTTGGAAAGCCTGTCGGAAGCGATAGCGAGAACTCAAAGTCAACCTATGTTTCGCTTTTAGGTATTGATAAGTGCAAAGAGCTTGTTGATAGTTTAACAAAAGATGCTATAGACGCACTTAGCGTATTCAGCGGAGATACAAAACCGCTTATAGAGCTTGCACTCGATTTAGCTCAAAGAAAAAACTGATTATTTTTAAACTGACAAGAAGTAGGTAATTATATGTCATACGAGATTTTATCTACAATTAAATCACCGCAGGATTTAAAAAAGCTGAGCGATACACAGCTCAAACAGCTTTGTAAAGAAATCCGCAAGAAGATTATCGATACTGTTTCCGTTAACGGCGGTCACCTTTCACCTAATTTAGGTGTAGTAGAACTCACTGTTATGTTGCACTGTGTCTTTGACTGTCCGAATGATTCTATTGTGTGGGATGTCGGCCACCAGTGCTATACACATAAAATGCTCACCGGCAGATACGATATCATCGACACCATCCGTACAAAAGACGGTCTTTCGGGTTTTCCGAAAAGGGGAGAAAGCGAGTACGACGCTTTTGATGTCGGACACTCCAGCACCTCGATTTCTGCCGCATTCGGTATAGCACAGGCAAAACTTTTGAAAGGTGACGACAGTCACACAATCGCAGTTATCGGTGACGGCTCTCTCACTGGCGGATTAGCCTATGAGGGACTTAACAACGCAGGTCGCTTCAAGAAGAATTTCATCGTTATTTTGAATGATAACAAAATGTCGATTTCTAAGAATGTCGGCGCTATGGCGAAATACCTGACATCTATCAGAGTAAAGCCTGCGTATCTGAGAATCAAAAACAGAGTGGAAAATATTCTGTCACACATTCCGTTTATCGGTTCTCCGACAAAAGCTTTGCTCCGTCGTTCAAAGTCCAGATTGAAGAGAATTATCTATAAAGATACACTCTTTGACCAGCTTGGTTATCGTTATTACGGACCGGTTGACGGTCACGATATAGATTCTCTGAGAAAAGCGTTGCTTGCCGCAAAAGATGCTAACAGCCCTGTTTTGCTCCATGTTATCACAACAAAGGGCAAGGGCTACCAGTATGCGGAGAGTGACTCTGCGAGTTTTCATGGAATCGGTCAGTTTGATATTGATACAGGCGAGCCGATTTCATCAAAAACTGATTTTTCTACTGTTTTCGGCGAAGGCTTGTGCCGGATTGCTGAAACTGACGACAGAGTTTGTGCAGTAACTGCCGCTATGCGTACAGGCACAGGACTCTTGGAGTTTTCGAGGAGATTCAAAGATAGATTTTTCGATGTTGGTATCGCTGAAGAGCACGCTGTAACATTCAGCTGTGGTATGGCCAGCAAGGGAATGATACCTGTTTTCGCTGTTTATTCCACCTTCCTTCAGCGTGGCTACGACCAACTGTTGCACGATGCCGCTATGCAGAAGCTTCATATGGTTGTGGCTGTTGACAGAGCGGGTATTGTCGGAGAGGATGGCGAAACACATCAGGGTGTGTTCGATGTTTCCATGCTCAACTCTATTCCGAATACCACGATATTCTCGCCTTGTTATTTTGACGAGATGAAAGAATCGCTGAGCACTGCTATCTACGATTGTGACAGCTTAGTGGCTGTTCGTTATCCTCGTGGTGGAGAGATTCTGAGACCAGAGGGCATGAAAGAAAGCAGTATGAACTACGATATCTACGGCGATAGAAATGCCAAGAAACTTCTCATCACCTACGGCAGACTTTTCTCAAATGCCGTGAAAGCGTACGAAATGCTGAAAAATGACGGTGAGCCTATCTGCGTTCTGAAGCTCTGTAAGATTAAGCCGATTGATAAAAAAGCAATCCTATTTGCGAAAGGCTTTGAGAAAATACACTTTTTCGAAGAGGGAATTTTGGCCGGTGGTATCGGCGAAACCCTTGATTATGAGCTGACTAAAATCGGTTACACAGGACTCTACAAGGTCACAGCTATTGAAGACAGATTTGTTCCTCATTCTTCTGTTTTACATGCACTCAAAGAGAACAATCTCGACGCAGAGTCTATGTGTGAAATCATGAAAAACGACTAATACTTTGGAGATATAATGAAAAAAAGACTTGATGTACTGGTGTTTGAAAAAGGCTTTGCAGAAAGCCGTGAAAAGGCGAAAGCTATAATAATGGCAGGTCAGGTTTATGTCAACAACCAGAAAGCTGACAAAGCAGGCGTTTCCTATGATGAGAACCTTCCTCTGGAAGTCAGAGGAGATACCCAGAAATATGTCAGCCGTGGTGGATATAAGCTTGAAAAAGCGATGAACAGCTTTCCTATAACACTCAATGACAAAATAACTATGGATATCGGCGCATCAACAGGAGGCTTTACTGATTGTATGCTTCAAAACGGAGCGAAAAAGGTTTACTCCGTTGATGTAGGCTACGGCCAGCTTGCGTGGAAACTAAGAAACGACGAGCGCGTTGTAAATTTAGAGCGAACCAATATGCGTTATGTAACTGATGAACAGGTACCTGATAAAATTGACTTCTTTTCTGTTGATGTTTCTTTTATTTCGCTAAAGCTCATTTTACCTGTAGCAAGAGAACTGCTTAGTGAAAGTGGCGAAGCTGTTTGTCTTATCAAACCTCAGTTTGAAGCAGGCAAAGAAAATGTCGGTAAAAACGGTGTTGTCAGGGATAAGAATGTTCATATTGATGTTGTTGAAACAATTATCGATTTCTGTCTTAACAATGGTTTTGATGTGCTCGGGCTCGACTTTTCGCCAATCAAAGGTCCACAGGGCAATATCGAGTATCTGATACATATCAGAAAAGCGGATGTACCTGAGCTTTTGACCGATAAAACAGCTGTGGCTGTGGTTATAGATTCACACGCCGAACTTGATAAATAAATTTAACGGTGATTTTATGAAAATCGGACTTATTGTAAATATTGATAAATCTCAGGCGATTGTTTGCGCACAGCAGATAGCAAAACTTATGCTAGAAAATGACGCTGAGTTATTACTTAATAATACTACAAAAGAAATATTAACGTTTGAAGAAAACGAAGCTTATGTAAATTACTTTGACACAGATGAAGAAGTGATAAAGCACTCAGATTTGACTGTGACAGTAGGTGGCGACGGCACTATTATTCATAACGCTAAGTTTGCTGCCACATACAAAAAGCCTCTCATCGGCGTCAATATGGGAAGAATCGGCTTTGTAGCAGGACTTGAGTATTACGAGATAAAAGAGCTGAAGAAACTGCTTAATGGTGAGTACAAAACTCAGCGTAGAATGCTCCTTGATGTCGAACTTAAGCGCGGGGATAGTGTGCAGAAATTCTTAGCCGTTAACGAAGCTGCGGTTACACGAGATGTATTAAAACCGATTATAGATATCTCTGTGTTTTTATGTGATGAGCGGATTATTACATACCGCGCTGACGGAATGATTTTTGCTACACCGACAGGCTCTACGGCATACAGCTTTTCTGCAGGAGGTCCTGTAGTTGAGCCGGATATGGATTGCATTTTGCTCAATCCTATTTGTCCTCATGCGCTGTCGTCAAGGCAGGTTGTTTTCAGACATGACGCAGTGATTAAAGCAACTGTTGATAATGCCGATGTCAGCAAAAGCTACTTGGTAGTTGATGGACAGACAAATGTTGAAATAAAAAAAGGTGATGTCATCACTATAACCAAAGCTGATGATTATCTTGAGCTTATAATTCTTAAAGAGAAAAATTTTTACACTCTGCTTAACGAAAAGTTAAAGGAGAAAAACTGATGAAAATTAACAGACACACTAAAATCGTTGAACTTATAAATAAATTTCCGATTACTACTCAGGATGAGCTTCTGGAGTATTTGAGAAAAGAGGGCTTTGATGTCACTCAGTCAACGGTTTCCAGAGATATCAAAAAATTAAGACTCACAAAATCGCTTGATAATAACGGAAAATACCGCTATCAGGCTCCGTCACAAAAAGCTATCAATACCAAAAACGGTTTTTTGAATATTGTTGATTCATCAGTAATCAGCGCTGACTTTGCTATGAATATGGTAGTTGTCAAAACCTACGCAGGAATGGCTCAGGCTGTTTGTGCTGCCTTTGATTCTATGGAAAATGAATCAGTTGTCGGCACTATTGCAGGTGATGACACTATCTTCATCGTGTGCAAAAACGAAGAATCCGCTAAAGCCTACACTCAGGAGTTTTTGAAGTATGTTATGTAATTTATACATCGAAAATATCGCAGTAATCCAGAAAACGAATATTGATTTTTCAAGCGGATTCAATGTTATGACAGGTGAAACAGGCGCTGGTAAAAGTATTGTTATCGATTCTATAAACGCGGTGCTTGGCCAGCGTACACCGAAGAATCTAATCAGAAACGGAGCGTCTTCCGCTTTTGTCAGCGCGAGTTTTTCTGATGTATCTCAGCTTGCGCAAAAAAAAGCTGAAAGCTTAGGGTTTATGGTTGAAGATGATATGATTATTCTTCAGCGTGAGATGAATACTTCCGGCAAGAATAACTGCCGGATAAATTCCCGCCCAGCTACAGTTTCTGCTTTAAAGGAACTGTCTGCTTACCTTGTTAATATTCACGGTCAGTCGGATAACGCCGAGCTTATGTCACCATCACTGCACCTGCACTACATAGATGCTCTCTCGCAGAACAAATCTCAGCTGAGTGATTACAGAAAAACTTATAATGAGTATGTAGAGGTCAAAGAAGAGCTTGAAAATTTAAACGACGATGAAGAAAAGCGTTTAGCTGAAATAGATTTATTGTCTTTTCAGATAGAGGAGCTATTAAATGCCGATATTAAAATCGGTGAGCAAGATGCTTTGAGTGAAGAGAGAAATATACTCTTGAATAGTGACAAAATCACGAAAGCATTGCTCAGAGCTAAGTCTATTTTAGACGGCGATGATGATACTGACGGTGTAGTCAATATGGCAGACGACGCATTTTCAGCTCTGTCAGCTGCCCAGAGATATCAGGAGTCACTAACTGACTTATCAGATAGAATGGCAAACGCTTTGTATGAACTCAAGGATATCTCCGATTTGATTGATGACGCTGTTTCTGATGTTGAAGCAGACCCGTACAGATTAGAAGAAATCGAAGAGCGTCTTGATCTGCTCTACAGACTCCAGAGAAAATACGGAGCAACTGAAGAAGAGATGCTCTCTTACCTTGAGTCAGCTCAGAACAAACTAAGAGAGCTTACAGACTACGATACAAATCGCGAGAAGCTAAAAGAGCGTTACGATTCTCTTTATAAAGAGGCTATGAATAAAGCGAGAGCACTCTCAAAAATCCGCCACGAGGTGTCTCTTGACTTTGCGTCAAGTGTGCAGAGAGAAATGGCTTTTTTAGAGATGCCGAATGTCAGACTCGCAGTTGATTTCAAAGAAACCGAGCTCTCAAAAAGCGGTATAGACAGAGTTGAGTTTCTCATTTCAGTCAACCTCGGAGAGGACCCGAAGCCTGTCACAAAAATCGCATCAGGTGGTGAGCTTTCCAGAATGATGCTCGCTATAAAGACCGTTCTCGCCCGTCACGATATCGTTGAAACTATGATCTTTGACGAAATCGATACCGGTATTTCCGGCTCTGCAGCTCAGAAAGTCGGAATGAAGCTAAAAGAAGTGTCGAAAGACAGACAGGTTATGTGTGTAACTCATCAGGCTCAGATTGCTGCTTTAGCTGACTCACACTTCCTTATTAATAAGGAGTTTTCAGATAATAAAACCTATACTGAAGTCAAGAAACTTGATACACAGGGCAGAGTCAGGGAGCTTGCCCGTATTATTGACGGAGTAGAGGTCACACAGACTGCACTTAACCACGCCAAAAAGCTAATTGAAAACGCATAAAATTTACTTTACGGAGAACTGATATGAAGAAATGGACAGTAGCAAAATTGAATAAGGACAGGGCTGTTGCCATTTCTACAAGGCACGAACTCCCCATGCTCATCGCGATGCTTCTTGATATAAGAGGTATCACAGACGATGAGGCTATAAATGACTTTTTATATAATGATAGTGTGCTTACAGACCCGTTTGATGCAAAAGACATGGACAAAGCAGTTGAAAGAATAAAGCAGGCTATCGAAGAATACGAGAAGATTTGTGTTTACGGTGATTTTGATGCAGACGGCGTTACATCAACCGCACTTTTGTATTCTTATCTGGAAGCGGTCGGCGCTAATGTTATGTTCTACATTCCCGCTAGAGAGGGAGAAGGCTACGGAATGAACATCGATGCCGTCAACCTTCTTTGTGAAAACGATGTTAAGCTCATCATCACTGTAGATAACGGTATCGCGGCGGTTGAAGAAATCGCTTACGCTAAGAGTCTTGGAATCGATACTGTCGTCACCGACCACCATGTACCAAACTCATTGTTGCCTGATGCTGTTGCTATAGTTGATATGCACCGTGAAGATTGCGAAAGTTCTTTCAAAGAATTATCAGGCGTAGGAGTTGCGCTGAAACTAGTCTTAGCTATAGAGGGTGAGTATTCAGACCCTGAGCAGATTCTTGAAAATTACTCTGACCTTGCTTGTCTTGGTACAGTTGGAGATATTGTACCGCTTGTCGGAGATAATCGTGTTATCGTCAAAAACGGACTAAGACATATCGGCAATTCCGATAGATGTGGAATAAACGCTCTGGTAGAAGAATCCGGACTTTCTAACCGAAAAATTACTACAGGAAATATCTCTTTTACATTAGTTCCGCGTATCAACGCGGGTGGCAGACTCGGTCTTTCTAAAAAGACTGTTTCAATGCTACTCACCGATGAGGAAGAGGTCGCATATGATATCGCTCAGGAGCTTTGTGAAGATAACACCCACCGCCAGAGTATTGAAAAGGATATTTTAGACGACATCGATGAGCGTATTAAACGCAACCCGTCAATTGTGCAGAATAGGGTGATAGTTGTCTGTGGTGAAAACTGGCACCAAGGTGTTATTGGAATCGTCGCTTCCAGACTCAAAGAGGTTTACGGCAAGCCGAGTATAGTTATTTCTATTGACGACGATGGCTGTCGTGCTTCGGGCAGAAGCGTGAAAGGCTTTTCGCTTTGCGACGCTGTTTTTGCTTGCTCAGATTTACTCACACAGTTTGGCGGTCATCCGATGGCTGTCGGCTTTGGTATTTTGAAGGAAAATATAGATGGGTTTACTAAAGCGATTAACGATTATGCAAGCGAAGTAGAGATGCCAGTGCCTGAGCTTGAGCTTGATTGTAAACTTAATCCCGCTCAGCTCTCAGTAGCCCTTGTTGATCAGCTTTCACTCTTGGAGCCGTATGGTGCAGGTAATCCGACTCCGCTTTTCGGACTATATAACATGGAGCTTGTTGATATACACGAGGTAGGAGGCGGCAAGCATCTCAAACTTAGTCTTTGTAGAGGAGAGAGTGTCATCACCGCGATGAGGTTCTCTACCACCAGAGAAAGTTTCCCGTATAGTAAAGGAGATATCGTTGATTGTGCAGTAACTCTCGATAAAAATATATATAATAATATCGAGTCACTCAGTGTTGTTGTCAGAGATATCAGATTTACTGATATCGATGAAGAGGCTCTGCTTTCATCTAAGGAGGATTTTGAAGCTTTCTGCAGAGGAGAAGCTATCACCAAAGAGCAAAGTTTGGAGCTTTTACCAAGTAGAGAGGAATTTGCGATTGTTTACAGATTCCTGCGTGCAGAGAGCGGTTTTTCTCACAGCGTTGAAACTCTGCATTACAGACTAAAAAGCAAAGCTGTTTCTTACGGAAAACTCAGAGTTATACTTGAGAGTATGAGTGAGCTGTCGCTCATCGAAATATACGAGGGTATGTACGATACCATTATTAAACTTTGCGAAGTTCAGGGGAAAGTTAACCTTGATGATTCGCTGATTATATCTAAGCTCAAGGAGGTGAGCGAAAATGCCTGAAAGAATCTATTATCAGGATTTTCACGAGCTCACTGTTCGTATCGAAAACAATTCAACTAAATATGATTTTGAAAAGATAAAAGCAGCCTATGAATTTGCTGACAAAGCTCACGGCGACCAGCGAAGAGTATCAGGTGTACCATATATTCTTCACCCGACTTCGGTTGCGTGTATTCTTGCTGATATGGGTATGGATACCGATTCTTTGGTTGCGGCTTTGCTTCACGATGTAGTTGAGGATACTGATGTCCCGCTTGAAACGGTCAGAGAGCTGTTTGGTGACGATGTAGCACTGCTTGTTGATGGTCTTACTAAAATCAGTAAGATTAAATTTACTGACCGAGAAGAGCATCAGGCAGAAAATGTCAGAAAAATGCTCATGGCTATGTCTAACGACATTCGCGTTATCATCGTAAAGCTTGCCGACAGACTTCACAATATGCGTACTATCGGCTGTGTAGCTGAGCAAAAGCGAAGAGATAAAGCTAGAGAGTGCATGGATGTTTACGCTCCTATCGCTCACCGACTCGGTATGAAAAATGTCAAGGAAGAGCTTGAGGACCTTTCTATCCGCTACCTTGACCCGATTGCTTACGAAGAGATTGAAACCGAGCTCAAGCTTTCTGAAAATGAGCGTAACGCATTTATAGAGAACATAAAGTTTAAGATTTTAGATAAAATCGGTGATTCTATCCCGAATGTTACTATCAACGGTAGGGTTAAGAGCGCTTTGTCTATTTATCGAAAGACTTATATGCAGGGAAAAACACTCGATCAGATTTTCGATATTTTTGCGGTGCGTGTCATCGTTGATTCGATTTCTGATTGCTATAATGTCCTCGGTGTTGTTCACGATATTTTCACTCCGATTCCTAATCGTTTCAAAGATTATATTTCTACTCCGAAACCGAATATGTACCAGTCGCTTCACACCACTGTGTTTGATAAAAACAGCGTACCTTTCGAGGTGCAGATTCGTACCTATGAGATGCATCATACTGCCGAGCATGGTATCGCAGCTCACTGGAAATATAAGCTCGGTATGAAAAACGCAAAGTCCGATTCACTTGAAGACAGACTTGCGTGGATACGACAGACACTCGAAATCCAGCAGGAAGCAGAAGACGCTACCGATATCGTTAAAACTATTAAAAACGACCTTTCTCCTGATGAAGTGTATGTGTTTACCCCAAAGGGTGATGTAATCAGCCTGCCTGCCGGAGCTACTGTCATTGATATGGCTTACGCTATCCATACCGCTGTCGGTAACCGTATGGTCGGTGCTAAGGTTGACAGAAGAATCGTCCCTATTGATTATCAGGTAAAAACCGGCGAAATCGTTGAAATCCTGACCCAGAAAGAGGGCGCAGGACCAAAGCGTGGCTGGTTAAATATTGTTAAAACCAACAGCGCGAAAGCTAAAATCCGCGCCTGGTTCAAAAAAGAAAAGCGCGAAGAGAATATTGTTGAGGGTCGTGAAATATTTGAGCGAGAGCTCAAAAAAAGCGGTATGCAGTTTGATGAATGTGACCTTGAAGAATGCCTCTCAACAATTATGCAGCGTCAGCACTGTAATACTCTTGACGACTTCTTTGCATCTATCGGCTATGGCGGTATACAGATGTGGAAGATTATGCCACGTGTCAAGGACGCTTACCAGAAGAAGTACAAGAAAGAAGTCACCGAGCCTGTAGTTAAAGACCCTACCGCAATTCCACGCAAGAAGCATGTCGGCTCGGGTGTAAATGTTGAGGGTGTGCAGGATTGTCTTATCAAGTTTTCCCGTTGCTGTAACCCGCTCCCGGGCGATGATATCATCGGCTTTATTACAAGGGGCTTTGGTGTGTCTATCCACAAGCGCGGTTGTACAAATGTCCCTGAGGATATCACAAAAAGCGAAGAGCCTGAGCGTTGGGTCAGAGCGTATTGGGAAGAGGATATCAAAGAAACTTTCCAGTCAACGCTTGAGATTATCGTCAAAGACCGTATCGGCTTGCTCGCTGATGTAACAAATCAGCTTTCAGCAATGCATATTTATATTCATGTGCTCAATTCGCGTGAGCTTCCTGATGACCAGGCGGTTATTTCAGCGACTATCGATGTAAATGGTATGGATCATCTACGCTCTGTTATGGCTCGACTTGCCAATATCAACGGTATCGTTTCAATTGAAAGACATTAATTGAGGTATTATATGAAAGCAGTTTTACAGCGTGTCACTCACGCAAATGTTGTAGTCGAGGGTGAGCTCATATACGAAATCAAAAAAGGATTTTTAGTTCTTTTAGGTGTAGATAATACCGACACCGAGAAAGACGCGGATGTGCTGTCAAAGAAGATTTCAGGTATGAGAGTTTTCGAAGACGAAAATGGTAAGATGAATTTATCACTTACCGATATCGGCGGAGAGCTTCTTGTGATTTCACAGTTTACTCTGCTTGCTGATTGCAGAAAGGGCAGACGCCCGAGTTTTATAAATGCAGGTGCACCTGATATGGCGAATAAGCTCTATGAATATTTCTGTGAGAGAATTAAATTTGACGGAATTGAAACTGTGAAGAAGGGCGTTTTTGGAGCTGATATGAAGGTGTCGCTGCTAAACGACGGTCCTGTCACCATCTTACTTGACTCCAAGGAGCTCATAAAATGATAAATGTAAAAACCTTTGTGCTTGGTGCTATCGGCACTAATACTTATCTTATTCAGGACGAAAATACTAAAGAGCTCGCTGTAATTGACCCTGCGTGCGAGAGCTTTGAGCTTAACGCAAAAATCAGAGAGTGGGGAGGAAAACTCAGGTATATTTTGCTCACTCATGGTCACTTTGACCACATTGGCGGAGTGAGCTCTCTTTTGAAAGAGTTTTCGCCACAGGTCGTTATAGGTGAAACTGAAACAAAGCTCTTAAATACACCTACTCTCAATCTCTCGGCTTTTCACGGTTTGAATATCGAGAAAATCGATGTTAACAAGGCGCTTTATGACGGAGAGGTTTTTAAGCTCGGCGACACACAGGTTAAATATATCTCGACTCCCGGACACACAGTAGGTAGCGGTTGCTATATTATTGACGACTGCATTTTTTCGGGCGATACTCTGTTTTGTCAGTCTATCGGCAGAACTGATTCTCCTACATCAAGCGGTAGAGATATGATGCTTTCGCTGATGAGACTTAACGACCTTGAGGGTGATTACACGGTTTACCCGGGTCACGATGTTTCAACTACGCTCTCAGATGAGAGAAAATACAACCCATATATGAGATAACACTATGAATTTATATATAGAAAACCATTCGTTTCATTATGAAATGGAAAATCTCTTGCGAGCGTTTTTTCCTTATGAGAAAATAAATGTAATAAGAGAATTTGAAAATTTTGAAAAACCATATGTGCTCACTAAGTACGGCGATAATATTTCGGTTACTGTTAGTATTGATGATTTTGAGAAAACACTTAAATCCGAAAAGTGTGCTGACGATGAGCTTAGAATGGCTCAGCTGATATATCAGCTTTTATGCGAACATTTTGATTGTGAATTGCCGTGGGGGGTACTCACGGGAGTGCGACCTATAAAGCTTCTCAGAAAGTTTATAGATGCCGACACTGAAGAGAATGCACTAGCGTATTTCGCTGACGAGTTTAAGGTAACAAAAGAAAAGTTGTCTTTAGCTCTTATTACTGAGAAAGCCGAGCGTGAAATTCTGGATTTATCACAAAGTGATTCCTTTTCGCTTTATCTTTCGATTCCGTTTTGTCCGTCACGATGCAACTACTGCTCGTTTGTATCGCAGTCTGTCGAAAAAGCAAAGCACCTTATAGGCGATTATGTAAAGCTACTGATTGAGGAAATCAGAATAACCTCTGATATTACTAAGAAACTGAATTTGCGGCTTGAAACTGTCTATATGGGCGGCGGTACTCCGACTACACTTACAGCAGAGCAGATGGACGAGGTGCTCTCTGCTGTTAACGAGAATTTTGATATGAGTACTTGTAGAGAGTTTACTGTTGAAGCGGGGCGACCTGATACGATTACACGCGAAAAGCTTTTTGCTATAAAACGCAACGGAGTGACACGAATCAGCATAAACCCTCAGACTTTAAATGACGAGGTGCTTTCTATCATTGGCAGAAGGCACTCTGCAAAAGACACAATCGATGCGTTTAATCTGGCAAGAGAATGTGGCTTTGATAATATCAATATGGATTTGATAGCAGGACTTAAAGGGGACTGTTATCAAAGCTTTGTGAAAACACTTGATAAAGTCAGAGAGCTTTCTCCAGAGAGCATCACTATACATACATTAGCTCTGAAAAGAAGCTCTGATTTGAATCAGAATAACGATGAAATAAAGCTTAATATAAAAAACGAAACATCTCTGATGCTTTCTTATGCTGAAAAAGAGCTGTTAGCCGACGATTATGTTCCATACTACCTGTACCGCCAGAGTCGTATGGCGGGCAATTTAGAAAATGTCGGATGGTCTAAAAAGGGGTTTGAGAGTCTATATAATGTCTATATAATGGACGAAACCCACACGATACTCGCTTGCGGAGCAGGAGCTGTTACTAAGCTAAAGGACTTTAGTTCCGATAAGCTTGAGCGTATATTTAATTTTAAATATCCGTATGAATATAACACCCGTTTTTCTGAGCTTGTTGAGCGCAAAAGCGGAATAGAAGAGTTTTACAAACGATATTTTAGTTGTTAATACATACTTAATAATTTAGTGGTATATTACGATAAAGGAGATTTTTACTATGGGAATGATAAACGATATTATTGAAAACGCTAAGGAAATATTTCTGAAGTTCGGAGAAAAAGCAAATGATGCCTATGATGTTACAAAGCTCAATGCTCTCAAAAGTCGTATCGGCAGTGATATCGACAAAGCGTACAAGAAACTCGGCGAGGAGTATTATCAAGTGTGTAAAAGTGAAAAGCTTGATACTGCTGATTTTTCAGCTTTGCTTTCAACTCTCGACGAATTACACGCTCAGTACGATACTATAGTTAAACAGATAGAGGATATCAAAAACCTGAAGCGTTGCCCTGTCTGTGGCAGAGCTCAGGAAAACGTCAAGCCTTTCTGTGCTGATTGTGGCGCAAAACTCTGATTATTCGGTGATTACCTATGCAAAATTATAATATGAAAAAGAGTGGCTCCCAGACCTTTTTAAAGGGTGCCATGATTCTTAGTGTCAGCATGATAATAGTAAAGCTGTGTGGTATGGTCTATAAGATTATGCTGACAAAAATCTACTCTCTCTTTGGTGACCAGTACGCGGGCATCGGTATGGGTATATTCTCAAATGCGTATGAGATTTATATTCCGCTGTTCACACTAGCTACAGCAGGTTTCCCGATTGCTGTATCCCGTCTTATTTCCGAGAGTATAGCCAAAGAGCGGTATAAGGATGTAAGACAGATTCATAAGGTTTCAAAGCCGTTCTTTGTTATCATGGGACTTGTCAGCTTTTCACTGATGATAGGTCTGAGTTTTGTTTATGTAGAGTATGTCAATACACCTTATGCTATCTACTCTCTTATGACACTAGCACCATCTGTGTTGTTTGGTTGTCTTGTGTCTATTTATCGAGGATATTTCGAAGGTCAGCGCAATATGATGCCGACTGCCATATCCGAGATTGTAGAAGCTGCAGTAAAGGTTATTTTAGGACTAACCTTAGCTTATCTGGTGATGAAGGTAGGTATTGCCCAGCTTGAAAGCAGCGGGACACTGTTTGGCTTAACCTTTGCAAATGAAACTGAGGCTATGCATACGCTGATAGCTTTCTCGGTAGCCAGCGCTATTTTTGCTATTTCTCTGGGCGGATTTTTCTCGTTTGTTGCGCTAAAAATAATATACAAACGAAATAAAAACGCTATCCCTGAGGAATACTATGAAAACTCGGTAGACGCTTTAAGTCGCAGAGAAACATTCAACAGACTTGTTAAAACCGCTATTCCTATCGGACTTGCTGCTATTGTTATGAGCGTCAGCTCAAGTATTGATACAATCATCATTCAGAAGGTTCTGTACAATATGGCGCTTACAAACAGAGAGGCTTTACTTGCTCAGTTTGGCGGTAATCTTGATAAAAACATCCCGCTTAATCCTACTGAAAGTAATCCTATCACTATCCATACCTACCTCATGGGTGCGTTCAGTTGTGCTCTTACTGTTATGCAGCTTGTAACAACTGTTACTCAGGTGTTTGGTACCAGTGCGATGCCATCGGTAACTAACGCTTACACAAAAGGGGATAAGGGTGAGCTGAAGAGTTCTATTGATACAGTTTTAAAGCTCACTATGCTTGTCACTTTCCCTGCAGGTATCGGAATGTTTGCTATACCTTATCCTATAATTTCTCTGCTATACGACGGATATCTCGCACAGGTTGCAGGAGATGTTCTGAGAGTAATGGGTTTGTCGGTTATTGTTATCGCTGCTAGTACGCCTATCTGCAGTATGCTTCAGGGTGTAGGTAGAGTGGATCTGCCACTGAAGCTTTACTGTATAGCGATGGTTATGAAAATCGTAGCAAATTACGCTTTTGTAAATGTTGTGAGCATCAACATTGTCGGTGGCGCAGTCGGTTCACTCATTGCATACTTGTTTGTATGTGTTGTCGGCATGTACTATCTGATTAAGGAAACAAAGATTGTTCCTGATTTTATGAACACTATGATAAAACCATTCTTCGGCTCTATTATCTGTGGTGTATCAGCTTTTCTATTCTACGAATTGCTTGAAAATGTGATGTCAGGCTCAATTGCGACAATCTTAGGCATTGTAATAGCTGCTGTATTTTACCTTGTTTCCTTGCTTTTGATGCATACTTTTACTGAAAATGAAGTAAAAATGCTACCTAAAGGCAACAATGTTGTAACAATTCTTGCAAAATTGCATCTATTGCGTTAAAATATGGGATGTTAAAGGCATTTTTCGGCAATTTTCGATATTTTGAGGTGTGGTCTTTTGGACTTTGAAATTAAGAATAAATACGACTTTTCTGATTTAGTCAAAATTATGAAAATTCTTCGTTCTCCCGATGGATGTCCGTGGGACAGAGTCCAGACTCACGAAAGTATCAGAGCTAACTTTATCGAGGAAACCTACGAGGCGATAGAGGCTATCGACACTAAAGACACCGCTCTGCTGAAAGAAGAGCTCGGCGATGTTCTGATGCAGGTTATTTTCCATTCTTTGATGGAAGAAGAGGTCGGCTCATTTGATATAGACGATGTGTGTGATGAGGTCTGCAAGAAGCTTATTGTAAGACACCCTCATGTTTTTTCTGATACTATTGCTGATACACCTGACGAAGTGCTGAAAAACTGGGACCAGATTAAGATGAATACAAAGTCCCAGAAATCCCAGTCTGAGGTGCTCGATTCTGTTTCTAAATCTCTTCCGGCTCTTATGTACAGCCAGAAGGTTCAGCACAAGGCTGCTAAGGTCGGCTTTGATTTTGAAAAGACAGACGATGCACTAAGTAAGGTTTACGAAGAGCTTTCAGAGCTCAAAGAGGCAATTAATAACAACGACAACGAGAATATAAGTGAGGAGCTAGGTGATTTGCTTTTCTCGGTTGTTAATGTCTCAAGATTTATCAAGGTGGATAGCGAAAGAGCACTATACGATGCTACGCTGAAATTCACCGACCGCTTCAGTAAGGTTGAAAAGCTCTGCAAAGAGCGCAACATAAATATGGCTGAAGCCCCTATTTCAGAGCTTGATTCCCTATGGGATGAAGTTAAATAAAGTGAAACATCACAAATCAAAATTTTGGAGGAAACTAAAATGAAGAAGACAGAACTTATCGCTGCTGTTGCAGAGAAAGCTAATCTCTCTAAGAAGGACGCTGAAAAGGCAGTTGCTGCTACATTCGATGTAATCGTAGACGCTGTTGCTGCTGGCGACAAGATCCAGCTCGTTGGCTTTGGTACATTTGAGAGAAGAGACAGAAACGCTAGAACAGGTTGCAACCCTAGAACAAACGAGACAATCGAAATCCCTGCTTCTAAGGTTCCTGCTTTCAAAGCTGGTAAGGCTTTCAAGGACGCTGTTAATAAGTAATTTTTGCTTAAAAGTAAAGCCGACTTTATGTCGGCTTTTGCTTTTTGTCAGGAGAATTCTATGAGAATTGATAAATATCTGAAGGTTTCGCGAATTATAAAACGACGCACCGTTGCTAACGAAGTCTGCGATGCAGGCAAGGTTATGGTCAACGGTAAGGTTGTGCGTGCATCATATGATGTCAAGGTTGATGATGTTATAGAAATCGACTTTGGCACACGGGCTATCAAAGTCAGGGTTGTATCGGTGCAGGAAACAGTCAGAAAAGAAGACGCAAGTGCGATGTACACTTCAGTTTAATCATAAAAATTAATTTACCTCCATATACTTTTCTAGAAGTAAATGGAGGTTTTCTTATGTCCGAACAAACTGTAAAAACAGCTCATTCGCTGATTCTTGATAACCGTTCTACGCTTAGTTTATCAGGAGTTGAAGATGTGCCGGGTTTTGATGAACAGACAGTAAATCTTTCTACAGCCTGTGGCACGCTTATAGTAAAAGGTGAGAATCTGCATATAAACAAGCTCAACCTTGATTCAAAGGATGTGTGTATTGACGGAACAATAAATTCACTGCAGTATTTGAACACCAATCAGAAATCTATCAAGTCGAAACTTTTTAAATAGCCTATGGAGTTTTCACTTGCTGACCAGACAATATATTTTCTCAGTTCACTCTTATTCGGAGTGATGCTTTCTTCGCTTTACGATATAGTGCGTGTTCTTCGTTTTCTGGGGTTTGTTAAGCTGTGGCAGATAATTCTTTCAGACATATTGTACTTTACAGCGTGTGCATTTTTGACGGTTTTGTTTTCACTACCGTTTAATAAAGGACTAGTACGTTACTTTGTGATTTTTGGCGAAGCAGTCGGGTTTATCGTGTATCGCTTCACGTTAGGAGAAATTTCAGCTAAGTTTTATTGTTTTGTGATACGAGTTTTCAGAATAATTATTGAAAAAAGTTTGAAAATACTGAGAAAAATTTTGAATAAACTATTGAAAGCGAATAGATTTGTGGTGTATAATGTAGGTGTTATAATACACAAAGTACAAAATATAGTGTTTAGAGTGAGAGAGAATAATCCATCGAAGACCTGATTTTGATATACTCAACTCACTCAAGTAGAAAAGAGATAATTAATATGAGCAAAAAAGAAGTTAAAAAACCGCTCCTTAATTTGCGATATATTGTGCTGTGCGTTGTGGTATTGGTTTTTGCAGTATATTCAGTAGTTACCCTCGTTAATATCTACTCTCAGATATCAGAGAAAAAGAGTGAGCTTAAAGAGCTTCAGGGTGAGATTACCGTTCAGGAAATCAAAAACGAGGAAATGAATGATTTATATAATTCTTCTGATGAGGAGTTCTCCCAGTATGTTGAAGATATAGCCAGAGAAGACCTTGACTACATCCGTCAGGGTGAACGAGTTTTTGTTAACATATCAGGAGATTGATCATAATAAACCAATTTATTTAAGGGGTACAACATTTACATGACACAAGAGGTCGGCACTATCGTAAAAGGAAAAGTTACAGGAATCACTAAATTCGGCGCATTTGTAGAGATTGAAGGCGGAAAAAGAGGTATGGTACATATCTCTGAAATCTCTCGTTCTTTTGTCGAGGATATCACAAAGGTTTTGTCAGTTGGACAGGTAGTAGAGTGTAAGATTATCTCTATTGCTGACGATGGAAAGCTTGCTCTTTCCATAAAGCAGGCTCAGCCTGACGGTGAAAGCAAACCTCAGGGCAAAAAGCGCGAAGATAAGAAGCGCGTACAAAGAAAATACACCCCCGCTCCAAAGGTAACTTCACCGGGGGACTTTGAATGGCAGAGCAGTTCTTCTGCCGGTGCTTCTTTCGAAGATATGATGTCAAAGTTCAAGAAACTCAGCGAAGACAAGATGTCTGACTTAAAGCGTGGAGAAAGCCGTGGTTACAGCCGCAGAGGCAACGGATCCGGCAGAAAATAAATTTCATATTGAATTGATGCAAAGGAGGCATTACTATGAAGATTACCTATACCGCTAGAAAGGTTAATCTGAGAGACAATTTCAAGGAGCGTGTCGAGAAAAAGCTCAAGAAATTTGAGAAAATTTTCTCTGAAGATGCTGTTGTAAATGTTGTTGTCACTATGAACAAGAACAACCAGACCGTCGAGATTACCATCAAGGATAACTCGATGATTTACAGAGCAGAGAAGACACAGCTTGAAATGAACGATGCCGTTGATAAGTGCATCGATGTTTTAGGCAGACAGCTCAGAAAGAACAAGGCAAAGCTGGAGAAGAAGCTCAAGAGCGGTTCGATTGACGACTTGTTCGAAGCTCCGATTGAAGAGGTTGAGGAAGAGGAGTACAAGATTTTGCGTACTAAGCAGATTCCTGTTAAACCTGTCACAGTTGACGAAGCTATTCTGCAGATGAATATGATTGGCCATAAGTTCTATATGTTCACTAATGTTGACACCAACGAAATCAATGTTGTTTACACTCGTGATGATGGTGCATACGGACTTTTGGAGCCTTCATTTGACGATTAATATATTGCTATTTTGAATTTACCGGGCGGAAGTTTTTCTTCCGCCTGTATTTTTGAGGGGATAAAAATGACTTTTTGTGCTACTTGTCTTTTAGGACTTGAGGGCTTGGTTGCAAATGAACTCAGGCATCACGAAATAGAGAATGTCAGAGCCGAAAACGGTAGAGTGCTGTTTGACGGCGATTTTTCAGCCTGTGCCAGGGCGAACATCTGCTCTCGTTATGCAGAGAGAATTCATGTTTTAGTCAGTGAATTCAAAGCTACTACCTTTGATGAGCTTTTCAAAGGTGTGAATATAATCGACTGGTCTTCTTATATAGCCTGTGATGAGGCGTTTCCCGTCAAAGGTAGCTCGATAAACTCGAAGCTCACCTCAATACCTGCGTGCCAGAAAATTATCAAGAAGGCAATCGTTGAGAATCTTAAGAGTAAATACAAAACGGACTGGTTTGAAGAAACGGGAGCGCTTCATAAAATCCAGTTTCTCATCATCAAAGACAAAGTCAGCATCATGATAGATACTTCGGGTGATGGACTGCACAAGCGTGGGTACAGAGAAAACGCAAATGCCGCACCAATACGCGAAACTCTCGCTGCTGCGATGGTTGATTTGGCAAGAGTGAGAAGAAACCATATTGTCTGCGACCCGATGTGTGGTAGCGGTACTGTAGTTATTGAAGCAGCTTTGAAAGCACTGAGTATTATGCCGGGAATAAATCGTAGCTTTATCGCTGAAAGCTGGAAAAACAGTGATGAGAAAATCTGGGAAGCTGAGCGTCAGCGTGCAAAATCTCTTGAAAACAGAGATTGTACATTCAGAGCTTACGGCTACGATATCGACGAAGAAGCATTAAAGCTTGCTAAAGAAAATGCCGAAAAAGCTGGAGTTTCGGACCGTATTACTTTTGAAATACGGGATGTTGCTGATTTTGAAAGCGATGAGGAATATCTCACAGTTATCACAAATCCACCATACGGCGAGCGTCTGCTCGATGTTAATGAGGCTGAAAGACTCTATAAAATAATGGGGCAGAGGTTTTCTAAAAAGGAGCACTACACCTACACTATCATTAGTCCTGATGATGATTTTGAAAAATGCTTCGGCAGAGTAGCAGATAAACGCAGAAAGCTTTATAACGGTATGCTCAAGTGTAATGTTTATATGTATTTTAAATGATGCGATTTGTGTATCCTGTTCTTTTCTTTGTTTTCACATTGCAAAGATTTCCATAATATGATATACTATCGAAAGCTTTTTATATAAGGAAGATTTTTATGGTTTGTAATAATATTTTAGAAGCGATTGGCAATACGCCTATAATCAAGCTTCAGCATATGACGGGAGAAAACGACGCTGATATCCTTGTTAAGTTTGAGGGACTCAATGTCGGAGGCTCTATAAAAACCAGAACAGCATACAATATGATAAAAGACGCTATGGATAGAGGACTCATAAATAATGATACTGTTATTGTCGAGCCTACTTCAGGCAATCAGGGTATCGGCTTAGCCTTAGTCGGCGCAGTGCTCGGACTTAAAGTAAAGATTATTATGCCTGACTCTGTAAGCGAGGAACGCAGAATGCTCGTTGAGCACTACGGTGCTGAGGTAATTTTAGTTCATGATGCAGGTAATATCGGGGATTGTATCGAAGAGTGTCTGAATATCGCGTTGACTATGAGAGCTCAGAATGATAATGTGTTCGTACCACAACAGTTCGAAAACCCTGCTAACCCTGAGATTCAGCGTACCGGTACAGGCAGAGAAATTTTAGAACAGGTTGATGGTCCTATTGACGGCTTTTGTTCAGGAATAGGCACAGGCGGCACGATTACAGGTATTGGAGAAACCTTGAAAGCCAAGAATCCTGATATGTTAATCTGGGCTGTTGAGCCTGAAAATGCGGCTATATTGTCCGGTGGCTCAATCGGTACTCATGTTCAGATGGGTATAGGCGACGGACTTATCCCTGACATACTCAACACTGAGATTTATAACGATGTTTGTATCATCAAGGACGAAGAGGCATTGCAGGCTTCTAAAGATTTAGCATCCAAAGAAGGTGTTATGTGCGGTATTTCTAGCGGTACTAATGTAGCGGCTGCTATGCGTATGGCAAAAATTTTGGGAAAAGGCAAGACTGTTGTCACTGTGCTTCCTGATACAGCGGAGAGATATTTCTCAACACCGCTATTTGAATAAAACAAACGGGCGTCTTTTTAGACGCCCGCTTTTATTTTCTATCCTTTAGTCGGTGTATTCACCGAGTACAAGACAAGCAGTTGTAGTTATAATCAGCGAAAAAGATGCAAGTAGCAAGCCTACAAAAATAGCACCTAAAGCACTTGTTGCAGGGAATGTGATACCGAGCAGTATTACCGAAAACAGTATTGTGCCCAGTATTCCTGCGATAAAAGTACCGATTAGCCTGCGTGACCTGTATGATGTCTCAAAGTTATTCAGACTTGACAGTATAAACGCGGTCAGAAGATAAACAACCGCTATTCCGAAAAGCACCCATAAAAACGCCGGAGTTGTTGCGATAATACCTGTGATTGTCAGTATCCCTGCAACTATACCAACGACGATACTTGCTGCAATCGCGATGATTAAACACTCGTTTCCCCATCTGCAGTTTCTATTCATTTGTTTTTCACCTCCACTACATAATATGCAAATATAAAGGAGCGCGCGAATATGATTTTTCATTTACAAATGGAAACAAGGGGTGTATAATTTGTTTTTAGGAGATGATTTTATGAAACACTTTTTAATTGTTGTAGATATTCAGAATGATTTTGTTGATGGTGCACTTGGTACTAAAGAGGCTGTGGCAATCATCGATAACTGTGTAGATAAGATAGAAAACTTTGACGGTGAAATTATAGTTACTTACGATACTCATGGTGAAAACTATCTTCAGACAAAAGAGGGAGAGAAGTTGCCTGTAACTCATTGTGTCAAAGGAACTTATGGCTGGGAGCTCAATGAAAAAATATCTAAAGCCTTGGAAAGTAAGAGTTGCACAGTTGTAGAAAAACCTACTTTTGGTAGCGTAGAACTTCCGAAAATTATCGATAACATGGCTGGTGACTGCGATTTTGACATAACTCTTATTGGTCTTTGTACCGACATCTGTGTGGTGTCAAACGCACTTTTACTGAAAGCAAATTTTCTTGACAGCGAGATTTATGTAGACAGCTCATGCTGTGCGGGTGTATCTGTTGCTACCCATAATGCTGCTTTAGATACTATGAGATGCTGTCAGATAAATGTAAGTTGATTTTATATGTTCGTTCATGGTTAATGTAAACTCAAACGAATAATAAATGAATAGTCCAAATGTTAAACCCACTTAACAAAAGTGGGTTTTTGTTTTACCTGAATTTAATAAAATGATTACGCTTTTCTGCTTTTTATCAGTAAATGATTTCAATATAATTAAATTGTTGATTTTTGTCAATTATGTTTTATATCAAAATTGTTGTGTTATATCTATTCAGATTGACAACAATAGTTTTGTGAATTCAGTGTGGATAAAGGAGAAACAATATGTTGGATTCGAGTCATGTTATGCAATTGATAGGAAGTCTTATCTGGTTGCTTTCAGGTGTAGGTGTATTTATTGTTGGTATGAATTTTATGGGCGATGCCCTTGAGAAAAGTGCCAGCTCAGGCATGAAAAGATTGCTCGAGAGAATTAGTAACAATCGTTTTTCGGGCGTTGGTATCGGAGCGGGTGTAACTGCGATTATTCAGAGTTCGTCAGCTACATCAGTTATGGTCATCGGTCTTGTTAATGCAGGTGTTATGACGCTTATGCAGGCGACACCTATTATCATGGGCGCTAATATTGGTACCACCATTACAGGTGTGATCGTTGCTCTTAAGAATGATTATTTTAATATGCTTATGTATGTGCTTGCTTTTGCAGGTGTTATGATGGGCTTTGCAAAGAAAGAAAAGGTTAAACTAGCTGGTTTGCTTTGCAGTGGTTTAGGTCTTATCTTCGTTGGTCTTAATATTATGAGTAGCGAAGAGGCGTTTGGAAACCCTCTTGTTGAAAGTATGTTCACTGAAATCTTCAAGGTGATTGATTTCCCTCTTCTTCTGATTCTTGTTGGTGCTGTTTTTACAGCGCTTATCCAGAGTTCTTCCGCTGCAACGGGTGTTGTAATTACTATGGTAGGTACAGGTGTTCTTCCTTTGGACCTTGCTTTATTCATCGTGCTTGGTGCTAATATTGGTACATGTGTAACAGCACTTCTTGCATCAGTCGGTGCAAACGCAAACTCAAAAAGAGTTGCTTTTATCCACTTTACATTTAACACTATTGGTACAGCGGTATTCACAGCAGTTATATGGATGTTCAAAGATCCAGTTGTTAATTCTCTTGTGTCAGTGTTCCCGGGAGACGATCCAATGTCTCTCCAGATGAGAGTGTCTTTATTCCATGTAATCTTTAATGTAACTACAACAGTTCTGTTATTACCGTTTGTTAAACAGCTTGTTAATTATTCTTGTGCAGTTATCAAGGATAAGAAAGAAGATTCTGACCAGATCGATTCTGTGTTTATTGACGAGCGTCTCATTTCAACTCCAACTATAGCACTTGATAATTGTTTTGTTGTAGCAACAGATATGGCGCATTGGGCACAACAGTCTTTTGACGATAGTGTTAAAGCTTTATTTAGCTATAGTGAAAAGCTTGATAAACGTGTCAGAGAAGCAGAGAGAATGACAGATAAGTACGAGGATAAGCTCGGTTCATATCTTGTGAAAATAAGCAGTTCTTCTATCAGTGAAAGAGACAGTGCGCAAGCTTCGATGCTTTTAAAAGTAATAGGAGATTTTGAGCGTATATCTGATCATGCAAGAAACATAATGTTGTCAGGTGCAGAACTTGCTGAAAAAAAGCTGTCTTTTACTGATGAAGCTAAATCAGAAATCGCAGTTTTATCAAGTGCTGTTTCGGAAATTATAGATTTATCGTTTTATTCTTTTACAAATAATGATGTATCACTTGCAGTTAAGGTTGAAAGTCTTGAAGGGGTTATTGACGGTTTAAAAGAAAAAATGCGTACAAATCACACTAAGCGTTTACAAAAGGGTAAATGCTCGCTTGATATTGGCTTTGTATGGTCAGACTTGCTCACAAACTTTGAAAGAATATCTGATCATTGTTCAAACATCGTTGGTGCGGTTGTTGATTTTGAGCATAATGATCTCAACACACATAAAGCACTTAGAAACATCAGACGAAGTGGAGAAGAGTTTGATGAGCAGTATAAAGAATACAGCCTTAAATATCATCTGGTTTAAGAAGCCTGCGTTTATTAGTTTTGCTGAAAATATTATTAAATAGTTACACTGTTTTAAGATTTATTGACATCAGGTGTCGCAAAGTGTAGAATTAAATTACCAAATATGAGGGGGTAATTTTTATGAACGAAAACGCACCGGCAAGACAGCTGAAAACAAATCGTGGGCTTTTAAAATTTATTTTACTGAGTCTTATCACATTCGGTATTTATGGTATCGTTGTCATGACATCAATTTCTACTGATATCAACCTTATCGCAAGCCGTTATGACGGAAAGAAGACAATGCACTACTGCTTGCTTATCTTCCTTATTACACCGATTACTTTAGGAATCGCTTCTATCGTATGGTGTCATAAGATTTCTGCTCGTATTGGTGCTGAGCTTACAAGAAGAGGTATCAACTACAGCTTTGGTGCTTCAAGCTATTGGCTCTGGGGTGTTTTAGGCTCAATCATCGTTGTTGGTCCTTTTGTATACTACCACAAGTTTTTCAAATCTATGAACTTGCTTTCAGCAGATTACAACGAAAAAGGATAAAAGTTTACAATTTAGCCCTTGATTTATTCAAGGGCTTTATTTTATTATTAAGATGTTATAAGTCGAGGCTAAAAATAATAATATAAAACGAAAGGAGGATATATTATGAAAGTATGTCCTAACTGCCACAACAATATAGACGATTCAGCGGTATTCTGCACAGTATGCGGAGCTGGTCAGTCTATACCGCAGAACACCCAACAGGTGCCACCTCAGCCGCAGGTTCCAAACGCTCAACAGGTGCCACCTCAGCCGCAGGTTCCAAATGCTCAACAGGTGCCACCTCAGCCACAGGCTCAGAGTGCTCAGCAGGTGTCGCCGGCATATATGCCGCCTAATACTCCTCAGCCTAACACTCAGGCGCCACCGCAGTCAGTTCCTTATTATGCTACACCTGTTCAGAAACCTGTAGAAAAATTTGATTTTACAGAGGACTTTGATCAGAGCGATATAGCTGAAAATAAGCTGATGGCGATGATTGTTTATCTGCTCGGTATTATTGGTATAGCTTTAGCTTACCTTAAGAAGAGTGACTCAAAATACCTAGATTTTCACATTAAGCAGAGCCTTAAACTTGTTGTAGTTGAGGCTATTGTGAGCGTAGTTACTGTTGTTTTAGGTTTTACTATTATCGTTGCGATTGCGGGCGGAGTTTGTCTTGTGATATTAGCTATTCTTCGTATTATCGGCTTTTTTGATGTATGCAAGGGTAAAGCAAGGGTTCCTGCTATCATCCGCAGTCTTGATTTCTTGAAATAATTCTGTATAAGAAAAAAGCTCTACTTTCATCAAAGTAGAGCTTTTTTATATTTTTATCAATTTCCTTTTAAGTTCGTTTTTATAGCAGCCGCTGTCATCACACGCAAGCGAGAAAATATCACCTGCTTTGAGGTCAAAGTCTATTATGTTTCTAGCAGTGTCATTAAGTTTATCGTAATCCTGTGGAAATTTGCACACTAAAGGAAGCTTTGCGCCTGATAATAGTGTTGCGCCTTTTTGCGACATACCTAGCACTCGTATATATTGAGCGTCATTACTTACATCATCTTTTGTTATCGAAAGCAGTGCGCACATCACGATTCGTCTGAGCCTTGCGAGGGTATAACGTTTTGTTTTTAGGTTGGTATATAATTCTTCTAAAGAATTACTGTATCTTGCGGATTCAAAAACCCTGTTGTGCAATCCTTCAGTAACATCAGGAAGCTTTTCGATTTCTTCTTTGCTCATAGTTTTGAGTTTATACAAAATTGCTGTTTCGAGGTTTTTGATGTTTGTGTGATACGGAACTTTTTCAGCGACAAAGTCTTCGTAATTCTGGTTTGTCTGAATCAATTTTCTTATATGGGTAGCGCTCGCGATGTTGTTGCTACTTTCAAAGCTGTCGTGGGATGCGCCGATGCGTTTTATTGCAACGGGTGAGATGGAGGTTTCTTTGAGTACTTTGATGTACTCTATCGCGAGAGTGTTGTTAGCACCACTCAGAATTTCGGCGTAATCATCGCCGTAAATTTCCGAAACCGCACAACTGACAGCTTTAGGATAATACTCACCATTTATGAGATACTCTTTAACTTTAAGATTGAAGCTTTCGTCATAAAAAAGCTCAGAGAGCCTTGATAAAGTGCTTATATCATCATTTTCTGCACCGAAAGCTAAGATATCTGCATTCAGTGCATCGGATATCTGTACTGCACCTTTCGCGAAACGCTCTGCACTCGATAGCGCAAAAACTGTCGGTAACTCAACGACTAAATCACAACTGTTTTCAAGTGCTGTTTTTGCTCTTTCGAATTTATCGGTTATAGCTACATCACCGCGTTGAACGAAGTTTCCGCTCATTATAGCGACAACACAGTCAGCGTGCTCGCTTTTAACTTTATCTATCAGATATTTGTGCCCGTTATGAAACGGGTTGAATTCGCAAATAATCGCCGCTGTTTTCAACTGTGTCACCTCTTTAAGAAAAAACTTGAAATATCTAACAATTAGTATTATTATATTATATGTGATAATTTGAACATTTTCAATAGGAGGATTTGTTATGAAAATTTTAGTTATCAACGCAGGTAGTTCTTCTTTGAAGTATCAGCTCATCGATATGGAAACCGAGGAGATGATTGCAAAGGGTAATTGCGAGCGTATTGGTATCGAAGGTTCTTTCATTGGCCACAAAACTGCTGACGGCAGAGCTATGGAAAAAGAAGCTGTTATGGAAAACCACGCTCAGGCGTTTATGGTAGTAAAGGATGCTTTGCTTGACTCTAAGCACGGTGTTATCAGTAGCCTTGAAGAGGTTTCTGCTATTGGTCATCGCGTAGTGCAGGGAGGTTCTATTTTTAAATCATCTGTTCTTATCGACGAGAAGGTTCTCGCTGATATCGACGGCTTGAGTCCACTCGCTCCGCTCCATAACCCTGCTCATGTACAGGCTATGAAGGGCTGTCTTGAAGTATTTGGCGAAAAAACACCTATGGTTGCTGTGTTTGATACATCTTTTCATCAGACAATGCCTGAGAAAGCTTATATGTACGCTGTACCATATGAGTTCTACGAGAAATATGCTGTAAGAAGATACGGTGCTCACGGCACATCTCATCGTTATGTTTCTCAGGAAATGGCAAACATTATGGGCAAGGATATCAAGGACCTGAAAATTATCACCTGCCATATCGGTAACGGCTCATCTATCACAGCTGTTGATGGTGGTAAGGTTGTAGATACATCTATGGGTCTTACACCACTTGACGGTATTATGATGGGTACCCGTACAGGTTGTCTTGACCCTTCAGTTGTTACATTTATCGCTGATAAAGAAGGTCTTTCTCCAAAAGAGATGGATACTCTTCTCAATAAAAAGTCAGGTTTACTCGGTGTTTCAGGTGTTTCTTCTGACGACCGTGATGTTACTGCTGCAGAAGAAGCAGGCAACGAGCGCGCTCACCTTGCTCACGAAATGCTCTACTACCAGATTGCTAAATACATCGGTCAGTATTACATCGCTATGGGCGGTTGTGATGCTATTGTATTTACTGCAGGTTTAGGTGAAAATCAGCCTCAGCTTCGCAGCAAGGTTTGTCAGTATCTCAAGGTGCTCGGTGTTAAGATGAACGAAGAGTTCAACGAGACAGCAAAACGCGGTGTCACAGGTCAGCTTTCAACAGATGATTCTGCTATCCGTGTTGAACTTATCGCAACAAACGAAGAGCTTGTTATCGCAAGAGATACACAGGAAATCGTTAACTCTCTTTGATTATTAGTATAGCAAAAAATTATGCCGTCGGTTTTCCGACGGCATTTTTGTTTACTTAAATCGGGTTGCTTGTCAGGTCTGAGTCACCGGCTTCTGTGTGATCTCTGAAAAGCAGAGAAATGCACCACAGAGCTGACAGACCTACCACAACATAAATAATTCTGCTGATAATGCCTGTTTGTCCTCCACATATCCAGGCAACGATGTCGAATTTGAAAAGTCCGACACTGCCCCAGTTGATACCGCCGATTACAAGCAAGCTCAGCGCGATTTTATCCAGCATATTAAAACCTCCTGATTATTATAGGCTGTTTTAATATTCTTCGCATTTGAATTTGCTTTATACTATTTTTAAATGGTAAATATCGCTACTGTTGTGCTGATTATTCCTAAAACGAGAAGAATAATTCCGATAATACGGGTTGTTTTAACCGCTTTGAGGATTTTATTTTTTTGAATCATAACATCTGCGGGAATAGGGAAGAAGATGTACAGTATTCCAAGTATCACAAGCGGGATAGATACCATATATGCTCCGATTTCTCTGTAAAAAGAGAAAACGAAAATCCCGATTCCGATGGACATTACGCACACACCGTTTATAATAGACATAATTTTTGTTATTCTATCTCTCATATCGTAAAAATCGTTTGCACTTGACTGGCAATCGTCACAGCAGTACATCTGATGGTATGAAATTTCCTTTGCGCAGTATTCGCATTTTTTCATTATTGTCACCTTCAATTAAGCAGTGTAATGATACTACCACATAAAATGCTTTTTTTCAACGCAAAAGGTGTAAATATATTTTAAAATTTGTTTTTATCTAAAATGAATAAATATATTGATTTATTTTGTACGAAATATGAATTGAAAATGAATTGTAATTAATGTATAATTAACAATGAAGAAAAATTAAGTTACTATGTTTTCTTCTAATTATCAATATCCTTCAGGAGGTAAACATGAAAACAAAAAGAATTATCAGCTTGATGCTTGCTGTAGTTATTGCCGTTTCTTGTTTTGCTGTCAGCTTAACTGCTGTTAGCGCTGAAACAAACTATAACGAGTACGAAAAAATGCTCGAAGCTATCAAGCCGGAAAACAACTATGGTCTTGAGGACACAGTTGATGAAGGTAAGATTATCCAGGCTTGGAACTGGTCTTACAAGAACATTGTTGCTAATCTCGAGACACTTGCAAAACAGGGCTTTACTACTATCCAGGTATCTCCTCCAAACGAACTTAAGATGCCTACAAAGGGAGTTAAGGTCTGTGAACCTAAAGTAAACGGTATTGCTCCAAACGGTTGGTGGATGTTCTATCAGCCAGCTGGTTTCCAGCTCAACGAGTCCACTGACAACGCTCTTGGTGTTAAGAGTGAGTTCAAAGAGATGGTACAGGAAGCTCACAAGTTAGGTCTAAAGGTTATCGTTGACGCAGTTATCAACCATATGGGTACAGATGATGACCATATTGGTGTTTACGACAACGATTCTACAAACCCTATGGATCATATTAACTCACGTGCTGCTGAGTTCGAGCCTGAGCTCTTAGCTGCTAAGGCTTTCCACTCTCCATGGAAAGATATGACTTATGTTGAGAACATGGGTCAGTCAATGCCACAGTATGATTCTACAGGTAAACCAAAGAAGGATGCTGCAGGTAATTTAATCTATGGCGGTTCTGCTAACGAGAGAGATATCGAAGAATCTCTTACACAGCACTGTACATCTGGTCTTCCTGACCTTGCTACTGAGACACAGCTTGTACAGGATACTATCTATGAGTACTTTGTAGAGCTTGTTGACGAGTGCGATGTTGACGGTTTCCGTTTTGACGCTGCTAAGCACATCGAAACTCTTCACGATACATATTTCCCTTCTGACTTCTGGCAGGATACACTCTTAAAGCTCAGAGAAAACTATCCTAACAAAGAGTGCTACGCATACGGCGAAATCCTCAACAAATGTGGTGACGGTCGTCCATTCAGTGAGTACACAGAGCTTATGGATGTAACTGACTCTTCATCATACTGGGCTATAAAAGATGCTGTTCAGAAGAACGGTAACGGTGGTAACCCAACACCTTTCTATCAGTCAGAGGCTGAGGGATGTGACCCATCAACTGTTAACTTCACAAAAGAGAATGTTATCCAGTGGAACGAGTCTCACGACACATATATCGACGGCGGTACATCATCTCTTACAGTACAGCAGAGAAACAAAATCTGGGCTTTAACAGCTGCTCGTCAGAAGATTACAGGCGTATACTTCGCTCGTCCTGATGACAAAACAGGTACTAACCGCGATGCTATCGAAGCTATCTGCGCTAACATCACTCTTGGTGATGCTAACCTCACCTCCTGGACATTACCAGAAGTTGCTGTTGTTAACCAGTTCGATAACTACTTTGGCGATGCTTTTGAATATTGCTCAACCTATGATAAGGTTACTGCTATCGAGCGTGGTGGCGTAGGTGCAACTCTTGTTAACCTCGGCGGTACTACAAAGTCTGTTAATATGGCTACTTACAGACTTGCTGACGGTAAATACATCGATGCTCTTACAGGCAACGAGTTTACAGTTGCTAATCAGCAGCTTACAGGTCAGATTGGTTCTACAGGTATTGCTTGTATCTACTATGCAGAAGATACAAAACCTGTTATCCCAGAGGCTCCAAAGGATCCATATTCAGTTCCTGTTGATCCTGCTTCCGGTACATTCCCAACATTTGAGGGTTACACAACTATAGTTCTTTCTACAAAGACATGGAATAACGCTTACTCATATTGCTGGGATAAGGCTACAGATACAGCTATGGTACAGTGGCCAGGTACACCTATGAAGAAGGTTACAGATAACAACGGTTATGGTGAGAAACAGTTCGTTGCTTATATTCCTTCACAGTATGATATGTACATTATTAACGATGGTACCGGTAGCGGTGGTGCTAGCCAGACTATCGACCTTTCTGTTCCTGAAAGTGCTGGTATGTACCTCTCAGCTCAGGTTCCATCTCAGGAGAATAAGTGGGATGTAGGTTACTGGACACCTAACTTCTATGAGTATGTATGGCCAAGCGACGAAGACCCTACAGAAGACCCTACAGATGGTCCAACAGACGGTCCAACAGACGGACCTACAGATAAGCCGATTGACCCAGATGAGTATGTACTCGGTGATGCTAACGAAGACGGCGATGTTGCTGTTGTAGACGCAACTGTTGTACAGAGACATGTTGCTCAGACAATAACTCTTGCTGATAAGGCTTATCTTGCAGCTGATGTTGATTTGGATGGCGATATTTCAGTAATGGATGCAACTTTCATTCAAAGATATGTTGCTAAGCTCGGCGATAACAACAAAATCGGCGAGAAAGTATCCGTTGGTTGATATTATCAGGAATAATTGAATTTAGAATTGTGGCGGGTGCTTTTGCACCCGCCTTTTTCTTTTTTTATGTACATTTACAGAGGGTTATGTTATACTGAGTTCATATATTGATTATGGAGGCTATTATGCATATTCCGTCTGCTACTACTACAGAAATATCGGTTTTAAAATTCTCTGATGCACTGGAGATAAGAAACGCTGATAAATATGACACAAATAAATGGCTTTATGTTCCTGATTTTTACAGCGAATATCGTTACATACTCGGCACAAAAGGTGAGAAGCCTCTTATATGTATCGGAATAAATCCATCAACAGCAGCACCTGATGACCTTGATAATACGCTTAAATCCGTTGAGCGAATCGCTCTTCATAACGGATACGATAGTTTTATAATGTTTAATGTTTATGCTCAGCGTGCGACCAATCCTGATGATATGGAAGAGAACCTCAATGAGTTTTTACACAGCGAGAATATGAAGGCCTTTGAGTATGTTTTGAGATTATCAAAAGATAAGCCTGTTATCTGGGCAGCGTGGGGAAATATCATCGAAAAACGTGACTATCTCTCGCGGTGCGTGCTTACCATGGCCGAGATAGGGAAGAGGTATAGCGCTTCGTGGTTTACGGCGGGAAATATTTCAAAAAAAGGACATCCACACCACCCGCTGTATCTGAAAAAAGACAGCGTACTTGATCCTTTTGATATAGATGTATATTGCTGTGATGTATTAATGCGATAAAAATAATGCACCTTTGTTTATTAAAGGTGCATTTTTCTGTGATTATACTTTTTGATATACTCTCTTTTCGAAAGCAATTAGCATTCCACCGTTTTCAGCATAAAAGCTGCACAAACCGTGTGTAGTGTCTATTATGATATCTGCACTTGGAAATTTAGCTGATATCAGCTCTTTTACTTTGTTTGCTCCGTCTTCGTTATAGCAATGGTCGATTCGAACTTTACCACCATTGTAGCCCTCGCTTATCATTCTGCTGACGAGTTTTTCGTAGGTTTTTTCTGCTCCGCGAGTTTTATCGAGTGGCTGCAAGTCGCCGATGTCGCTGGCTTTTCCGACGATTCTGATTCCGAGGAGTCCCGCAGCTTTAGCAACAACGGGATTAACTCGTCCATTGTTAGCGAGATTATTCAGACACTCAAGCGAAAAAACGAGTCCTGTCTGCATTTTGTATTCTTCGAGCATTTTACATATTTTATCAAAATCAAAGCCTGCTTTAACTAACTCTTCGGTCTTTTCGATATATAGCTTTAGCTCAGGTCCTGCGGAAAGTGAGTTTATAACACATACTTTTCTTTCTGGATACTTCTCTTCGTATTCTTCTTTAGCTATGCAAGCTGAGTTGTAACTACCTGAAAGCGTTCCTGTGATAGTGATGCAAATTACTCTCTCTGCGTCAGAAAATGCCTTTATGTAGTCCATAACACCCGGACAAGCGGTGGATGACTTTCCTTTATAATTGCTCAGGTATCCGACCATGGATTTTATATCCAAAGCTTTGTTGTCAATGAATTCTTTTTCACCTGCGATTATTTTCATCGGAACAGATTCGCTGTCAATAGCAAAATTTGAATTAATAATATCTGCTGATGAGTCAGTAACAATTTTATATCTGTATTTCATAGCAATCTCCGTATAAATTAAGTTTCAAAATCCTTGCATATTATATAGGTTATCGAAAAACCTGTCAAGGGGTAACGGGAAACTAATCTCGGGGTTTTAACTTGACAATCAACTTTTCGATAGTATAATAGTACCTATGGAAGAGAATTTGAATTTAGTTACAGTTGACTCGGTTAGGTCGTTTCGTTTACCGAAATACAACGAGATACCTGATGTCGGACTGTATTTGGAACAAACAGCTAAATACATCAACGGTTATTTATTGCCGATTGGTTTCGAAATAACAGGCTCTATGATAAGAAATTATGTAAAAATGGGGCTTGTTAATAATCCTGTGCATAAACAGTACTACAAAAACCACATCGCACATATTATCGCTATCGCTATATTGAAGAATGTTATTTCTCTTGATAATATCTCTGTACTTTTTTCTAAACAGAAGGGTGTTTATGCCGATGTAGTTGCATATAACTACTTTTGTATAGAACTCGAGAATATGCTGTTTTATCAATTCGGTCTTAAAGACAGTGTTGATAAGGTCGGAGTTTCTGTTTCTAACGAAAAGAAGATGCTCAGAAGTGCTATCATCGCGATTTCTCATATAACATTTCTGAATTCATGCTTTTCTGAAATATCTGTCAAACAGAATAAAGATGACTGAATTTTAAGACACCTGTTAGCAGGTGTCTTTTTTATTATTCGTCTTAAATTTAGCTTAGAATAGGTCTTTGTTTGACAAATCTGTGCTATTACTGTAAAATGCAAGCAATATATATAAATAGGGAAAGGATGATTTTGTGAAGAAACATCTTGTACTTATCGTGAATATTGTGTTGATTTTAGCTATCCTCGGTGGTGTTTTCTTTGCTGTATATCGTGCGTCGAAAATTGCTCCGGAAGCTACACAACCTGTTTCTACTGTAGATGAAGTAGCTACTGTTGACGAAGCACCGACAGAGCCCCAGGAGATTTACACTGTAGGTATCATTCAGCATTCCAATGTTGAGAATGCGAATAATGTTTATCAGGGTTTTATTGCGGAGCTTGCTGCCAATGGCTACATAAATAATAATAATATTATCCTCGACTATAATCTGGAAGAGGATAATGATAAATGCGAGGAAGTTATAAAGCGGTTTATTGACGAGGACTACGACCTGATTTTCACTATCGGTCCATTTACTACAAAGCTTGCAGCTTCTATGACTACCGAAATTCCGATTGTTTTCGGAGCGGTGCAGGAGCCTGAGCTTGAGGACTATGTTGAATCTAATGAGGCACCAGGTGGTAATGTAACCGGCGTGTCTGACTATACTCCGTGTTTTGAGCAGATTGATTCAATTAAGCTGATGTTCCCTGACACGAAGAAAATAGGTGCTATTTATTTAGCTACTAACGAAAATTCCGTAACTCAGGCGTTGATCGGTGAGAAAGAAGCGCAGACAGAACAGGTTAACATTGAATATGTCAAGTATCCTGTTAAAGATGCTGATGAGATTGAAGCAGCTTTAGAAAGTATGAAAGAAGACGGGGTAGAGATTATTTATGCTCCTGTTGACGCATATATCAACAAAAACATTAAACCTATCGTAGACTTTTCTTATGAGAATAATATCCCGATTGTCTGTGGTAATCTTACAATGCTTGAAAAAGGTTGTTTCTCCACAGGTGTTATCAACTATCCGTCTATCGGCGGTGCGGCGGGCGATATAGCACTTGATATACTGACAGGTAAGTCCGAGCCGGCAACTACCCCGATTGCGTATATTTACGAGTGTTATCTGCATATAAATGAAAATGCAATGAAAAAACTCGACATAGAACTCAGCAGAGATATTCTTGATATCGCGATTATGGAGTAACAAATGTAAATAATTTGTGAAGTGACAAATTGCACTTGATTTTTTACAGAAATTGGTTTAAAATATAATTAGCACTCGAGAAGCGCGAGTGCTAATTTCTTTATAATTTACCGGGAGGATATATATGACTATCAAACCACTTATTGACAGAGTTGTTCTAAAACTCGATAATGCTGAGCAGACTACTGCCAGCGGTATCGTTCTTTCATCACAGGCACAGGAGAAGCCACAGTACGCTAATGTTGTTGCTGTTGGTCCTGGTGGCTTTGTTGACGGAAACGAAGTTAAAATGTACGTTAATGTAGGTGATAAGGTTATCACTTCAAAATACGCAGGTACAGAGGTTAAGATTGACGGCGAGGAATACACAATTGTACGCCAGAGCGATATCTTAGCAATTGTAGAATAATCGGAGGTAGTGAATATGGCTAAACAGATTGCATACGGTGAAGAAGCCAGAAAGGCTCTTCAGAACGGTATCGACAAGCTTGCTGATACTGTTAAAATTACTTTAGGCCCTAAGGGCAGAAATGTGGTTATCGACAAGAAATTCGGTGCACCGCTCATCACAAACGACGGTGTTACAATCGCTAAGGAAATTGAGCTTGAGGACGCTTTTGAAAATATGGGCGCACAGCTTGTCAAAGAAGTTTCTATCAAAACCAACGACATCGCTGGTGATGGTACAACAACAGCGACCTTGCTTGCTCAGGCACTTATCCGTGAGGGTATGAAAAATGTTGCCGCAGGAGCTAACCCAATGGTGCTCAAAAGAGGTATCAGCCTCGCCGTTGATGAAGCGGTTAAAGCTATTGTTGCTAATTCACAGCAGGTGAATGGCACTGAAGATATAGCGAGAGTTGCAACTGTTTCTTCTGCTGATGAGTATATCGGCAACCTCATAGCAGAGGCTATGGATAAGGTGTCAAAGGACGGTGTTATCACTGTCGAAGAGTCAAAGACTGCTGAAACATACTCTGAAGTTGTTGAAGGTATGATGTTTGACAGAGGTTACATCGCTCCATATATGGTGACTGATACAGATAAGATGATTGCAGATATCGACGATGCACTTATCTTAATCACAGATAAGAAGATTTCTACAACTCAGGAAATTCTTCCGCTTTTAGAGCAGATTGTTCAGTCTGGCAGAAAGCTTGTTATCATCGCAGAAGATGTTGAGGGCGAAGCTCTCACAACTTTAGTCCTCAATAAACTTCGAGGCACATTCACTTGTGTTGCCGTAAAAGCTCCTGGCTTTGGTGACAGAAGAAAAGAAATGCTTCAGGATATCGCTATTCTTACAGGCGGTACAGTTATCACATCTGACCTTGGCTTAGAGCTCAAGGATGCAACAATTGAACAGTGTGGACGCGCTAGACAGGTCAAGATTTCAAAGGAAGATACAATCATCGTTGATGGTGCAGGTAACGAAACAGAAATCAAAAACCGTGTTGCGCATATTCGTCAGCAGATTGAAACAACAACCTCTGATTTTGATAGAGAAAAGCTTCAGGAGCGTCTTGCAAAGCTTGCCGGTGGCGTAGCTGTTATCAAGGTCGGTGCTGCTACCGAAATCGAAATGAAAGAAAAGAAGCTTCGAATTGAAGATGCTCTCTCAGCTACAAAGGCAGCTGTTGAAGAAGGTATCGTCGCAGGCGGTGGTGTAGCACTTGTTAATGCTGCATCTGCTGTTGAGGCTCTTCTTTCAACAGTCACAGGTGATGTGAAAACAGGTGTACAGATTGTTCTCAAGGTGCTCGAAGCTCCTATCAAGCAGATTGCATTAAACGCTGGTCTTGAGGGTTCAGTAATCGTTGAAAATATCAAGAAAGCTGACAAAATCGGCTATGGTTTCAACGCGCTTACTGAAGAGTATACAGATATGATAAAAGCAGGTATCGTTGACCCGACTAAGGTTACCCGTAGTGCTTTACAGCACGCTGCGTCTGTCGCTTCAATGGTGCTCACAACCGAGTCTTTAGTTGCTGATATTAAAGAGCCTGCTCCTGCAGTAGCTCCTGCTCCTGATATGGGTGGTATGTACTAATATTCTTTTGAAGAATTAAATAAAACAAAAATAAACACCGTGTGATTCACACGGTGTTTTTGTATGTAATGAAAATCAGAATTCCTGTTTAACTGAGCGTTCAAAGAGTCTGGAAAGCTCGGTTTTAAAGTCTTTATTTTCAAATAAGATGTTGTAAATAGCTGTTGTGATTGGCATTTCGACGTCATATTTCAAGCTTAATTTGTAAAGTGCTTTTGATGTCATAACACCCTCAGCGAGTTTTTCGAATTTTTCACCCTTTGAGTAGCTTTCGCCATAGCGTCTGTTGTGGCTCCAAGGGGAGAAAAGTGTTGCTTCGTAGTCGCCTAGGTGACAAAGACCATAAGCAGATATTCCAAAACCACCCATCGCATCGATAAGTCTACTGATTTCTCTGGGTGCTCTTGCCATAAGTGCACCTTTTAAAGATGTGTAGCCGATACCGTCGAGCATACCAGCGGCGATGCCGATGACATTCTTAGCTGCTGCGCCGATTTCACTACCGATAAGGTCAGTGCCTATGTAAAATCTGATGAGGTCAGAAGAAAACTCGTTAACGAGCAATTGCTTAACCTCTTCGTTTTCTGAGTCAATAACCATACAGTTAGGGATACCCTTGACATAATCCTGCGGATGACCCGGACCAACCCAGACAGCAATCGGAGTTTTGCTCTGGTCAACAAAAGAAGCGATTACTTCGCTTAGTCTGCAACCGGTGTCAACCTCAACACCTTTCATACAAAGAACAATATTTTTGCCCTCGAGCGGATATTTAGAAATATCATTCATATATGAACGCAGATACTGCGATGAAATCGAAATGATGATAGTTTCAGCGTGAGAAACAGCTTTTTCTAGGTCTGAAGTAACCTCAATCGACTTCGGATATGTAAGATAGTCATTTTTATGTGTATCTCTGAGCTGTATCAGCTCAGGTGCACTTTCAAGACCGCATGATATCACATCGTGACCGATTTTGTCTAAATACCATGCGATACAGCTGCCCCAACGACCGCAACCTAAAACAGAAATTTTCATTATAGTTCTCCTATTATTAATTATAAAAAAAGCCCCGCCTGACCGTATCGGCTTAACATAACCTGCCTACGAAGTGACAGGTGGGTGTCCACCCTTCAGCTTTAGGCTCCCTTCGTCCCGAAAGGGGAGGTCTGCACACCGCTGACGGAGTAAAACTCCCGATTTAAAGGTTGTAGGGTTATTTTCACCGATTCGCGAATCAGGCAGGAAGATAATTACTCTTCAGTAAAAAGCTCCTCGAACCTCTTTTCGAAAATTTCAGCGAGTTCGTCGAGTAAATCGTCATCGTCAACTTCAGCGAGCTGCTCCTCGCCATCTTCTTCGATAACTTCCATAATGTAGTATTCGCCGTCGTCAGCAACAGCGGCTTCGGCGTCGTCGAAGATAGGGTACAACGCGTAGAAAAGACCCTTTTCGTTTTCGATAGTGTCAATTATTTCAAAGTTGTGTTCAACATTCTCGTCGTCAATGAGAGTAATAAGATCTGGTGCAAATTCTTTATCCATATTCTTAGCTCCTTTTTAGTATATAATAATTTTACTCTGTATATCCCTATTAGTCAAGAAATAAGATAGATAATCTTTTGACAAAAATGTAAAGAATTCACCACTTTTCGTGATAATTGTCAAATTTTTAGAACCTATTGAAAAAATCTTTTTTTAGGTGTATAATACATTCAAATTTTAAGAATTTTGAAAGTGTTTTTGGAGGATTTATTAATGATACTAAAGCCCTTTGAAAATTTGCCCAGTGAGTTTCAAAATGATGATGTTAAGCGCTACTACGATATCCTGTACAAAAAGCGTAAAAGCTTAGTTGTAAAGCGTGTTATGGATATAGTGCTTTCTTTGATAATGATAGTCATACTGATTATCCCGATGCTAGTTATTTCTCTTATGATAAAGTTATCGTCAAAAGGTCCTGTACTGTATAAACAAGAGCGTGTCACAACCTACGGAAAGAAGTTTGATATTCTGAAGTTTCGCACTATGAAAGTCGGAGCTGATAAAGCAGGACTTTTAACTACTGAAAACGACAGCAGAATCACAAAGGTGGGTAATCTTCTTCGCAAAATGCGACTCGATGAGCTTCCGCAGATTTTCCATGTATTATCAGGAAAGATGAGCATCGTTGGCACTCGCCCTGAAGTAACAAGATATGTTGAGTGCTACACAGACGAAATGTACGCAACTTTACTTATGCCCGCAGGTGTAACTTCCCTTGCCAGCATAAAATATAAAGACGAGGACGAAATCATCGGTGCAGTAAAAGACCCCGAAAAAATTGATGAGATTTATCTTACCGAGATTCTTCCTCAGAAAATGGTATACAACCTCAGATACATCGAGCGCTTTGGCTTCAGACGCGATATATATCTCATGTTTGAAACTGTGAAGCAGGTTATTTTTTAATAATTTGAACTGAAAACCCGGTCGATAAAGGAGTGAACAAAAGTGGATAAGCTGAGAGCTACGCTTACGAATAATTCGTATTTCAGAATCAGCTATATAGTTTGTCTGTTTTTCTGTAATGTATCTTTTGTTCAGATTCCTGCCTATGTCGGCTTGGTTTTTCTGTTTTTGTGGGGCGTTTTTCTGCTCATTTATAACGAGCAAAAGCGAAGTGTGTTTTCTAAAACCCGCTTTGGACTGTGGCTTTTAGTTTTTTTGATATTTTCCACAGTGACCGCGGTTATACATATTAAAAACAACTTTTTTTACAATATTGTTATCCAGCTCCATGTTGCGATTTGCTTCTTTATTTTCTATGCATTGCATACTGAAAAGCATCTGAATTTCAGACGCGAGCTGTACGGGGTTTGTCGTTTTATCGTATACACTACTACAATCGTTGGCGTACTCGGACTTGCTTGTCTTATGGCTGGTATCAGCTTCGAGGTTATGTCGATAAAGTTTATCATCTATGAAAACCGCTTCACGGGTATTTATTCTAACCCTAATACTCTTGGTTTTGTGTCAGTTGTTGCACTTTTTTGTGTCCATATGCTGACTAAATCAAATTTCATTGAGCTGTCAGGGCAGGAGAGAGTGTCTACAATCTGGTTGCTCAGTGCTGCTGCAATTAACTCAATGTGTCTGTTTTTATGTGATTCAAATGGTGCGATTGTACTGCTTGTATTCTATGTTATCACCTTCGTGCTCTACAAAATGTTCGGTTCGGAACGCGAGTTTTCTAAAAAGCAGGTTGTCACTAAACTTCTCGCTTTAGTGGTAGCAGGTGCGTTTATTGTCGGCAGTGCTTTCTTCGTCAGATATTTTACTCAGGCGGGTTTTACAGAGATTTTAGATAAAGCCGAAGTGGGTATACAGAGTCTTAACGATGAAGAAATCGAAGATGACATTTTCTACGCTACTGAGCGAATCACCTTCAGCCATATAAACAAAAATCTTGATAGTGGTCGTTTAAGACTTTGGCGTCAGGCAGCGTCGCTGTTTTCTGATTTTCCGTTGTTTGGCATCGGTAAGGGTAATGTTTATGATTTCGGCGAGAATAAATTTGACAACGGTATTGCTTTTTCCGATATTTACGGCGAAGCACTATCAAAATTTGCAACTGACTTCCACAACGGCTACGCTACTATTTTGGTGTGCTCGGGAATATTCGGGTTTGTGCTATTTTCAATATTCGGACTGCGATTTGCAAAGCATATTTCTATCCATGTTTTTAAGGCTAAAAACCTCAAGGAAAGTATTCTTCCGTGTATGTATTCTTTCCTTTGTGCATACCTTGTCTACGCTTTTTTTGAGAAAGCACTGTTGTACGATGTGTCCTTTACCGTGCTTTTCTTCTGGCTGATTATGGGTTATGTCAGCTGTTTTCTGTGTAATTATGAGCCTGATTATCAGGAAGGTGTATATTTATTCAGACGAAAGGTGAGAAAATCTATTTTATAAATCGTCTGAACGCTTGTAAAAATCGTGAATATAGGTTATAATATCCATAACTGTAGTTATGGATATTTTTGTTTTTATGAGAACTTCAGTTTTTTATGAATCGAACAATGCTGGTATTCGGTTTTTTGGAGGAATCTTTATGAATTACGGATTTGTAAAAGCTGCGTGTGCTACACCCTCGATAAAGGTCGGAGATTGTGTGTATAACAGCGAGCAGATTATCTCGCAGATATCTTTTGCTTCTCAGCATGGTGCAACACTTGTTGTATTTCCTGAGCTTTGTGTAACAGGCTATACCTGTGGCGATATGTTTTTGCATAACTTTCTGCTTTCTCAGGCAGAATTTGCTGTTGAGCAGATAATGAACAGAACAAAGTCTTTAGGAATAGTTGCCGTTGTCGGAGTTCCTGTTTCTGTTGATGATGTACTCTATAATTGTGCAGCTGTTATTTATAAAGGCGAGCTTTTAGGCTTAGTCCCGAAGATATATTTGCCAAACTACGGTGAACACTATGAATTGCGTTACTTTACTTCAGGTAAGGGAGTAAATAAGAAAATCATCTACGCAGGACATGAAGTTAATCTGAATTCCGATGTTGTTTTTGAGTGCAATCAGCTCAAAGACTTTAAAATCGGTGTTGAAATCTGCGAGGATCTTTGTGCGGTTTATTCACCGTCACAGCACCTTGCACTCAACGGCAAAGCTACCGTTATCGTAAATTTAGCCGCAAGCTCTGAATACGCAGGAAAATCCTCAAGGCGCGATTTAGTAAAAGTCACGAGTGAAAAGCTTAACTGTGCATATCTTTATGCGTGTGCAGGTCCTGGAGAGAGTACAACTGACGCTGTATATTCAGCTCATAGTATAATCGCTGAAAACGGTACAATTCTTGGTGAGTCGGTGAAATTTTCTGAGGGGATTACTTACGCTGATATTGATGTAGAGCGACTTGTCTTTGAGCGCAGAAAGAACAATAACTTTGTAAGTACATGTACTGACAAAAAAACTGAGAGGGTAAGCTTTGATGTTACCTTAAAGCAAACTAACTTAAACAGAAAGTTTGGTAGACATCCTTTCATTCCTGGTACAACAGCAGAGATTGAAAGTATGTGCGAAGATGTGCTGACTATGCAGGCGGTGGGACTTGCATCCCGAATGCAGAGCGCGTCTATAAAGGACTTGGTAGTTGGTGTATCAGGAGGACTTGATAGCACACTCGCTCTTATTGTCAGCGTTAAAGCACTTGATATACTCTCTCTTGAAAGAAATAGATTGCACGCTGTGTCCATGCCGTGCTTTGGCACAACAAACCGAACTAAAACAAATGCTGAAAAACTGTCTGTTTCTTATGGTGCAGATTTTTCACTAGTTGATATTACTAAAGCTGTGAAACAGCATTTTGAGGATATCGGCCACGATATAAACAAGCTTGATACAACCTACGAAAACTCTCAGGCACGACAACGCACTATGGTGCTGATGGATATAGCCAATAAGCTCGGAGCACTGGTAGTCGGTACAGGTGACCTTTCAGAACTTGCTCTGGGATGGGCAACCTACAACGGTGACCATATGTCTATGTATGGAGTCAACGCCTCTGTTCCGAAAACTATGGTCAGATATCTCGTTGATTTTGAATCTAAAAAATCGAATGGGGAGATTTCGGCAATTCTCAAAGATATTCTCAACACTCCTGTTTCTCCTGAGCTTTTGCCGCCGACTGAGAGTGGCGAGATATCTCAGGTTACTGAAGAGGTAGTTGGTCCATATGAGCTCCACGACTTCTTTTTGTACTATTTTATGCGATACGGCTTTTCACCTGAAAAAATCTTTTACATGGCACTCAAGGCTTTTGAGGGTGAATACGACCGCTACACAATAAAGAAAATGATGCAGAAATTCTACATTCGTTTCTTTACCCAGCAGTTCAAACGCTCATGTATGCCGGATGGCCCTAAGGTGAGTATTATAAGCCTTTCTCCGAGAAGCGATCTGAAGATGCCTTCCGATATGCAGTTTAAGCAGTGGATTGAGCGCATAAATGAATTGTAAGCCCCCTTTTGTTAATAATAACTTCGGTGGTACAAGTGAAAATTATAGTTAAACGCGATAAATCAAACGAAAATTCAAGATATATTGTTTTCTCTGATACAGGTGAGGAGCTTTATAAAATCATCGGCAAGCACGCACATTCATCGCACCGTGTGTATATTATGCGAAAAGAAGAGTGTGTTGCTAAAATCAGGGATGCCCAGCTTCCACGTTTAAAAGCTTGTTATGTATCCGGAGAAAACTGTGCTTTTCACCTTGCTATTGCTACACCGAAGGATAAAATGTCGGTGACCTACCACGGTGCACCTCTTCATATCAGAGGCGATGTGCTTAATAAATCGTACGATATACTTGATATCGACAATACAGTTGTTTCGTGTGTCTGCAGGAGGTTTTCTACCTCACACGATGCACTTGAAATAAATATAAGTGATAATAAATATGAAATACACAGCATAGCCACAGCGGTTTGTCTGGACTCTCTTTGTACGACTGACGCTCTGGTTTTGCAGGCAACCTAATGGAGGTATAAAAATGGATAAGCTACTTAAGATTTTATCTGAAAATTCAAACTACACAACAGCACAGCTCGCTCTTATGCTTGACGAGCCTGAGGATTATATCAAAGCTCAGATTAAAGAATACGAGGATTCAGGTGTAATTCGAGGCTATCAGGCTATGGTTAACTGGGAGAATGTTCCTGATGCGGGCGTAATGGCAATTATTGAGCTTAAGGTTACTCCACAGAAAGAAAAAGGTTTTGACGAAATCGCCGAGAAGGTTATGATGTTCGACGAGGTTTCTTCTGTTTATCTTATGGCTGGTGGCTACGACCTTGCACTTGTTGTCAAAGGTGAGAATATTCAGGATGTATCTTCCTTTGTTGCTAAAAAGCTGTCAGCACTCGAGGGCATCGTTTCAACAGCGACACATTTTATGCTCAAGAGATACAAGGAAGGCTCTATAGCACTTGTTGATGTTGAAGAACCGACAGACGGAAGGGAAATGGTACTGTGATAGATTACAACAGCAAAATCAATGACTCTATCAAGAACGTCAAGCCTTCAGGTATCCGAAAGTTCTTTGATATTGTCAACGAGATGGATAATGTCATTTCGCTGTCTATCGGTGAGCCTGATTTCAAAACTCCGTGGCACATCAGAAAAGCAGGTATTGATTCTTTAGAGAGAGGAA
The DNA here is from genome assembly GCA_017410265.1 of Ruminococcus sp. Classification (GTDB taxonomy): domain Bacteria; phylum Bacillota; class Clostridia; order Oscillospirales; family Acutalibacteraceae; genus Ruminococcoides. Next base: position 53,516 of record JAFQRC010000003.1, on the reverse strand, counting down.
AAACCTGGTACACACCTAACCGTGGATTTATGGAGCTTTGTAACGAAATCAGCAACTATATGAAGCGAAAATGTGACCTTACATATGATCCGAAATCAGAGGTAGTAGTTACTGTCGGCGGTAGCGAAGCTATCGATATTGCTATCCGTTGTCTGGTTGGGAAAGGCGACGAGGTGCTCATTCCTCAGCCGTCGTTTGTGTGCTATGAGCCACTCACTATTATGGCACAGGCAACTCCTGTTATCATCGAAACAAAGATTGAAAACAATTTCCGTCTTACAGTAGATGATATAAAAGATAAAATCACCGATAAAACTAAGCTATTGATTCTGCCTTTCCCTAATAACCCGACTGGTGCGATTATGGAGAAAGAGGATTTAGAGGCTATTTCAAAACTTGTTATTGAGCACGATTTGATGGTGCTTTCCGATGAGATTTACTGCGAGCTTACCTACGGCGATAAAAAGCATGTTTCTATCGCTAATATTGAAGGTATGAAAGAGCGCACTGTTGTTATCAACGGCTTTTCTAAGAGCTTTGCTATGACAGGCTGGCGACTCGGCTTTGCGTGTGGTCCTAAAGAGGTCATGGAGATGATGGTTAAGCTCCATCAGTTTTGCATAATGTCTGCTCCGACAACTGCTCAGTACGCCGCTATTGAAGCACTCAGAAACGGTGACGATGATATCGCTATGATGCGTGAACAGTATGATATGCGACGCAGACTTGTTGTCGGCAGTCTTAACAAAATGGGACTTACCTGTTTTGAGCCGAAGGGAGCATTCTACTGCTTCCCGTGCATTAAGTCCACAGGACTAACTTCAGAAGAATTCTGTACTAAGCTTCTGCATTCTAAGCATGTTGCGTTAGTTCCGGGTTCAGCGTTTGGTGAATGTGGCGAGGGTTTTGTTCGTTTGTCTTATTCTTATTCATTGAAGCATTTGAAAAAAGCACTCACACTTATCGAGGAGTTTTTAAAGGAGCTTTGATATGCAACTGAAAGTTTTAGCACCCGCTAAAATAAACTTATCTTTAGATATTGTCAGAAAACGTCCTGACGGCTACCACGATGTGGCTATGGTTATGCAGGCGGTATCCCTTTATGACACTATCACTGTGTCTGATGAGGTTGATGATAGCACACAGAGTAACTGCGTGGTTTCATGTAATGTCGAGGGTATCCCGACAGACGACAGAAATATTGTCTGCAAAGCCGCTAAAGCGTTCTTTGAGTATAATAAGCTTGAGCAGAAAAAGATTTCTATTGACATCGAAAAGAAAATTCCTCATGAGGCAGGTTTAGCCGGTGGCAGTACAGACGCTGCTGCTGTGATTCTTGCTCTCAATCGTATTTTCGATACAAAACTGAGTGAGGAAGAATTGTGTTCTATCGGTGCTAAAATCGGCGCAGATGTTCCGTTTTGTATCGTCGGTGGCACAAAGCTTGCTAGTGGCACAGGTACATCACTTTCAAAAGTTGCGCCGCTTACTAAGTGCTATATACTTATCTGCAAGCCACAGGTCAGCGTTTCCACCGCTGAAGCTTATTCTAAGTCTGACAGCAAGCCGTCAAAAGGCTTTTTAGTTACCGACGAAGTTGTAAAGATGCTTTACAAACGCAACCTGAGAGGAGTTTCTCAGTGCCTTTATAACGAGTTCGAGGCTGTTATGGAGCTACCTGAAATTCAGGACATAAAAAAGCGTATGATAAAGCATAAGGCTCTTGGTGCGTGCATGAGCGGATCAGGTTCAGCTGTGTTTGGTATTTTTCTTGAAGAGAAAAAAGCACTTAAGTGTAAAGAAGCATTAAGTGCTGATTATGACAAGCTTTTTGTCTGCGAGCCTATAAAAGGCGGTTGTCAAATTGTATAAACTCTGAAAACTTGCCTATACTCAAGTTATCTTGAAAGGCAGGTTTTTTTGTATGAAATTATTTATGAAAGTGCTGATTTCTACCTTTATTCTAATGGTAACTTTAACACTTGTTCCGTTTGAGAGCACTTGCTCTGAGCTTTGTGAAGATGTGTTCAGACTACATATCCTCGCAAATTCCGACTCCTCCTTTGACCAGCAACTGAAACTCAGCGTCAGGGATGAGGTTATTGAAAAAATTTCACCTTTATATGATGAGGTTGAGAATAAAGAAGATGCAATTGCTATCACAAAAAACAATCTCAGTTACATTGAAGAAATCGCTGAAAACGTGTTAACTCAGGATGGTGCATCCTATGATGTCAGAGCTAGAGTCACCAATAAATTCTTTGACACCCGCTACTACGATGATTTCACGATGCCTGCGGGGGAGTACGATACGCTTGAAATCTCTATAGGAGAAGCAAAAGGTAGAAACTGGTGGTGCGTTATGTATCCGAGTTTATGCGTCGGTGCTTCTTCAAAAATGAGTATGAGTGAGGATTTATCAGAAGACGAGTTTGAGGTCATTACATCTGACGATATAGAGTACAAGTTTAAAATTGTCGAATACTTTGAAAAGATTCGTTCTGTCTTTAATTGATGTCCGATTTATGGTACACCTGAAAGTTTAGAATATAGATACTAAAATATTGGAGTATATTATGCTGAATTTTGTACTGGGCACCTCAGGGTGCGGAAAAACAAAATATCTGTACGACCTTATGTGTAAAAAGGCGAAGTCGGGGGACGAGAAACTTTTGTTTATCGTTCCTGACCAGAGCTCGTTTAATACTGAGAAAGCTTTCCTTGAACTTCTTGGACCGAAGCTGTCGCGCAATATCAAGGTCTTCGGTTTTTCACGACTATGTGATTATGTTTTTGAGCAGACGGGAAATCGGTTCTTAAACTTTGCGGACGAGGGTGTGCGCAATGTTGTGATGAGTGTTGCTGTTGAGCAGGTGGGGGATGAGCTTGAGCTTTTCTCAAAAAGAGCTAATAAAGCTGACCTCACCGAGTTGATGCTTAATTCTGTAAAAGAATATAAAAAGTGCGCGATTACTTCTACTATGCTTTATGAAGCAGCAAAAAAGGTTGAAGATACCACCCTTTCAAAAAAGCTTTATGAAACCGCACTTTTGTACGATACATATGACGCGATTTTAGGCAAGAGCTACATCGACCCGCTCGATAGCCTCACTCACATTGTCGATGTGATAGAAAAAGAGCGATTATTTGAAGGTTACACTGTAGCTGTCGATTCTTTCAAAGGTTTTACTGCTCAGGAGTATGATGCACTTGAAAAGCTGATGGTGCAAAGCAGTGAAATGTATGTAGCTCTTACAACTGACAGCTTAAACGGAGCTAATGGTGATTTGTTTATGGTGTCTGATAACACTAAAGCTCAGTTATCAAAAATAGCTAAGAATAATGCCGTGAAAATTGCTGTGCCCGTAACTTTGTCAGATAATCATAGAATGCAGGGCGAAGATATAAAAGCTGTTGAGAAAAATATGTTCAGGCTTCAAAAAGAGCAGAGTGAGTATAACGGCGACAGTCTTCTGGTTTATGAAGCTAACAGTATTTATGACGAAGCTGAATTTGTTGCGCGTAATATCAAAAAGCTTGTTATTGAAGACGGATATGAATTTTCCGATATCGCTGTTATCACCCGCCAGAGCGATAAGTACATCGGGATACTCGACACAGTATTTGATAAGTATTCCATAAACTACTTTATGGACAAACCTCAGGATATTGATACAAAACCGCTGATTAAATTCATTATGAGTTGTTTTGATGTAATAACAGGAGGTTTCCAGAAAGACGATGTGCTCTCGCTTTTGAAAACAGGACTTACTGATATTACAGTCGAAGAAGTTGCTGATTTTGAAAACTATCTTTTCACCTGGGATATAAGCGGTAAAAAGTTCTTTGATGAATTCACTCAGTCGCCTAAAGGCTTTGCTGACGATATGAGCGACAGCGACAAAGCGTTGCTGAGCTCTATTGAGAATACGCGCAAAACTGTTATCGATGCGCTGAAAAGCTTTTATTTTGACACTAAAGATACTACTGCACTTGAAATTTCGAAAGCCTTGATGAAGCTTATTTATAGACTTCATTGTAAAGAAAATCTCCTTGAATTATGCGATGTGCTTGAGAGCGAAAATGAGCTTGAGTTAAGCGCTGAGCAGGTGCGCTTGTATAATATCTTTGTTTCTATTCTTGACAAGATGGTTGATGTAATCGGAAGCTATAAAATCAGCGCAAAGCGTTTTTCCGAGCTTTTACATATCAATTTTGTCAACACCGATATTTCTTTCATTCCGAGAGGAGTTGACCAGGTTGATATCGCCTGCGCTGACCGTTCGTTACTTGATAATAAGAAAGCTGTCTTTGTTATAGGTGCAATCGATGGCGAATTTCCGAGCAATCCGACTGAGGTCGGAGTTTTCTCTGATAATGAGAGAAATATTCTCAGCAGTATCGGTCTTGAGCTTTCCGACACTGTCGAGCAGTATGTTGCATCTGAGAAGTACCTTGCCTACAAAGCTATGTGTAGCGCAAAGGAAAAGCTCTTCTTGTCATTCTATAACTACTCATTAAGCGGAGAAAAACGCTCGCCGTCTGTTATTGTCACTCAACTTCCACAGATACTTAGCGATATAGAACTTAACTCGAGTGTTGATAATACGATTTTTGACAGCTTGTGGTCTGAGAGGTCAGCCTTCGATTACTTTGTCAGTAGGTATAAAAGCTCTGACCCTGATATTGAAAAACTGCGCGAATATTTCAGCGAAAATCCACAGTTTTCTTCGACTATTGAAGCGGTGGATAAAACGCTTAAAAACGAGCCGATTAAAATTCAAGACCGTAAGCTATCCAGAAAACTGTTTAATCCTGATATGACGCTCTCAGCTTCTCAGGTTGAAAGCTTCCATTTGTGCAAGTTTGAGTATTTCTGTAAGTACGGACTGAGAGTCAGAGAGCGCAGACAGGCTAAAATCGACTCACTTGAATATGGTACACTTATGCACTACCTGTTTGAGGAGTTTTTCAAAAAGCATAGAAATGACGATTTCTCAAAAATCACTGAGAGTGAAATCGAAACAGAAGTTAATTCACTTTTTGAGCAGTATATCAATACTCATTTAGGCGGTAAGGACGATAAGACAAAGCGCTTTTTGCACCTGTACTATCGTATGAAACGCACCGCTGTTCGTATTATCGTAAGACTTGTTGAGGAGTTTTCACAATCACAGTTCAAGCCGTCTGATTTTGAGCTAAGTATTGGCGAGGATATTCCTTGCTACACACTCAAAGTGAGTGATGAAATCAGCGTCAAAATCCGTGGCAGTGTTGACAGAGTGGATATTATGGAGTCAAACGGGAAGAAATATATCCGCGTTGTTGACTACAAAACAGGTACTAAAAAGTACAGCCTGTCCGATGTTCTTTACGGTATAAATCTTCAGATGCTTATTTATATGTCAGCTATAAACAGCGGTGGAAAAGAGTATTTTGAATCTGATATCACCCCTGCGGGTGTGCTTTATGTACCTGCTGTTTCACCAAGTGCCAATGTGTCATCAAAAGGACTTACTGCCGCTATAGCTGACGCAGATAAAGACAGAAAAATGCACGGTATCATTCTTGATGACATAGAAGTAATCAAAGGTATGGAGAGTGATGCTAAGGGCGTGTACATCCCGGTTTCTTTAAAGGGCGATACTATAGTTGACAGAACAGGAAGTTTAGCAACACTCGAAGAATTCGGTGCACTGTTTTCACAGGTTGATAAGTCAATCGCTCAGATGGCTCAGTCGCTCTGTGATGGTGATATCGACGCTGTTCCCGCTAAAGGAAGTTACGATGCCTGTGCGTGGTGTCCGTATCTTTCTGTGTGTGGATATAAAGATGGCGATAATTGCCGTGATATCCTTAAACTGAAAAAAGATGAAGTATTTGATATTTTGAACTCAGAGGAGGTGAGCGATGTTGAAGAGGGAATGGACGAAAAGCCAGAAGCAGGCGATTAACTGCAAGGGTGGTTCGGTTATTGTTTCTGCTGCAGCGGGTTCAGGTAAAACCGCTGTCCTTGTCGAACGAGTTATTAAACTGCTTACTGACAAAGAAAGCCCGATTGATGCAGACAGATTGCTGATAGTAACCTACACCAGAGCTGCGGCAGGAGAGCTCAAAGAGCGTCTGCACAATAAGTTGTCTGAACTCTTGAAAGACGACCCGTTCAATAAAGCTCTCCTTCGTCAGCAGACTCTGCTTTCTAAAGCTAATATATCCACTATCGACAGCTTCTGTTCGTCTATAGTCAAGGAGTTTTTCTATGTTCTTGATATTGAGCGAAATTTCAGAATAGCTGACGAAAGCGAGCTAAAGCTTATCAAAGCTGATGCGCTAAAGCTTACGCTTGATTCTATGTATGCAGACGGGGAGCCTGACTTTTTCCATCTTGTTGAAGCTTTCGGCTCAACAAAGGACGACCTTCAGCTGCAGAAAAATATACTTAAAATCCACGAGTTTCTGCGTTCTCATCCATATCCTGATTTGTGGATTGATAAAATGCTGTCGATGTTTTCGGCATTACAAAACCCCGAGGATGTCAGCAAAACGGTATGGTTCAAAATTATCAACGAATATGCTTTTGAAGCGCTTGAGTTTTTGAAAGCTTTGCTTAAGTCGTCATATTCCTATATGGACTGTGAAGAAGCTTTGATAGAAAAACTCACACCTCTGCTCAATAGCGATAAGCAGTTTGCAGATAATCTGGAAAAAGCACTCAAAGAGCCCCAGAAATATCCGCTTGATAAAGTTGTGAACTCCTTTGAAAACGGACGATTCCCGACTATCAAGGGTTACACTGATAATTATTATAAGTTAAAAATCCAGAAAAATCGCAGTTTGTTTACTGACACAGTCTCAAAGCTGAAAGATTTGCTTTCATATTCTCAGGAAGAGATGCTTTTACAGATTGCTGACCTTTTTGTGATATCTAATCAGCTTTATAACTGCGTAAAACAGTTCAGTGTTAATTACCAGAAACTCAAAGCTTCAAAAAAAGTTGCCGATTACCCTGATTTGGAGCATTGGACAATCAAGCTGTTAGTTGATGAAAAGACTATGGAGCTCACCGATGTTGCAAAACAGCTTAAAACCCGTTTTGACGAAATTATGGTTGATGAGTATCAGGACGCAAACGAAGCTCAGGATTTAATCTTCAATTCGCTTTCTGATAACGGGAAAAACCTGTTCTTCGTAGGTGATGTGAAGCAGAGTATCTATGGCTTCAGACAGGCTATGCCACAGCTGTTTTTGAATAGAAAAAACAACTCCAGTATGTATAGCGAAGAAAATCCCGCTTTCCCTGCGAAGATTTATCTTGATAAAAACTTCCGTAGCATAAAAGGCGTAACAGATGCGGTTAACTTCTTCTTTACTAAGCTTATGAGTGAGTCCGTTGGCGACATTGTTTATGATGAGACAGAACGCCTCAAATGCGGTGCTACATACGAGGATACAAATGCCCCTCAGGTAGCTTATCATATGCTTGATTTGTCCTATGTAGAAGAGCCTGACTCAAATATCGAGGAAGCAAAATACATCGCTAAAACTATAGCTGAGATGATACACGAAGGCTTTAAGGTGAAAGATGGAGATGTCTATCGCAACGCAACCTACGGTGATTTCTGTTTGCTGATGCGTAATGCTAATTCTCACGCACCTACATATGTCGATACCATGAATTCCCTTGGTGTTCCTGCGTACTGTAATTCTTCCCACAGCTTTTTAGATGCTTTTGAAATAATGATTATGACAAATTTTTTGAGTGTCGTTGATAACCCTGCTCTGGATATAGAATTGCTATCAGTACTTATGAGTCCGATTTACGGCTTTACTGCGGATGATTTAGCTGATATCAGAGCTAACTCACGCTATACTACGCTCTATAAAGCAGTTATGAATAAAGCAGAATCGGGTGATGAAAAATGTAAGCACTTTTTATCAGAGCTTAAGTTCTACCGCGATATTTCCGTGACAACTCCTGTTGCTACACTCATTAACACAATCTATGAGCGCACAGGATATATGTCAATTGTAAGTGCCGTGAATGATAACGACATCGCTCTTTCTAACCTGCGACTTCTGAAAGAATATGCTAGAAATTTCGAAGCAGGGGAGTCTAAAGGGCTTTCACGCTTTGTATCTTATCTTCAGCGTTTAAGAGAAAACGACGCTGATATTTCGGGTGCTGTTGACCTGAAATCTTCATCTAAGAATGTTGTTCAGGTTATGAGTATTCACGCTAGTAAAGGCTTGGAATTTCCTGTGTGTTTTGTTGCAAACACCGGGAGACAATTCGTATCCGATGTTAAAGAAAATGTGCTCTTGCATTCAAAGTTCGGCATAGCCGTGAAACGTAAAGATGAGAAGCTCAACGCTACTTTCAACACTATGCCTAGAGAAGCGCTTGCGCTTTCTATCAAGCGAGACGAAATGAGTGAGGAGCTCAGAGTGCTATATGTTGCTATGACTCGTGCAAAGCAAAAGCTGATTCTTTTATCATCTCACAAAAAGCTCGAGAGCTATCTTGAGAAAATCGGTTCTAATCTCACATCGTGCAGGAGTATTATGCCGTTTGTCGTTAGAAACTGCACCACACTTTCTCAGTGGCTCACTATGTGCGCTATGATTCACCCTGACGGACAAAAACTCAGGGAGTTAGCTGGCTGTGAAATTGAGCCTGACTTTGACGCTGGTTTTGATATTGATATAAAAATCGTTCCTGTTTTTGACAGTGAAGCTGATAGTGAGGTAGAGGAAGTGACAGAAAATATTCAAAAAGAAACTGATAACACTGTTATTGATACCTTGAAAAAGAGGGTTTCTTTTGAATACAAAAAATCTGCATTGTCAAAGCTTCCGTCAAAAATAGCAGCATCCGATTTATCTCACAAGCTGTCTGATAAGGCTTTTGACAAAATATTGGATACTCCTGCGTTTATGAGCGGCAACACTCTTACCGCCGCTGAGAAGGGCACAGCACTTCATGCATTTATGCAGTTTTGTGATTTTTCTAAAGCTAAAGAGGATATAGAGTCAGAAATTGAGAGGTTGTTATCATTTGGCTTTATATCACAAGCGCAGGCTGAATCTATAGACAGAGCAAGGGCGCAGAAATTCATAGAAAGCGATGTTATCTCACGCTGTATGAAAAGTGATGAGGTTTTCAAGGAGTACCGCTTCACAATTAAGGTTGACGCATCTCTTGTCGATGATAGCTTACCTGATACACTGAAAAATGAAAAAATCGTTTTACAGGGTGCTGTTGACCTCGCTTTTGTTGAAAATGGTGAACTTGTTATTGTTGATTATAAAACCGATAGAGTAAAAGAAGCTTCAGAGCTTTATGATATGTACCACCATCAGCTTGTAATTTACAAAGATGCGATGGAGCAGTGTACTGACTATAAAGTCAAAGAATGTCTGATTTACTCTTTGTCACTTTCGCAGAGCATTAAAGTCTGATTGATTATTTTTCTTTTTTATGATAAGATAAAATTACCAATTGTAAGGAGGCTTTTATATGAAAAATAAATGCACGCAGAAAATACTGGTATTTGTTTTATTGACTCTCATTTTGTCTTCACTCCTTTGTGCCTGTGGCAGTGATATCGACAGTGTTGTTGATAATGGTTATACCTCTGCTGAAAAAGGAAGTGGCTACTTAACTGAAGATTACATCAGTGACAGTGCTTCTGACTCTTCTGGTTCGAGTTCTGAAAGCACTTCCATTAAGGATACTCGCAAAATTATTGAAACAATATACTATCGTGTTCAGACAAAGAACTTTGACGAGTTTGTGTCTACTCTTGAAACACAGGCGTTGTCAGTGGGTGGATACATAGAACAATCTGATGTTTCAGGAAATGCTTATGATGATATAAGCTCTCGTTACGCTACCTATACATTCCGTATTCCTTCTGATAAGGTTGATGATTTTACAAATACTGTTTCAGAGAAATCCACAGTAACAAGTAAAACCATAAATACTGAAGATGTAACTTTGGAGTATGTCGATGTTCAAAGCCGCATCAAAGCTTTGAAAGTAGAGAAAGAGTCGCTTGAAGAACTTCTTAGCTCTGCGACTTCAACAACTGAAATTATCGAAATCAGAGATATGCTCACAGATGTAATCTACGAGATTGAGAGATATGAATCCCAGCTTCGTACATTTGATAATCTTGTTGATTATACATCCATAACAGTAGAAATAGACGAAGTGGAACATCCCGTTGTAGTACATGAACAGACAACCTGGCAGCGTATCGGAACAAACCTTGCCGATAACTTCAGAAGTTTGTGGGATTTCCTAGTGGAGTTGTTTGTAATTATTGTGAGCTCACTTCCTTATTTACTCTTCATCGCAATAATTGTGGTGGCGATTATAGTTATTATCAAGCGCTTAGCCCGCAAGAGTAAGAATAAGAAAAAGAATAATACCTCTTTACCTGTTGCGTATTACACACCGTACAATACTGCAGGAGAATCACAGAAAACAACTCAACCGGTTGATGACAAAGAATAATAAATAGCAAAAGCTCCCTGAAATAATCAGGGAGCTTTTTGTGTGTTATCAGTGTTCTATGCATTTATTAAGATTTGTTCAGCACATCTGATTCCGTCTACTGCGGCAGAGATGATTCCTCCTGCGTAGCCTGCACCCTCGCCACAAGGATATAGTCCTTTGAGAGTAACACTCTGCATAGTGTCGTCGCGTGTAATCCTGACAGGGGAGGAGGAGCGTGTTTCGGCTCCTGTGATTATCGCGTCAGGATGAGCAAAGCCGTGAAGCTTTCTGTCCATAGCTAAAACCCCTTCGCGCATTGAGTCTGTGATATAGCTTGGCAGGTAATCATCAACTTTCGAAAAATTAGTGCCTGGCTTGTAAGATGGAGTTACTTCGCCGAGAGCAGTAGTTTTGTTTTTTTTCAAAAAGTCGCCGACGCGTTGCACAGGTGCGCTGTAGTCACCACCACCGCAGATGTAGGCTTGCTTTTCGATTCTTCTTTGAAACTCTACTCCTGCGAGTACATCATCTGATCCGAAATCATTTGGATTCACATTCACTAAAAGTGCTGCATTTGAGTTAACATTATCACGCGCAAAATTACTCATACCGTTTGTTACTACTGTGTTTTCTTCGCTTTGAGCAGCGACAACAAAGCCACCAGGACACATACAGAAAGTAAACACTCCGCGACCGTTTTTTGAGCGGATGTTCATTTTGTAGTCAGCAGCACCTAAATGCTTAGAATCTGCAAAAGCGCCGTACTGTGCTTTGTCAATGTTTTCTCTCAGATGCTCAATTCTCACACCCACAGCAAACGGCTTTTGCTCCAAAAAGAGGTTCATACTTTTGAGCATTTCAAAGGTATCTCTCGCACTGTGACCGATAGCAAGCACTACGTTGTCAGTTTCGATAAGCTTACTCGAAGTGCCGTTTTCAACTTCTACAGAACACACTTTTGAGTTTTTGTGATTTATAGCTGTAAGTTTAGTGTTAAAGTACACCTCGCCACCTAGAGAGATGATTTCTTCTCTGATGTTTTTTACGGTTTCTCTGAGCTTATCAGTGCCGATATGAGGTTTTGCGTTGTATAAAATTTCTTTCGGCGCACCGTGAGAAACAAATTCTAAAAGAACCTTTCGTGAGCGGAAATCCTTAGTACCTGTGTTTAATTTTCCGTCAGAAAAAGTACCTGCACCGCCCTCGCCGAATTGTACATTAGAGCTTTTATTGAGCTTTGAATTGTTCCAGAAGTTGTTAACCTTTTTAATTCGGACATCAACCTTGTCACCGCGCTCGATAACTATCGGTCGCTGACCCGCTTTTGCAAGAATAAGGGATGCAAACATACCCGCCGGTCCGAAACCAATTACAACAGGACGGGTATTAAGATCCTTGTTGTACGGAATCTCGTAGCGATATTCTTCCTGTATTGTTACATTCTTACTTTTTGATTTAGATACAGCTTTGTTTTCATCACAGTTAAGTTTGACGTCGATTGTTGCGATAAAATGCACATCGTTTTTGTGTCGTGCATCTATTGAACGACGAAAAAGCGAAATGCTATCAATAGATTTTTCGTCTGTTCTGAGCTCTTTGATAACAGCTTTTCTGATATCAGCGTCGGTGTATGAAAGACTGAGTTTAACATTATTTATGCGAATCATAGCTGTTCACCCACCAGCATTCCGGAAGCAAACGCAAAATGAAGATTAAAGCCACCGCAATCGCCGTCAACATCAATCGCTTCGCCGCAAAGATAAACATTCTCAGCAATTTTGCTCTCAAATGTTTTCGGGTCTATTTCACTACCCTTAACACCGCCCGCTGTCACCTGCGCTGATGTAAAATCGCCCGACGGCGCAGTTTTGAAATGCCACTCATTTATCGTGTTCGCAAGTCTTGTTAGCTCCGCTTTTGTGAGCTTGTCTGAATTTATGTTTGTATCAATTTTGCTTTCCTTTAGTAGAGCGATGCCTATATTTTTGTGAAAAAGTCCAGTGAAAATTTCTTGAACATTTTCGTTTTTAGTGAGCTCCACTCTTTTACTGAGAATAGCGTTAATTTCTTCTAAAGAATAATCGCAGAGTAACTTAACTATAATTTCTCCGCTTTTCTCTTTGTTCAAAATACGCGATAAATTAAACACACAAATGCCTGACAAGCAGTCTGCTCCAAATTGGATTTCACCGCTTTCGGTTTTGATTTTCTTTCCGTTTACAACTGCAGTAACACTTCCCTGAGCTCTGATACCTTTGAGCGATTTGATAACTTTACTGTCAACTTTAACAGGCGAAAGAGAAGGGGAGAGCTCTGTCAGATTATGTCCGATACTCTTAGAAACAGTATAGGTATCTGATACCACTTTTTGTGCGTAGTTATTCTTACCGCCTGTCGCGATGACTACCTTTTTTGCGAAGACGGTTTTGTCGTTACAGCTGAGCTTATAGCCGTAATCACACTTGGAAATACTAAGGACTTCAGTGTCACAAATTTCCTCAACACCCCTGCGTCTTAGTTCATTTCTAAGTACGGAAAGCACTGCGCTTGATTGACGCGAAAGCGGATATACTCTGTTTTCACTGTCTGCATAGGTAGAAAGACCGATTGACTCGAATTTCGAGAGCACATCACTTGGAGTAAAATGCTCTAACAGATATTTGATTCCGCTGTCAAAGCTTGTGTGGTAATGTATAATGTTTGCATCGAGATTAGTAAGATTGCATCTTGAGTTACCGCTGACCATAATTTTCTTGCCGACGCGGTTATCACGCTCGATAACGACTATTCTTTTGTCACTATTCTTTTTTGAAGCGACACAAGCGCACATTAGCCCGCTTGCACCACCGCCGATTATCGCGGCGTATACTTTCATAGTTTCCATATTTTCCACCTATAAAAGGGTAACTCAAAAAAGCTACCCTTTGACAAACTATTTCTCTTAACTTAACAGAGCGCTTAATCCACCGAAAACGCCCATACTTGCGAGTCCCATGATAACGCCTGCGATGAGTACACCTAGAAGTACCGCTAAGGTGCTTCGTTTGAAGCCAATGTCGAGCATACTCGCAGCAAGTGTTCCTGTCCACGCGCCTGTGCCAGGCAGTGGAATGGCAACAAAAAGCATAAGCGCTATAAACAGACCGTTTTTGCTTGCTTTTTCTTCGAGCTTTCTACCACCTTTTTCGCCCTTTTCGAGACAGAAGGTGAAGAACTTTCCAATATATTTTTTGTCACTGCCCCAGATGAGCATTTTTCTCGCAAAAAGATAGATGAATGGTACAGGAATCATATTACCGATAATACAGATGATGTAAACTAAAACAGGATTCAAATCCCACGCCGGATTTAAACCTACAGGAACGGCGCCTCTGAGTTCGATGATAGGTACCATAGAAATTAAAAATATTATGAGATATTTATACAGATTCATTTCGTAACTCCTTTAAGTGAATTACTGTAATTTATATACTCAAACAAGAGAGTATATATACATATTCAGTAAATTTTCTTCACAACATTATACACTAAATAAAAAACTAATTCAATACCCATTTGTTTTAGGTATTTCGTCAATTGACATGTAGTGTATTCAGAGATAAAATATACACTGGATAGGAAGTGATTATTTGAAGTCAGCTGTTGTTTTGAAAAGAAGTATTCTCTGCACTTTAACAGCTTTGATGATAGCTTTTATTTTTATCAACTCTGCTTTAGATGCTGACACTTCATCAAAAGAAAGTATGGGAGTATTACAGTTTATAAATAACATCTTCAGCACTCTCAACATCAACCTGACTCTGAGTGAAAACTTTGTGAGAAAATGTGCGCATTTTGCTGAGTATTTTGTGCTTGGCACATTGCTGTTTTTTACCGCAAGGGCATTTGCTGATTTGCAGATTAAGAGACTGCTTGCACCGCTTTGTGTCGGATTCTTAACAGCCTGTGTTGATGAAACTATTCAGCTTTTTTCATTTGGCAGGTCAGGACAGTTTACGGATGTATTGCTTGACTTTTTCGGCGTATGCACAGCCGTTTTTATATTTTACATTTTTACAAAGTATTCAAAAAGAAAAGATAAGGAAGTATTAAATTGAGCGAAACTAAATCTCTTAACAAAATGGGAACAAAAGCGATGTTCCCGCTTTTGATGTCAATGTCGTTGCCTGCGATGTTTTCGATGCTGATACAGGCACTGTACAATATCGTTGACAGTATCTTTGTATCACAGATAGGCGCTGCCGCTTTGAACGCTGTGTCGCTTGCTTATCCTCTGCAGATGATTATGATATCGTTTGCTGTTGGTAGTGGTGTCGGCGTTAACTCACTTATCGCGAGAAGACTGGGAGCTAAACGCTTTGATGAAGCGAGCGATGCTGCTACACACGGTATGTTTATAGCGGTTGCTACCTGGCTGATATTTGTGATTATCGGTTTGTTTGTTTCTGGCCCGTTTATCAGACTTTTTTCTGATACCAAGAATATTGTTACCTATGGCACCCAGTACCTGAATGTCGTGCTCACCGCGTCCCTTGGATGTATGGTTTCCGTAATGGGAGAGAAGACCCTGCAGGCAACAGGTAATATGATTATTCCTATGCTCACTCAGCTTCTGGGAGCGGTTATTAATATTATCCTTGATCCGTTCTTGATTCATGGCTACTGGATTTTCCCAAGACTAGAAGTGCTCGGTGCTGCTATTGCTACAGTAACAGCGCAGTTTTGTTCGATGTTCTTCATCATCATTATTCTCGTTGTCAAAAAGCACGATGTGAAAATCAGTTTCAGAAAATTCAGAGTGAAGCTTAGTGTTCTCAAGAATATCTACATCGTCGGTTTTCCTGCAATTATTATGCAGTGTATCGGCTCTCTTATGGTCAGTGGTATTAACGCTATTATTTCGATATTTGCTAAAACTGTTGCGATTAAAGAAGCATACATCAATGTTTTCGGTATTTACTTCAAATTACAGAGCTTTGTGTTTATGCCTGTTTTCGGCTTGTCACAGGGCACATCTCCAATTATCGGCTACAACTACGGTGCAAGAAACAAAAAGCGTATGTATTCTGCGCTTAAAATATGTTTAATGGTTGCTGCTGTTATTATGGTGTTGGGTTTCTTGTTGTTCCAGTTTGCGTCACAACTTTTACTTTCACTTTTCGAAGCAGACGAGCTCACTGTAGAGCTTGGTGTTTCAGCTTTCAAAATTATCAGCCTGTGTTTTGTTCCGGCTGCTGTCGGCATTACTTTCTCGACGCTGTTTCAGGCTGTTGGAAAGGGTATCCGCAGTATGCTTATGTCGATTTTGCGACAGCTCGTTGTACTGCTTCCGGCGGCTTTCGTGCTTGCTCAGGTTTCTCTTGAAATTATGTGGTACGCGTTCCCGATTGCAGAAGCTGTTGCACTAGTGGTAGCTATACTTTTCTTTGTCAACCTTGTAAAACACGATTTCAAAAAACTTGATATTGAAACTGAAGCCTAATAAGTTTTAAATATGGTCGCCTCAGCATATATTTAGTTGAGGTGATTATGTGGAAGATTTCAGAAAAGACGAGATTATCTACGACGAAAACTGGCAACGCTTTGATGAGCCTGTTGTTCAGTATGATAACAATAAAGGTGAGGAGGCTAAGCCTGAAAAAGAAGAAAAACCGAAAGAAAAGCGCAGGTTACCTCTAATTACAATACAGCTCATCGTTTGTCTGTTAATTGCATTTGTTCTTTTTATACTGAAGGCGATGAATAGCGATTTTTACAAAGAACTTTCTCTTTGGTACAGTGAGCAAATGGAGAAAACCCTTTTGTCAAACGAAACCTTTGAGGATATAGATTTGTCTGAGTATTTTCCTGCGACAGCAGATGAAGTAGCGACAACCGATGAAATCTGAACTTTCAGGAGTAAAGTTTGAAGTATCCTTCCTGACGGTTGCTCTTATGAGTATAGTGATTATTATTGATACTTCAAATAAGGTGCTTTTGTGCTTTTTGTGTGCACTTATTCACGAGGGCGGTCATCTGCTTTCGATGTTTATATTTTCTGTAAAACCTCGTGGCATTAAGCTTCGGCTATTCGATATAGTTATTGATGCTGATTCTGGCAAAAGCTTTTTTGCCGACCTTGTTATTACCTTGAGCGGACCATTGCTTAATTTGCTTTTTGCTTTTGTTTTTTATTACATAGACTACACTATGTTTGTTATGAACTTGTTGCTCGGAGTATTTAACTTACTACCGCTTGAATCCTTTGACGGCGGACATGCACTGTATCTTTTGCTTTGCAGGAAATTTTCAGTTTTTACTTCTTTACTCATTATCAGGGTACTTACATTTGTTCTTTTAGTCCCTATGTTTATACTAGGGGTATTAGTGCTCTTTTCTTCAAAATACAATTACAGTTTATTACTTATAGCTCTGTATCTTTTAGCAATTCTCTTTTTAAAATAGCGGAGGAATTATGATTAAATCAAAACTTGAAAAAATACTCCTTAAAGTTCAGAAACCCGGAAAGTATGTTGGTGGCGAGCTTAACGCAGTAGTGAAGAATAAAGACGAGGTTGATGTCAGGTTTGCATTCTGTTTTCCTGATACCTATGAAATCGGAATGTCCCACCTTGGTATGAAGATTTTATACAGCCAGTTTAACTCTAAGCCGTACATCTGGTGTGAGCGAGTTTTCGCTCCTTGGATTGATATGGAAGAGCAGATGATAAAAAACGATATCCCGCTGTACGCTTTAGAGAGTATGGACCCGATATCCCAGTTTGATTTCATCGGCTTTACATTGCAGTATGAGCTGTCATACACTAATGTGCTTAATATGCTCAAACTCGGTAATATCCCGCTTAAATCGTGTGAGAGAACTGAGCTGAAGAACATTGTTGTAGCGGGAGGACCTTGTGCGTGTAACGGTGAGCCTATCGCTGATTTTATTGATATCTTCTTTATCGGAGATGGTGAAGAGGTTGACCTCGAGGTTATTGAGCTTTTCAGAGAATGTAAAAAGCAGGGCAAATCAAAAGAGGAATTTTTGTACCTTGCTTCACAGATTAAAGGAGTGTATGTACCATCTCTCTATGATGTTACATATAACGAAGACGGTACAATCAAAGCGTTTACACCAAAGCGTGACGGCGTGCCTAGTAAAATCGAAAAGCGAGTTATGATGGATATGGACAAGTCCTACTATCCAGATAACTTTGTTGTGCCTAATGTCGAAATTGTTCACGATAGAGCGGTTGAGGAAATTTTCAGAGGCTGTATCAGAGGCTGTCGTTTCTGTCAGGCAGGATTTTTGTATCGACCTGTCAGAGAAAAAACTGTTGATTGTATAAACGAGCAGTGCTACGCTCTCTGCCGTAACACAGGATATGATGAAGTTTCGCTTTCAAGCCTGAGTTCCAGTGACTATTCTCAGATTGTTCCGCTTTTGGAGAAACTTTCACAGTGGTCATCTAATGAAAATGTCAGTATCTCCTTGCCGTCGCTTCGAGTTGACGGCTTTACAGATGACATTCTGTCTAAGATTAAATCAGTTCGTAAGAGCGGACTTACATTCGCTCCTGAGGCGGGCACTCAGCGTCTGCGTGATGTTATAAACAAGAATGTCAAAGAGGATGAACTGCTTGATACCTGCTCTGTTGCCTTTAACGGCGGTTATTCTACCGTTAAGCTTTACTTTATGATTGGTTTACCAACAGAGACTATGGACGATGTCAGAGGTATCGCCGAGCTTGGTCAGAAGGTTGTGAATACCTTCTATCAGGCTGAAAACAGACCTAAGGGAAAGGGTGTGAAAGTTACCCTTTCATCTTCGTCTTTTGTACCAAAGCCATTCACTCCGTTCCAGTGGGAGCCACAGGATGACATAGAAACAATCCATTCAAAGCAGACTCACATCAGAGAGAATTTAACAACCAAAAAGATTTCCTATAACTACCACGATGCCGACACCTCGTTTATGGAGGCAGTGTTTGCCCGCGGTGACAGAAAGCTGAATGAAGTGTTACTAAAGGCTTGCGAAAAAGGTATGCGTTTTGATGGTTGGAGCGATTGTTTCTCGCTTTCTAAGTGGCTCGAGGTGTTTGATGAATGTGGAATTGACCCGCATTTCTACGCTAACCGACGTCGTGATTTCTCTGAGATTCTTCCATGGGACCACATCGACTACTCGGTTACTAAGGAGTTTTTAGTCAGCGAATGCAAAAAAGCTTATGAAAACGAAACAACACCACATTGCAGAGAGAAGTGCTCTAACTGCGGTGCGATGAAGCATAAAGGAGGAGTCTGCTTTGAAAAATGTTAGGGTATGGTTTAAGAAAGACGACGAGTGCAGATATATCTCCCATCTTGATCTGAACCGCGTTATGATTCGTGCGGTTGTCAAGAGCAGACTGCCTATCTGGCACACCGAGGGCTTCAATGTCCACCCGTATATTACTTTCGCTCTTCCGTTGTCGCTAGGATTCAGGGGAGAACGCGAAAGTATGGATATGCGAATTCTCGAAGATAGCCTAAAGCTTGAGATAATAAAAGATGAACTCAACAAGTGCCTGCCACACGGTCTAACAGTTTTTGATGTAACAGAGCCTAAGTGTAAGCCCGGTGCTATAAATAGCGCGAAATTTAAAATGCGTTTATCAACAGATGATATTTCTGTAGAAGAATTATATTCTAATCTCAAAGAGCTTCTTGAGAGCGAAGAAATTTTGGTTGATAAAAAGACCAAAAAAGGTGTTAAGAAAATCGATATCAAAGAGCATTTCAAAGACGCTAAACACTACGATACAGACAATGATATTGTAGTAAGAGTCACACTCCCTGCAGGTAGCACAACTAACATCAACCCAACTTTGCTTGTTAACGCACTGAGCGAAAAGTATGGTGTTGAGATTTACTACGATATCACACGCGTTGATGTTTTTGATACGGAGGGAAGACCTTTTGAGTAATTCTAATCTACAAAAACAGCGTTTTGATATTGTACTTCTTGATGCTGATGAAACTATATTTGATTTCAAAAAAGCCGAGGCACATTCGTTTAAGCAGATGCTCGAAAGCTTTGATATAGAATATACCGATGAACGCTTAGCTCGCTATAGTGAAATAAATCTGCAGATGTGGAAAGCGCTCGAAAGGGGAGAAGTTACCCGCGAGAGACTGAAAACACTTCGCTTTGAAAAATTCTTTAGTGAAATCGGTGTGAGCGGAATTGACTGTGTTGAGGTCAATGACAGATATCTTACTAATCTTTCAAACAGTACCTTTATGATTGATGGTGCTCCTGAGTTTGTCAAAGAGCTTCATAAGTACTGTAAGATTTATCTCGCAACAAACGGTCTTACAAAAGCTCAGACAGGACGCTTTTCTCAGTCTGCCGTGAAAGACTTCATAGACGGAATGTTTATATCCGAGCAGATCGGCTTTGCAAAACCTGACAAAGCATATTTTGATTATATATTTGACAGCATCGGTGTTTCTGATAAATCGCGGGTGATTATGCTCGGCGACAGCTTGACCTCTGATATGCAGGGCGGAAGAAACGCCGGCATTACTACATGTCGATACAATCGTGACGGAGAAATTGTTGATTCTCCTTTATGCGACTATCAGATTACTGAATATGTCGACTTTTTTGATATTTTGTTTGCAAAATAACCTTTTGTATGTATAATAAAAGTAGAAGCTTTTCTGAAACGGAGATGGCTGTTTCAGATTAAAAATATAAAGGAGGCTATTTTATGAAAAAGGTAAGCGCTTTAGTAGCAGTTGTACTGGTATTGTCAATTATGCTTTGCGCGTGTGGTGGCGGTGCTAATAAGCTTGTTGGTACTTGGACCGGTCAGCAGGATGGAATTGCTATTACTATGTCATTCAATGAAGACGGCACAGGTGTTTTATCTGCAGTGATAATTTCAGTTCCATTTACCTACACAGCTGAAGACGGGGTCCTGAAGCTGGTACCAAATGAGGGTATGGAGGATCTTGTTGATTTCACAGAAACTAAGTATCAGGTTGATGGAGATACTCTCATTCTCGGCGAGGGTGATGATATGCATGAGCTGACAAGATCGCAGTAATTTGTTGCTCTTAGCTTAGTTGATAGAAAACTTACTGAATTTAAAAAAGCACCCATTTCGGGTGCTTTTTTACTTTAAAAGGTACATTCGCCTTCAAATCCCTCACTATTCGCAGTCGGTAAATAATAAAGGGATACCCGATTGGATATCCCTTTATCATATGGCGTAGAGTGAGGGATTTGAACCCTCGGTACCTGAAAGGTACACAGCATTTCCAGTGCTGCTCCTTCGGCCGCTCGGACAACTCTACATATAAAGACGCGTCAGCGTGCTTTTGTATTATAACTAACCTTATAGAAAAAATCAAGTCTTTTTTTACTAAACGTTCTTTCTATCAAATGTTGCGATTCTATGATTGATGTAGTTTAATACGCGCTTTTTATCCCGTGTCCATATTGGTGCGATTAGCGTGCTTTTATCTCCGTCACCTGTCAATCGGTGGATAACAGTATTTTCAGGCAGAGCATTTATGCATTCGCAAAGTATGTCCGCGTATTCGTCCAATGTTAATACTTCAAAGTTCCCGTTTTCATATTCAACAGCTAAATCGGTGTCTTTTAGTATATGTAGCAACTGCAGTTTAACTCCATCAGTAACCTTTCCGACCAGTCTTGCGGTTTCTATCATCATATCTTTAGTTTCATATGGCAAACCGATTATGATATGAGTAATTATATGTACTCCGATTGCCTTAAGCTTTTTGACCGCTCTAAAGTAAACATCAGTATCGTAGCCTCTGCGGATATATTCAGCAGTGCTCTCATGAATACTTTGCAATCCAAGCTCAACCCACACTGGTTTTATATTCACAAGCTCTTTTAGTAATTCAATCACATCATCGCCCAGACAGTCAGGACGCGTTGCAATTGAAAGTATAGCGATATCATCACGATTTATAGTTTCAAAGAAAACTTTCCTGAGATAGCTGATATCTCCATAGGTTGAAGAGAACGATTGAAAGTATGCAATGTATCTGTCGTTGTCTGTTTTGTTTTTTACAAGAGCTTTGGCTTTTTCAATTTGAACATCAATAGGGAGCAGAGCACTTTGTGCAAAATCCCCCGAGCCTTTAGCTGAGCAGAATATGCAACCCTTGTCACCACATACACCATCTCTATTAGGGCAGGTGGTAGCACAGCTGAGTGCAAGCTTGAAGTGCTTTTCACCGTATTCGTTTTTCAGGTATTGAGATAATGAAATGTACTTCATAGCATCCTCCGTTTATATTTGCTATTTTATTGAAAATATGCTGTATGTTCAAGTGTAAATATGAACTAATATTTATGCTGAAATACATTTCTGTCTTATGTTCCAAAATATCGCCCTTGTTTTTATGCATATTTCACAACACAAAATCAAAACAACACCAAATATGTCTATCTATAATTCTATGAACACAATATAACGGTGCAAATTACCATAATATGTCTATCTCGTTCACACTTCATTAAATATTTCTTATTGCATTTTAACAAAACTTGGTATATAATGTTTTTGGTTGTAATCTACCCTGCTATAACTATGTCTGTAAGCATAGAGTTGATGATTTATCAACATTTTCTAAGGTGATTATTTTATACATATTTATATATATATTTAATGGTGATTGTTATGGATAAAAATCAACAGCAGCTCCTGTTGGAAATCGAAAAACTTAACAAAGCCCAGGCTAGAATAAAACGCAAGACAACTTTTATGCTCTGCGTTATTGCACTCTTGGTGCTCATTACTTCAACTCTGGCGTGGTTTACACTCAATAGCTTTGCAAGTGTAGAGAATATCCAGATGGATATTACTACCGGCGTTGAGCTTAGAGTAGATATGGAAAACCACGGTTCTGATATCGAGCTATATAAGAAGACCATCACTAACGAGATGATAAACTCATATCTCAGGGCTAACGGTAACTACACTCTAGCTGAACAGCTCTTAGACCCTGTTACTACACGAAACGGTATTACTTTCGAGGGTGAGCATGGAGCGACCAGAGTTGCAGGTAGAGGTTCTTTCCTCGAATTTGATTGTTACTTTATCGCTTCAAAGGATATGTGGGTTCATCTTTCTTCAGATGATATCAATGATTTTGAAGGCACAGCTGTTAGTACTACAGAGACAGGACTCAGGGCTGAAGTTGTTCAGGCTATACGCGTAGGCTTTGAAGAAGAGGGTGCTACACCTGCTGCGATTTTCGAGCCTAATAAGGTTGGCTCCGCAGTAAATGGTCAGACAACCTTCGATTTAGCAGTTCCTATGAACTACACAAATGACACTCGTCTTTTCTTCTTAAACGAGCTTGAACCAAAGAAGGTTACAATCCGCGTTTGGGCAGAGGGTAACGACCCTCAGTGTGACGACGATGTTCAGCGTGCTAACCTGACCGTTCGTCTTCTCTTCTCAGGCACAGACGAGAACAACGCACCATTTGCTTAATTTCCTATACATAACATATAGATAGTTTTGGAGGTGGCTTTGATGCCATTGTTTTCTAAGAAAAAAGTGAATACTGACGAGCCTTTCTCTCCTGAACAGTTAAAGAAGCTCGAAGATAAAGGTGATATCGCGGTTGACAAAGCCCGCAACATGACCATCTTCGACAGATTCATGGCTCGTCGTGACAGTAAGGATATCGGTCGTACTGTTAGATGGAAACGCAGAGCTGGTGTAACACTTGTTATCGCTATTTTAATTCTCATCATTCTGTGGATTATCTCCTGGCTTTTGACTACTATCGGTGACCTCGTAATTTCTGTCGAAAACGGCGCAGCAAGAGAGGGTATTATCATCAGCGAGTCACTTAACGAAGACGGCTCAGCTAAAGACCCTGTACTTCAGCTTTCAGCTCAGAATGTAACAGAGGTTACCAATATTACATATGACTGGCTCCCGACTAATCTTGATACTGAGGCTGACGGCGAGCACAACGGCGAAAACTACCTTGCTTATACATTCTATCTTACTAATAATGGTAAAGAAACTCTTGATCTTGAGAGCACACTGAAGTTCACAGGTATCGCTAAGAACGCAGACGAGGCGCTCCGTATTATGATTTACAGAAACGGTGAGCCTACCATCTACGCTCAGAAGAATCGTGACAACAGCCAGCTTGAAGAAATCGTCAACTTCGAATTCGTTGAAGGTGCTGACGATTTGAACCTTGAAGACTACATCATCTTGAATGATCTCACAGAAGACATCGCTCCTAACGAAACTATCAAGTACACTATCGTTACTTGGATTGAAGGTAACGACCCTGAGTGCATTAACGATATTATGGGCGGTTATGTTAAGATGCAGTGGCTCTTCAATATTGATGGTGAAGAGATTTAAAATTGGTGCTGTGCACGGCGATGTCACGCCTCGTTTACCTGCGCTGCTCTTCTGATTTTCTACTGCTCCTTAACCACTTGCTAAAATCAAAGAGAAATATCTTTGATTTTTAACGCGTGGTTGCGGTCGCTTTGAAAATCAAAAGGCTCCGGTACTCGGACGCTTCTTTTGGTATTTATCATCTAAGGCGTACTTAGATGGTCGATATATTATTTATTAAACAATCCCCTGTGTGTTTTTGGGGGATAAAAATTAAGGAGGAATTTCTCATGAAAAACACAACATTTAGAAAGAAGGCTTTATTGTCTTCAGTTGCTATGCTCCTCGTTGCTCTCGTAGCTCTTGGTTCTGCAACATTCGCATGGTTCACAACCAACCCACAGGTAAGCGCAGATGGTCTTACACTTAAGGCTACAGCTTCTGCAGGTCTCCAGATTGTTTCTGAATCTGAGCAGGCACTCGGTAAAGGCTACGACGTTTCTACAGTACTCAAAGCATCTGCTATAGGAACAACTAACCCTGAAGGTGTTACACTTGGCGTTCCTGTTTCTCTTGACTGTTCAGTTTCTGGTGCTGTATTCCGTACAACATCTGCTGCTGTTGAGACAAACTATGCTAAAGATGCTAATGCTGCTATCTCAACTTCTTCAGCTGGTTATCAGGAAATCATTTATCTCAGATCTTCTGTTAACAGTGACGAAAAAATCACTGTAAATGCTTGTAATGTAACTATCGAAGAAGCAACAGGCGAATCAGCTGCTACAAACAAGAACCTTTATCAGGCAATTCGTGTAACACTCGTTGATGGTTCTACTGTAATTGGTACATGGTCACCTGACGGTATAGCTAACAAGTACCTCACAGAAACAGCTGTTTCTGCAACAGATTACACAAATGCTTACGATAATGGTGATGTTGCTACTATCAGCAAAGAGGTTGGTTATAAAACACCTGGTACAATCACAATGTATGTATGGCTCGATGGTGAAGATGATCTCTGTTCAACATCTAACGTAGACAACCTCAAGGATCTCGTTAAGAACATTTCTGTTAAGTTCAGCACAGCTGGTACTATTACAGCATAATTTTTCACGATTGAAAATTATTAACTAAATGTTGTTCGTGCCTCCCCTTTATGGGGAGGCGCAGATAACAAATTTTTGCAAACCACTTAGGAGTATTTATGAAAGTATTTAAGAGTATATTAAACACTGTAATTAACATTTTAATAGTTCTTGTTTTAGTTGTATCCTTACTTGTTGCTGTTCTTGCTCTTACTTCTAAATCCTCCGGTATTTCTAATGTTTTCGGCTACACTGTTCAGGTTGTTATGTCTGATTCTATGGACGGTGGTAGTGATGAATATGATGGTGGCGATTTCAAAAAAGGTGATGTCATCATCGGCAAAATTACAAAAAACGATACTACCGATACACCTGAAACCTATAAAGAGGGCGATATCATCACTTTCAAGGGGATACTTCAGGGTAACGACCACCTCGGTGAACAGCTTATCTGCCATAGAATCGTAGATGTTCAGGAGCGTGACGGTGAAATCGTTTACCAGACTCAGGGTGATAATCGCTCTGTTTCAATGCTCCCTGATCAGAATGAAGTAGGGGAGTACATCACAGCTTATTCTATCGTCGCTAAATACTATACAAGCGACTTTCAGGGTGTAAAGATAGCAGGTGTAGGTAAAGTTTACGAGTTTATCAACTCACAGCTTGGCTTCTTCCTTTGCATTCTTTTACCAATGATTATCTTCTTCCTTTATGTTCTTATCAAGGTTGTTATCAACTTTGTTGAGTACAAAAAGGCTAAAGAACAGGAAGAAAAGGAGAAAAATGCTCCTGATACTCCTCAGATGTCTGCTGAAGAATACGAGCAGTTCAAGCAGTTTATGGCACAAAAAAATGCTCAGGCATCACAAAGCGATGCACCTTCCGAAGAGGAAGTATAATGTAGGGGACGAAATTTCCCTCATAAGGGAAATGTCCGAAGGACAAAAGGGTCTGGACAAAGCCGTACCATCCTTGACGTCCCGCAATTATAAATGTCGTGACGATTGTTATCGTCTATGTGCATAGCACAAAATTGCCTCCCTTGTGCAAAGAATGATTCCCCTGATAGGGGAAATGTCTGAAAGACAAAAGGGTGGAAAAAGGACCACCGAATGGTGGTGGAGGGATTGCAAAGTTTCCCTCATACTTAATCTTGAAAATAATTAGTAGTTTACACTACATTATTTTATATATCCTTAAATCGATAAAGGAGTAGAACATTATGGATACCATCTTTAAATTCTTATTTGACTTTTTAGGTCAGTTCTTCGGTTCTATCTGGGGCGCTATCGTTGGCGTTGCTAAGGGAATCGTAGGCATGTTCAATTTCTCTGAATATGTCAAGATTATCGAGAACTATACCACAACTTTAGGAGGTCTTGCGTGGGTAATTGCGATTATCGCTATCATTCTTCTCGCAGCAGTACTCGGCCTCATTGTCTTCTTTATCGTAATGTGGGTTAAAAAGTTCGTTAAGTTCAAGAAGAAGGTCAAGGACACTAATGACCTTGTTAATGAAGTTAACGCTTTAAATAAAGAAGTTATGCGTATGAACCTCGAGAAAGACAAGATTCTTTCTATGAAGGTTTCTCAGATCGGTCTTAATCCAAATGAAATTTCCGAGCTTACAGGCGAGGAGATGGAAGCACTCAACAACGGCGAAGAAGAAATCAAGGGTGGTCGTTTCAACAAGCTTATTGCTATTGATAACGAGTGGGCAGATTATCAGCCACCACAGTACGACTGGGATGTTACTCTTCCTGAGTTCTGTGACAGATTCAGAAACTTCGCTTGCTCAAGACTCAGACTCTTCTATGATATCAAGATTCTCCGTTGCTTTATCGCAGGTTTCGCTTCAACCCGTCTGATTATCCTTCAGGGTATTTCCGGTACTGGTAAAACATCTCTTCCATACGCATTTGGTAAGTTTGTTCAGAACCCTGCAGTTATCGCTTCAGTTCAGCCTTCATGGCGTGACCGTACTGAGCTTTTCGGTTACTTCAACGAATTTACAAAGAAGTACAACGAAACCGAACTTCTCCGTGCACTTTATGAAGCGTCATATAATGAAAATGTTTATGTAGTAATCCTCGACGAAATGAACATCGCTCGTGTCGAGTACTACTTCGCTGAGATGCTGTCAATCCTCGAAATGCCAGCTCACGACGAGTGGATTATTGAGCTTGTATCAGCTCCATGGCCTGATGACCCTGCACACTTTGATAACGGTAAAATCACTGTTCCTGACAACATCTGGTATGTTGGTACTGCTAACAACGACGACTCTACTTTTGCTATCACAGATAAGGTTTACGACCGTGCTCTGCCTATCGATATCAATACAAAGGGTAAGCCGTTCGAAGCTCCTGATACAGAGCCTATCTTTATTAACTACAAACACCTCACAAAGCTCCTTGCTGACGCTGTTGAGGCTAACCCGATTTCTGAAGAAAACCTCAAGAAGATTGAAATTCTTGACGACTACGTAATCGAGCACTTCCGTGTAGCTTTCGGTAACCGTGTTATGAAGCAGATGAAGGACTTCGTTCCTGCTTATGTTGGTTGCGGTGGTACTGAGGTTGACGGTATCGACTACTGCCTTGCTAAAAAGGTATTCAGAAAGTTTGAAGCACTTAATATTTCTTACATCCGTGACGAGATCGACGGTCTTGTTCAGCAGCTCGACCAGCTCTTCGGTAGAGAGAATATGAATGAATGTAAAGAATATGTTCGTATGCTTCAGAAGATGATGTAATTTTAGATTTTAACTTTTCTTAAAGGATGGTGAGTTCCTTGTTAGATTACAGTAGATACTACAGAGCATATGCTGAAATGAAGCAGACGCTCGAAGGGGACTTTACAAAAGGATATTTGACAGGAGCTCTCAAAGACGCAGATGCTGGTAAAGATATCTTAGCCGGTAACGCTTACAACCGAGTTATCGATATGGAGTGGGTAGAGAAGATTGAAGAAACTCTGCCTTATATGGATAAAGCCATCCGCGAAGAGCGTAGATTTATCGAAACATATGAAGAAGTTGACCGTGTTGATAAGGTTAAGCAGGTAACTAAAGAAGCTGTTCGTCACCTTACTCAGCACACCAGCCTTATTCAGGCTGTGGACCCTGACGGTTCTGTTTCTCCGTCAAAGCTTCTGAACACTCACCGTGAAGATAGCTACGCTACATATGAAAACAGATTTTTATACACACTTATTTTTAAAACTATTTCTTTCGTTGAAGCGAGATTTCGTGCGCTGAAAGAAGCCCCGAACGATTCCTATACTAGTGTTGAGATGAAGCGTTATGCTAACCTCAACAACCAGATGTTTGCGTTCAACCTCACTTATGCTTCTGAATCCCACGACCGTGATAAGGTCGATAAGGAAGAGGATATTTCTAACCTCACCGACTACGAGCGTATTACTCGTATTCGTATGATGCTTGATGACTTTGTTAACACAAACCTCATTCAGTCACTCAAAGGTTGTATTCAGGTTCGTTCTCCTATTAACAAAACAAACTGTATCAAAAAGAACCCTAACTTCTCAAAATGTAATGAGTTATGGTCTTTTATAGAGGCTTATCGTAAGACCGGTTATGTTGTAGAGTCAAACGAGTTCTCCGGCGAAATGGACGCTGATACCCAGTCAGAACTTTACGATGTAATGGCATTCCAGCACTTTGTTATGACTATTTCTACTAACAAAGCGCTCAAGGATAAGCTCCATGCTGACTATGTCGCTGAAAATGAACGCAGAGCTGCCGAAGCTAACAAGCCTGAAGAAGAAAAAGCTAAGTGGCTTGAAGAGCAGATTTACGAAGCTCGACGCGAAGAGATGGCAATAAGGCTCAAAGAAGTTCGTGAGCGTGATTTACTTATCGCACAGCTCACTGCTGAACTTGACCAGGAAAAGGAAAAAGTCAGACAGAAAGACTTAAGAATCAAAGAACTCGAAACTCTCCTCAAAGTCAGAGAGCAAGAACTTGAAGAAACCAGAGAAGAACTCAGAGTTGCTCAGCAGAGAGTTGCTGAACTCGAGGCTGAACTCGAAGTTTGCAAAGCTAGAATCGCTGAACTCGAAGGCATCGTAGAAGAGCAGAAGCAGACTATCGCTGCTCAGGCTGCTACAATTGCAGCTCTTGAAGCTAAGATTGTCGAACTCAACGCTCTTATTGATACATTAAACGCAAAAATTGCTGAACTTGAAGCTCAGGTTGCTCAGCTTCAGGCTGAAGTTGAAGCTTGTAAGGCTAAGATTGCTGAACTCGAAGCTCATATCGACTTCCTCAACGATAAGATTTCTGTTCTCGAAACCACTATTCGTGACCTTAATGCTGAGATAGAAGAGCACAAAGCTCGTATTGCTGAACTTGAGGATTTAACTGAAAAACAAGCTAAAACTATCGAAGAGCAGGCTTCCCAGATTGTTATTCTCAATACAAGTGTTGCTGAACTTCGAGATGCCAACAGCACCCTGACTAATGAGAACGCTGACCTGAAGTCAACTGTTTCTCAGCAAGAGAATACTATTGCTACACAGCAGGCTGACATCGAAGAAAAGGCTTCTCAGATTGACACTGCTAACGGGCAGATTGCTAATCTTTCTACTCAGCTTTCTACCTTAGAAGGTGACTACAAAACACTAAAGAGTGATTTTGTTAAAGAAAAAGCTAAGGTTGTTGAACGCGATAGTTTAATCGAGAAAAACAACGAAAAGACTAATAAACTTCAGGACGAACTCACTAAATCCCGTTCTGAGTATAATGAGCTTAACAAAACTGTCAGCACCCACATCGCTAATCTGAAAGCAAAGGACAAAGAGCTTTCTAATAAAGACAAAGCGATGAAGAACGCTGAAAAGAATAGTGAGAAAGCGGTTGCTAAGCTCAATTCCGATTTCGAAAAGAAGCTTTCAGCATTAAAAGCTGAATACGAAGCTAAGCTTAAGGCTAAGGACGGCGAAATTGCTGTTGCTAAAGGCTTCACTGATCAGCAGAAGTATGAAGCTAAGCTTAAAGCTGCTACTAAAGAAATCGAAGATAAATATAACAAGAATCTCAAGAAAGCCAAGAAGAAAGCTAAAGCTTTCGCTAAGAAAGCGGCTCTCTTACTCGACTATAAACCTGAGAAGATTCTTGAACTTGAAAATATCGAGGATTACCTTGACTAAAACTCAAACTATAACGAAAGGAGCAATAATATGAAGTCGAAGCAGAACACATCTCTGATTATCAAAGCCATCATGTTATTGCTCGCTTTAATTGTAATGGTTTTTGCAGCATCACTTGCTTGGTTTGCTCCTACTGATAAACCGGTAAACGCCGATGGTCTTATTATACAAGCCAGTGGTTCTGAATATTTTGAGATGGCTGTTGGATTTGAATCATCTGTCAACGGCTATCAGTACACTATGTCACAGTATTCCAAGAATATGAATCTTCGTGACATTATCACTGCTGAAGGGACTCATTATGATGTTCTTCATGATTTCAGCCCTATTGATATCACAGGTGATGGTGTAACTCTTGTTCGTCCGTCTATGCTTCCAAAAAACACTGACATCGACCGAAATGTCGGAACTTTCACGTCTGTTTCGCCTAATAAGGAATACATTTGTTTTGATATGTATTTTAAGGCAGAGGATCCATGTCGAGTTTTCCTTGATAGCGGCTCCTTTGTTAAAGGTGCAATAGAAGAGACACCTGGCGACGGTAATCTTATCCAGACTGAAGACACAGGGGATAACAGAAAAGCTTCGGAGGGTGATTTCTCTAAAGACGCAGTTGTTGGTGCTGTCAGAGTTTCTTTTGTAAACTACAGCCAGTTTATTGAAGGCGAAGATCATGATAATCTTTCTGATAGTGCTCGTCTTCTTTGGTTACCTCGTCCTGATATCCACCTGAATTCTACAACTAATGCTTCTTTAAATCCGTGGACACTCTCTCAAAATGTTCAGCCTAATCAAATAATTGATACCTTCACTAATGATAAAAGTATGAACAGCCAATGTGACACCTATACTCATCATTATTTTTCGTATGTTTATGATGAAAATATTGGTGAATCTGGAGGTTATACTGGCATTGATATAAACTACATTGGCACAGTGACTGACCCTAGCCGTGATGCTATCTGTGATGTAACTTATGAATCAAATGGATACTATTACGGCAAAACACAGGTTAACATCTGGATTGAGGGCTGCGACGCTGAAGCTCGCCGTGCTATTGCCGGCGGACAGTTCCAGGTTAACTTTGATTTAGCAGGTGCATAAGTTTATTTTTCGTTCATTCTGTTTTTAGGAGATTTATGATGAATTTATCTAACTTCAAAAAACCGAATATCTTCAGGACTTCTCCATTGATTGTTGCAGTTGCAATCATTGAAGTTCTTATCCTTATCTGTGTGAGTACTTTCGCATGGTTTGTTTTTGCTGAGAATAATACAGTTAACACTGATACTATTATGGTAGAACCTGACTCAGGTCTTGAGATTGACTTCAATGACGCTGATGATAAAGACTATGTAAACATCTGGAACTATCTCAACGAGTTCCAGTTTGAGCCTGTTACTTCTCTTGATGGCCGCAATCTTTTTATTCCTACTACCGGAACCTTCAATAGTATTAACACTTCTGACATTAAGTTCCGTGAAGCTACTGTTAATGATATGAACTCAAAGTATATCAACGTAGACTTCACTCTTACTAACACAGGTGTTGAAGATATGCCTGTTTACCTCAGCTCTAAATCTTACTTCAAGCTTTACGATCCGGAAACAAATGTCGAAGTCAACTCGAAGGCTATCCGTATGGCTTTTTACCAGAACGATGGCTCATCAGGTAAAATCACTTCATCACTTCTTTCTCAGGAGTATGAGGGAGAAGAGCCTACTGATGAACCAACTGAAGCTCCTACGGAAGATGGTGGTACTGTTGGCGGTACATATACGGTGTATCTTGACGCTCCTTCTGATTGGACTGATGTAGGTCAAGTTAGAGCATATGTGTGGGGAGATACAACTAATAATGGTAGCTTCCCAGGTGTAGTTATGACTTATGATTCAACTACGGGTCTTTTTTCGTATACATATAGTACAGCTTGCAACAAAGTTATCTTTAGCTATCACGGAGATCAAAACCAGACTGTTGACCTAGATGTTTACGATCTGGGAGTTTATAAACTAGAAGAAGGTCGTAATGGTACGTGGGCTTTAGAAAACATTGAAATTGAAGGCGGTACTAAGGTTGACGGCAGTGGTTCAAATACAGGTACAGAACCCTCTACTGAGGCTCCTACTACTCCTGATGACGAAAACTACACAACAGTTTATTTCAACAATACTCTCGGCTGGGAACAACCACATGCATATATCTGGCGTGAAAACGGAAACAACGATGAATCACTTTCAGCTTGGCCAGGTAAGCCAATGACTCACATCTCCGGTTCTGTTTACTACTACACTTTCAACTCAAAATATGATTCCATCATCTTCAACGATGGAAATTCTGAGGGTGGTGCCGTCAAGACAGGTGATATTTATCCTGTAAAAGATGGCTATATCTATATGATTGGCTCTCCAACCGGCGATAACGAGTATGGTTGGGAACAGGAAAATTATATTGGCACTGTTGAAGGCGGTACATATCCTGTTATTTCACCGGGTGTATCAACTGGTTTCCAGCGTCCTTACGCACCTGTCATTCAAATCGATGATAATTCAGGTGATTCAAAAGTCGTTATTCCGGCTTTTGCATCTTCTATAGATGACTATAACAATGGTTCGAATAACCCGTTGTTTACTATTGAAGCAGGTCAGACTTTGCCGCTATCTTTGATTATCTGGCTTGAGGGTACTGATCCTGACTGTACAGAGGATGTTTATGCCGGCAAATACATTGACATGAACCTCGTATTTGCTACTCCTGACTCTGTGGGTGAGGAGATGTACACTTATCAGTTCCTTGATAAAACTAAAGAAAACTGGATTGATGACAAGGTTACAACCGATACAGGTGTATCGTTCAATCCTGTTATCCAGCTCTATGATGCTGAAAATCATAAAGGTTATCTTATGAGTGTTCATGATGACGAAGAGGGTAAACCTACTATCTGGCAGTGTCGAGCTCCTGTAGACCTCATCAATTCTGAGCACATTATGTTCCGACGAGTTAACCCGATGAAAGAAGACGAAGTATGGAACTATTGGGACACTAACGGATTCAGTGGTATTAGCGAGGCTGTTGTTGATAGCGTTGTTTATTTCACTGCTATTTCTGACGGTGCTCCGACAACCGCAAAGAACGAAGATGGATCAAATTACACCGGAGCTCCCGCTAAATCATGTGGTGGTCTTTGGGGTGATCATGAATTGCACGCTGTCACCGTATACGATGGTACTAATGGTCAGTGGATAAAAAATTCTGATAAAGATGGCACAACTTCTGTTCTTACGATGAATTACCTCTATAAGTATTCTAACGGAGCTACTCAGACAATTGAGTATAAAGCCTCAGGTGCTGCCGATAAAAGTATGTACTACTTCCTCGTACCATATAATGTTTATTCTAAGGATGGTACTAACCATAATACTGAAAATCAGATTACATTTAAACGTTACTTCAACTTTAATGGCAAGTACGCTCTCAATTCCGACAAAAATGAGCTTACATATCATATGAGTTGGAATGCAGGAGTTTGTAATGGTAAATTCTATGAGATTACTGAAGACTCAGATGGTAACAAGTGGAGCTATTGGGGTTCCGATATGCTCTATGTACAGGTTAAGAATATAGCGAAATCAAAAATGGACAACGCGTTTATGCAGGTTCATTTCTACGCTAACAGCAGTGGTACTGATAATTCTAATGACTTCTATACATACCTGTATAAAAACAATTACTATGCTCCGGGCGATGGTGGTTACGGCTACGCTTGCGTAGTACCATCTAATAGAAGTTATTATAAGTATCGTGTAGAACGAGTGAATCCGGGTAATCATAACGATAAATGGGATGTAACGCCACTGCAGACTGTTGATACGACTACTTCTACAAATAATGCGTACTCGAACACTGTAGGCAAGAATATCTGCTCAATTGAAAATTTCCAGATTACTTTGTTCTTAGAATTGTCTACTGATTTCTGTGGATACGGAAGTGACCCTAAGTGTTATATCTGGGATGATGTAGGTTCAAATGGTAATGGTAACGGAGAATATCCTGGTGGTGTGATGACTTATCATAGTGCTGGTGCTTCTGGTTACAGCTTGTACAAAGTTATTATGGATATATCTCGATATAATGCGGTTATTTTCAGTAACTCCGACAAGGGGTATAAAACCGGTGATATTAAAGGTATCGGCGGTGTAGGTCTGGATCGTAACGGTCTGACATATCGCAGTTCTTCCAGCCAAAGCACGAGTGCAACCAAACAGAGCACTATCTCAGGCGGTCTTAAAGATAATGAAACAATGAACGTTGCTCTTTACGAGGCTGAATATTGGGATATTAATGGTACCGCTGGTACAAACTAGTTAATTTAAATACACTAAAAAGGAGGTGTCACGATGAAAGTTATTATAGATAAACTCAGAAATTATAATCTTACTGAAAAGCTTTTTAAAGGCAAAAATAAAAATTCAATACTCTCTATCGTGGCACTTGTTGAGTGTATTATTTTACTTTGTATTACCACATTCAGTTGGATTGAGTCATCATCCTCGCTTAAAATCAAAGGTGAAGACCTTCCTATTAATTCTAATATTAATTATCGCTTTGATGTTAAAGATGGTGCGACAAATATGGTGGATCTCTCCACATATTTCAGACCAACAGCGCTTTATCAGCTGGCTCAGGCTTCAACACCTGATGCTAAGAACTTCTATTTTAAGAAAGATGGAGCTGCTACATATCGTCTTGGCGATACTACTGACTATAATACCAGCTATTACAATATCGACTTTCAGGTTCACAATGAAACCGCTAAGTCATATAACTATTATTTCAATAAAGCTGATATCTTTGATGTCACATCCGATAATCCTGATGTCACAGATGAGATGCTTGTTATAGCTGAGAAGGCAATGCGTGTTTCAGTAACAGCTGGTACAACTTCTTCAAATACCCGTATTTACTCTATTGATTCGAAAACATATAATGCTGTTAATACAAAAGCCGGAGGTACTAAAAGTATAACTTCAACCGGACTTTCTAATGGTAGTGAATATAATTACCAGACTAATACAAACGCCAACTTGTTTGTGTTCTCAACAACAGGTGGTGGCGATGATACAAAAGTTAATGTCAAAATCTGGTTCGAGGAGAAAGATGCACAGTTTGCAGCTCTTACAGCAGCTCAGAAAACTGCACTTCTCGGCTGTACTGTGAAAATCAACCTCCAGTTTGTTAACGCTGCTTCTAACTTCCAGACTTTCTTCTTTGATGACTATACCTTCAGCACTAAAGAAGGTTTTGAAGGTCATCATGTCACTCAGGAAGATCAGACAAAGAGCCTTTACTTCTATTATAAGGAAGGCACGACTATATCAGTCGTTCCTATGACCACGATTGACTCTCAGACGGAGGCGACGCGTTGGGTTACAGCATCTGATGAGGGAGAGGCAACTCCTCGTATCTCTGACGATATGAGAAAACATCTTGCAACAAATCCAGCTGACGGCTACTTCTTCTATGGTACATATAACGCAGGCACAGGTGTTAAAAACGAGCAATACAAATGGCCTATAACTGCTCCTGCTGTAAATGACGGTGATGTTTATATCTTCAAAGCTTTAAGTGTGCTGAAGAATAACACAGGAAATGTTGGTTACGGTGTATGGGATGATACAGATATCGAATTATTCCAGTTTAAAGACCAGACATCGTCTGCGACTGACGAAGACTATAACGCATACGGCTATCAGTTTATAACGAGGGCAGGAGAGAACAGAGAGATTACACAAAACAGGCTTTATCTCTCTGATTCTACTACCGCTTCAGCTAAAGCTACTCGTATGTATTATGATGCAGCAACTGATACATTCAAAGGCTATTTTGAAGTGTTTGAAGACAACGAAACTCCTATTTACTCATTCACATCTACTGATTCTTACACTGATACAACAATTAAAGTTCAGTGGACAGCTTCTAACTCGGAATCATATTATGACGATGATGTGAAAATCTATACTGCTCTCGGTTACGAGGGTACAGGTTTAGTTAGTTCTCAGTCAAAAGCTGCCGGCGTTGGAACATGGATGCAAACTGAGCAGATTCTGTTCTCAACCGAGCTTGTAGATGCATCTATGAATAAAGACTTGAGATATAAGGTCAGCGCTATTATTAATGGCACACGCCGTTACTATTATATGACTAAACATAAAAACGCACTTACTTGGGGTGCTTTTGTTCCGAAAGATAGTGGCACAACCACTAGTAATTATATTTCTTTCCAACGATTTAGTAGATTAACAAGCACAAGCAATGCTGGCACATGGAACTCTGGTACTGCTGCTGTAGCACGAAACGGAAGCTCTATATTCTATGCTACCGATATGGCTGCTACGACTTCACTTGGTCAGTGGCACATTGCAGTTGTTGTTGACGGCTCTGCAGATAATGTAGTAAATGATGTTTTATCAAGTGTTGAAAACTCAAAACTTGAGTATTCAGTCGACGGCGGTACAACGTATTTTGAAATGAACGAACTCGACAACTATCGTTGGTATACAAATGATTTTGATTCAACGGTGACTACGATAAATTACCGTTGGACAGCATATACTGGACCAGGTGTTAACGAGGCTGTTTTTACATATGGTCATGATTTAGCTAATGGTATTTACTTCAACATCACAGAATAATTATTATGCCTCCCTTGTATAAAGGGAGGTGGCAAAATCTCCGATTTTGACGGAGGGATTGCTATATTTATTACAAATTTACTATAAGGAGGTGTTGAAATGAGCCATAATAAAAAGCTTACAAAGGCACAAATCAAAGCACAAATCAAAGAGAAAAAGCGAATGAAAGCTTTAGCATTACAGCGTAACATCACTGTGTTCGCTTTACTCGTTCTGCTTATTTTAGGTTTAGTTTCAACAACCTTCTCTGCATTTGTATCAGATAACACAGGGGAAAGTGGCTCTCTCGTTGCTGATATACAGACAGTCGCTGTGAAGCAGAACAACAAGAATGATTTAGCTGATACAAAAGCTAATGTTGATGTTACTACTACTGCTGCAACAAGAACTTATGTATCTGGTGAATATATCTATTTACAAAACTTTGTTCCATCAGGCTGGGGTTCAACAACATGGATTTTAAATAATTCTTATGCGTACGCTTATATGTGGGGGGGAACCGCAGGAACTCATTCGTATTTATTTGAACTGTATGAAGGTACTGCCGGTGCGAGTGGTGCTATTTACCGTGCGAAAGTTACTAACGCAGGTACATATACTAATGTTATTTTCACTCGTAACTCTGCAATTGGTGGTCCTTTCGAGAATATTTGGAATCAGACCGGTGACCTTGTTTTTTCTGAAACTTCAAACTGTTATTATGGATTTACAGCTGGTGGTACAAGTAGAAGTTCAAAGATTTATGCAGTTCCACCATCATCTGTCACAGCTTCTGTAACAAATGCAGTCAGCGGTTCTGGTACCAACGCTGACCCTTATATCGTTCGTCCTGGTGCATCGTTTTCAATTAAACTTACTGCGACAAAAGATGACGCTGGTATGGAAGGTTTTGGTTGGAATATCAACAGCTCTTCGTCTAAAGCTTCGTCGGGCACTTCCAATACATATACGAAATCATACACTGCAAGCACTACTGAGGGCACTACAACCTATACGGGTTATGCTTGGTGTTATGAAGGTTCTACCTCGAATTACTCATCGTCTTATAAAACTTCTAACACAATTTATGTTAAAGTTGAAGAACAGAAGTACACATACACAGTTACTCATGGCTACGGAGGTACCGTTTCTCCAACTAGCGGTTCAGTAAAAGCTGGCAGTAGTGTGTCTATTGAAGCGACACCAAGTACTGGCTATACCTTTGCTGCATGGAGCGGTCTTACAAAGGCTACAATTGGTTCAACAACATCTGCCTCTACTACACTCACACCAACAGCAAACGGTGCTACTGTAAAAGCTTACTTCAGACCAAATGCGCCATCAGCTCTTACATTAACGGGTTCTAATGTGGTTTCGGGTACAAATGGCACTGGTACTTCATCAAATCCGTATATCGTATTTGAAAATGGTGGGTTTACTCTTACTGCAAATGCAACAGTAGTAACTGGCGCAACAGCTCATTATTCTACAACTTCAAATGGTACATATTCTACGACTAAAACATTCAGTCCCTCACTTTCAACAAAGGGAGTCGATCAGTCGTATACAGTATATGCTAAGGCATACACAGAAGGATATTATTCAACGAATAATATCAGCTCAACTGCTCATTATATGGTGTTCAGTCACTTAAACGCTGCGAATACCGGTTTCAGCGTAAGCTCAAACTCAATCACAGACGCTGACACCTTGACTTTATCAGGTGCGTATGTAAACGGTGTTGCTGACGCTGAAAAGGCCTATATTACTCAGACTTATCAGGTCAGCACAGATAACAGTACTTTCTCTGGTATCACCGGCTCAACATGGACACCTAATACTACAGGTACATATTATTTCAGAGTTAAGACAACTAACACTAAAACAGGTGAAACTGTTTACTCAACCTCTCAGATTGTCACAGTTACACAAAGTACTGTTTACTATGATATCACTGTTACTAATAAAGGCTCGTTGTCAAGTACAGCGGTTACTCTCAAGACAGACGGTACTACTATAACCAATAACAAGATTTTATCTAACAGTCCGCTGACACTTTCAATTTCGCGTACTAATACACGCTACTTTGAATATATCACTGTAGACGACGGCACAACTATCTGGAGCGTCAATAACTTAAATGGCAATTTGACTGATGAATTAGTCCTTGAACATGTTAAAGGCGATGTTACTATCGAGTATAGCATAGCGGTTAAGCCTTATGCACAGCCAAAGTTGCCGACAAATGCTTCGTCATTCAGTTTCAAGTATTATAGTGAAGGTTTAGAGACCACGGTTTCTACAACCGGTACTTATTATATTGACTACGGTACAAATATATCTTACTCTGTTACACCGAATACAGGCTACTATGTTCAGACTATGTCAGGTGTTACAATGGGTGCTATATCTGCGTCTACAGCAACAGGTACTAAGAACAATGTAACCGCAAATGTCGGTGCTGTTACAGCTACTCTCACTGCTAACAAGACAGTAACCGTTAATGTTGATAATACATCTTCTGTTACTACAGGTGGCTCGATGACGATTGATGGTTCTGCAGTAGCTTTCGGTACACCTAAACCGCTCAACTACGGTGCAACTGCAGAGGTTGTTATCACTCCGCCTGAGAATTGCTACGCTTTAGTCAGCGGTAATAATGTCAGCGCTACAATCAGTACAGATGGTAAAGCGACCTTTAGCGTTGTGCTTACAGGGCAGAATAAGACTTATACCGTTAAGTTTGTTGAGAATCCTAAGATTTATATGGTTCAGCCACAGTATGGTTCGGTTTATGTAACTGATAACCTAGGTAACTACTACTTCAATGGCGATTCCGTCGGCTATGGTACACAGCTTACGGTTAATGTTAAACCTGACCACACAAGTGCTGTACTTAATAATGTCCTCGTAAACAATGCGTCTATCGGCACAACTGATGGTTCAACATTCAGGATTTACCAAGATTCCACTGCTACCGCTACTATTACTGTTGATTCAAAGTTTACTTTTAATGAGGATACACAGGGCACAGAATACGGTACACGCCGAATCTTCTTTACAGATAACGCTTCTTGGGGAGATAACAATGTTTCTGTTCACCCTTCTGTAACAAGTGGTGACACTAATCTTACAAGCAACAGTATTGTAATGACATACAAATATACTAACGATATGAACCAGCGCGTTTACTACGCTGATATTCCGTTCAGTGCAAAGTATGTGACATTCTACAATAAATCCAACACTAGTCAGAAAACAAACCAGGCTGCTGTGCCGAGTGAGAATAACGCGTTCTGGAATAATAATGGCACTCTTACTGAATGGAAGTTTGTTTATTCAGACTATGTTGCAAAGGACAGAGCGACTTCTATCCAGCAGGGTACTACTGTAAAAGACGAGGCAGCTACATTCGAATACGCATGCTATTATGGTGACGATATACTTACTGCTAGAGTCGTTTCGGGTAACCCTATTACCTACGAGTTTAATAAAGGTACGCTTTACATCACACCAACCGAGAATACTTATAGCTATTCTTTAGTGGAAGTTAAGTCTAATGTGTCAACTACTGTTAAGTACTATCTCATCAGAGTTGAGAGCTTTGAGATTGTAGATTTCACAGGACTTCAGAAGATATACAAATCATCCGTAATTAATAACATCCAGCTTGACCTTATCGTTAAAGGTGGAGTACTTAATTACGCAGCAAAACTTTTCATTTCTGATTCTAATCAACTGAATTCTTATGAAGAACTCACTCCTAGCAGGGCTACAGGCTTTATTATTTCTGAATATGATTCATTAGAAGCATATATAAATAGCTTCCTGTTAGAAAACTATATCAACAACGGTGTTAAGTACTTCAAAGTTGAAGCATCTGACTCAGCTAACCACAAAGCTACAGCGACATTGAAGACTTTGTTTGGTACTAACAACTATAACGGCGAGAGAGTTATATATTTCTATAACCACTCGGGTTCTGATATTTCTAAGTTCAATGTCCGTGCCTGCTTTATGGACAATAGTAATAACAACAAGACTTTCGTTACTATGCAAAGAGTAGGTAACACCGATTACTATCGTGCTGTTATTCCTCAGAATGCTCAGAGTAAGGTTAACTTCTATCTTTCCAACAAGAACACATTCTCCAATAATTATGATGACTTTGATGGAGTAGATGATTCTACTGAGATTTATTCATACGGAACACTTGGAGTAGGTATTCCTGCGAATAATGATGGATTTGACGAGATAGGAAATATCGTTTTTGAAGCGACTGCTATAGGTGAAGGTATCACAGGTAGCTTTATTGATTTTGACTATTAATTTTTACTGGAGGTGAAAACCATGAAAAGAATATTACCAGTGCTTTGTGTACTTATGGCTGTTTTGATAGTTGTTATCGGTATGACCAGCGTTTCCTTCTCATGGTTTGAACCTGATGTTAAAGAGGGTATAGGACTTGAGTTTAAGGACGATACTAAATTAAGAGCACAGAACTGTAGTATAGCCACATATAGCGGAACTAAAGGTAACAAATTAACCACTTACGGAACTTCTCCTGTTGCTAATGCTAATGTTACCGTTTCGGCTACTACAGCCGGTGATACATCAACACCGGGATATGCGTATTTTAAAACTGTTATAACTAACAGTAGTGAAGACTATGATACTGTTGTTTCTCTGTTTATACCGTCGTTCACTCCTGCTGCTAATTCTAGCGCAAGCATATGTGTTGCTTATCCTACTAATTCCTGCAGAACTTATTCTGCTGCACAAACTGATATTCACATTATCCGTAATGCTTATGTTCCTCAGAATATCAAAACTGATGCGAATCCGGGACAGCTTATAGTAGAATGGTTTGTCAGATGTGATGCAGGCTCAGTAACATTTAACCCATCACAGGTTTATCTGATGTACAGCTAAGGTGTTACTGTGAATAAACTGAAAAAAGTATTCAACATTCTTGGCACAATTTTGCTTGTTATTTTAATTGCAGTCGTTATCGTGATGTTCAACGCCCGACTTTCTGGAGAGGCACCGTCGGTGTTTGGTTACCAGATATTCCGCGTTTCATCGGGAAGTATGGAGCCTGAGTTGATGATAGGCGATGTCATTCTTGTCAGAGAAGCTGATGTCGAGGATATACACAAAGGCGATATAGTTACATATAAAGGCGAGGTCGATGATTTCGCAGATAAGTTCATCACACATAAGATGATAGAAGAACCTCAGCTGGTTGACGGGAAGTATGTCTTTGAATCACAGGGAATCGTTGAAGGAGCTCTTCCTGACCCCCTTTGGTACGAAGATCAGCTTATGGGCGAGTTTGTCTGCAAAGTTCCTTTTATCGACAGTGTTTATACATTCTTCCTTCAGCCATACGGCTTGATAGTCTTTATACTTGTAATCGTCGTTTTGTTTGGATACGAGCTTATTTCTCTTATTGTATCTTACAAGACGCTAGATGAACTTGAGTATGCTGAAAATAATTCTGAAAAAGAAAATAACAATAATAAATCTACCGAAGAGCTGGCTTCGGAAGATGATGATAATCAAAACGAATAGATTTTAAGACCTGAGTTTATCTCAGGTCTTTTCTTTTTATAATTTTTTTATAATTTTGTCTAGAATTTCTTTATAGTAATATATAATCCAACTTCTTGTGTTAAAATTCATATGAATATTCTATATATTGGGTTAGTATGTGAAATTGCGATATTTTGAGGAGGGGAGAATAATGGCTGCAGATAATTTGCACGAAGGTCATAGAGCGCGGGTCAGAAAGAAATTTCAGCTCAATGGTCTTGATAGCTTTGAAACGCACGAAGCATTAGAGTTCTTACTGTTTTACTGTGTTCATATGAAAAACACAAGCGAACTTGCACATCGCCTGCTTAATGCTTTTGGTTCTATATCTTCCGTTTTAGATGCTCCTTTAGACGCCCTGCTTGATTTCGGATTGACTGAAACTCAAGCGACACTTTTGAAACTCATTCCTGAATTATCCAGACTATATATAGATGATAAGCATAATAATAGCGATAAAGTTGTAAACTATGAAACACTTGGCAATAGCATTATCAGAAAGTTTATAGGAAGAGAAAATGAGAATGTCTTGCTGATGTTACTTGATTCGAAATGTAAAGAAGTGTTCAGCGGTATTGTAGCAAAAGGTTCTCTTAGTAGCACAGAGCTTCCTGTCAGGAAGATTGTTGACTATGCACTTCGCTATAACGCTAAATCAGCGATTATTGCTCACAACCACCCAAGCGGATTTGCTTTACCGTCAAAAGGCGATATTGAAGCTACTATAAATATCAAAAATGCGCTTAGTCTTATTGGAGTTGCACTGCTCGACCATTATATAGTTGCCGATAATGACTGCATTTCGCTAGCGCAAACAAACGCGATACCGGGACTATTTCAGTTTTATAGTGAATAATTTTGTGTGAGGATTAATTATGAGTAAATTAGAAAACAAGACATTAAATCTTGTTGATATAAGTAGATACAAAGCGGAAATTTATGGCATAAGTATTTTGTGGATAATGCTGTTTCACGCGCATCCTATGTTTGGGATTGACTACACTTTAGGTACGAATTTTCTGAAGCCTCTTGATACACTTATCGGGCTTGGTAATATTGGTGTGGAGATTTTTCTGTTTTGTTCCGGAATATTTTTGTACTTTTCATATCACAGAAACAGCGATGCATTCGAATTTATGCGAAAAAGAATTGCCCGACTATTCTGGCCTGTTGCTATAATATCTTCGCTATATTGGGTTTACA
Organism: Ruminococcus sp.; assembly: GCA_017410265.1. Lineage (GTDB taxonomy): Bacteria > Bacillota > Clostridia > Oscillospirales > Acutalibacteraceae > Ruminococcoides. Next base: position 9,907 of record JAFQRC010000003.1, on the reverse strand, counting down.
CTTGTATAGTGCAGAAGGATTCGCTGTTGCTCTTTGTCAGCAAGTTTACCTTGCTCGACTTCTGGATTTCAGGTGACCAGCAGATATGGTTTGTTTCCGCTATTTTTCTGTTTTATGTTATTTATCCGTATATTTACGGATTCTTATTTAAAGCTAAATTCTCTAATGTACATGTTCGCTTGATAATAATGCTTTTAGTTGTGGCACTCGTTACTCTTTCAATAATGTACATTTACCCTGATTATTACGCAAAGGTTGAAATAGCAATTACCAGGTTACCTGTGTTTTTGTTAGGAGCTTATTTTGGTAAATTTGTATTTGAGAAAAAGACAGCACCAAAATATCTCTATCTTATTTGTTTTGTTGTTTCCGCTTTAGCGTTATTTGTGCTTTCACTCGGTGTACTGAGTGGAGTGTGGAAAAGGTGGTTTTATCTTGTCGGAGGAATTCCGCTTACATTTGTTATCGTTTGGGTGCTTAATTTTATCAACTTTAAACCGCTGAATAAAGTTTTCGCGTTTTTCGGATCGATATCACTCAACCTCTATGTGTCGCATGTAGTGGTTATCCGCGTATATAAGCTGATGCCTTTCGGCGATGAAAGAAGAGTATATATTTATCTAATATTATTAGGTATCTCAGTGCTCGTTGGTTGGCTTGCTGAGTTGCTTATCAATCTTATTACTAAACCAAAAATAAAAAGCTAGAATTTTTCGGAGTGCTGAAGTTTATGGAAAATAAATTCAAACTGGTTTCATCATACAAGCCATATGGCGACCAGCCACAGGCCATTGAAACACTTGTAAATTCAATAAACAACGGCAACAAAGAGCAGACCCTGCTTGGAGTTACGGGATCGGGCAAAACTTTTACTATGGCTAATATCATAGAAAAGCTGAATCGGCCGACTTTGGTGCTCGCACATAATAAAACTCTTGCCGCACAGCTTTGTTCAGAGTTCAAGGAGTTTTTTCCTGATAATGCTGTCGAGTATTTTGTGTCATATTACGACTACTATCAGCCCGAAGCTTATATTCCGTCAACCGACACCTATATCGAAAAAGACAGTGCTATTAATGACGAGATAGACAAGCTCAGGCATAGTGCAACTCTCGCACTTTCTGAACGCAGAGATGTTATCATCGTGGCATCTGTTTCGTGCATATATTCTTTGGGTGACCCTATTGATTACCGCAGTATGGTTATTTCCTTGCGACCGGGTATGAAAAAATCCCGCGACGAGCTTCTTAAAAAGCTTGTCGAGCTTCAATATGAGAGAAACGACATAAACTTTATCCGTAATAAATTCAGAGTCCGGGGAGATGTTGTTGAGATTTTTCCTGCTGCAGCATCAGACAGAATAATCCGCGTTGAATTTTTCGGTGATGAGATTGACAGAATATCCGAGATTAACCCACTTACTGGAGAGCTCATAGGCACCATCCGCCACGCGGCGATTTATCCAGCCTCTCACTATATCGTTGGTGGAGAAAAGATGAACAGAGCTATCGCTGAACTTGAGCGTGAGCTTGAAGAGCGTCTTGAATTTTTCAGAGAAAACGGTAAACTGCTCGAAGCTCAGCGTATTGAACAGCGCACTCGCTATGATATCGAAATGCTTCAGGAAATCGGTATGTGCTCTGGTATTGAGAACTATTCGAGAGTCTTATCAGGCAGAAAACCAGGCTCAGCTCCGTTTACTTTGCTTGATTATTTTCCTGATGACTTCGTACTTTTTGTTGACGAATCCCATGTAACATTACCTCAGGTCCGAGGCATGTTTGCGGGCGATAGAGCGCGAAAAACGAGCCTTATAGATTACGGCTTTCGTTTGCCGTCAGCTTATGATAACAGACCACTTAATTTCGATGAATTTTATCAGCGAGTAAAACAGGCAGTTTTTGTCAGCGCAACACCAGGTGACTTTGAACTGGATAAATCTTCAGTTGTCGCTGAACAGATAATAAGACCAACCGGACTTTTAGACCCTGAGATTTCAGTGCGTCCTACTGAGGGACAGCTTGATGACCTCATTTCTGAAATTAACAAGCGGATTGATAAAGGTCAGCGCACTCTCGTTACAACGCTTACAAAGAAAATGGCTGAAGACCTGACTGCGTACCTTGAAACCTTTGATATCAAAGTGCGATACATGCACCACGATATCGACACCGTTGAGCGTATGGAGATAGTCAGGGATTTGCGACTTGGAAAATTTGATGTTCTGGTTGGTATTAACCTACTAAGAGAAGGTCTTGATATCCCTGAAGTGTCGTTAGTCGCGATATTAGATGCAGATAAAGAAGGCTTCCTAAGATCCGAACGCTCGCTTATTCAGACAGTCGGTCGTGCCGCTAGAAATGTTGACGGCACTGTTATAATGTACGCTGATTCCGTGACTGATTCTATGAAGAAAACTCTGACGGAAACTAACCGTCGTCGCAATATTCAGCATAAATACAATGTTGATAATAACATCACACCAAAAACTATCAGCAAGAAAGTAAATGATATCCTAGAGATTTCTACTCATACAAAAGAAGACCCTGATGACTTCAGAAAGCTTAGCAGGGAAGAAAAGTACAAACTTATAGACAGCTTAAAAAAGGAAATGCACGCTGCAGCAAAGCTTCTTGAATTTGAGCACGCTGCGTTTTTGAGAGATAAGATTAAGAAACTACAAGGAAAGTAGGGGAAAGCGAAATGGCTAAACCTAAGAAACAACCTGAATATAATGAAGAAAGTATATCTGCGCTTAAGGGCGCCGACCAGGTTCGAAAGCGTCCGTCGGTTATTTTCGGCTCGGATGGTATCGAAGGCTGTCAGCACTCAGTTTTTGAAATTCTTTCTAACTCGATTGACGAAGCGCGTGAAGGCTACGGTAAGGTGATCACTATCACTCAGTATTCAGACCACAGCTTTGAGATTGAGGATCACGGCCGTGGAATTCCTGTCGGCTACAATAAAAACGAAGAACGCTTTAACTGGGAGCTTGTATTCTGTCAACTTTATGCGGGCGGCAAGTATACTAACAACGAAAGTGGTAACTACGAGTACTCATTAGGACTTAACGGTCTTGGTCTTAGTGCTACTCAATTTGCTTCAGAATATATGGACGCTGAAATCCGTAGAAACGGTAAGCGGTATACTCTGCATTTTGAAAAGGGCGAGAATATCGGTGGTCTCAAAGAGGAGGACTACGCTAAAAAAGACACAGGAACTAAGATTAAGTGGAAACCTGACCTCGAAGTTTTCACAGATATTGATATTGACCCTGCCTATATGATGAGCGTTATTAAACGACAGGCTATAGTTAACGAAGGTATCAAGTTTATTTATCGAAAACAGGATGGCAGATCTTTTGATGTTCATGAGTACCTTTATGAAAACGGTATCGAAGACCATGTAAAAGAGCTTGTCGGTGATTCCGGTATGACTACTGTACAGACATGGCAGACTGAGCAGAAAGCGCGCGACCGTGAAGACAAACCTGAGTATAAATGTAAAATCAATGTTTCTCTTGCTTTTTCAAATAAAGTGAATGCTACTGAGTATTATCACAATAGTAGCTATTTGGAGCATGGGGGCGCTCCTGACAAAGCCGTACGTAACGCCTTTGTGTATATGGTGGATAATTACTTAAAACAGACTAATAAATACACAAAAAACGAGAGTAAAGTAACTATTGGCGATATTCAGGATTGTCTTGTTATCGTTATTTCATCTTTCTCAAGTGTTACTTCCTACGAGAACCAGACAAAGAAAGCGATAACTAATAAAGGTATTCAGGATGCGATGACTGAGTTTCTGCGTCGTCAGCTTGAGATTTATTTCATCGAAAATCCTCTCGAAGCTGATAAAATCGCCGCACAGGTGCTCATTAACAAGCGTTCGCGAGAGGACGCAGAAAAAGCCCGTGTCAGAATAAAGAAGAATTTAACCTCAAATATGGATATGACCAGCCGTGTCGCAAAATTTGTCGATTGTCGAAGCAAGGATGTCGACGAACGCGAGCTGTTCATCGTGGAGGGTGATTCAGCACTCGGTGCCTGTAAGCAGGCGCGTAACCCTGATTTTCAGGCTATAATTCCAATCAGAGGTAAGATTTTAAACTGTCTTAAAGCTGACTATAACCGCATTTTCAAGTCCGAGATTATCACCGACCTTATCAAGGTGCTCGGCTGTGGAGTTCAGGTGAAGTCAAAGTCTAATAAAGATATAAGTAGCTTTGATATCAACAACCTGCGTTGGTCTAAGGTTATCTTCTGTACTGATGCCGATGTCGACGGTTTCCAGATAAGAACACTGCTGCTTACTATGATTTATCGTTTGACTCCAGACTTGATCGAAGCGGGAAAGGTCTTTATTGCCGAATCGCCGCTTTATGAAATCACTTCAGGTGATAAGGTCTACTTTGCATATACAGAGGCTGAAAAAGAACAGTATATTTCGGAGATAGGTAATAAGAAATTCACCGTTCAACGAAGCAAAGGTCTTGGTGAAAACGAACCTGATATGATGAGTTTGACTACTATGAATCCTCAAACTCGCAGACTCATCAAAGTTATGCCTGATGATGCGGAGAAAACTGCTGAGATTTTTGACATTCTTCTTGGTGACAATCTTCAGGGCAGAAAAGACTTTATTGTTGAAAACGGTGCTGATTACACAGACAACCTCGATGTAAGCTAAAATACAATTTAGGTGAATATATATGGCTAGAAAAAAGAAAGAAAAAGATATAACAGTAAAGCCGCTTTCTAATGGCGTTATAGCTGGAGCTGGAGATGTAGTTGAACAGAAGATAGCGCATACTATTGAGAGCAACTATATGCCTTACGCTATGAGCGTAATTATGTCGCGTGCTATTCCTGAGATTGACGGCTTCAAGCCTTCTCACAGAAAGTTGCTTTACACTATGTATAAAATGGGACTGCTCTCAGGAGCCCGCACAAAGTCTGCTAATATCGTCGGTGCTACTATGAAGCTCAACCCTCATGGTGATGCCGCTATTTACGACACTATGGTACGACTCTCTAGGGGTTACGAGGCACTTTTGCACCCGTATGTTGACTCAAAGGGTAACTTCGGTAAATTTTACTCTCGTGATATGGCTTGGGCTGCTTCCCGTTATACTGAAGCAAAGCTCGATTCTCTTTGTAACGAGCTTTTTAAGGATATTGACAAAGACACAGTCGATTTTGTTGATAACTATGACAACACTCAGAAAGAGCCTGTGCTTTTACCTGCGAGCTTTCCGTCGGTTTTAGTTAATGCTAATACAGGTATTGCTGTTGGTATGGCATCTAATATCTGTTCGTTTAACTTAAAAGAAATCTGCGAAACTACCGCTTCTCTTATCCGTGACAACGACCATGATATTCTGACTACCCTTCCTGCACCTGATTTTTCAGGCGGAGCTCAGATTATCTACAACGAAGAAGCTATGCGCGAGGTTTACCGCACAGGTCGTGGAGCTATAAAAGTCCGTTCAATCTACTCTTACGATAAAAAGAACAATTGCATTGATATTACTAATATTCCGCCTACTACAACTGTCGAGCTTATTATTGAGAAAATCATCGATTTAGTAAAACAGGGTAAGGTCAAGGAAATCGCAGATATCCGTGATGAAACGGGTCTTGAGGGCTTGAAAATCACAATCGACTTAAAGCGCCAGACTGACCCTGATAAATTGATGCTCAAGCTCTTTAAGCTGACAACTCTTGAAGATAGCTTTTCGTGCAACTTCAATGTTCTCATCGGCGGAGTACCAATGGTGCTCGGAGTAAAAGAGCTACTTGAAGAATGGATTGCTTTCAGAATTGAGTGTATCCGCCGTCGCACTTATTATGATTTGAATAAAAAGCGTGACAGACTCCATCTTCTCAAAGGTCTTGAGCTCATACTCCTTGATATTGACAAAGCTATCAGAATTGTCAGAGAAACTGACGAAGAAGCTGAGGTTGTGCCAAACCTTATGATTGGTTTCGGTATCGATGAGGTTCAAGCTGAATATGTAGCTGAAATTAAGCTCCGTCACTTGAATCGTGAGTATATCTTAAAGCGTACTAAGGATATCGAAAAGCTTGTTGAAGAAATAGCTGAGCTTGAAGCTATTCTTGCCAGCAAGGGAAGAGTCAAAACAATCATCGTCAAAGAACTCAGAGAAGTCGCTGAAAAATACGGCAAAGAGCGTAAATGCCCGCTTCTTCATATCGACGATGCTCAGGCTGATGTTGATATTTCTGAGGAAATCCCTGACTATCCTGTGCACCTGTTCTTCACCCGTGACGGCTACTTCAAGAAGATTACTCCGTTGTCACTGAGAATGAGCGGAGAGCAGAAGCTCAAAGATAACGACGAAATCGTCAAAACTATTGAAACCACTAACAACACCGACCTGTTGTTCTTTACCAACAAATGTCAGGTTTATAAAGCTAAAGTCCACGAATTCGCTGATACAAAAGCAAGTGTCTATGGTGATTATATTCCTGCAAAACTTTCTATGGATGAGGGCGAGCAGGCTGTGTTTATGCTCAACACTAAGAACTACGAGGGATACCTGATCTTTGCTTTTGAAAACGGCAAAGTCGCAAAAGTTCCGCTTAATGCGTACTGGACTAAGACTAACCGCAAAAAGCTCATCAACGCATATTCGGATAAATCCCCGCTTGCAGGAATCGGCTATTGTACTGTTGACAGTGAGTTTGTGCTTTTATCGTCATCGGGCAGAAAGCTTTTACTCCATAGCGGAGCAATCAACGCAAAAACATCAAAATCAACCCAGGGTGTAGCTGTAATGAAGCTCAAAAAGGGCCATCGTGTTATGGGTATCACAGAATATGTCGATGGTACTTTTGCAAAGCCTTCGCGTTATCGCACCCGTACTTTACCTGCTTTGGGAGCGCTCCCGAGCGAGGAAGATGAGGCACAGCAACTTTCTATTTTATAATTTAAAATAATGCTTGCATTATAGAAATATCTGTGTTATTATAATCTAGTTAATAAAGACTTCATTACTTTTGTACGAAAGGAAGATAAATATGTCAGTATGGGGTTATATCTTAGGTGCACTTCTTATCATTGCATCTTTAGTTATGATTATCGTTATTATTCTTCAGGAAGGTAATACTCAGGGTCTCGGCGTTGTATCCGGCGGTGCTGATACTTTCTTCTCAAAGAATAAGGCTCGTTCAATTGACGCAATGCTCTCTAAGGCCACTAAGTGGATAGCTGTTGGCTTTGTAGCAGTTGTACTTGCCCTCAATATTATCGCTTACTTCGCAGCATAATTTTGAATACTTATCTCATAAAATTGACTATCGGATTATTCCGATAGTCTTTTTTGTTTGGGGATAAAATATGATAAGGTTGTTAGTAATTTCGTTTGTTACATTTTTAGTGTTTTCATTCATTCATTATCTGGGCAAAAATAAAAAGCCCTGTAAAAGGGCTTTCTTATCACTTTTATGGGGTCCGCTTGTATTAATAGCTGTGAATGTTCTGTCATCTGTAACTAATGTTCTTGTGCCGATTTCAGAGCTATCATTAATGACATCTATAGCGGGTGGAATACCCGGTGTTGCACTTTTAGTGCTCTCTACAGTATTGCTTTGATTATAAAATAGAGTTCAAATCTTTCAGTGCTTCTGTAACAGCACCTTTGTTTCTTGTGAGCATAGCGATTACTACATTGTAGAAAAGTTGAGGATTTTTGTGGAAATTCTTTCTAACAATACGCGCCTGAACTATATCAGGAACATATAGCGAGAATTTCAGCAAATCCATATCTCCGCCTGAAATAGAGAAATTAACATTATAGCCGTTATCAGCCTTAGTGATAGTGACGACATTTTCTTTCTCAACACGCTCTTTTTCAAGTAAAGCTAAAGTGCACTCACACGCTTTTTCTTTAACAGTGTAGGCGAGAGTGTCCTCAAGCTGTCTGGCAATAAGCTTACCTGAAGCAGTGATGAAATAAAGCTTGTTTTCTTCATCAGTCACTTCGAGATTGTTGTTTTTGTACAGGTCGTCAAAGCTCGAGCTACACTCAAAGTAGTTAGCAAGACCCTTTTGCTGAAGTGCAGTAATGATGGTTTCTTTTTTCATCGGAATACCGACTCTGTCAAAAATATAGCAGATAAGAGTTCGTATTTCTGTTTTACTTCTTACACCGCCTAAGCTGATGCCTTCATCAAAAGTATCAAATGCCATAACTGCACCACCATTCATAGATTATTCCAGCTTTATTATACCACAATGCTATAAAAAGTCAAAGAAAACGATTTGATATTAATTTAACAATTTCTTAATCAAAACCACATTGACTAGGGTTAATAGGGGTGATATAATTTTCTCAAAGGAGATGAGAATTATGTCGATATTTTGGTTAATACTAGCAGTAGTTATGTTTGTTCTTGAAGCATGCACAGCTCAGCTTGTTTCTATATGGTTTGCTATCGGCGCGGTCGGCGGATGTATCACTTCTCTTTTCACAGATACTTTGTGGATACAGATTGTAGTAGCAGTTGTGGTAACTCTTATTACATTAGTTATCACCAGACCACTTGCAAAGAGAGTAACTGAAGTGAAAATCACAAATACTAACTCTGATAGATATATCGGAAAGAGCGGTGTTGTTACTATCGCTATTGATAATGTAGCTGCTACAGGTCAGGTGAAAGTTGGTTACAGCGTTTGGAGTGCTAAAAGTGCAGACGGCTCTGTAATAGACAAGGATAGTAAAATCGTAGTTAAAGCTATCGAGGGCGCAAAACTCGTAGTACAAGCTACACAGTAATATTAGTTTATCTGAAAGGATGTAAGTTTATGGAATTTGTAATCATCGTTGCTTTAGTAGTATTTTTATTCATTCTTATTATAAGCAATATCAAGATCGTGCCACAGGCACACGCATTCGTGCTTGAGCGACTCGGTGCATATCATTCAACATGGAGCACAGGTCTTCACTTGAAGATTCCGTTCATCGACAGAATCGCAAAGAAAGTATCATTAAAAGAGCAGGTAGTAGATTTCCCTCCACAGCCTGTTATCACACGAGATAATGTTACCATGCAGATTGATACTGTAGTATACTACGAAATCACTGACCCTAAGCTCTATACCTATGGTGTTGAGCGTCCGCTTTCAGCTATTGAAAACTTAACAGCGACAACACTCAGAAACATTATCGGTGACCTCGAGCTCGACAGCACTTTGACATCTCGTGATACTATTAACGATAAAATCAGAATCATTCTTGATGAGGCAACTGACGCGTGGGGTATCAAGGTTATCCGTGTTGAGCTTAAGAATATCCTGCCACCTCGTGAAATTCAGGATGCGATGGAAAAGCAGATGAAGGCTGAGCGTGAGCGTAGAGCGCGAATCCTCGATGCAGAAGGTGAAAAGAGAAGCCAGATTCTCGTTGCTGAAGGTCTGAAAGAGTCAGCTATTCTGAAAGCTGACGCTGTGAAGGAATCTAAAATCCGCGAAGCAGACGGTGAAGCTCAGGCTATTCTGGCTGTCCAGAAAGCGTACGCTGATGCTCTTAAGATGCTCAACGAAGCTGCACCGACTGATAAGGTTATTGCTTTGAAGAGTCTTGAGTCCCTTGGAAAAATTGCTGATGGTAAAGCTACTAAAATCTTTATTCCGTCTGAGCTTCAGGGTATTGCTACAATGGCAACGACTATTAAAGAAGTTTTCTCAACTGATACTGAAAAAGCTGAATAATTACTGAAAAACTAAAGGCTGTGAGTTTTTGAAGTGAACCCCAAAGTTTAGACAAAATAAAATATTAAATTGATAGTGAATGAGTTCGGTATTGTACCGGACTCATTCCTTTTAGTTTTAAGGAAATTCTTTCGTTGTTGTAGTAATAAATGTATTTGTTTAATTCATC
>JAFQRC010000002.1 GCA_017410265.1 Ruminococcus sp. | reverse complement strand
TGTCCCGATAACTTCTACAAAACCCGTAATAGATGCAAGTATGAAGGTTCTTGATGGTTTGATTTTTGCTGATAGCATAGGACCGATGATAACCATACCTTCAGGGATGTTTTGTAGAGCAATACCTCCTGCAATTATAAGCGCCTGAGATAAGTCTTGCGATCCAAATCCCACACCTGCTGCGATACCCTCAGGAAGATTGTGAATAGCAATAGCAATAACAAACAACAATACTTTGTTGGTGTTTGCATTTGGTTTATATTCTGTACTTATTCCTGTAAGCCTGTGTAGATGAGGAACCAGTTTGTCTATCAGATTAAGACATATCGCTCCGACAAAAATACCTGTTATAGTTATAAGAATTCCGTATTTACCACCATACTCAAGTGAAGGTAATATCAGCCCCAAAATGGAAGCTGAAAGCATAACTCCCGCAGCAAAAGACAGAACAATATCAGAAAACTTATGTGATATGTTTTTGAAACAGAACCCCAGCAAAGAACCAAACACCGTAGCGGTACCGACACCGATTGCGGCAAGAAATACAACTCTCATATACTCCTCCTCTTGAGTAGTTTACTACAAATCGCATTTAAAATACCTGTATACTATAAGCAGTTTACAGCCGATATGAAATTTTACAGCAAAAGCGAGAACGCAGACTATATCAGGCAGATAATCTTAGTGCCTTCCTCTTCGCCCTCAAAGAGCTCGACACCCTCAACCTTAAATGGAACCCAACTTTGTAGCACACAACAGTTAATAAAGTCACAGTTAACGCAGATGGAAGCGTGGTATTCACCTTTAAGAATGGGAGTGAGATAGAAGCATAAAAAACCATTATGCTTTAAATCTTAAGGGTTTTGCTGTGTTTAATATTACAATATTTACAACCATGTCCGTTGTATCATTATAAAACAATTATATCAACCTAACTCAAGAAAGTCTATAACTGATTATTTAACGATATCCCTAAAATTTAACGATAGGTTTATTGGATTTACCGGCAAAAACATAAAATCACATAAAAAATTACAACAAATAAGCGTTGCGGATGAGGGGGAGTATCAATTTACTCATTCAAACTGCAACGCTTGTTTTTTATAAGTGCTTATTTTATCTATGTTTTTTGCGGTAAAATAACGATACCGCTGTCGACACAAAATAATTCGATAAATTGTAGTTTATAATACCGTGTAACTCGCATCGGATAATTTATTCATTACTCTCTTATAGTGTTATTTCTCTTTATACGATTCCCATTGCCATTTCTACCAACAACGCAACGACAACGACCAACGCCGAGATGATAAAACCGTGGATCATCGGACGGATACCGGCTTTCTTCATGCTTGAGAAGGATGTGTTCAAACCGATGGCTGCCAATGCACATACCATAAGGAATTTGCTTGCACTCTTGGTGCCGGATACAACAGCGGCAGGAATTGGGAACACGCTTGCTACAATAGACATCGCAAGAAATCCGAGAATAAACCAAGGGAATATCTTTGCAATGCTGAAATTTGCCTTCAGTTCGCTTCCGTTTTGGCTGTTTGCAAGAGCTTCTTTGCGCTTGAGACGGAGCTGCACAAAAGCAAAGGTAATAACGGTAGGAATAATCGCAAGGGTTCTTGTGAGCTTTACCATTGTGGCAAAATCACCTGCGCCTTCTGAGAAGGCATAGCCGGTCGCAACAACGGAAGAAGTATCGTTAACTGCCGTTCCCGCCCAAATACCGAATGCCTGATCGGTCATTCCCATCGCTTGTCCCATAATGGGAAACAATACGATCATTGCCATATCGAACAGAAAAGTAGCAGACATAGCATAAGCTACATCGTTATCGTCCGCATCGATAGTCGGGGCAATAGCGGCAATGGCAGAGCCACCGCAAATACCCGTACCGGCAGAGATAAGGTTGGAGAGCTTCCAATTAAGTCCCAACGCCTTACCGATAAAATAACCACCGCCAAAACAAGTAAGTAAAGTAAATATCATAACGGTAAGGGACATTTTACCTACGTTGAGGATAGTCGTAATATTGAGGGACAAGCCAAGCAGAATAATGGCAAATTTCAAAATCTTCTTGGATGTAAATTTGAGCCCCGATGCAAAGACTTTTGTATTCCTCAAAAAATGATTGAGGACCATACCGATGAACATTGCAATAACGGCAGAGCCAATAAGGTGGATAGGCAGCAGACTTTCAAGCCAGCACGCAAGAAGAGCCACAGCTACAGATAATATTATTCCGGGAAAAACTTTTAATACTTTCATAAAAAATCTCCTACTTTCACTTACACCTCTTGATTATACTACAGTTTTGTGATAAAATAAAATTATCATTTATTATCGGATGATAATATGAGTTAATTGGGGATTGTTATGTTAGATTACAGAGTGCTTACCTTCCTTGCCCTTTATGATGAAATGAACTATCGCAGAACGGCGGAAAAACTGAATATGACACAGCCGGGTGTCACGCAGCATATTCATTATTTGGAGAATTATTACGGTGTGAAGCTGTTTGAGTATGATGGACGGACACTATCAAGAACAAAGAACGCCCAGCGGCTAAAGCGTTATTTTGATAGCATCAAGGCAGAGGAAGCTGACATCCGTGAAAAGTTTATGCCCACAGATACCGTTCATATGACCGTTGGTGCAACCAAAACTATTGGCGAATTTGTTATCGTGCCGGAGATTCGTTCCTTTCTGCAAGAGCCAAACCATACGCTCGATTTGATCGTTGATAACACCGAAGTTCTTTTACATATGCTTGAAAAGGCAGAGATCGATTTTGCTATTATAGAGGGTGTATTTGACAAATCCAAATATGGCTACCACCTTTACAAAAAAGAAGCGTTTGTAGGGGTCTGTGCAAAAAGCCATCCTTTTGCCAATAAGACCGTGACTCTTGAAGATATTTTTTCAAAGGACATTGTGGTCAGAGAGCCGTATTCGGGAACGAGAACATTATTGCATAATGCAATTACAGACCGAGGTTTTTCCCTTGATAACTTTAAGCGTTGTATCTCTGTCAGTAATTTTTCCGTGGTCTGCGACATTGTGGCAAACAACGGTGCGATTACCTTTGCCTATGAACCTATCTCCCGATGCCGTGACGACCTTGCCACCTTCTCTGTTGCAGATATGCAGATTAGTGGTGAGTTTAATTTTGTGTATTGCAATGAACGGGTCGCAAAGGAGAAAATAAACTTGCTTTTCTCCAGCTAGCAGCTATTCTTCAAGACACAAACATTTAACATTTATAAAAACAAAAAAGGGGGGCAGACTTTACGAAATTAATCGTAAAATCTGCCTTTGATATCTGTTGAATTTAGTTCAAGTCCTCCCCGAAAGCCGTTTTGGGCTTAGGATATATATTGAGTTTCACTTGAAAAAATGGATAAAAAAATCCAGTAACCGTTGTGGTTACTGGATTTCTTGTGCCGATATCTAAATCGGTTCGCATTGTTGACGAAGATTATCTAAGAAAGAAGAAATACTTAATAATATTTGATTGTGGAGATATTGATTGGAACTGGCCAAATGCATTCTCATCTAAATATTTTTCTTGAATAATGGCCGTTTAACGATAACCCTATAATTTAACGATAGGTTTTGGTATTTCACCGGCTTCATTACAAAATCACATATAAAATCACAGCAAAAAAGCGTTGCGGATGAGGGGCACGATACATTTATGTCCTCAAACTGCAACGCTTGTTTTTTATTCAGTAATTAGTTCGGCAAGATATCTTTGTATGTAAGTGGCATCCATAATTGTTGTTTTGCCATCTGCATCTAAATCCGAATTTTCCAGATTGAGCTCATCTTCTGATATATGCTGTGCGAGATATCTCTGGATTGTTGTTGCATCCATAATTGTTCTGTAGTTATCAGAGTCAACATCACCAATTTCATGTTGAACATCAACGTCTACATTAAACGATAAATTACCTATTACAGGTTGTGCAAGTCCAGGGGATTTTATACAAACATTGAACACACCTTTGTCTGACAATGTGAGTATACCATCGTCGATATTAGCACCCTTTTGGTTATCAACAATTACGTCGATATCAGGAGTTTCACCGAGCCATTCATCTCCATACTGGTCGTAGAAAGTAATATATGATGCGATATCGTATTTTACGTTCTGAAGCTTTGTGTGAGTTTTTAAATATTTGAATGTCAAGGTGATATCATCGCCTTTGATTTCATCGATAGAAGCACGGATTACTTCTCTTTCTTCTCTTGGAGTTACTTCTATCCAATCGGTGTGAGTTTCACTTACGGATTCAGGGTTTACGATAGCTCTTACCTTGATTGTATCAGTATCGTTGAAAGTAACCATATTATCATCAGTAAGAGTGAAGCACTCATCATTATGGTCGCTACAGGTTGCTTCCCATCTGATAGGATAGTTAACCTTGTTATCGTTGCTGTCAACTACATAGAGAAGCTCGTTCATATTAACAGGAGAATCACCCACGGTTCCTGTGAATTCATCAGGAACTGCGACGTTAAATTTGTCTGAAAGAGGATTGTCCATTACTGTAAAAGCTACTTGCACAGGGGCGAGGTCTTTTGATGTGATTGTACCAGTTTCGTATTCAGCTGTGTATTCAACATCACTGTTGAGTACCCATCTCAGGTATCCTACACCGGTGTTTTTTGCAATAACGCTGAATGTTGACTCCTCGAATTCGATAATATCTTCCGAGCCTTTGCATACTTCCCAGTGTCCATCAGTTGCTTTGAATGGATAATATGATACATCGTTTTTGTTAAAACAGCCGATAGTGATAGTGTTAAGATAGTATCTGCCGTTTTTAAACATAATCATATTTTTCTTTTCATTGTCAACCACACGCAGTTTAGTCGGCAGATACAATGGCAAAGGGTCATAGACTTTCGAGGTTTTGCTTTCTCCGGTTACGTTCATTGATGTGCCGGCAGAAAGCATAGGAACTGTTGTTGCGAAGAATTTAAGATCAAAACTAGCAATATTGCCTTCTATGAAATAGTTGTTTATAGCGTTCCAGTCCAGATCTATAGTAGAAGTGTCCGTAGGGTCAGAACTTCCGTCATGTTTTTTATAGAAGAAATGATTGTTTCCGTAAGTTGAATCCCAACCTGTTATAGCTGTGTTTGAAACTTTCTGATTCAGACTGTCATAAGCATAAGTTCCGGTTTCTTCTGAAGAACCCCCGAAGAATGTTGAGAAGTTGGATTGTTCATATCCTGCTGTGCTGAAAGCAAGTGTCAGAGCTGAATCGGCATAAACATCACCACTCATTGAGAAAATAGCTACCTTAAATGTGAGAGCTACAGGTGTATCATATGGTACTGTGATTGATGATGAACCTTGTTCTTGCATTATATAAGCTACAGTTTGTGCAGGAACATAAGTCTGGGTTGCGTAGCTTGAGCTTAAATCAATAGTTTTTGTTGCTTCGTTAGTGTGTACAGACTCATAAGCCTGATTAAATGTAAATTGTGTATTGGCTTTTGATTCAAGACCGAACAGCTTGAATGATACTTCTCCGCCAATCATCTGAGAGAAGGAGTAGCTTTCGCTGTTCTGGATAGAAGTCATAACAGACTGGCTCTGGGAATTGCTTAAAGTAACATCATCTGAAATATTAAGCACGGACTCATTGACGCAGCTGTCTATATTAGTTTGGCTGGAATTTATGTTATATTCAAATCCGTCAACACCTGCATCTGCGGCATCTTTTACAGGATTTTCACGGTCTCGGAATCCTTCTGCTCCTGTTACATATTCCAGATCTTCGTCAGCAAGAATCATAAGATCGAAGTCATAAAAAGCAACGCAGTAGGAGTTGTACTGATACTTTGCGGTTGAGCCTTCTCGGGTGATGGAAGTTGCCATATTGTAGATGATATCTCTAGGTGTTGAGTCATCAAGTGCAGGTAAAGCATCAGGACAGTTGTTGCCCTGACCGAGAATATCCGAGCCATCACAGGTGCTTCTACCAATGTGATATGCTATTTCATCGCACATCTTCTGACGCAGAGTAGAAAAAGAACCTGCAACAGAAAGTCCAGTTGAACTGTAGTTGTCTTTTTTACGTTCGCCACTGTTTTGTGCTGTTGCATTTGAAAGCAACTTTTCGATACTGCATTGTTCGTCAGAGTCGTTTGCGTGATTATGTCCGTAGTAATCTTTGTAGTTATGGGAACAGGTGTATTTGCCACCATTTGCAAAGATAGCAGAGGCGATTCTTGCCCATAGTGACAGGATATTCATTGATGTATGGTTATTTGAAGTATCCTGATAATCATGGCTAGTTGAAATCAGATTGTGCAGATAATTTGTATCGATATTTGCAGGCTCACCACCTGAGCAGTCGTAGTAGTCTACACCATCAATAGTTACGGTTTTGACCGCAGTTCTGACGCCATCTTCTGTGTAGTAGACTGTTGACCCCTTTACTTGAGTACCTTTTGTTGTGTCAGCAAAAGCTGTCATTGAGAAAGAAGATGTCAGTATCAACATAGTAATAATGATGCACAGAGTTTTTTTGAATATTCTCTTTTTCATAAAATCACCTCGTTAAGTCTAGTTGATATCACTATAGGATATGTATATGGTAACACATTTTATATCAAAAAACAACAAAAATTAACGTGGTAAAGTGTGTTTTAGCATATTTGGTGTGAGCTTGTCAATATTAGCCGACCATTTGTGTCCCCAACAGGAAAAGAATTGCCATAAAAAGCATAAAGCGTTGCGGGAGAGGAGCACGATACATTTATGTCCTCAAACTGCAACGCTTGTTTTTTATTTTGGCTTATTTACTTTGGTTTTCGCTAAAATCTAACGATAAAACGACGAAACCTCTACCCCATGATTGTATCAGAAATTCGGGGTCCCCGAAATCTGAGATTTTGGGGAGAGGAGGAGCAACAAAACGAGTTGGGCGATATTTTTGCATAAAAAATATCGCAAACGAGTGAACGTTTGCGACGACGTGGTTGCGGAGGCCGGATTTGAACCGACGACCTCCGGGTTATGAGCCCGACGAGCTACCAGGCTGCTCTACTCCGCGATATATTGCCTTTCAGCCTCATTATATTATCACTAAACTCATCGTTTGTCAACCCTTGAGGATAACAAAGCTGATTTTCGGTAAAAATAGATAGGTCTTATATAACTATTATATTGCAATTTTTGGCTTTTATGCTATAATTATTTAGTGTATTAATTTTTTATTAAGGAGTGACGATTATGTGTGAGAAAAAGCCATTTTACATCACCACACCGATTTACTATCCGTCAGGAAATCCACATATAGGCCACTGCTATACAACAGTAGCCTGCGATTCTATCGCTCGATATAAGCGAATGCAGGGCTACGATGTTATGTTTTTGACAGGTACCGACGAGCACGGTCAGAAAATTGAGGAGAAAGCTTATGAAAAAGGTATCACTCCTAAGGCTTATGTTGATGAAATCGTGGAGATTTTCAAGAAGCTTTGGGATTATATGAACATTGACTACGACAGATACATCCGTACAACTGACGATTACCATGTTGAGTCTGTGCAGAAGATTTTCAAGGCTCTTTACGATAAGGGTTATATCTATAAAGGCGAGTATAGCGGTAAGTACTGTACTCCGTGCGAGAGCTTCTGGACTGACAGCCAGCTTGTCGATGGAAAATGCCCTGAGTGTGGCAGAGAGGTTATCGAGGCTAAAGAAGAGGCGTATTTCTTCAGAATGTCTGATTTTGCAGAGCGTATCGAAAAGCTTTTGACAGAAACTGATTTCTTACAGCCAAAAACCAGAGCGGTTGAGCTTGTGAATAACTTCATCAAACCGGGTCTTGAAGACCTCTGCGTATCCCGTACAAGCTTTACATGGGGTGTTCCTGTAACATTTGATGAGAAGCATGTTGTATATGTATGGATTGATGCGCTTTCAAACTATATCACTGCTCTAGGCTATGAGAATAACGCATACAGTGATTTTTCAAAGTACTGGCCTGCTGATACTCATATGGTAGCTAAGGATATTATGAGATTCCACGCTATCATCTGGCCTGCTATGCTTATGGCGCTTGAGCTTCCGCTTCCTAAGCATCTCGCAGTGCACGGATGGATTACATTCAACGGTCAGAAGATGAGTAAATCTCTGGGTAATGTAGTTGATCCGTTTGTACTTGGTGAGCGTTATGGTGCTGATGCTATTCGTTACCACATCATGCGCGAGATGGCTCTCGGTGCTGACAGCTCATTTTCTAACGAAATTATGATTAACCGCATCAACTCTGATTTAGCTAACGGACTTGGCAACCTAGTTTCCCGTACTGTCGCTATGATTGACAAGTATTTTGGCGGTACTTTACCTGAGTGCAGAGAAGCAGGCGAGTTCGATGAAGATTTAATAAATACAGCTTTATCGCTCAAAGCGACTGTAGATGACTATATCGAGAAAACTCAGATTAACAACGCTCTTGCTGAGATTTTTAAGGTAGTTTCTCGTGCTAACAAGTACATCGACGAAACTACACCTTGGGTACTGGGCAAAGATGAAGCAAAGAAAGCTAGACTTGCCACTGTGCTTTACAATCTCTTAGAGAGTATCCGTGTTGTATCAACACTTCTTTCTGCGTTTATGCCAACAACTATGCCAAAGGTGTTTGCTCAGATTGGTGCCACTGATTTTGCTACCTATGAGAATGCTGATAAGTGGAATGTTCTGCCACTTGATACTACAGTTTCCCGTGGAGAGGTTTTATTCCCTAGAATTGATGTAGATAAAGAAATCGAGGAGCTAAACGCTATCATTCAGAAGAATGTCGAGAAAGCTCAGGCTGAGGAACAGAAAGCTGACAAGAAAATCGAGGGTCTTGCTCAGATTGGCATCGATGATTTCTGTAAGGTAGAGCTAAGAGTCGCTCAGGTTAAAGAGTGCGAAAAGGTGAAGAAGTCCAAGAAACTTCTAAAGCTCACTCTGCTCGACGGCGAGGGCGAGCGCACTGTTGCGTCAGGTATCGCTGAGTACTATACACCTGAAGAGATGGTAGGCAAAAAGGTTATTTTAGTAGCTAATTTAAAGCCTGTTACACTCTGTAAGGTTGAAAGCCACGGTATGATTTTAGCTGCATCATCAAATAACGATGTTAAGGTTGTCTTTGTTGATGACCCAGTTGAAGTCGGTAGCCGCATAAGTTAATAAAAGTGGAATGGGGGACGGTTCTACCGTCCCTTTTTTGTCTGTAGGAGAGATTATGAACAATATTTTTGACGCTCACGCGCACTATGACGACGATTGGTTTGATAGCGACAGAGAAGAACTTCTTTTGTCCTTACCGTCAAAGGGTGTGAGCGGAGTAGTAAACGCCGCGGTTGATTTGAAAACTGCAGAAATTGCAAGAAGCTTTGCTGAAAAATACGACTATATGTATTTCACTGTAGGCTTTCATCCTGAAAATCTTAATGATATGCCTAAGTTTTACCTCGATGAAATTGCTAAGATGCTAAAGCACGAAAAGGCGGTAGCCTTGGGCGAAATTGGGCTTGACTATCATTGGGATATCGAAAAGGAGCTTCAGCACCGCGTGTTTGAAGAACAGCTCAAGCTTTCAAAAGAGCTCGATGTACCCGTGGTTATCCACGACAGAGAGGCTCACGGCGATGTGATGCAGTATTTAAGAAAATATCAGCCAAAGGGTCTTATGCACTGCTTTTCTGGTAGTGTAGAAATGCTCAAAGAGGTTCTCAGACTCGGGCTTAGCATCAGTTTAGGCGGAACAGTGACCTTCAAAAACGCGAGAGTACCGCTCGAAGTTGCACAATATGTGCCGCTTGACAGACTTTTGCTCGAAACAGATGCACCTTACCTGTCGCCTGTGCCTAATCGAGGAAAGCGAAACGATTCGTCAAACATCATCTACACAGCGACAAAAATCGCTGAGATTAAGGGGATAGGAGTCCAACAGCTTCTGGATATCACAGCAGAGAATGCTAAGCGTTTATATGGTATAGAAATGTAAGATGTTGACAACTCAACATCTGTAGAATATAATTTGTTTTGTAATTTAACATACAAAGGAGTGCAGAAAATGAACGAAAAGTACAACGCGCTGTTTACCCCGTGGAAAATCGGCAACGTTGAAATCAAAAACAGAATTGTAATGTGCCCGATGGGTGGTACATCGCTTTTCGGTTGGTTTGAACTTACCGGATGCCATTTTGACAAGGAAGCAGCAAAGCTCTTTTTAGAGAGAGCTAACAACAATGTCGGACTTATTATTCCGGGTATCGCACCACTTAGGGATACCTTCTGGGGTAAGTGGCTGTGGCAGAATCCGAAAATGTTTACTGAGCTCAAAGAGTTTATGGACGAGATACATAAAACAGGTGCAAAGCTGTTTATTCAGCTCACCGCAGGTATGGGTCGTTCATGGGCTATTACTGAGCTTGTCGCTCCTTTGCACAAGAATAAAATCACCAGAGCTATTGTAAAACCGATAATCGACACCTCCCACGAGCTAGCTTGTCCTTCTCCTCAGCCGTCACGCTGGGCTCACGATATACAGTGCCCTCAGATGACAGTTGAGCAGATAGAGGAGATTATCGAAGCATTTGCTAAGACTGCTAAGCTCTGTAAAGAAGCCGGTGTAGACGGTGTCGAAGTTCACGCTGTACACGAGGGTTATCTTTTAGACCAGTTTGCTATCGAATTTTTCAACAAGCGTACTGATGAATATGGCGGTAGCTTTGAAAACCGCTATCGCTTTGCTACTGAGGTTGTAAAAGCTATCAAAGAGGCTTGTGGTGATGACTATCCTGTATCTCTGCGCTATTCTGTTGAGTCTAAGATGAAGGGCTTCTGCAAGGGCGCTATGCCTGATGAGGAGTACGAGGAAGTCGGTAGAAATATGGAAGAATCCGAAAAGGCTGCTAAGTACCTTCAGGACGCAGGCTACGATATGCTGAATGCTGATAACGGTACATACGATTCTTGGTACTGGGCACACCCGCCTATGTATATGCCCCAAAACTGCAACCTCAAGGATGTCGCTCATATCAAAAAGTTTGTTGATATTCCTGTTGTATGTGCAGGTAGAATGGACCCTGAAATCGGCGCGAAAGCTGTAGAAAACGGCGAGATAGACGCTGTTGGCATTGCTCGCCAGTTCCTTGTTGACCCACAGTGGATTACAAAGATGATTGAAGACAGAGTTGAAGAAATCAAGCCGTGCATCTGTTGTCACGCAGGCTGCTTTAACTTCTCTTCTTCAAAGGGCCACGCTAACACTCAGGACCTCACAGATACGATGGGACTTTCACGCTGTGCCTTGAATCCAGAAACTATGCAGTCAAAGAAGTATAAGGTAGAGCCAGCTAAAAAGAGCAAGAACATCGCTGTTATCGGTGGCGGTATCGGCGGTATGGAATCGGCTATACTTTTGGCTAAAAGAGGCCACAAGGTAACTCTTTATGAAAAGTCAGATAAATTAGGCGGTGTGTTTATCGCCGCTTCAGCACCTTCGTTTAAGGAGAAGGACAGGGCTCTCATCGCGTGGTATATCCGCGAGCTGAAAAGTTACCCGATTGAAGTGAAGATGAATACAGAAATCAAAGATATCAACTCTTTGAACGCTGACGAAATCATCGTAGCAACAGGTGCAAAAGCTAAGAATATTCCGATTAAGGGTGCAGATAAAGCGATTGAGGCTGTAGACTTCCTTCTTGATAATTCAAAAGCAGGCGAAAATGTAGTCGTAATCGGTGGCGGACTCACAGGCTGCGAGATAGCGTACGAGCTTTATCTACAGGGCAAAAAGCCGACAATTGTTGAAATGCAGGACGACCTTATTACCACAAAGGGCATCTGTCTTGCTAACACAAGCTATCTTCGCGATTTCTTTGAAACAAACAAGGTGCCGGTTTATCTTGAAACTTCGCTTTCTGAGGTCGTTGATGGTGGAGTTGTTGTCAAAGACAAAGACGGCAAAGAGTTCAAGATTGATGCAGATTCCGTTATTATGTCAGTCGGATATAGTCCTGCACCAATTGCTAAGAAGGGCAAGCATATTCACATCATCGGCGATGCAAAAGAAGTCGGCAACCTCAGAACAGTTATCTGGGGTGCATGGGATACATGTATGAAACTGTAAAGGAGAAACGCTATGATTTTAACTGAAAAACAACAGCAGATGCTAAACGGCGAGCAGGGCGAAACTTTAGCTAAGGTTATGAAAACGCTTGTTATGTATGGTGAAGCTTTCGGAGCCGAAAAGATGATAGAAGTAACAGGCGAGCATAATCACCTCGTAACCTCCTTTGGTCTTAAGATGATTACACCTGTATACGACCTTATGAATAAGCTTATAGAGGCGGGTGCTGTATCAAAGCAGACTTTCTCTGTTGACCCTCGCCCGCTCGATAAAAATGTTCCAGCAAACTTTTTGCAGAACCTCATTTTCAACAAATTTATGTACTCAAAGCAGGATTTCTACGAAGGACAGCTCAAAGAGCTCGGTCTTATGGATAAAGATGCATTCACCTGCACCTGCTATATGGACGAAGTTGGCAACAAACCGAAAAAGGGTGATATCCTCTCCTGGGCAGAGAGCTCAGCCGTAGTTTACGCTAACTCTGTGCTCGGTGCCAGATGCAACCGTAACTCAGGTATTATGGACATTATGGGCTCTATCGCAGGTTGTGTGCCGTATTTCGGACTTCTTACCGACGAGGGCAGAAAGGCAAGCTGGGTTGTTAAAATCGAAACAACCAAAAAGCCTGAGGCACAGCTTTTAGGCTCCGCTATCGGTATGAAAGTTATGGAAGATGTTCCTTATGTTATCGGTCTTGATAAGTGGCTTGGCGATGAGCTTACAGACTCGGCTTGTACATACTTAAAAGACTTCGGTGCAGCTACTGCTTCTAACGGAGCTGTAGGTCTTTATCACATCGATAATCTCACTCCTGAAGCAAAAGAGCAGGGCAAGGATCTGATTTTAGAAAACGCTCAGGAATATGTTATCACAGATGAAGAGTTAGAGAGAGTGAAGAACAACTACCCTGTTATCTGGAAAGATAAGAACGCTAAGCCTAAGCTCTGCTTTATGGGCTGTCCTCATATGAGCTTACAGCAATTGAAAGACTGGACAGATAGGGTAGAAACAGCTTTGAAAGAAGCTGGCAACAAAAAGGTCGTTATCCCGACAGTATTCACAGCCGCTCCTAAGGTGCTAGAAGAGTTTAACAAAACAGATTACGCAGAGCGTCTGAAGAAAACAGGTGTTATCACATCATACATCTGTCCGCTGATGTATATGAACAACCCGCTTTGTGCAAAGATGCCTGTCATCACATCATCAAATAAGCTTAGAACTTACACAACATCTCGTTATTACACAGACGACGAGATTTTAGTCGAGATTACAAAAGGAGGTAACTGAAAATGAAAGAATTTAAAGGCAGAGTAGTTACTCCGGGGAGATGTAGTGCAAAGGCAGTTGTAACAAAGGCAGGCTTTAACACCCTTGCGTCACTTCAGAAAGCTCTTCAGTTTGGCGACAAAACAGCCACCTGTAACGACCAGAATAACCCCGATATCTATGGCGAGCCGTTGTGCGGTAACGCGCTTGTGCTTCCTCAGACTATCGGTTCAACCACAGGCGGTATGGTTCTTTACTGTGCGTGTGCTATGAAGCGTCAGCCTGCGTGTATGCTGTTTACTAATCACATTGACTCGTTAGCTGCCGCAGGCGCGATTTTAGCTGATGTATGGCTTCCAGACATCACAATGCCTGTTATTGATAACCTCGGCGACGAGTTTTTAGACTATGTCAAAACAGGAATGACAGTAACAATTAAGGACGATGGCGTTGTCGTTGTTGAGTAATTCTGACACAAAGAAACCCGACTGATTTATCAGTCGGGTTGTTTATTTGTAAGGCTCCTCGTTGTCAGTTAGCCCTACAAGATAATCGATACTTGTATTATAATACTTTGCAAGTTTAATCAATACATCAACAGGAACATTCAGATTTCCTATCTCGTAATCTGAATATGTTGTCTGGTGTATTTGTAAATACTCAGCTATTTTGCGTTGAGGGATGTCTTTGTCTTCCCTAAGGTCACGAATTCTTTTGAACAACGTAATCACCTCTATAGCAATTATGCCTTAAGGGAATATACCTTATTGACTTTTAAGGGATATTCCCTTAAAATTACCATGAAAAGAGGTGATGAATTGCGTTGCTGTACATTTATCGGTCACAGAGATTGTTCGCAAGAGGTCGAAAAGCTGTTGTGTGTTGTGATTGAGAATTTAATAACAAAAGAAGATGTCAACGAGTTTTATGTTGGTACAAATGGTAATTTCGACTATTATGTATATCGAGTTTTATTGCAACTGAAAAAACAGTATGATATAAAAATCAATGTAGTGATTTCTTATTTAAATAACAAGAAGAATTCTTGCTATGATTATAATGAAACAATCTATCCTGTAGGCTTAGAAAGAATTCCTAAAAGATTTGCGATAAAGAAGAGCAATGAATTTATGATTAAAAATTCGGAATATTTGGTTTGCTATGTAAACAATACTTACAGTAATGCGTATAAGTTTTTGATTTATGCTAAAAACAAAAAATTGAATATAATAAATTTATGTGATCAGGAATTATTTTGACACAAAGAAACCCGACTGATATCAGTCGGGTTGTTTTGTGCTACAATTAAATGTTTATGTCCAGTTCGACAGGACAGTGGTCAGAGCCGAAAATATCCGTGTGGATTTTAGCGTCATTGATTTTGTCACATAAACGCTCACTGCAGATAAAGTAGTCGATTCTCCAACCTGCGTTTTTCTCTCTTGCTTTAAAGCGATACGACCACCAGGAATAAATCTGCTCCTTGTCGGGATACAGATATCGGAAGGTGTCTGTAAAGCCGCTTTCGAGTACGGCTGTCATTTTGCCTCGCTCTTCATCGGTAAAGCCGGGATTTTTGCGGTTTGTTTTCGGGTTTTTAAGGTCGATTTCTTTGTGAGCAACATTTAAGTCGCCACAGTAGATAACAGGCTTTTTCTCATCAAGCTTTTTAATATATGAAAGAAAATCGTCTTCCCATTTCATACGGTAATCGAGTCGTTTTAACCCGTCCTGAGCGTTAGGAGTGTAGACCGTAATAAAGTAAAAGTCAGAAAACTCGAGTGTGATAACTCTGCCCTCGTGGTCGTGCTCTTCGATTCCCAAGCCGTACTTTACAGACAGAGGTTCTTTTTTAGTAAAAATCGCAGTGCCGGAGTAGCCCTTTTTCTCAGCGTAATTCCAGTAGCTGTGGTAGCCCTCAGGGTTAAAGTCAATCTGACCTTCTTGAAGCTTTGTTTCCTGCAGGCAGAAAATATCAGCATCAAGCGTATTAAAACTATCCATAAAGCCTTTGTTCATAATTGCTCTCAGGCCGTTTACATTGAAAGATATAAATCTCATATTTACCTCTTAACTAAATTGAGTGTTGAGTTTCTCAACAATTTTTTCAAAGTGCATACTGTGGCTTGCTTTGACAAGAACAGTATCACCCTTTTTTATGATATTTCCGATGTGCTCAATGCATTGTTCTAGGGTTTCAAAGTAGTAGCCGTTTTCGTTTGCACCGTCAAAAAGGTGTTTGCATAGCTCTCCAACAGCGATAATCTTGTCGATACCTGTGTCATAGATGAACTTTCCTGTTTCAAAGTGAAGTTCATTTTCATTTGCGCCGAGCTCTTTCATATCGCCGATAATAGCGACCTTTCTACCAGAAAATTTAGCTAGCGAACTTACTGAAGCGCGAACTGAAGTAGGGTTTGCGTTGTAACAGTCGTCAATGATAGTGATGTCGTTTTTGCGGATAACATTACTGCGTGAGCCGACGGTTTTGTAGCTCTCTATGCCGCACTTTATCTGCTCTTTTGTCATAGAAAGAGCTTCGCCGATGGCAGCAGCGCACAGTGCATTTGCTACCATATGGCTCTCAACCGACGGCACAGTGCATTCTATAACTCCGCCTTTGAGGTAGAGTTTACACTCGATGCCTTTGAAAAGGTCGGTGTTAATAATCTCGGCTTTGTATTCATTTCTTCTATCAAAGCCGTAGAAGTTTGTTTTAATGCCGTTGTGCTCTTTGACTGTATAGAGCTTTTCATCGTCACCGCAGAAGAACATTTTGCCGTCTTCTGATAGAAATTCGAGCATCTCGGTTTTAGCTTTGAGTACTCCGTCGAGGTCGATTAGGTTTTCCAAATGGCAGTATCCGATGTTAGTGATAACCGAGATGTCAGGGCGCACAATTGTAGCAAGTCTGGTCATCTCAGAAAAGCCTGAAATACCCATCTCGATTACCGCGATTTCGTGAGCTTCTTCGAGTCCAAAAATTGTCAGCGGAACACCGAGCTCGTTGTTGAAGTTACCCTGCGTTTTATGGACATTAAACTTCTGTGACAGTACTGCGGATATCATTTCTTTAGTTGAGGTCTTACCGACTGAGCCTGAGATTCCGATAAAAGGAATAGGAAACAGTGAGCGGTAGTACTCAGCGATTTTCTTGAGAGCAACTAAGGTTGAGTCAACTAAGATGTAGTTGCACTCACACTCAGGCTTTTCTTCAACTAAAGCGCATACTGCACCTGAGTCTATGCACTGTGAGATAAAGCGGTGGCCGTCAACACGCTCACCTTTGATAGCGGCAAACATAGTGCCTTCTTTAACCTGACGGCTGTCGGTAACGATAGATGTGACTACTGTCTTTTCGTCACCAAAAAGCGTGCCGCCACAGCTTTTAGCTATTTCTTTTAGTGTAATCGGTTTCATAATATCACCATATTAATGTGATTTTTATCGGACGACTACTGGTCGCCCCTAGATTATTTATACTTATTGAGTGAAAGCTCGACGATTTTTTCACAAAGCTGTGGGAAATCCATTCCGTCAGCCTTGGCTTCCTGCGGAAGTAAGCTCATCGGTGTCATACCAGGCAGAGTGTTTGCTTCCAAGCAGTAAATTTTTCCATCGTTTTCATCGAGCAGGAAGTCAATTCTTGCGTAGCTCTCCAGATGCAACTCATCAAAAGCATGCAAAGCCTCGTTCTGTAAGAGCTTTGTAGTAGCTTCGTCTAAAACAGCAGGGCAGATTTCCTCTGTGTTTCCTGCCTGATATTTATTCACATAGTCATAAAAGCCTGTTTTAGGGATAATCTCGATGATAGGCAGAGCCTTGTCTCCGAGCACACCGATAGAAAACTCTCTACCCTTGATGTACTGCTCAACGAGCACCTGACCTTCGTACTTGAACGCGTCAACCATAGCTTCATGGAAGTCGTCTTTAGTCTGCACGATTGATACACCGACAGAGCTACCCGCTGAGCACGGCTTTACAACGCACGGAAAATCAGTCCAATTTTCAAGCTCGCCGTTAGTTAGTGACTCTTTGTGATAGAGCTTTGACATAGGGGTTGGCACATTCGAGTTTAAAAATACTGCCTTTGAAACGCCTTTATCCATAGCAACCGCTGAGCCTAAATAGCCTGCACCTGTGTACTTTATGCCGAGCATATCAAGTGCTGCCTGAAGCTGACCGTTTTCGCCCATTCCGCCGTGAAGTGCTAAAAAGCAGATGTCAGCCTTTCTACAGATATCGATAACATTCTCGCCGAAAATTGAATCGGATTTATCCTTTCTCATCGCCTTGATATCCTCAAGCTGAGGAATCTGTGTTGATACACCTGTGATAGCTTTTGTGAAGTCGTAGCCGTTTTCAAAGAGAGCGTCTATGTTTTCGATTTTCTCTTCAATACCCATAAACACATCGAGCAGTATAGCTTTATGACCTTTTTCTTTGAGTGCTTTGTAAACCTGCTTACCCGATGTGATAGATACATCACGCTCAGTACTCAGTCCGCCTGCAAGTACAACAATTTTCATATATATTACCTCTTATTCTCCGATGATTTTGATGAGAGCGTGCTTGTTTCTCTTGCCGTCGAGCTCGTAGTAGAAAATCTGCTCCCATGTGCCGAAATCAAGCTGTCCATTTGTTATAGCGCAGACAACCTCTCTACCCATAATAGTACGCTTTAAATGAGCATCTGCGTTGTCTTCAAAGCCGTTGTGAGCATACTGGCTGTACGGCTTTTCGGGAGCGAGTTTTTCAAGCCAACGTTCGTAGTCACCGTGCAGACCGCTTTCGTCGTCGTTTATAAAAACAGATGCTGTGATGTTCATAGCGTTAATCAGCACCAAGCCTTCTTTCACACCGCTTTCGTCAATGGCTTTTTGAACATCGCGGGTGATATTTACTATCTTTCTGCGCTGTGGAATATTAAACCACAGTTCTTTTCTGAAGCTTTTCATATTTACCTCTTAAAATACAAAGGAGTCGTAGCCCCAATACTCAATCTCTTCAAATTTTACATAAACGCGGTCAGTAGGAATAGAAAGCTCGTTTTGTGCTATTTCACATAAAGCCGCTGTGAGCTTTTCGTAGTTAGCTTTAGTTGATTTTCCGAGCAGCTTGATTTCGAAGTATGCAGAATCGGCGTCTTTGGTACCTTTGAAATACAGCTTGCAGTCGCTTTGAATCTGTACCATAAGGTACGCTTCGCTTTTGCCAATCAGGGTGATTGCTTCGCCCAAGCGTTTCTTTATACTTTCTTCCTGAGTAGCACTCACAGGGGTTGAAAATCTAGCGTCGATAAATGGCATAGTTATCCCTCCATTACATATATGGAATTATTATAATACTATATGAATATTTTATCAAGCAAAAAAGAACCACCGACCCAAGTTTTTGGGTCGGCAGTCCTTTTGGGGTTGTGATTATATAGTTGTGCAGACTTAGTCTGCGGGCTATCCTTAAGCGGGAGGTGGAAGCTCAAAGTCAAACTCATATTCTTCCACGACGCTCATACCACGATCGTTTTTGACTTCAACAAAGAGAGTGTAGTGTGTATGGTTTTCTAAAGGCTTTGTTACTGTAAATGAGTTAACGCCCGAAAACTCTGTTTCTTCAACCAAGGTGCCAAAAGACTCAGGCGGATAAGCGTCTTTATACAGCGAGAATCTGTATTCATACGGACCGTATCCGTCACAAGCAACGGCTTCAAATGTTGTGTATGTATCATAGAAACCCAGATGATACACGTTGTTTACTACTATCCAGCCTGATTCTACAGGGTCGTTTACAGTGAGATATATACTCTCGCTTCTTGTAAGCCCTGCCTTGCTTGTTACTATAAATTCGATTTCGTAAGTGCCTTTTTGAGTGAAAGTGCATTTGTAAATGTTTTGTTCGCTCTTTTCCTGCCTTAAATCTCCGTTAATATAAAATTCATACATAAGAGGTCCTGGACCACCGGAAGCGATAGCCCTGAAAGTAACCTCCTGACCTACTGTAGCAGTAGATGAGTTGTAGTCAGCGACCAGTGCCTCAGCATACAGGTCAATGTAACAACTGTCACCTGCAGGGAAGACATCAATCAGGCCAGCGACCTTTTGTTGAATAAGAGTAGCGTCAACGACCGAAACTTTTTCGTCAGCGTTGACATCTGCTGCATAAAGTGCGGTATCGTATAAAGTATCAATATTTGCCACATATCGCTGAACCGCTGTAGCATCAGTAATATCTACTCCGTCATAGCCTATTACATCGCCGAAAACAAGTGGCGGGAGAGCCGCTGATGCAGGAAGCAGGGTAAAGGATAAAAGCATAATTGCCATAATTGATACAGCTAATAGTTTTTTCATAATTAACCTCCTGATAATGAGTTATACTTGAACATATATTATGGAACTGCAGATGT
Source organism: Ruminococcus sp. (assembly GCA_017410265.1). Lineage (GTDB taxonomy): Bacteria > Bacillota > Clostridia > Oscillospirales > Acutalibacteraceae > Ruminococcoides. The sequence continues at coordinate 173,618 of JAFQRC010000002.1, read as the reverse complement.
GTTCACCATTTGCGGTGTAGAAATTGCAACAATATCTCCCTGAATTTGTAATAGCGTAGCTTGGGAGAGCATAAGAAACATACGCGAGATTGTTGTAAATACTGTAAACTGTAGCAAAGTCATAATTTACCACGATATTCCCGTCAGGGTCCAAAACCGAACAATAGATTTGCCTGGAACCATCTAGATATCCTGTTGAAAATGAGGTGTAAAAAACATAATGTGCATTGCTAGAACCCTCGCCTTCTCCGTCTGTTGGCGGTTCATAAGGGTCACCGGGAGATTCGGGAGCTTGAGGAGTGTTTGGTTTGTCGCTGTCAGGCGGTCTGGCTGACGGTTTTTCAGTCGGGGGTTTAGTCGGCTTAACTGTCGGTAGGTCAGTCGGTTTTATGACAGGGTTTTCGGTAGGTGTGACATCTGTTGTGTCTGAAGAAGTCGGGTCTGAGTCAGGTTTCTGAGATGGGGCGGTAGGCTTATTTAGAGAGTCGCTATTGTCTATAATGCCCTCAAATGGTGCACCTCCGTTTTCTCTGTCTGAGTTTGTCGCAGGCTGTTTGTTTTCTGAGGGAACAGACTCTGTAGCATCGGTGTAATTTTGTGTTTCGTCACCGATGGTAGCGTCAGTGGTCACGGTTTTATCTGACGGCTCTATAGGTAACACATTATCATCTCTGTTTAGTGCGATTATAAGACTTATTGCACACACTATCACAAGACACGCAACCGATGCTAAGCTTCTGCTGTATCTTAGAAAAAACACAGGCTTTTGCTTATCTTCAGTATTTGGAATGTTGATGGCATTTTCAATCCAACTTTCAGGGGCTTTCAGGTTTTTAAGATGGTCAAAATTCTTGTCATTCACCGTTATCACCTCCGTAAACAGATTTCAGCTTTTCTCTGCCACGCATCAGCAGAGTTTTCACTGTGTTTGGATTTTTACTTAGTATCTGAGCGATTTCGTCGACCTTGTACTGCTCTACATAGTACAGGTGCAGAACTTCTCTGTACTTAGGCTCCAGCTCTAAAAGTGCCCACGAGATGTCAGCTTCGTCGTGAGGGAATTGTACAGCGACATCTTTGCTCTCTTCTAACGACACAAATTTTCTGTTCTTTTTTATGTAGTTATTACATTCGTTGATTGCGACGCGTATCAGCCATGCCTTCAGATGTTTTTCGTCGTTTATCTGAGGGGATTTCTGGTATAGTCTGACAAAAGTATTCTGAAAGCAGTCCTCTGCGTCTGCCCAGTTTTTCAGGCGCATTACGCAGACCGATACAACCGTCTGGTTATATTTACGCACAACCTGCTCGTACTCAAGCCCTGCAAACACTTTGTCAGCCATATAATCACCCCTCTACTAATAAAACAATTCAAAACGCGTTTTAGTTTCAACGTTTGATAAATTTTTTATATTTTCTATTTTATACTGTGATTTCAGCAAAATCAATCGGAAAGACCGTTGCATTATGAGATAAATAACAAAAATCTCCATTTTTCCCGAAAGGATATTATTCGCGCTTATATTGATGTATAATAGATAATGAATGAAAGTGTTTTTCATTGAGAAAAGTAAATTACATTTTGGAGGAATTACAATGCCATTAGTAAATGCAAAAGAAATGCTCACAAAAGCAAAGGCAGGTCAGTACGCAGTTGGCCAGTTCAACATCAACAACCTTGAGTGGACAAAGGCTATCCTGCTCACAGCTCAGGAGAACAACTCTCCTGTTATCCTCGGTGTATCTGAGGGTGCTGGTAAATATATGTGCGGTTACAAGACTATCGTTGGTATGGTTAATGGTATGCTCGAGGAGCTTAACATCACAGTTCCTGTAGCTCTTCACCTTGACCATGGTTCATACGACGGTGCTAAGGCTTGCATCGAAGCTGGTTTTTCATCAGTTATGTTCGACGGTTCACACTACTCAATCGAAGAGAATGTTGAGAAGACAAAGGAATTAGTTGCTATCTGTGACGAGCTCGGTCTGTCCCTTGAAGCTGAGGTTGGCTCTATCGGTGGCGAAGAAGACGGGGTTGTTGGCGCTGGCGAATGTGCTGACCCTGACGAGTGCAAGATGATTGCTGATTTAGGCATCACAATGCTCGCAGCAGGTATCGGTAACATTCACGGTAAGTATCCTGAAAACTGGGCTGGTCTTTCATTCGATACTCTCGATGCTATCCAGCAGAAGACAGGCGATATGCCTTTAGTTCTCCACGGCGGTACAGGTATTCCTGCTGATATGATTAAGAAGGCTATTTCTTTAGGCGTTTCTAAGATTAATGTAAACACAGAGTGCCAGCTTTCATTTGCTGATGCTACTAGAAAGTACATCGAAGATGGTAAAGACCTTCAGGGCAAGGGCTTTGACCCAAGAAAGTTACTCGCTCCTGGCTTTGAAGCAATCAAAGCTACAGTAAAAGAGAAGATGGAACTCTTCGGTTCAATTGATAAAGCATAATTAAGATTAAAGAGGGACGTTCACCGTCCCTCTTAATTTTTTGTGTAATAATAAAGTGCGGATAACGGAGGAATATAAGATGAGAATTCTTGTGACAGGTGGTACAACTTTTGTCAGTAAGTTTGTAGCTGAATATTTTGTAAAGCGTTGTGACGAGGTTTTTGTCATAAACCGAAACACCAGAGAACAGATAAATGGAGTTAATCTTATAAATTGTGATAGGTCAAAGTTGAAAGACAGATTAAAGAACATTAAATTCGATGCTGTGCTAGACATTTGTACATACAACGAAGAACAGCTTGGTTTTCTTCTCGATGCTTTGGGTGAGTTTGATGATTATGTTTTTATCAGCTCAAGTGCTGTTTATCCTCAAACGAACGAACAACCTTTTACAGAGAGTCAACCGTGTGGAAATAACGCCATATGGGGTGACTACGGTGTTAATAAACTCAAAGCTGAGGAGCTTTTGCAAAAGCGGATCAATAACGCATATATTCTACGCCCGCCATACTTATATGGTATTTATGAAAATTTATACCGAGAGGCTTTTGTGTTTGATTGTGCCGAAAACGACCGTCCTTTTTATATTCCCGACAATGGAGAAATGAAAATGCAGTTTTTTAATGTGCGAGATTTGTGCAGATTTATTGAGATTATACTTAAAAAACATCCGAAAGAAAAGATTTTCAACATTGGTAATAAAAAAACTGTTTCAATTAAAGAATGGGCATCTCTTTGTTATAAAGCCGTTGGAAAAGAGGCTCGATTCGTAAGCGTTGACAGATCAATAAATCAGCGCGAATATTTTCCGTTTTATAACTACGAGTATGAACTTGATGTTTCAAAACAAGAAACCTTGATGAAAAATACTATACCGCTTTATGATGGACTTAAAGAAGAGTACGAGTGGTATCGTGATAACAAAGACAGCGTTTATAATCGCAAACCATACATTGAGTTTATTGATAACAATTTAAAGTGAAGCTGAAATTTTTAAATAAATCGTCTGTACTTTTGTGCGGACGTTTTATTTTATATGAAACTTTTACCTCACACTTGAAAAACTCACGACTTTGTGTAAAATACTATACATAGATAAAAAATACGAAAGGGCTGACTTTTGTGAAGATATATGAAAGCGTAATGGAAACTATCGGCAACACTCCTGTTGTGAAATTTTCTCGATATAGGAAGGCTGTAGGAATTGAAAAAGGTGAGCTTTTGTGCAAGCTGGAATGCTTTAACCCGGGCGGTAGCGCTAAGGACAGAATTGCTCTGTCGATGATAATAGATGCAGAAGAAAAAGGAATATTGAAAGAGGGCAGTACTATCATTGAGCCGACTTCAGGTAATACGGGAATTGGTTTAGCATCTGTTGCTGTTCAGAAAGGGTATAAGGTTATTCTCACAATGCCTGAAACCATGAGTGTTGAGCGCAGAATGCTCCTTTCTGCTTATGGTGCAGAGATTGTACTGACAGAGGGCAAACTTGGTATGGAAGGCGCAGTTAAAAAGGCGCTTGAAATAAAGGAGAACGCAGAAAACGCTGTGATTTTAGGTCAGTTTGGAAATAAAGCTAACCCAAAAGCCCATTACGATACCACAGGCCCAGAGCTGTACTCGCAGACAAAGGGCAGAATCGACGCATTTGTTGCAACCGTCGGCACAGGAGGAACGCTCTCAGGCGCAGGAAAGTTCTTAAAAGAGCAAAATGAAAATATAAAGATAGTAGCCGTTGAGCCTTTTTCTTCTCCACTATTGTCAAAGGGAGAAGCAGGCCCTCATAAAATTCAGGGTATAGGTGCAAACTTTGTGCCGGATACACTTGATACCGAAATCTATGATGAAGTAATCACCGTTACAAATGAAGAGGCTTTTGAAACAGCAAAGCTGATTGCAAAAACTGAAGGTGTTCTGGTCGGTATTTCTTCAGGAGCCGCTCTTTGTGCTGCTACTAAGTTTTTACAGCGTGAAAACAGAGATGTTACCGTAGCGGTAATTCTTACCGACACAGGCGAGAGATACCTCTCAAGCGGTGTGTTTGACTAAACTCTCAAAAAATAGTATAATGATACTCTAGGAAATTTTTGTATTAAGGAGGTACGTATGGCGCGCCATTATAATGACGAAAGAGTTCGGGCGTTGGCTCAGGTTTGTGAAGCTAACGGAAACATTGATAAAGAATTATACACAAAATACGATGTAAAGCGCGGTCTGCGTGATTTGAGCGGTGCAGGTGTCCTCACAGGACTTACCGACATCTGCGAAATAAGACAGAATAAGATAGTCGACGGCAAGGCTGTCCCTACAGACGGCAAGTTGTTTTATCGCGGAATAAATGTTGAGGATATCATCAAAGGCTGTATTAAAGATAACAGATTTGGTTTTGAAGAGGTTGTATACCTTCTCCTTTTCTCAAAGCTTCCTAACGAGCAGGAGTACAAGGATTTTGTTCAGTTGCTTTCTGATTTTCGTGAGCTTCCGACTCACTTTGTTAGAGATGTTGTTATGAAAGCTTCTAGCAAGGATATGATGAACTCCCTTGCTCGTTCTGTGCTTACTTTAGCATCATACGACCACAACGCAAACGATATATCTATTGACAATGTATTAAGACAGTGTCTGGAAATAATTTCCGTATTTCCGCTCCTTTCTGTATACAGTTACCACGCGTATAATCACTACAACAAGGGCGGTAGCTTATATATTCACCACCCTGATAAGAATCTCTCTACTGCAGAGATTATTTTAAAAACTCTCCGCCCTGACCAGCAGTACACACCACTCGAAGCTCAGGTGCTTGATATGGCACTTGTACTGCACGCAGAGCACGGTGGCGGTAACAACTCAACATTCACTACCTGCGTTGTAACAAGCTCAGGCACTGATACATACTCAGCTATCGCTGCGGCACTTTGCTCACTCAAGGGCCCTAAGCACGGCGGTGCTAATGAAAAAGTTATGGGTATGATGAAGGATATCAAAAAGAATGTCAAGGACTGGAAAGACGAAGAGGAAATCAGCGCTTATCTTGAGAAAATCGTCGACAAGCAGGCATATGATAACGCTGGTCTTATCTACGGTATCGGTCACGCTGTTTATTCTATCTCTGACCCGAGAGCCCGTGTATTCAAGAGCTTTGTTGAACAGCTAGCAAGAGAAAAGGGCAAGATGAAAGAATACGGCTTGTACGAAAAAATCGAGCGACTTGCGCCTGAGGTTATTGCGAAAAAGCGCAAGATGTACAAGGGCGTTTCTGCTAATGTCGATTTTTATTCAGGTTTTGTATACAAGATTTTAGGTTTACCACCTGAGCTTTACACCCCGATTTTTGCGGTTGCAAGAATTGCGGGTTGGAGTGCGCACAGAATCGAAGAGCTTATGAATGTTTCTAAGATTATCCGCCCTGCTTATATGAGCGTGTCACAGGAGCGTCCGTACACAAATATGAACGACAGATAAAAAAGAGCCACAGCGTAAACTTATGCTGTGGCTTTTGTAGAGAGTAAAGCTATGAAAAAATTATTTACTAACAAGTATATATGCGCTTTCACAGCGGTTTTGTGCACCCTGCTCTGGGGCACGGCTTATCCGCTTATTAAGCTTGCGTACTCTGATATGAATATTGAGGGAGTGCCCGATAAACTGCTTTTTGCGGGACTGAGATTTTTCATCGCGGGTATAATGGTGTTTATCGTCTGCGCTTTTTCAAAGAAAAATATATTTGATATCGAAAAAGAGAGAGTGCCGAAAATCCTTATTTACTCGCTGTTGCTCACTGTGTTTCAGTATGTGTTCAACTACATCGGAGTCGGCAACGCATCTGCTACAAAAACCTCTGTACTGTCGTCGTGCTCGGCTTTCTTAGGGGTGCTTTTAGCACCGCTGTTTTTCAAAACAGAAAAGCTGAACATAAAGAAAATCGTTGGCTGTGTGATAGGTGCTTTGGGTGTTATTATTGTGAATTTAGGCTTTTTTGAGGGGTCGTTCACCTTTGTTGGTGAGGGCTTTATCCTGCTGGCGACTGTGTGCAGTTCAACAGGTAGTCTGTACGGAAAAATTGCCTCAAAGGGCAAGATATTCGAAGTCACCGCGTGGCAGCTTTTTATTGGTGGTATTATCCTCTGTGCGGTTGCTCTGCCGTTTTGTGCGTCAATTTCATTTACGGTAAAAGGCGCTTTCGAGCTTTTGTTCTTGGCTTTTGTTTCCGCTTTTTCATTTTCACTGTGGACAGCGTTGCTAGTGTATAACGATGCGGGTAACATTATGATATATAATCTTCTGATACCTGTTTTCGGTGCGATGTGGTCGTATATAATTTTAGGTGAAACCGAGATATTAAACCCGCTTTATATAGTCAGCCTGAGCCTGATTTGCATAGGCATAGTGCTGGTTAATTTGAGAGATAAAAGAAAAGTCTAGTGTTTAATATAAATTATCTTTTACAAACTATAAATATGTGGTAATATAGGAGTGTATTACTAAGCAAAATATATCAAGAGGTGATTATCTTGAGAATGACCAAAATTGTATGTACTATGGGTCCTGCTTGTGACGATGTGAAGATTCTCACAAAAATGATAAAAGCAGGTATGAATGTTGCGCGTTTCAATATGTCACACGGCACCTATGACGAGCAGAAAGCTCGCTTTGACAGAGTGAAAGAAGCTGTGGAGCTATCGGGCAAAAATATCGCTATGCTACTTGATACCAAAGGTCCTGAAATCAGAATCGGTACCTTTCCTGATAACAGCGTCGAGGTAGAAGAGGGACAACAGTTTCGTCTTTATTCAAAGCCCGACATGGGAGATGAAAACGGTGTTTCGCTATCGTACCCTAAGCTTGTCGATGTTTTCAAAAAGGACAAGCAGTCTGTTGGTCGCCAGATTCTCTTTGATGACGGTAAGATTATCGCAGAAGTTGTTGGTTGTGAAAGCGACGCTATCGTGTGCAAGATTTTAAATGCTGGAAAGCTTAGTAACCGAAAGAGCATCAATATCCCGGGCTATGATATCCATATGCCGTACATCAGCGCTTCTGACAGGGCTGACATCGAGTTCGGCTTACAGCAGGGAGTGAATGTTGTAGCGGCCTCATTTGTGCGCTCCGCTGACGATGTGCTGAAAATGCGCGATTTTATCGACAGCTTAGGCTATGAAGATGTTGAAATCGTCGCTAAAATTGAGAACCAGAGTGGTGTCGACGATATAGACAGAATTATCGCGGTCGCTGACGGCATTATGATTGCGCGTGGTGATATGGGTGTTGAAATTCCATTTATCAAGCTCCCCCAGATACAGAAAATGATTATCCGCAAATGCGTCTTAGCAGGCAAATATGTTATCACAGCTACCCAGATGTTAGAGTCTATGACTAATAACATTCGTCCGACCAGAGCGGAAATCTCCGATGTAGCTAACGCTGTTTATGACGGCACAAGTGCTGTTATGCTTTCGGGTGAATCAGCCGCAGGTGACTATCCCGTTGAATCAGTCAAAGCGCTTGCTGATATTTGTGCAGAAGCTGAAACTAACCACGATTTGATGGACCTAAAAAATGTAGTTGGAAAAATTGAACTCACCACTAACTTCAGAGATAATATCTGCTATTCCGCAAAACACACTGCCGAGCACATCGGAGCTAAAGCGATTATCGCAGAAAGCCAGACAGGAGCTGTCGCTCGCGCTATGGCTCACTACAGGCCTGAATGTCCGATTATCGCGGTTGTGACTACTGAAACAGTCTGTAAGAAGCTTTCTCTCAACTGGGGTATCACCGCGATTTTAGGTGAGGAGCTTCAGGATGCTGACGCTATAAATAACCAGGCTATAGAAAAAGCACTGAAGACAGGCATCGTTAAAAAGGGTGACACAGTTATTGTTATCAGCTCTAACAAAGTTGTACCAACAGGTGGTACAGATACACTTAATATTCGTATAGTTTAATTGAATACTAAAAACAAAAGGGACAACCAAAACGGTTGTCCCTTAGTTTATGCCGTATTTACGATTAGTGACGATTGTTGTGGTGTCTGTTTGAACCGCGTCTGTCGCCACTCTGGCGTCTTCTTGGTCTGTCTTCGTTAATATCGTTTTCAGGAGTAAGACCGTCAACCTCGATGAGTACATCTCTTCTAGAGAGGTTGAGTCTGCCCTTATCGTCAATCTCGAGTACCTTAACACGGATAACATCGCCGACATTTACAACATCAGTAACATTCTCTGTTCTCTTTACATCGAGCTGTGAAACGTGTACAAGACCCTCTTTGCCCGGAGCGATTTCAACGAATGCACCGAAGTCCATTGTTCTTGTTACCTTGCCGAGGAAGATAGCACCCGGCTCAGGATCTGTAGCGATAGTCTTAACGATTTCGAGAGCACGAGCGCATTTGTCAGCGTCGATACCTGATACGAATACCTGACCGAACTCGCCGTCTTCTTCGATGTCGATTTTAACTTCGCACTCAGCCTGAATTTCCTTGATAACCTTGCCGCCCTTGCCGATAACTTCAGCAATCTTGTCAGCAGGGATAGTAGTTGTGAGCATCTTAGGAGCGTATTTTGAAAGCTCAGCTCTAGGCTGTGCGATAGCTTTGAGCATAATGTCGTCTAAGATGTAGTTTCTTGCTTTGTGAGTTTTCTCGAGAGCTTCCTTAACCATCTCAGGGAGAAGACCTGTGATTTTAAGGTCCATCTGGATAGCTGTAATACCGTCGTGTGTACCTGCTACCTTGAAGTCCATGTCGCCAAAGAAGTCCTCTAAACCCTGAATGTCAACCATAGTCATCCATCTGTCACCCTCTGTGATAAGACCACAGGAGATACCTGCAACAGGAGCTTTGATTGGAACACCAGCGTCCATAAGTGCAAGTGTAGAACCACATACTGAACCCTGTGAAGTTGAGCCGTTTGAAGAAACAACTTCTGATACAAGTCTGATAGCGTATGGGAATTCCTCAACTGATGGGATAACAGGAACGAGAGCTCTTTCAGCGAGAGCACCGTGACCGATTTCTCTACGACCAGGACCACGGGATGGTCTTGTCTCACCAACTGAGTAGCTTGGGAAGTTGTAGTGGTGCATATATCTCTTTGTCTCTTCTTCGTCGATACCGTCGAGAAGCTGAGCGTCAGATACAGGACCTAAAGTTGCGATTGTGAGTACCTGAGTCTGGCCACGGGTGAAAAGACCTGAGCCGTGAACTCTAGGTAAGAGTGAAACTTCTGAAGCGAGCGGTCTGATATCGTCCATACCTCTGCCGTCAACACGCTTTTGTTCATCGAGTAACCATCTTCTTACGATGAACTTCTGTGTCTTGTAAAGACACTCGTCGATTTTAGCTTCACTTTCTGGGTAAATCTCGTCAAAGTGCTCGTGAACCTTTTCGTAGATTGGCTTGAGTCTTTCATCTCTGACTGTCTTGTCGTCTGTGTCGAGAGCTACCTTTATATCCTCCTCAGAGAAAGCCTTGATAGCTTCAAACATATCATGGTCAGGCTCGTTTGATGGGTAAGAGAACTTCTCTTTACCAATCTCAGCCTGAATGCCTTCGATGAATTTGATGATGTGCTGGTTAGCTTCGTGACCTGCCATGATAGCATTGTACATAACTTCGTCACTTACGCAGTTGGCACCTGCTTCAATCATAGCGATACGCTCAGAAGTTGAAGCAACAGTTGTAGCCATATCTGACTTAGCTCTCTGCTCAGCGTTAGGGTTGATAACGATTTCGCCGTCAACAAGACCAACTGAAACAGAAGAGATAGGACCATTCCAAGGAATGTCAGAAATTGAAAGTGCGATTGAAGTACCGACCATAGCTGCGATTTCAGGCATACAGTCAGGGTCAACGCTCATTACTGTACAAACGATAGAAACATCGTTTCTCATATCCTTAGGGAAGAGTGGACGGATAGGTCTGTCGATAACACGGGAAACAAGCACAGCCTTGTCTGAAGGTCTGCCCTCGCGCTTTAAGAAGCTGCCCGGAATCTTACCAACTGAGTAGAGCTTCTCCTCGAAGTCAACTGAAAGTGGGAAGAAGTCGATACCATCTCTTGGCTTAGCTGCGGCAGTAGCAGCAACATGAACAACAGTCTCGCCGTAACGCACTAAGCATGCGCCGTTAGCAAGCTGAGTCATTTTACCTGTCTCTACAACAAGTGGTCTGCCTGCAAATTCTGTTTCGAAAACTCTGAATTTGTCAAAAGTCATCATTGAGTTTGCCATAAAAATCCTCCTAAAATATTATATATTTCACAGGATTTTACACTGTATCGTTTAGCAATAAAACCAACAGACCGATTCGGGGAAAGCTGCCGAAATCTGCTCGTTTTACCGCTAAATAACAAATGTAAAAATCCTGTTTAAAACGCAACATAGGGCAAACGGTAACCGTTTGCCCTAAGGGGTATGCTTACTTACGGATACCGAGTCTAGCAATGATAGAACGATATCTCTCGATGTCAACCTTGATTAGATAATCAAGGAGAGCACGTCTCTGACCGATCATCTTGAACAAGCCACGGCGTGAGTGATGGTCCTTCTTGTGAACCTTGAGGTGCTCAGTAAGGTCGTTGATTCTCTTTGTCAAAAGAGCGATCTGAACCTCAGGAGAACCTGTGTCGCCTTCGTGTGTAGCGTATTCCTGCATGATAGCAATCTTTTCTTCTTTAAGCATGAGTATACCACCTTTTTAAAATATTACCGAAGTCCCAGAGAAGGGATGGTGATGTCCGAAATACGGCTTACTCCCCAAACCGAGAACACGGCTAAAATGTATTTTATCACAAAAGAATAAAAAAGTAAAGAGCAAAACGATATATATAGTGTAAAAATAATCGGATTTATCACTTCACCATATTCGTGATTTTCGCTAAAACATCTGCTTTTTCTTCGTCGCTAAGTAGTCTGAAAGAAATGAGCAGATCCTGCTCCTCTTTTGAAAGAGAATAGATAGGATTGATTTCAATGTTGTCAGAATCGTTAAGGGTTTCGCTATCATCGCCCGGTAAAAGGGAGATAAAGGAAACATTGAAAATTTTTGCGAGTAGTTTTAAGGTGTTGATATCAGGCTGTGAGCGACCGGTTTCGTAATATGTGTATGTTGAACGTTCAACACCCAGACAGTCAGCAACCTGTCTTTGTGAAAGACCGCAGTTAGTTCTGCAGGTACGCAGCTTCAGACCGATGACATTCAGGCTATTCTTGTTCACTATACACACATCCTTTCCGCAAAAATCTTCCTAGGTTTTCATTATATTGTCGCTTTTTGTGATTTTCAACAAATGGTGACATACTGTCACACAAATTTGTGGAAACAATAAATTTTGCATCTGAAAGCTTGAAAAACAATCACAGGAGGTATATAATCGAGTGGTACATAAGCTGGAGTAGCTCAGTCGGTAGAGCAGCTGATTCGTAATCAGCAGGTCGCGCGTTCAAGTCGCGTCTTCAGCTCCAGAAGAGCATCGGTGAAGATGCTCTTTTTTGTTATAAGCAAAGTCAGCGACCTGCTGAATGGGGTCCCAGAAATCTGTGATTTTGGGGAGAGGAGGAGCAAACCGAAAGACGGAGAGTCGGCGGAAAGCCGACTTGGAGTCGAAAGGTTTTGTGACGACGATGTCGCGCGTTCAAGTCGCGTCTTCAGCTCCAAATAGAAGCGCCGAGGTGAGGAGCAGCGCAGCACAACGAGGCGTGACAATAGGGTGCCTGAGAACGAGGCACTCTTTTTTATTAATAGCAAAGTCAGCGACCTGCTTAACGGGGACCCCGAAATCTTAGGTTTTTTGAGTGGGTTTTCGTCATTTTGTTTACTCTGACACACTGATTACGAATCAGCATTTTGTTAACTTTGTCTATGACAATTTTTATTTATAAATGCTATAATTTGAACATAGTAAAAAGAGGGGAAAAACTATGTTTTCAGTAGGCGAAAAAGTTATTTACGGAGCAGTTGGTGTATGCTTAATCACCGATATAATCGAAAACGAACTTACGGGTGTGATGCGTGAGTATTATGTTTTGCGCCCTGTTGATAGTGATAAATCTGTGATATATGTCCCGACAAATAACGAAAAGCTTGTGTCCCGTATGCGCGAAGTGCCCAGTAGCCAAAAACTCAGAGAAACCATAAAAGATATAAAAGGTAAGGAGCTTTTATGGATTGATAACAATCTCGAGCGTAGTGAAAGCTTTCGTGCGATACTGAGCGATGGAGATATAGAAAGCGTTGCTGTGCTGTTTAGGACACTTCACAAACGCAGAGAAGAGCTTTCAGAGCGAGGAAAGCGACTAGTTAAATCTGACGAAAATCTCTATCGCGAGTGCTCAAAATTATTATGTTCAGAATTTGCGATTATACTCTCCCTTGAGCAATCTCAGGTGTTGTCGCTTATTCTCGAGCCGTAAATTGATTATAAAAAACAGATGGGTGCATTTTGGTGCACCCGTTAATTTTTAGAATCGGTAGTACATAAAAGTACTACGACGATATTCTACATTACTTTTGTGCTAAAGTCAATAGTACAAGTTAGTACTATTGGGGTTAGCTTATGTATTTTAGAAGATTGCGTGATTTGAGAGAAGATCACGATATGAAACAAGTCGATGTTGCTGCTTATCTTGAAATTGCTCAAACTGTATATTCAAGATACGAGCGTGGTTTTCAGACGATACCGGTTGAGCATTTGTTGAGGCTTGCCGATTTATATAATGTCACTACTGACTATCTACTTGGCAGAACTGATAAAAAGTAAAAAGCAAAAGAAAAGGGCACTCAAACGAGTGCCCTTTCGTGCGTTTTTATATATTACTTTGTAACTTCTGAGGTTATCTGGTAGCGGCTGAGGTATGAGTTATAAACATCAGCGAAAGCTACATTGTCAGCACTCTTGAGTCTGTCTAAGTACTGGTGAGTACCAAGCTGCTTAGAGTCGATTTCGATGAGAACTACCGCAACATTTGAGCAGTGGTCAGAAACTCGTTCGTAGTTTGTGAGCAGGTCTGTCAGAATAAAGCCGAGTACCATCGGGGAGTTGCCCTGCTGGATACGCTTTGTGTGCTTAGCACGCGCCTGAAGTACGAGCTCGTCGATAACCTCTTCGAGTGGCTCAACAAGCTTAGCGCGTTCGATATCGCCTTCTGAGAAAGCCTCTGTTGTAAGGTAGAGGATTTCAGATAAAGCTTCTGTGATGACATCAATTTCTCTGGTGGTTTCAGCAGAGAATGAGATGTTTTTATCGTGGAGCTCCTGGGCTGTGTCGAGCAGGTTGATAGCGTGGTCGCCGATACGCTCAAAATCACCGATAGTGTGCAGAAGCTTTGTGACCTGCCAGTTTTCGTCTTCTGTGAGGTTAGCGTTAGAAAGCTTGATGAGATAGTTACCGAGCTTGTCCTCGTAGCGGTCGATAAGCTCCTCGGTTTCGTTGATTTTTTCAACCATTTTCGGGTCGTAGTGTTTCATCAAAGCGATTGCTCTGTTGATGTTATCGTTAGCAAGCTGAGCCATTTCGATAGTGATAGCTGTACACTTTGAAATAGCGAAAGCAGGCATAGCGTAGAGTCTGTCGTCGAGTATATCGAGTGGACTTTCCTTCTCCGTCTTCTCTTCCTTGATGATGAGGTTTGCGAACTTTTCGAGTTGCTTGCAGAAAGGACAGAGCATAAGTGAGGTTGCTATGTTGAAAATAGTGTGTACTAAAGCGATACCGAATGTGTTGATATCAGTGTCAGCAAATGCGAAGTTAAAGATAGCGTCAGCTGTGTAGAAGAGTGCAAGACAAACAGCGGTACCGATAATGTTGAAAGAGATGTGTACCACAGCAACCTTCTTAGCATTCTTGGAAACGCCGATACTGGATATAAGAGCAGTAACGCAGGTGCCGATATTCTGACCCATAATGATAGGAATAGCCATACTATAGGAAAGTCCGCCTGCCATAGCAAAAGACTGTAAGATAGCGACTGATGCAGCAGAGCTCTGGATAATACCTGTGAAAGCAGCACCGACGAGTACACCTAGAATAGGATTGTTAAATGCTACTAAAATCTCCTGGAATTCAGGCATTTCTGAGAGCGGCTCCATAGCATCGCCCATAAGTCCCATACCAGCCATAAGAACAGCAAAGCCGACTAAAATCGAGCCGATGTCCCTCTTCTTCTGCTTTTTTGACATCATAATCATAAGAATGCCGACAAAAGCGAATACGAGCGAGAAGTTCGCAGGTTTTAAGAGGCTCATCCAGATGTTATCACTCTCAATACCTGTAAGACCTGTAATCCACGCGGTGAGTGTTGTACCGATGTTTGAACCCATGATAACGCCGATAGTTTTACCAAAATGCATAATACCGGAGTTAACAAGACCAACGAGCATAACAGTGAGCGCAGATGAAGACTGTATAGCAACGGTGATACCCGCACCAAGAAGCATACTCTTGAACAGATTATCAGTCATCTTTGAGAGAGCTGACTCAAGCTTACCGCCAGCCATTTTTTCAAGACCTGAGCTCATAACGTTCATGCCGTACAGGAAGAACGCAAGTCCGCCGACGAGCATAATTATGTTAATTATTGTCATAGCGACACCATCCTTCAATAGGAGATAGATTTGTTAAAATTTTGTAACTAACATCAACATTATGACAAGAACTTGTTAAATAAAAAAGTGCGCAATGTTAAATCTGTGTTAAATAAAGCGCCGAGCGCGTCGTCGCAAAACCGTATAACTCTGAGTTGCCTGTTAGACAACTCTCAGTTTTTTGGTTTGCTCCTCCTTTTCCCAAAATCACAGATTTTGGGAGCCCTGTTTTTTGCCCTCGGATAACGTCGGACGAGTCGGGACCGCCCAAAAGGCACAAGGTGCCTGGCGGGTGGTCAGCGAGTAGGAGTTATCCGAGGAATAGCGGAGGACAACGAGGCTTGATATTAATGTGCTGAGCCGCCATAGCCTTGCGATTTAATATTTGTTTACAAACCATAAAAGGTATGGTATATTGTAACTGCGACACAATTTAATTTTTGCGTGTAAATTGTACAAGTATGTGCATTTTATCTATTGGTAAAAATGCAGATGCTCTTTTTTCGCATACTTATAGTACATGAAAATTGTGTCGCAGCAATAGAGCATGCGTTTTTCGGTGAGTAGGCTCTGCTTGCGCACTTTTTTATTAGGAGGATTTTAACGTGAAAAGTATCAACACAAAATTGCTGTCATTTATACTGGCTGTGCTTATTCTGGTGTCGGCAACATCGGTAGCCATAACCGCACAGGTAACCAGCAAAGATGTGGTTTTTCAAAACGACACCTTTACTATGTATAAAGACGGCGACTACTACCGCGTTATTGGTCCTGCAGGTGAAAAAAGAGCTGATGATACAGCACAAAGCTCTGTTAAGCGTACAAAATCAAGTGTCGCACAAACAAATGTTGCAGCAACCGCAGATGAAGCCTTGCCAAAGAGCGTAGACCTGAGTACATCAAAGTATTTTCCACCTGTTGGTAATCAGGGGGGACTTGGCTCTTGTGCGACGTTTTCGGCTGTTTACTATCAGTTTTCTTACGAAGTGAATAAAAAACTCGATGTAGAAGCAACATACGAAAATACGCGCTCTCCGCAGATCGTTTATAATTTTGTAAATGCCAGTGCAAATGATGGTACCGACCATGGTCGTAACTACAGATTTTTACAACACTATGGCGCGCCTACTATGAGCGAAGTGCCATATAGCGACCAGGACTCTATGGACTGGCATGCAGACGAGGGTATATGGCGCGAGGGCATTAGAGCAAGACTAAAGGACTACACAGAGTATGACAATGTCGGCATAGACGACAAGCAAATCACATCGCCTGATGACCCTGACTTACTCGACATAAAAACACAACTCAATAATGACAAAATAGTTGGCTACTCAACCTATGTGAGCAGTTGGCTGTACAGTAATTTAAAGACTAACCCTGATGCTCCTGCAAACGATAGTTTTTCGGGAGAGAAATGCGTTATTGCGTGTGATGGAGTATATGGCGCACACGCTATGGCTATCGTTGGCTACAACGATGATATCTGGATTGATGTAAATAACAATGACAAAGTAGACGCAGGCGAGATGGGCGCGTTCAAGGTAGTCAACTCCTATAGCCCTGACTACTGTAATGACGGCTTTGTATGGGTTGCGTACGATGCGCTCAATAAGGTATCGACTGTTGAGGGCTATGAAGGTTACAGAATGCCGATATTCAGCGCTCTCAGAACTATTACAGTAAGAGATTATAATGAGTTGTCTGATATATATATAGAGTACACCTTAAATACCGCAAAGCGTACTCAGCACGAGGTTGTTTTTACCGCTGAAAAGGACGGTACAGTCCAGTCCTGGGAGATGTTCTACGGCGCAGGTGGCGGATATAAAAATGAGGTTAACGAAGGCGCATTTGATGGAACAGATGTAGCGTGTGACGGTACATTTGTTTGTCCGCTTGATAATATCGTACCTGACTTTACATACGAGGATTTTGAGAACTACAACTGGAGTGTAGAGTTCAAGGACACAAATGAAGATAACAATCCGCTTATTGTCAAAGATGTAAGACTTGTAAACGAACTCACAGGCGATGTCTACAAAGTGGAAAACAACCTGCCATATACTCTGGACGGCAGTAGTGTGTCTTATGACATAAAGGCAACTACCAACAAAAGCAAAGTTGTCTACTATGTCGGTTACGATAACCCGACTTTAAACTACAAGATAGGCGACGGCGAGTGGCAACAAGCACAGATGGACGAAAACTTCGAGCGCATCGGTGCCACACACAAATATATAGTAGAAAATGCCGACGATGAGCTGACACTATATTTTACAGACGAGAAGGGCAATACAGACGATAACTCAGGCGAGTACTACAAAACATCTGACAGACTCAACTTCTATCGCACTGAAAATGTCAGGGATAAGGTGACAATCACAGATGTCGGCTTTGAAAACGAAACACCTGATGTGCTGGTGAGATTTTTCTTCAAGACAGATATAAAGGGTGGCTACGAGCCGTATAACGTGCAGTACACATCGGAGGACCTTGCAACAGGTGAAAAAAGATATGTCCTGTATGGCGCAACCGACAAGAGTTTTACTTTCTTAAAAGAAGGCAATTACAGAATAACCGCCGAGGTCACCGACCAGGCAGGCGATACGGCTACTTTTGAAAAGGAAGTTACCATAGTAGACAAGAAAATTGAGTTTAGTACATTTGATGTTTTATCTGATGTGAATTTTGTTGGCGAGAGCCTGGAGTTTTACGCACAGACAAGATACGAGGACATTATCTCCTACGGTGGAAAACGAAATGAGTATCTGTTTGAAGTCAAGGATAAAGATGGCACTACCGTTTACAGCGATACTGTCACAACGACTAACTATAATTTGGGCGATAAGGTAAGCAAGATAAACTTCTCATATATTCCTGCAAAAGCGGGCGAGTACACAATCACAGTTTCGTCAACCGACCGCTCAAAGAACTATGCCGAAAAGACCATATCATATAAGGTTATCGACAAAATCTACGGCGACGCGGATTTCAATGGCGTTACTAACATCTTTGATGCAACACACATACAGCGCTATATCGCCAAGTATTTTACCGATGACGAGATAAACACGACCCTTGCCGATTGCGACCTCAACGGTATCGTGAACATACTTGACGCGACACATATCCAGCGTTATCTTGCAGGATATACTGACTGCGAAATGGCAGGCAAGGTTATTGAATATATCCCACCAACACAGGAAGAAACCGAGGCGCCTACGCAGGAGCCGACTCAGCCTACATCCAACAACACAGTGACATTTACTGACTCGTTTAAATGGGGCGGTACACTCTACTGCTACTACTGGAGCGACTCAAACAAGAGTATGGTAAGTTGGCCTGGTAAGGCTATGACAAGCATAGGCACAAATGACTACCAACAGACTATGTATACATTTAATGTGCCAAGCGATGCTACCTATGTTATTTTCACAAATGGCTCAGCGCAGACGACCGACATAAGCTATAGCGGCGGTGAAGTGCGATACTATCCTGTAGAACAAACCGACACAAGTGGTCATAACTTAGTTAATACTTGGTAATATAAAACAAAAAGGCACCCCAAATTCTGGGTGCCTTTTTGTTTAGTTATCTATAGCCTTTTTTCTGTCGCTGCCCTCTTTTAGCAGAGCTTTGAGAGTTTCTGTGTCTTCGTTTTCCATCGCCTCTTTGTACTGAGAAAGAGCATTTATGATGTGCTCGATTTCAAAAATCAGGTTGTCCTTGTTTTCCATAAAAAGCTCTGCCCACATATTTTCATTGAGCTTGGCAACTCTGGTCAAATCCTTGTACGAGCCTGCGGAAAAGCCTTTGTGAACCTTTGCCTGAGGACTTTTTACATAAGCATTTGATACCACATGAGCAAGCTGCGAGGTGAATGCGATGATTTCATCGTGTTTATCAGGGGTTGTTACAGTAACGCTTGAAAAACCGATTGATTTTATAAACGCGGTTACCTTTTCGAGCAGTACGATGTCATCGGTGTTTTTCGGGGTCAGTATCATTGAAGCATCCTTGTACAAAGTAGCCTTTGAATACTTGTAGCCCGAGTGGTGCAGACCCGCCATCGGGTGACCTCCGATGAAATTGAAGTTAAATTCATCAGACAGAGCAAAGCACTCGTCGCAAATTGCACGCTTTATACCGCCACAGTCTATAACCACAGCTTTGCTGTTTATAAACGGAGCTTTTTCTCTGAGAAATTCTATCGTAGCTTTCGGGTATATACAAAGAAGAATGTAGTCGCATTCGTTTATATTGCTGTCGTCTAAAACTGCATCAATTGAGCCGTCCATAACCGCATATGAGTTAATAGAGAAGTCTTTATCAAACCCGAAAACTGCGTGGTCGGTGTTTTCTTTAATAGCCTTACAAAGTGAGCCACCGATAAGTCCTAGACCAACTACGCCGATGTTCATTCTTTCACTACCTCCATAATTTTTGTCACACGTTTCATCACATCGTCAAACTCATCAGGGGTCAGTGACTGAGCGCCGTCGCACAAAGCTTTTTTAGGGTCGTTGTGAACTTCAATCATAAGACCGTCTGCACCGCAGGCAGTGGCTGACATAGCCATAGGCTTTACAAGACGAGCGATACCGCTTGCGTGACTAGGGTCAACTACGACAGGCAGGTGGGATAATTCCTTGAGCATAGGTACAGCAGAGAGATCTAAAGTGTTTCGGGTGTAGGTTTCGAAGGTGCGGATACCGCGTTCGCATAAAATGATATTTTCGTTACCGCCTGCCATAATGTACTCCGCGCTCATCAGCCATTCCTTCATAGTGTTAGCAAGGCCTCGCTTTAGTAGGATAGGCTTGTTTGTTTTGCCGAGCTCCTTTAATAGCTCGAAATTCTGCATATTTCTGGCACCTACCTGAATCAGGTCTACATCGTCGAATAGTGAAAGGTGATTTGCGTTCATAATTTCGGTAACAATCGGCATACCTGTTTCTTGCTTAGCGATTTTGAGCAGTTCCAAGCCGTTTGCCTGCAAGCCCTGGAAGTCGTACGGAGAGGTACGAGGTTTGAATGCTCCTCCTCGAAGAAGTGTAGCCCCGCTTTCTTTGACGCGCTTTGCAACCTCTACAATCTGTTCTTCTGATTCAACCGAGCACGGACCAGCAATCACCGCAAAGTTTCCACCGCCGATTTTTACACCGCTGACATCAACAATAGTGTCATTCGGGTGGAATTTACGGTTAGCACTTTTGAATGGTTCTGTGATTCTCTTTACCTTCTCGACGATTTCGAGGTTTTCGAGCAGCTCAATGTCAACTCTGCTTGTGTCACCGACCAAGCCCATAATTGTTGTATACTCACCTTTTGAGAGATGAACTATAAGATTCTGGCTCTCAAGCCACTTTGTCAGATTTTCGATTTGGGTGTCAGTTACTCCCTGTTTGATAATAGCAATCATAATGTACCTCCAAAAATAAAAAGGGCCCGCTTTACTGCGAGCCCGAAAAATGTTTATAGGGTTATATTCTTTGCAGCAAAAAAACTCTTCTACTATTTTATTGTGAATAGTAAAAGTAATAGTAGTATTCTGCTGAAAAGTTAATGTGTTTCATAAATATCACCGAAATAAATTTTCACGATTTAAAGCGTGAAACTAATATACACCCAAAAAACAGATTTGTCAAGTCTAAAATAAAATTTTTATTGCAGTTCCCTTGCCTAACTTGCTTTCGACGGTAATAGAAGCGTTGTGGTACAGAGCTCCGTGCTTTACGATAGAAAGTCCAAGTCCTGTGCCTCCGATTTCTTTGGAGTGGCTTTTATCAACGCGGTAGAACCGCTCGAAAATACGCGGTATTTCATCAGTTTCGATTCCGATACCTGTGTCTTTGACAGTGAGCTCAACGCCGTCTATAAACTGGCGGATAGTGATTTTTACCTCGCCATTATCGCGGTTATACTTCACTGCGTTGTCGCACAGGTTGTATATCATTTCCTCGATAATGTGTAGCACACCCGTGATAACACACCTGTCGCCTGATACAGAAAGTGTGATGTTGCGTTTTCGTGCGTGAACCTCGAGCCTTGAGATAACGCTTTCGCACAGAGAGTACAGGTCAATGCTTTCACTCTTAACTTCAACATCGCTTTCTTCCAGACGGCTTAACTTGATGATATCCTCAACTAAAGTTATCAGTCGCTGGGATTCATCGTGGATTTTACCTGCGAAGCGGGTGGTGTCCTCAGGCTTTGCGATGCCGTCGCGGATAATTTCCGCATAGCCTGAAATTGAAGTCAAAGGGGTTTTCAGCTCGTGAGAAACATTTGCAGTGAATTCGCGTCTGAGCTTATCCTTGCTCTGGCTTTCTGATTTTATCTGGTCGAGCTGCTGAAGAATTCTTGTGTTCTGAGAACTGATTTTTTCAATCAGTGGAGAAAACTCTTCGTCGATATGCGACTGCTCAGGGCTTTCGGTATCGATATTGTTGATAGGGTCTATTATATTTATTTTTACGGTGTGTACTACAAAAAGAGTCACGACAACAGGAATAATCAGCGTAACTAATATGTACACCAAGGGATGGGTGACAGCACCGGTTGTAATAAGCTCTGCGATAACAATACAAGCTTCACAAAGCACGGTAGCGCAAAGCGTGATTAAAAAAGTGTTTATTGTAGTGCGCTTTTTCATTTTGCTTCACCTATTTTGTAGCCGATACCTCTGACGGTTTCAATCAGATGACCTGCGTCCCCGAGCTTCTGTCTAAGAGTACGGATGTGCACATCGACTGTGCGGTTTTCTCCGTCAAAGGAATATCCCCAGATTTTGTCTAAAATCCGGTCACGCGAGAGCACGATATCGCGGTTTTCAAGCATAAGACATAACAGCTCGAATTCTTTTAAGGTGAGAGTTACCTTCTCGCCGTTGACTTTCACTCTGTGCTTCTGAGGGCAGACATAGAGATTTTCTATTTCGTATTCCACCTTTTTCTCCTGCGGAGTAGCGCGTCTTAGTACAGCTTTGATTCGAGCGAGCAGCTCCATAATACCAAACGGCTTTGAAACATAGTCATCAGCACCTAAATCAAAGCCCTTGAGCTTGTCGATTTCACTGCTTTTTGCCGTTATCATAATGACAGGAATGTGCTTTGTCAGCTGGCTGAGGCGGATTTTCTTGAGGATAGAAAGGCCGTCCTCTTCAGGGAGCATCACATCAAGCAGGATAAGCTTAGGGAGCTTTTCGTCGAGAGCCTTGAAGAAGTCGCTCGGACGTTCAAAACCCTTTGCTTCATAGCCTGTGGTGTTTAGTGTGTATATGACCAGCTCTCTGATATTAGGGTCGTCTTCAATAAAGTAAATCATATTTTTCTCCTGAATTTAAGGATTATTTTAAGGTGCGAAGATAGGCTTTATGAGAGGTTTCCACTCTGTAGCTTTCACACGCTTTTTGTATAGTTTTGTTGTGTACCCATTTTGGAAGTACTTTTTTCTCAAGATAGGGCAGGGCGCTTTGATACTGTTTTGACAGAGCTGTCGCAAAATACCACGCTATCATCATATTTATGTAGTATTCATCGCTGTGGATTTTTGAAACAAGCTCTAAATGCTCGCACAAAAATTTATCGTCAAGATAAAAGCTGTTTAAAAGTCCTATAGCGTATCTTAATGTGTAGGTGTGTTCACTTTTGAGCCACTTTTTGATGTTATCGTAAAGTGGTTCTGGATTTTTTCTGAACACCTTCGGGCGGAAACAATCGCAGGTTGCCCAGTTGTCAATATACGGGAGAAATTCTTTTGTGAGCATAAGCGCTTTGTCAAAGTCTTTTTCCTGTTCTATCAGAAACGCGTGAAGATGGTTTTCTTCAAGATATCTATGCGGCAAAGTGCTCAGATAGTCGTGTGCTGTATCAGTTTTTCCGAGTTTTTTGGCAAGCTCTCTGAGCTTTGGTGTGCGTACACCTAAGATTAACTCCTTGTCAATACCAGGGATAAGCTTTGCGGTAAAATCTCTGTAGCTTTCGTCGCTGTTTTCTGATAAATATGTAAGAACATCTTCCTTTTTATTGATATTAAAAACATTTATATTTCCCATAAAATCAGTATATCATACTGAAAAAACAGTTTCAATATACTTTCTATTGTGATATAATAAAAGAAAAAGTCACAAAGGAGAAGTGTTTTTATGCAAAAAATATATGATTGGATTCTATCGGGACCGCCTATTCTGCTAGCAGCTATTGTTTTTATAATAGGTGTGGTGATTTTGTTGATTATCTCGAAAATCATCCGCAAAGCACTTACTAAAACAAAGCTCGATGTTTCGCTGCAGAGCTTTTTTATTAAGACTATCAATATCGTGTGCGTTGTGCTTATTCTCATCTGCGCTCTTTCTACAGCAGGCATTTCAACCACAGGTCTTATCGCAGGTTTCTCAGCAGCAGGTGCTGCGGTAGCTCTGGCACTTAAAGACAGTCTTGGTAACCTAGCGGGGGGAATTGTGCTTTTAATCACACACCCGTTTGTTACCGGTGACTACATAGAGATTGATGACAAAGCAGGAGTAGTTGAGCAGATTGATATTTTGCAGACAACTTTGATAACTACTGACAACAAAACCATTGTTATTCCTAACGGTTTGCTTTCGACTGCTGAAGTTATAAACTATACAAAGAAAGAAACAAGACGAGTAGATCTCACTGTTCCTATCAGCTACGACAGCGATGTTGAGAAAGCGAAAGCGTCTGTGCTCAAGGCAATCTCGAAAGAGAGCAGGGTCGACACATCACAGGAACAGTTTGTCAGAGTGGGAGAGTATTCGTCGAGTTCAGTTAATCTTACAGTGAGAGTGTGGTGCAAAACCGAGGATTACTGGGATGTTTATTTCAGCCTGACTGAAAAAATCCGCGAGAGCTTTGTTGAAGACTCTGTGACCATTCCGTACCAGAGAATAGATGTTCATATGGTGGAGAATAAGTAATACATAATAAATAAAGAAAGCCGAGGGTTATCCTCGGCTTTTTTTATCTCCACGAAAACTCCACATAAAGGTGGTAAATATAGTATAGAAACTACTTATAGCTCACAAGCTCATCTATACTCTTTCGCTTTTTGGTTCTGAGTTTGTCGTTTTCTGCACTGTATCCAAGCGCAACTACTAAGCGTACAGGCTCAGATAAATCACAGATGTTTCGGATTTTATTATCGTCGAACCAACCTAAAATACAAGTTGATAGTCCCAGTTCTGTCGCTGTACATACTATGTGCGAGCACACTATGCCGATGTCGATTGAACGGTAGTCGTTATGCTTTAATTTTGCTCCTGCGGCAGCTGAGCGGACATACGGCTTTTCAGAAATAACGAGCATCACGGGAGCATCGTTTGTGAATTTGTTCATTCCCATTGATTGTGTTGCCTTTGCCACAGCTTTTGATGATTCGTTTTTACATACCGTTATGTGGTACGGCTGGCCGTTACATGCCGACGGAGCCAGTCTTGCTGACTCTAAGATTGCGTTGAGTTTATCTTGTTCAACCTGTTTTTTATTGTCAAAATTTCTGCAGGATTGTCTGGTGTTTATGATATCTGAAAAATTCATAATTTTCTCCCTTTACCAAAAATGCACCCGAAGAACGGGTGCATGTCTGTTATTCTTTTTCTAAAGTTTTTGAGTATTTCTTGATAGCGAGAAAGGATTCGTCAGAGATGACATGCTCCATTTTGCACGCATCCTGGGAGGCGGTTTCCTTATCAACACCGATAAGAGTGAGAAAATTAGTAAGCTCTGTGTGACGCTCATAGATTTTCTCGGCGACAGCCTTACCCTCATTTGTAAGAGAAAGGAGCCCGTGCTCATCAGCAGTGACAAAGCCGCCACTTTTGAGCAGCCCAAGAGCTCTGCTCACGCTCGGTTTAGAAAAACCCATATATTCGCTGATGTCGATTGCGCGGACATTCGGGTTTTTCTTTGATAAAACGAGAATGCTCTCAAGATACATCTCGCCTGATTCCTGAATAGACATATAAGTCTCC
Source organism: Ruminococcus sp. (assembly GCA_017410265.1). Classification (GTDB taxonomy): domain Bacteria; phylum Bacillota; class Clostridia; order Oscillospirales; family Acutalibacteraceae; genus Ruminococcoides. Next base: position 148,578 of record JAFQRC010000002.1, on the reverse strand, counting down.
TTTAGCTTAATCTAAGCTGTCGAAAATATCAGCGATGATTTCGCGCTCATCCATATGGTATTTTACACCGCGGATTTCCTGATAATCCTCGTGACCTTTACCTGCGAGCACTATGATATCGCCTTTCTGAGCGTTTTCAATACAATAGCGGATAGCGTCAACTCGGTTAGGGATAACAACATATTCGCCGTCTGTTTTGTTGATGCCGACTTTGATGTCCTCGATAATATCCATAACATCTTCAAAACGGGAGTTATCTTCTGTGATGACCGAAAGGTCTGAGAGTCTGCCTGAAACCTCACCCATTTCGTAACGACGGTCCTTCGGACGGTTGCCGCCCGCTCCGAACATCGTAACTAAACGATTAGGTTTATATTCTTTCAAGGTCGTGAGAATATTTTCCATAGAAAGTGCATTGTGAGCATAGTCTATAAGAATTGTGTAGTCGCCTACTACAGGCACAGCCTCAACTCTGCCTTTGACCTTTACTTCGTTTAAGCCATCTAAAATATCTTTGTCAGTCAGGTCGAAATGACGACAGACAGAAATAGCAGCGAGAGCATTGTAAACAGAGAATCTGCCTGGAATCGCAACATCGACAGAAAGCTCTTTTTTGCCTGTTGTGTCAAAGTGAACGCCGATGTAACCCGGGCGGGCTATCAGAGAGTCGTTGTGAGCCACAATATCAGCGTTTTCATCAAAGCCGTAGGTTTCAATTTCGCAGGTGTGGTCTTTTGTTACTTCATCCCACTTTTCATCGTCACGGTTGATAAGACCGAGCTTGCACTGTTTGAACAGTATGCTCTTACAGTTGAGATATTCCTCCATATCAGCATGCTCAGACTTACCGATGTGGTCATTTGAGAAGTTGGTGAAAATACCGTAATCAAATTTGATACCATCAGTACGGTGCCATTTAAGACCTAAAGAAGAGGCTTCGATAACCATAGCCTTACAGCCTTCGTTTACCATTCTTCTCATAGCCTGCTGAATTTCATATGACTCAGGGGTTGTGTTGTTTGTTTTGTAAATCTGGTTGTCGATTACTATACCAAGTGTACCGATGGTTGCGGTTTTAATTCCAGCTTTCTCCAAAATGGAACGAATCATCGCGACAGTGGTTGTTTTGCCTTTAGTTCCTGTGACAGCAATAGTTTTGAGCTCTTTGGCAGGGTGACCGAAATACTCAACGCTCATCATAGCAAGAGCAATTCTGGTGTTAGGGGTTTTGATGATAGTAACGCCATCTATAGGTTCAATATCGTCTTCTACAACAAGTGCTGTAGCGCCCTTTTCAACTGCATCAGGAATGAACTTGTGTCCGTCAACATTAAAGCCCTTTAGACATACAAAAGCGCAACCCGGTGTGACCTTTCTTGAGTCGTAAATAACATCAACGATTTCCTTATCAAGCTCACCGCTGAGCACTTCATACTCAATCTGTGATAAAAGCTTTTTGAGTTCCATAGAAATCCCTCCGATATAAAATCTCATGCATTTATGAGAGTGTTTTTAATATATATTTCATATGTATAGTATATCAATTTTAACTCGATGTCAAACCTTTAGTTAGTCGTGGCTACCTGAATTTTGGTAAAAATACACTAAAAATTTTTAACACAGGTGAAAAACGTTGCTTTAATTCTTTTTCGGAATAAAATATAAGAAAATATCGTTTTATCTGTCCGAAATCCTTGCAATGAGCTAGCAGAATGCACAAAACGGTTTTCGTTAATACTGATAAAAACAAAGAGGTATATTTGTGCACTGTATCTAATTATCCAAAAATCCGTTGTTAAAATCACCAAAACAGAGCAAATATTTTATTGTTTTAGATAAAAAGTACAAAGGGAGTTGAAAAAACCACTTTCGGTATGATAAAATTTAGTTACAGTGATATAGTGCCGTCGAAACGGATTTGCGGCGGTAACTGACACTCCCCGAGTGAAACTCGGTAAACAATATTTTTTAAGAAAGGAAATCCGACATGAAAAGAATTTTTGCTTTAATTCTCGCTGTTTTAATGATGTCAACATTATTTGTTGGCTGTAACGGCGACACAGACGGTGGCGCTGCTGCTACAGGTCTTGAGCCAGAAGCAGGCGCTACACTTAAAGTATGGGCTCCAGACGCAGCTCTTGAGACATTCAAGGGCCAGTGCGAAGCTTTCATCGCTCAGTATCCTGATGCTGGCATCAAAATCGAAGTTGTAGCACAGGGCGAAGGAGACGCTGCTACTAACGTACTCAACGACCCAGACGCTGCTGCTGACGTATTCAGCTTTGTATGCGACCAGTTAAACAGACTTAATGACGCTGGTGTTATTATGCCTGTTAACACAAACCTCGCTGGTGATGTAACAGCTAGAAACTCTGAAGAGTCTGTTACTGCTGCTACATTAAACGACCTTCTCTTAGCTTACCCAGAGACAGGCGACAACGGTTACTTCCTCTACTATGACAAGAGCCTCGTAACTGACGAAGACGCTAAGACACTTGAGGGCGTATTCGAAGCTTGCCGCAAGGCTAACAAGAAGTTCATCATGGACGCTGGTAACGGCTTCTACTCATGTATCTTCCCATTCACAGGCGGTCTTAAGATCGAAGGTCTCGAGGGTGAGGACAACGATGTTCAGAAGTTCAACGATTATGACGAGGCTGAAGTAGTTGCTACTCTCGAAGCTTTTGCTAAGCTCTTCCACGAGTACAGTGATATCTTCTTCTCAGCAGAAGTTGCTAAGATTCCTTCAGGTTTTGCTGAAGATCCATCAACAGTTGCTGCTGGTATCGACGGTAGCTGGGACGCAGCTGCTATCAAGAACGTTCTCGGCGATAACTTCGGTGCTGTTAAGCTTCCTACAATCAACGTAAACGGCGAAGACAAGCAGATGATCTCATTACACGGCTACAAGCTCCTCGGCGTAAACGCAAGATCTAAGTATCCAAACGCTGCTCAGCTCCTCGCTGACTACCTCTCAGGCGAAGCTTGCCAGCTCGAGCGTGCAGAGAAGAACTCTTGGGGTCCTTCAAACACAGTTGCTGCTGCTTCTGAAGCTGCTACATCAAACGTAGCTATCAAGGCTGCTCTTGACCAGTCATTATATTCAATCCCACAGATCAACATGTCTTCTACATTCTGGGATCCAATGGGTACACTTGGTAACAACCTCTTCAAAGAGGAAGCTAAGTATGACACAGAGACTCTCACAGCTCTCTTAGACAAGACTATCGCTAACATCAGAGACGAATAATTATAGTCTGATTTTTGATTCTTAAGTTATTTTGGTCAGACAGCTCTTTAGCTGTCTGACCGCACATTTAAAAGTGTGGTGTTTTGGATGCAAGTATTTGCTTCCACTATACTTGCATCTATCATTGAGGAAGTGAACTGATGAAATATATTGATTATATGAGGCTCAATCCTTTCCAGAGATTTTGGTACAACTTCAGCACTGCTATGAAAGCTTTTCCTGGAAAGCTCAAAGCTTTCTTTGTAGCTATCGGCAGATTCTTCGTGAAATTCTTCACAGGAATCGGCAAGGCTGTCGCAGGCTATGTATCAAGATTCATTAAAGGCGACTGGGCTGTTAAGATTTCTTACATAATTATGGGCTTTGGCAATATGGTCAAGGGACAGTTTATCAAAGGTTTACTGTTCTTAGGATTACAGATTGCTTTTATAGCTTACTTTGTTTTCTTTGGTTGGGGATACTTACAGAAGTTCCCTACTTTGGGTACAGTAGAACAGGGCATGCAGGTTAACCCTGCAACAGGTGGTTACGAGCTTATGGCTGGTGACAACTCTATGCTCATTCTTCTCTACGGCGTACTTACTATCGTGCTTACTGCTATTTTCTTAGCAATTTATTTTGCAAGCACAAAATCAGCATATGCTGTTGCACAGCAGGTTGCTGCAGGCGAAAAGCCTGAGTCTTTCAAACAGGAAGTTGTGGACCTTTTCGACAAGAAATTCCATATCACACTTCTTGCTTTCCCTACTCTTACTATCTCGGCATTCACCATTTTGCCGTTGATATTTATGATTTTGATTGCGTTCACAAACTACAACAAGGCTCACCTTGCTCCTGGTAAGCTGTTCACTTGGGTAGGCTTTGACACATTTTCTGAGATTTTTGCTATGACAGAGGGTGCTTCAAAAGGCGCAACATTCGTAGAACTTACAAAATGGACACTTATCTGGGCTGTATTCGCTACCGTACTCAACTATCTGTTCGGTATGATTTTAGCCCTTATGATAAATAAAAAAGGTATCAAGCTTAAAGCTTTATGGAGAACACTCTTTGTTATCACTGTAGCTGTTCCACAGTTCGTTACACTTCTTCTTATGAACCAGATGCTTCAGGAAGACGGTGCTATTAACGTGCTTCTTATAAGTTTAGGCATTGTGGATAAGGGAATCAGGTTTATCAATTCAACGGCTTTGGTTGCACGAATCACGGTATTGGTTGTTAACTGCTGGATTGGTATTCCATACACAATTCTCATCACATCAGGTATTCTTATGAATATTCCTGCTGACCTTTATGAGAGTGCTACCATCGACGGTGCGGGCCCTGTGAGAAGCTTCTTTAGCATCACACTCCCATATATGCTGTTCGTAACAACTCCATACCTTATCACTAACTTTATTGGTAACGTTAACAACTTCAATGTTATCTACCTTCTTACAAACGGCGGACCAACAACTGAGAACCTCTATCAGGCTGGTTACACAGACTTGCTCGTTACATGGCTGTTCAAGTTAACTATGAACTCTCAGGACTACAACCTGGCTGCTGCCGTTGGTATCCTTGTATTCATTGTTTGTGCGACACTTTCACTCATCACATTCAACCTTACAAAATCTGCTAAGAACGAGGAGGAATTCTCATGATCAAAAGTTATAAACTCAGGAGAGGCCTCGCAAACACTCTGGTTTACTTGGTTCTTGCAGTTCTCGGTCTTATTTGGATTTCACCACTTGTTTACCTTGTACTCCACTCATTCAGAGATGAGGGTCTTGCAACAGTATCATATCTGATTCCAAAGACCTATTCTTTCAGAAACTACATCGAGTTGTTCACTGATACAGCTACTTTGAACTTCCCAAGATGGTTTATGAATACACTGGTTGTTGCAATATTTAGCTGTATCATTTCTACACTTGCAGTTTTGATGGTAAGTTACAGCTTCTCAAGACTCAGATTCAAAGCCAGAAAACCTCTTATCAACATCGGTATGATTTTAGGTATGTTCCCTGGCTTTATGACAATGATTGCTATCTATTATCTCTTGAAGGCTATGGGTCTTACACAGACTTTAGTAGCTCTCGTTATCTGCTATTCTGCGGGTGCGGGCTTAGGTTATCAGATTTCCAAGGGCTTCTTCGATACTATTCCTAGAGCGCTCGACGAAGCTGCGACCATTGACGGTGCGACAAGAAACCAGATTTTCTGGAAGATTATTCTTCCGATGTCAAAACCAATTGTTGTTTACACAGTTCTGACATCATTCATCGGTCCTTGGACTGACTTCATTCTTGCGAAGATTATCATGGGCGATATGCGTGATAATTACACAGTAGCTATCGGTCTGCAGACAATGGTATCACTTGAATTTAAGGCAACTTACTTCAAGCGCTTCCTCGCAGGTTCCGTTGTTGTTGCTGTTCCGATCTCCATCCTGTTCCTGTTCATGCAGCGTTACTACGTTGAGGGCGTTACAGCCGGTGGTGTTAAGGGTTAATCCTGACTTAAATCTGGCGGTCTCTTTTGAGGCCGCCTTTTTGTTTTGTACAAAGGAATATCTATATAAAAAACAGTTGCAGTAAAGGGGTTCTTTATGCTATACTTTGAAATAAAGGAAACGGCGGAAATTCAGCTGTTTTAAGAAAAGCAAAGGAATGATAATATGAAAAAGTTTATTGCGTTAGCTCTTGCGGTGTGCGTTATTTTCAGCTGTGCGCTGTGCGGATGTTCGACAAACGCTGACCCTGTCGAAACTAATAAGGTTCAGGCTTCTTCTGATAAATACAGAAGCTTCTATCAGATATGGATTGGCTCCTTCTGTGATTCTGACGGTGATGAAACAGGTGACTTCGAGGGTATTATTTCTCAGCTTGATTACTTAAACGACGGTGACCCTGATACAGGAGATGACCTGGGTGTCGACGGCATCTGGCTTTCACCGATGATGCCTTCTTATTCATACCATAAATATAATGTCAGAGATTATTTTGAGATCGACCCTGAGTTTGGTACTCTTGAGATTTTTGATAAATTTATGGCAGAGTGCGATAAGCGCGGTATCGCTGTAATTATTGACCTTGTTGTTAACCACAGTGCGAGCGACCACCCTTACTTTATCAAAGCTTGCGAAGAGCTCAGAGAGGGCAAAGAGGACGGCTATGCTCAGTACTATAATTTCAACAAAGGAGTGAATACAGCCTGCACAAGAAAAGTTACCGATACCAGCTATTACTACGAAGGTCAGTTCTCTTCAGAAATGCCTGACTGGAATCTCTCTTATCAGGGTACCAGAGATTATTTCGAAGAAGTAGTTAAGTTCTGGCTTGACCGCGGTGTTGACGGCTTCAGACTTGACGCTGTTAAGTACTTTGCAGATGCTAATACAGACGGTATTGAGTTTATGACATGGTTCTACGATATGGCGCAGTCATATAATCCTGATGTCTATATGGTAGGCGAGGACTGGGAGAGCGCAAGCGTTATCTATGACCAGTACAAGTCCGGTATTGACAGCTTCTTTAACTTCAAATTCGCTACTTCAACCGGCGACTATGTAATCACAGGTCGTAACGGCCAGACAAAATCATTTGTATCTGCATTGAAGAAATACAATGATAATATCGCAAAGCGTAGTGATACTGCAATCAACGCAAACTTCCTGACTAACCATGATATGCCTCGAGTTTCCAATACGCTTGAAACTAACGAACAGAAGTTCTCGGCTTCACTTTATCTGCTTTCACCTGGTAACTCGTTTACATACTACGGCGAGGAAATCGGCATAGAAGCTCCTAATACTACAAACGACGCATCCTACCGAACAGCTATGATTTGGGATAATGACAACCTCCCGAACATCTATGTCAACGGTGTAGCCGAGGTTGAAGCGAATCCGCTTGGTGGTGTAAAACAGCAACTCGAGCAGGAAGACAGCTTGCTCAACACTTACCGCAGAATTCTCAGGCTTAAAAATCAGAATCCTGAAATTGCCCGTGGCACAATCACCGATACTCTCGAGTCTGAAGATGTGTATTTAGGTGGTTACTATATCGAGTATGAGGGTGAAAAACTTTTAGTTATTCACTATGGTGGTGAAGAAACTCTCGAGCTCGAAATTACTGATGAAATGCTAGCAAACGCAGAATTCCGCGGTGGAGTAGTTACTTCAAACGCTGAAGATTACGGCGCATCCAAAGAAGACTGGAATGTGGCATTCAAAAAAGGCGTTCTCTCAATGCCACCGATGTCCACAGCTGTTCTCAAAGCAAAATAATAATACCTTGATATCATTAAACCGACTGTTATATGCAGTCGGTTTTCTTTTTGTGTTTACAACCTAGTTTATCTACAAAACAAAACAGTTTTTTACAAACAAACAGCGACAAAACCGAGAGGGTCAGAGGCTTATAATAGAATCACTCTCATAAAAAGGATGTATAAAATGGTTTACAAGGAACTTGCTAAAAAAGGTCAAAAGCTTAATCAAAGCACTCTCACGGTGACGCGGGAGGTGGTTGTACATATAATTTACCTGATAAGCGGAGTGCTGGTCTCAAAGGGAGCTGTGATGGGGGAGCTATCGCCGTTTGGAGCTTCATTCGCGGCAGCAATACCATTTTCATATATGCCTTCGGGGCTTATGGGTACAATAATAGGATTTTTAATAAAAAATCCTATTGACAGCTTTCGGTATATTGCCATTGTGATTTCAATCGGAGCACTGCGGTGGGTACTCAACGAATTTAAAAGGGTGTCACAAAGCAGGTTTTTTCCTAGTGTAGTTGCGTTTATTCCTGTGTTTGTGACAGGAATCGCGCTGACTTTCTCGAGTAGCAGTGAGCTTTCTCAGGTGTCATATTGCTTAATGGAAGCCTTGCTTTCAGCGGTAGGAGCGTACTTTATGAGCAGAACGGCGTTGCTTTTCTCATCTAACAAAAACCTTTTGTCGCTGAATTCACAGGAAGTCGCGTGTATAGCGATGTCAGGGTGTATTCTGCTTCTGGCTTTCTCCTCGCTTACCATCGGAGAAATATCTATAGGCAGAATTTTTGCACTGATTATAATTATGCTATGTGCAAAATACGGTTATGTGTCAGGAGGCGCAATAGCCGGTACAGCGACTGGAATAGTGTTTTCACTTTCGTCTGATGAGTTGATGTTTTTGTGTGCGGGGTATGCCTTTTCAGGTTTGATGGGTGGGTTGTTTGCGCCTGCAGGAAAATTGGCGGTTGCTTTTTGTTGTGTAGTATGTAGCCTGACTATGTCGTTTGCAAGTGCAGATAATGAGCTTGTTTTTGCGGTTTTTACAGAGTCGCTTATAGCGGGAGCAGTTTTTATGTTTCTGCCGAAATCGCTCGGAAATTACCTGAGCAATATTTTTTCAAAAGATACTGATAATGCTGATGAGGCTGCTATAAGACGGTCTGTTACTATGCGGCTTTCGTTTGCGAGCAAGGCACTTGAGAATGTCAGCTCGTGCGTGAATTCCGTGTCCGAAAAGCTATCGCGGCTTTATTCTGAAAATGCTCAATGGATATACGACAACGCATGTGACCATACCTGCAAGCACTGCGGTATGCGCTACTACTGCTTTGAAAAGCAAAGGGAAATGAAAACTCAGGACTTTCATCGCCTGACAGATGCTTTAAAGAAAAACGGTTTTGTGAAGGAAAAGGACATAGACGAAAATTTCAGAATAAAATGTTGTCGGACAACAGAGCTTGTACAAAGCATAAATCAAAGCTACAAGGACTACTTGTCGTGTGAAGCTGCCAGAAGGAGGATAACGCAGGTGAGAAGTGTTGTGGCTTCTCAGTTTGCGGGGCTTTCCGATATTTTAGCGGATATGTCAGAGGAATTTGAAAGCTACGAAAAATACGATACAGACAGCGCAAATCGGGTGATAGCTGCTCTTTCGTCGTATTCTGCTTGTGTACTCGACTGTAGTTGCAGACTCTGCAAAGGCAAAGGGATGATAGTTGAGATTACGCTTTTGCTGAGTGATAAGCTGAATATGAGCAAAAGCCAGCTAACAAAGGAGGTGTCCGATGCCTGTGGCAGAGCTTTTGAGTCGCCGACCATATGCTACGAAAAAGACCGCGCAAAAATCACCTTGTGTGAGCGACCGCTTTATGATGTGGAAATCGGCACAGCCCAGCATATCTATGGTGACGGTGAGCTGTGCGGTGATTGTATGAATTATTTTAACAACGGAATGGGTAGTACGGTACTTCTTCTATCCGACGGTATGGGCACAGGCGGCAGAGCGGCTGTTGATTCAAATATGGCGGTAAGTATAATGACAAAGCTCATAAAAGCAGGACTTTCCTACGACTGTGCACTTCAGGTGGTAAATTCATCGCTTATGATAAAAAGCGAGGATGAATCACTCGCGACACTTGATGTAGTTGATTTTAATCTTTTTTCAGGTAAAGCTGAGTTTCTCAAAGCGGGTGCGTGTGTGACATATGTAAAGAAAAACAGCAGACTGTATAAAAAGGATATGTCGAGTCTGCCGATAGGGATACTAAACGAGGTGAAATTTTCAAAGGAAGCTATCAGCCTGACTGAGGGAGATGCAATAGTAATGGTGTCTGATGGAGTGCTGACAGGAGATGAGAGATGGCTTGAAAAAATGATAAGCTCGTGGAGAGATGAAAGCTCAGAAGAGCTTGCCTTCTCAATAGTTGAGGAAGCAAAAAAACGCCGTAATGATGGTCACGATGACGACATTACGGCGATGTGTGTGAAGGTTGTGGCTTAGTTTATATTGTTTTGAGTTTTGATGATATCGTTAAGCAGGCTGAAAATTCTCTCGGTAGAGTGAACCTGTGCGCAGTTTCTGCAGTTTTCTTTCATCTCTCTGAGAATTTCAGGATGGGTCAAAAGCTCTTCGATTTGTTTTGCACCCTTTTCACCTTTTTCTAAGACGATAGCAGCTTTCTTGTCAACAAGAAAATCGGCATTCTGAGCTTCCTGACCCGGAAAAGCCTTGAAAACAGCCATCGGTAGAGCACATGCTAAGCTTTCGCTGGTAGTCAGACCTCCCGGTTTGGTGATAATCAGGTCTGAAATATGCATATAGTCCTCGACATTGTCCACAAAGTAGAAAAGCTTAGTCGGCTTTGTCTTGTCGGTGGAACGACGGAAGGTTTTTGTCAGCTTTGCGCTTAGCTCGTGACGCAGCTGTTCGCTGTGCTCGTAAATCATTTTCGCAATATTTGCGTCGGACAGACCTGAGAAAAGCGTGGAGTAGTCGTGAGTTTCAAACTCTTTGATGTCTTTGGTCAGCATTTTCTCGAAGGCATCATACAGCTTCTGATTTTTGCCTGTGATTACGATAATCTGGTAGTCGACAGGAAGCTCAACCAGATGCTCGTAAATTTTAAGGATATCGGTCACCCCGAAACTGCCCGCCATAATCAGCACGGTAGGAATAGAGTGAGAAAAGCCGAGTCTGTCGAGTGTTTCTTTCTCGCGCTTTTCATCGTGCTCATAAAAGCTGTTGAAAATCGGCATGCCAAGGGGATAAATCCGTCTGTTGTCAACGCCGTATTTTTTGGAAAGATTGTCGGCTGTATCCTTGCTTGCGGTGATATAGGCATCAATGTGGTCACCGATGTATGCCCTGTGTGGCATATAGTCGGTTATTATAGAAACAACAGGCACATTGACATCGTAGGTTGCCTTCAGAATTGACATCATACTTGAAGCAAACGGGTGACAGGTCACTACAATATCAGTATTTTTCTCTTCAAGTAAAGGAAGCAACTTTTTTGCAAACTGAGTCATAGCTGAGTTTACAAGCTCGGAGATAGGCGACTCCTTGTCAGCAGTTTTATAGAAGGTGCCGTAAAGCTCGGGAGCTTTCTTAGCGAGCACCTTATAGCCTGTTGTGACGGTTTTGTCTAAAATAGAGGAGCAATACTTAAGAGTATCGATGATTTCAACATTTGAATCTCTGTCAACCGATGAGATGTAGGATTTCAGAGCATTTGATGCTCTGTTGTGGCCACCACCTGTGGAAGCAGATAAAATAAGTATATTCATAGTCAGGTTCCTTTTACAATATTTACAATAGCATTAATACGATTATAATACAATTCTTCTTACAGTTCAATATGCAGTATGTGAATATTCTCTATACAAGCGGGTAAAAAGAGGTGGAAAATTCGGCGATTTTATTTTTATATATTTCTATTAAAGATTTTTAAGGGAATTTGCGTAATGTATGATATAGCTGTTGAAAAATAAACCGCGGGAGGCGTATATATAGATGGAAAATAATAACAAACAGAATCTTTCAAATACCATGGAAATCAATGCTATTCTGGAAGAAGCCAGAAGAAACAGAACTCAGGCAATCGGCAAAGCACAGGCTAAAGTGAACTCCCCGCAGCAAAGCAAAGCAAGCACTCAGCCTGTAAAGGCTCAGAGAGCTCCTGTAAATGATCTGAATGACGATTTCGTTATCATAGACGCTGATATGCCTAAAAAGGCTAAAAAGCAGAAGAAAAACGGGAAGAAAACAGCAGTTGTGATTTCTGTAGTTGCCGGTGTTCTAGTTCTGCTTTTAGCGGCAGGCTTTTGCGCATTCACATTTTTAGGTGACTTTCAATATGCTAATAATGTTTATGTTAATGGTATTGCGCTTGGAGGTCTTTCCGAAAAAGAGGCAGAGAAGCTTCTTGTGGCTGAAGAGAATAAACTCGCTCAGAGCATTGCTATCACCGTAAACGCTGGTGAAAACTCAACTGTGCTCACAAAAGATGATTTCACATACACCTTTAATACTGATGAAGTGTTAAAGGAAGCTAAAGATTACAGCAAGGATAATCTGGTGCACACAGGTCAACAGAATTACAAAATCGCTATTGAAATCAACGATGCTGATATGAAAACAGTTGTCGAAAAAGTTTCCACTGCACTTTCAGTTGAAGCAGAAGACGCTAAGGTTACAACTTTTGACAGCTCAAAAAGCGGCAACGAACGCTTTGTTGTTCAGGACGAGAAAACAGGCATCAGCGTTGATAAGGATGGTTTTGGATATCAGCTGGAGTCTTTCCTTAGCTCAGGTAATGTCAGTGGTACAATCGATGCTCAGACAAGTACAACAGAGCCGAAAATCACAAAGGAATATCTACTTTCTAATATCAAGAAACTCAGCAGCTTTACAACTGTATCAACAAACAACTCAAATGGCAATGCAAATATGAAGCTGTCACTGAGTGCTTGCAACAACTCAATTATCAACCCGGGTGAAGTCTGGTCGTTCAACGGCTGCACAGGTGACTCTAATAAGACATCTTTAGGATACAAACCTGCCGGAGTTATCGTCGAAGGCAGAAGCACAACAGGTGTTGGCGGTGGTATCTGTCAGTCAAGTACAACTATCTACAACGCAACCATGATGTGCGGTATGGAAGTAGTTGAGCGTGAGTGCCACTACTATAAGTCTTCTTATGTTGATGCCGGCAGAGATGCTACCGTTGATTATGGTAACATTGACCTCAAAGTCAAGAATATCTTTGATTATCAGCTCTTTATGGAGTGCTATATGAAGGGCACAACCCTGTATTGTAATATGTACGGTCTTGAGAATCCTGAATTTGATGAAATCAAAATCAGCTCTTCTGTTACCTCTTATTTCTCAAACGGTTTCAGAGCAGAAACCTCAAGAACATATTACTTAGATGGCAAGAAGGTGAAGACCGAGAAGCTTCCGAACTCGACCTATTACACTTCTGCACCGGGCGGTTCTTCTAATACACCTAAGCCAACCGAGAAACCAACTTCATCTGATGCAACTCAGGCACCTACCACAGCGCCTACTCCAACTCCGGATCCTGAACCAACCCCTGATCCTGAGCCAACCCCTGATCCAGAGCCGACTCCAGACCCTGAGCCAACCCCTGATCCAGAGCCAGCTCCTGATCCAGGCACAGGTGGAGAAATAGTGCAGGAAAATTTGGCTGAGTAAATATTTGCATATGAAATCAGGCACTCTGAAAAGAGTGCCTTTTTTGTATTTATCTATAATTGTTGTAAACACTACAGTAAAGGAGTGTTGTTATGATAGAAAGACTCGGTTCATCAACAATTTGTTTTTCGAAAAAGCCAAGCATTGTGGGCTTTTCGGGTATAGCGGGAAAAAAGGAAGCACAGGGCCCGCTAAAAGATGATTTTGATAAAATAATCTACGATATGCATGTCGGTCAGGATACTTGGGAGAAGGCGGAAAGCACCTTGCAGAGAGAGGCACTCAGTATCGCTATGCAAAAGGCGAAGTGCTCAGCAAGCGATGTTGATTTTCTTTTTGCGGGAGATTTGCTCAATCAATGTATCAGCTCAAGCTACGGCTTGAAAGATTTTTCTATTCCGTATCTTGGTCAGTACGGAGCGTGCTCGACTATGGTGCAGGGGCTTATAATGGCGTCAGTTATGGTAGAAAGTGGGGCGTCTCATATAAGTGCGTGCGTAACCTCGTCACATTTCTGCTCAGCTGAAAGGCAGTACCGTTTTCCGCTTGACTACGGTGGTCAGCGACCTCAGAGCTCGCAGTGGACGGTCACTGGTGCGGGTTGTTGTGTAGTCAGTGATGAAGATATGAAGCTGTGTCCTAAGGTGTGCAAAGCGACTGTCGGAAAGATAGTGGATTTAGGAGTTAACGACCAGAATAATATGGGTGCTGCCATGGCACCTGCTGCGGCTGATACCTTGCTTCGGTTTTTCAGGGACACCGCAACAAAACCGCTCGACTACGATATGATATATACGGGTGACTTGGGAAAAATCGGGTCTGCACTTTTGCATGAATTACTTCAAAAAGAGGGAGTAGATATCACCAGAAACCATAAAGACTGCGGTGTGATGATATTCGATTGCAAAGACGCTGATGTTCACGCGGGTGGTTCAGGTTGTGGTTGCTGCGGTAGCGTGCTCGGTGGTCATATTCTGAAAAATATCGAAGAAAAAAAGCTCAGAAATGTTCTCGTTATGGCAACGGGAGCACTCTTAAGCCCGACATCTGTTCAGCAAAACGAAACGATTCCGTCTATTGCTCATCTTGTGAATATAGTTATATAGAAAAAAGGCTTGGATTTTCTCCAAGCCTTAAATTTATTTGCACAGAGCTTTAAGTTCATCGATTGCTTTTTTTGCGTCTTCAGGTTTAAACACTGCTGTGCCTGCCACGCAGATATCAACACCTGCATCTGAAGCCTCTTTTATCGTATCTGTTGCAATACCGCCGTCTACCTGGATAAGGAGCTCCAGCCCACGCTTTTTCGCTTCTTCTTTGATAGCCTTTACTTTGTACATCATATTGCCCATAAAGCTCTGTCCGCCGAATCCCGGTTCAACAGTCATAACGAGTACCATATAAAGTCTGTCAAGATAAGGGAAAACAACCTCGGGAGGGGTGTTTGGTTTTATTGCAAGCGCAGGTTTTATGTTTCGGCTTTCGATTTTACTGAGAGTTTCTTCGATGTCAGAGTCAGCTTCAGTATGGAAAGAAATGATGTCGGCGCCTGCATCAGCAAAATCATCGATGTATTTTAGCGGCTCGCTTATCATCAGGTGCACATCAAAAGGCTTGTCTGTGTATCTTCTGAGTTTTTTGATAATAGGTGCGCCGAATGTGAGGTTAGGTACAAAGTGAGCATCCATGACATCAAGGTGCATCATATCAGCACCTGCTTTGTCCATACGCTCGATTTCTGCACCGAATTTTGAAAAATCACAGGATAAAAGTGACGGAGCAATTTGCATAGTAGGGTCTCCTTTAAATTAAGGTTTATTTAGTAATTGGGAAACAACAGCCGCTATACCCCAGAAAATCATATATAGCAGTATTTCAATAACACC
Organism: Ruminococcus sp.; assembly: GCA_017410265.1. Lineage (GTDB taxonomy): Bacteria > Bacillota > Clostridia > Oscillospirales > Acutalibacteraceae > Ruminococcoides. The sequence continues at coordinate 133,466 of JAFQRC010000002.1, read as the reverse complement.
GAGAATAGAAACTGATGCGTACAGTACCAGAGTTGCTGTCAGCAGTACACCTAGTATCAGTCCAAAAATTTGTACAATCAATCCGATTGTGAGGTTTTGTCTGAACGAAATCGCGTTTGTTATCGCGTGAATAAGGGAGGAGATGCTTCCTCTTGTTGCAAGATACGCTCTGGTACTTTCTTCCTTTTTTGAGCATACCTCGTTACAGGTAGTCGCAAAGCCTGTGTTGAGCACTTTCACAGTGCGCGGGAAAATCTCGTAGTCCAGAGCAATCTTATCTGCGGTGATGTTGCTGTCCGTTGTACTGACAATAAGGCATAAACCGTTTTTCTGAGCTCTTGTGAGTTCGTCTTTTACTTTCTTATCAGGAGAGTAGGTAGAAACAACCAGCGCGATTAGCTGACCTGAACAAGCGATGTAAGTTACTTCTTTGTTATGGTTTTTGTAATTGAGTTCGTCAGCAGCATCCTCGATATATATGTGGAAGCGATCCAGTAGCTTTCTGTTGCCAATCAGCACTCTTTCGCCGTTTACCCAGCCCACTAAACCAAGCTTGTCCTCATACATAACGCTTTCGACCTTTGGCAGGTTGTGAGCGTTTTCTTTGAGCATATCAGAAAAAGCGTATCGCAGAGGAGAGTTAGCTGTTTTCATAATCGTAGCAGCGCTGAGCATAGCGTCTTCGATTCGGTATTCAGCGAAATACTTGATTTTATTGATTTTGATACAGCCTTTCGGGTAAAGCTCTTTAGCATTTACCATAATTGCGTTACAGTCATCAAACTGTCTGATTGACGGATAACCGCTGAGCATCGCACCATGCTTGAGTGAGTTTTTAGAGCACAGCAGTAGAGGGATATTGCCCGCAAGCAGTGCTGAAATCGGGATGCTGATACAGCACATAACAGCAAGTGCGCAGAGTGCGCCGAGGAATGACTTGAATAAAAATCCGTATACGATAGCTACGAAAACAGAGCTGACCAGCGTGATTGGAGAAAGTTTTCCCGAGAGCTCTTCGCTTGGATCAGGAGCGTAGGAAATTTTCAGAAAATCGCTCAGGAATTCTGTTTTGTGCTGATATGCTATTACCGAATGGGAAGCCGTAGTGCCCGAGAGCATTTTTCTTGCAGTATCCTCGTCGTTGTATATTCTCGCCGCATATGCAGGAGATTTAGCTGCGATAAATCTGAAATTTTCTTTGACTCTGTAGACCATAGTGAGTCTGCCGACAGTGTGGATGCTTATGCATAAAGAAAGTATTGCTGTATAAAGATGGAAATCCGAAGCGACGAAAGCGCCTGGCATAAAAATCGAAACTATCTGCTGGAGCATACACGCAACATAAGCTACAGATAAAGCGGTATCGCTGTTGCCTTTAAAGTGCTTTAGTGGTTTAAGACCGCTTACGATAAAGCTCTTTGATAAGACTCCGATCAAAACGAGAATCAAAAGATTAACGGAACAGTATATAAGCGGCGTAAGAGCAATTCCAGAGAACATCATAAGTCCAGCTGATTTTTCCATGATAGTCAGCGTCAGCGCTAAAACAAAAATCACGAGTCCGAGCGATGCTCTTAGGAAAAGCTTCCTGAAATTTTTAGAGATTTCCTTTTCAACAAACTTCAGGTCCTGACGGCTTTGATAGTCGACGGTTTTAGGTTTTTGCTCTGTATCAGCTTTCAAAGGCTTTTTATTGCTGTTTGGAACCACCATTTTATAGGCGATTTTGAGGAATTTCTTTACTTTGCGGTAAGCTTTGTGTAGTGGGCCTTTCTTTTTCTTTGGCTTTACCTGCACGGGGGCTGCCTGAACCTGAACCTGTTCGGCAGCTTTCTTTTCTGCATTTTTCTGATTTGCGAGCTGGCTGAGAGTGAAGAGAAGCGATGGCCTTTGTTCTTCATGCTTTTCTTCTTCTTTTCTTGAAGACACAACAGCCTTTGATTTCAGGTATTCATCGTATTCACTCGATACGATATCCGTGAATCTGCCTGCCTTTAAGTGGATACGGTTTACCTTGCTTTCGTGCTGGTAGGTGGGTATTTTCGCAACTACTCTTTCGCTACCTACATAAAACTTCGGTTTGCCGAAAATCTGCTCGTATGCATTCTTTGGCTTCTGTTTTAGCCGTTCGTCGTGACGGCTTGTTGAATTTGCCTGTCGTTCATACTTTTTGACAGCAGATGTAGGGTCTATAGGAATATCTATTTCATCAATATCCTGAATCTCTACAGGATGTTTTGAGTGAAGATTGTCAACATCTTCGATGATATCCTCAGCGATTACCGTGCCTTCCTCAAACTCAGAGGTGAGTTCAACTATTTTTTCGTCTTCTGCTGTATCCTGAGGAGCGAGCTCCGCTTCGCCCAAGGCAAGTTTTTCTCTGAGCTTTGCAGCTTGTTCAGCCTCGAGCGGGGTGAGCCTTTTGTATTTTATCTGCTTGTCCTTAGTGGAGTAGATTTCCTCCATCTTGTCTTTTTTAGGTTCTTCTTTTGGGGTTGATGCTGCAGATATGTCGGTGAATTCCTCGTCCTTTTGGGCTTTATCTTCCTTTATCGGACGGGTGTTTTCCTTACGCCATATTTTCATTTCATCAACTCCTCTCTATATAATTTAGTCAAAATCAAATTTTATTATCTGCCTTGCGCTACCTTGTACATCAATATACCCGCTGCAACGGAAGCGTTCAGCGAGTTGATTTTACCTTTAAGTGGTAATGATACAATAGTGTCGCATTTTTCTCTTACCAGTCGGCTGATACCCTTACCTTCGTTTCCGATAACAAGAGCAGCACCGCCTGAAAAATCGCATTTTGTGTAATCGGTACCGTTCATATCTGCGCCGTAAACCCATATTCCGAGCTCTTTTAGCTCGTCAATAATCGAAGAGATGTTGTTAACCCTGGCGACAGGAACATACTCAACTGCTCCTGCTGATGCCTTTCCTACAGTGTAGGAAAGACCTGCGCTGTGACGCTTTTTGATGATGACACCGTGAGCACCTGAACACTCAGCTGTACGGATGATTGCACCTAAGTTGTGAGGGTCTTCGATTTCGTCTAAGATAACTATAAACGGAGCTTCATCTCTCTCTTTAGCCAGAGCTAGAATGTCCTCAACAGTTGAGTATTCTTTAATCGCCGTAACTGCGACTATCCCCTGATGTGTCGCTCCGCCTGTCATAAAGTCGAGCTTTTTTTGGTCAACTTCTTTTATTGTGATGCCCTTTTTCTTAGCCTTTGAAATGATAGCGACTATTGAGCCCGAGTGGTTATTTTTAGAAACTAAGATACTTTCAATCGGTCTGCCTGAGGAAAGTGCTTCTGATACGGGATTTCTGCCTGCGATAATATCGTCTTTTTTCTCTCTGTTTTGATTATCCATAATCTAAATACCCTCTATATAGTAGACTTATACCATTAGATTATACCACATCTAGTTTACAAGTATAGTTATAAATAAGAAAAATACTAGTTATTTTCTCAGCTTTTAGTCATAAAACACGCACCGACATCGATGTGGTCTTCGATTATTCCGAACATTCCTGTTTCGTAATCTCTGAACAACTCAATTTTTGGCGGAAAAACAGTGAAGCTGAAAAACATCAGGTAGTACAGCATCAAAAGCATTAAAGCAAGCGGAAAGTAATCGCTTATTTTGTTGTCATTTGTTATAAGCAGGTATGATATGTACTGGGTGAGTGTTACAAATACAAAAGAGGAAAGAAGGTCAAGCCACAGCACCGGCTCTACTGTAAAGAGGTTGTAGGTATAGAAAAAAACAGGAATTAAAAGTGATAAAAAGTAAAGCATAAAAACTTTTACTGTAACGAATTTTTTAAACGGTGGCTTTGCAAAAAGAAACTCTACTATTGTCCATACCATAAAACCAACCGCAAAAATCTTTATGTGCTCCCACACACTTTCGTTGACTGACCCAAAAAGAATAGATAGCGTTGAACCACCCGTCAAATCGTAAACAAAATGCAAAAATGTAGCTATCAGATAAATCGCAGGAACCCCCACGATTTCAAATATTTTGAATTTTTTGATATTCATAAAAGACCCCCGTCATATATTTACTAAAATATATGACGGGGAAAAGCTTTTCATACTTACATACATAGTGCGAATATGATAACTGTAGTGAGTGCACCCAAAGCGCATACAAAGCAGTAGCTCAGCAGTCGAGAGAGAAACATCCTTTTTGGTTTTATACTCGATACAGTGTCCATTTTACTGAGCATTCTGCGTGCTTCTTTTTCGAGTATCTCTCTGGAAGCAGAAGCGTATTCGGGTCTGAGTACAAGTAACGCCCGCTCGTAGTAGCGGTTCTGAGTATCTGAAATTTCTATTATCTGATGGCTGATTCCTTTTATCATACAAGCACCGTCCTTTTGAAAATATGATGGTCAGGGAGGGCGATTTTTATGCGAAAACGGTTTTATTTTTCCTTAAAATCAACATTTCAATATTGAAAAATATTTGTTTTGAGAAATATACAGTTTGTATTATTCGTAAAACTCAAATATATTGTGGAAAACTATGTGGAAAACAAGGAAAACTATTTAAAAACAGCTTGGAAATATCTATATTGTTGGCTTTTATTGACTTTTCAATAACTTTGAGCAAAACCGACAGATAAGTTCTTTATATGAAAATAAGCAAAATTATTTTACAAAATGTAATATTTTACAAGTCAACAGCTTTTTTGAAAAAAAACAAAAAAGAAGGCTTTTTATAAAAAAGCCCTCATTTTGCCGTTTTGGATTCAATTTAAATAAAAAAATGCGAAAGCTGATTCTGAAAGATAATAGTGCACAAAGTACCGCTTAAAATGCCGAGAGCCATACCGCACACAACATCGCTTAAGTAGTGTACTCTCAAATACATTCTCGAAAAACCGATGATGAGCGCAACACACAGCACAGGAAGCCAGATGAATATCGGGCATCTCAGCAGAGTAACGGTGAAAGCTGTGAAAGATGAGGCGGTGTGACCGGACGGAAAAGAGTAGTCCTTCGGGCGCTTGATGATTAGTTCATCGTCCTCAAGCTTTGAGCTTGGACGCATTCTACCGATGATGTGCTTGATGATAATTTCTCCTGTCACAAAGGTTACGCCCAGCGCAAGAGTTAAGTAAACTCCGGTTTCTCGGTTTGGTTTTCTGAGCAAAAACGGAAAGCACAGCGTTATCCACCAGATAAACGCGCCGTTTCCCAGCTTTGTGAAGAGTACCATAATTCTATTTAAAAAAGGGGTATGAATACGCGCTATCTTTTCGACAATCAGATTGTCAAGCTTTTGTATTTTCTTAAGCATAGTCTACTCCTTAGCGTGAATATACGCATATTTTAACATAAATATTGTGTTTTGTGTAGTCTTTTTTATTTATGGCTGAAAAATTTTTAAATAATTTATTGACAAACCTTATTTTTAGTGCTACACTTTTAAAAAATCAGAAAAGCTGTGACGAAGACGGCTGTATTTATTTGTTTTCAGAGAGTCGGTGGTTGGTGTGAACCGACAACGAGTATTTATAAAGCCCATCACTTCTGAGCTGAAGGTCCGAAAGCGAAAGTCAGTAGGCGCCTTCCGTGATTGCTGCGTAAAGGCATAGGGGTTGTTGGACTCCGAGAGTGGCAGTATAACTGCAATTTGAGTGGTACCGCGAGTGTATTTTACACCCGTCTCAAAGGTTTTCTTTGAGGCGGGCTTTTTTGATTTTTGAATCATTTTCTTAGGAGGAGTTATTATGGCTCAAGTAGAAACTCAAAAGCTATTAGAGGTAGCGGTAAGAATTAAAGAAATGCGCGAAATCTTCGGCTATTCAGTTGAAGATATGGCAAAAAAAACCGAGGTAACAGTAGAGCAGTATCTCGATTTTGAAAGCGGCAAACAGGATTTCCCGTTTACATTTATCCACAAATGCTCTTTAGCATTTAATATCGGCATTTCAGATTTGCTTGAAGGTAAAAGCGCTCTGCTTTCTTCCTACACGGTAACAAGAAAGGGCCAGGGACAGCAGACTGCGAAGGAAGATGGTATTTCTATCCAGAACCTTGCTCCGTGGTTTCGAAAGAAGATTTCTGAGCCGTACTTTGTTACATACCAGTACTCAAAGGAATTGCAGGATAAGCCGATACATCTCACTAAGCACTCCGGTCAGGAGTTTGACTATGTAATAAAAGGTAAGCTGAAAATTCAGGTCGGCGACAATGTTGAATACCTTAGTGAGGGTGACTCTATCTACTACAACTCGTCCACACCTCACGGTATGATTGCTGTTGACGGCAGTGAATGTCAGTTTGTGGCAGTTGTACTGCCGGGTGAAAACGAGTCTGAGGATATTATCCGTGATACTCTTATGTCACACAACGAGGTTGCTGAAAGCAAGCTCTTATGCGAAGAGTTTATCAAGACTACTGTCGATGAGAACGGCTGTCTTAAGAAGATTGACTTTGAAAACGAGGATAGATATAACTTTGCTTTTGATACAGTTGATGCTATTGCTAAGAAAGACCCTGATAAGCTTGCGATGATCCATGTATCACGCGACAAGGTTGAGCGTAGATTTACTTTCAACGATATGAAGAGAAAGTCAGCCCAGGCTGCGAATTACTTCAAGTCCTTGGGAATCAAAAAGGGCGACAGAGTTATGCTTGTTTTAAAGCGTCACTATCAGTTCTGGTTTGCTATTTTAGGTCTTCACAAGCTGGGCGCTATTGCTATTCCTGCGACTAACCAGCTTCAGGCTCACGACTTTGATTACCGTTTCAATGCAGCAGGTGTCAGCGCTATCATTTGTACAGCTGACGGCGATGTTGCTCATCAGGTTGATATCGCTCAGGAAAAATCTCCTACACTCAAGACTAAAGTTTTAGTCGGTGGCGAGCGAGAGGGCTGGAAAAACTTCGACGAGGAATTCGACCTCTTCTCTGCTCATTACTACAGAAATGAAGACTCACCTTGTGGCGATGACCCTATGCTGATGTTCTTTACATCAGGCACAACGGGTTATCCTAAGATTGCTCTTCATTCATATAAATATGCACTTGGTCATTTCATCACAGCTAAGTACTGGCACGGTGTTATGACTGACGGTGTGCATTTCACAATCTCCGACACAGGTTGGGGTAAGGCTCTGTGGGGTAAGCTCTATGGACAGTGGCTTTCTGAGGGTGCTGTGTTTACTTACGACTTTGACCGCTTTGATGCATCTGACATTCTGCCGATGTTCAAACAGTATGGTATCACTACCTTCTGTGCTCCGCCGACGATGCTTCGAATGATGATCAAGCAGGATTTGTCTAAATACGATTTCAGTTCAGTTAAGCGCGCTACTACAGCGGGTGAAGCGCTCAACCCTGAGGTATATAAACAGTTCAAAAAGTCTACAGGACTCAAGCTCAAGGAAGGCTTTGGTCAGACAGAAACCACACTTTCTATCGCTAATCTCATCGGTGAGAGTAGTAAGCTCGGTTCTATGGGTAAGCCTGTACCACTTTATGATGTTTATCTTGTAGACCCTGACGGCAACGAAGTGCCTGACGGTGAGCCGGGTGAGATCGTTATCAAAACATCTGACAAGGTTCCGTGTGGTCTGTTTTTGGGGTACTACAGAGATGAAGAAAAGACAAAGGAAGTTTATCACGACGGATATTATCACACAGGCGACACCGCGTGGCGTGATGAAGACGGATTCTTATGGTATGTTGGTCGAGTTGATGATGTTATCAAGTCTTCGGGCTATCGTATCGGACCGTTTGAAATCGAGTCAGTTATCATGGAGCTTCCATATGTACTTGAGTGCGGTGTTTCTGCTGAACCTGACGAGGTAAGAGGTCAGGTAGTAAAAGCTTCTATCGTGCTTACTAAAGGAACTGTCGCAACTGAAGAACTCAAAAAAGAGATTCAGGCATATGTAAAGAGCCGTACAGCTCCGTACAAATACCCTCGTATTGTTGTGTTCAGAGATGAGCTTCCAAAGACAATCAGCGGTAAAATCCAGAGAAATAAATTGTAATAATTTAGGGTATATACTATAAATATAGAAAAATATTGACATATTCTCGAAGTTATGGTATTATGTCACTGTATTTTTGAAAGGCTATGACGAAGAGTACGCAAGGGTATGACCTTCAGAGAGACGACGGAAGGTGCGAGTCGTTGGATACAGCTTTTGTGTTTGTAGCTTCTGAGCCGAGAGGAAGAAAGCGAAAGTAAGTAGAACCTCTCCGTGATTGCTGCGTGAAGGCATAGAGGTTGTTAGACCTCGAGAGTGGCGATTGTATCGCAATTTGAGTGGTACCGCGGGTGATTTTTATGCGCTCGTCTCAAAGATAACTTTGGGACGGGTGCTTTTTTCGTCCTGACTAAAAGGAGAATGTATCATGCAACAAATGACAGGTCTTGATTACAAAATTCAAGAGATGGCGTCCCGTATCAGGGAGTTAAGAGAAATCCAGAACTTGACAGTCGAGCAGATGGCTAAGAAAACCGATGTAACAGTCGAGGAATACTTAAGCTGTGAACAGGGCAAAAGTGACTTAAACTTTGCGTTTATCTATCGCTGTGCTATGGCTCTTTCTGTTAACGTAACAGATATTATCGAGGGTTATTCACCAAACCTCAAGAGCTACTCTGTAACAAGAGCAGGCTTGGGTCAGAAGGTAGCTCAGGCTCACGGTATGACATACTATAACCTCGCTTATGCGTTCCAGAATCGTATCGCAGAACCACTTTATGTGCGCTCCATTTACGATGAGAATGCACAGAATCAGGATATCGAGCTCACAACTCACGAAGGACAGGAGCTCGACATCGTAATTGAGGGTAACCTGATGGTTCAGGTTGGTGAGCACAAGGAAATTTTGGGCCCGGGGGACACTATCTACTTTGACTCTGATAAGCCACACGGTATGATTGCCGTAAACGGTAAGGACTGTGTTTTCTACGCTATCGTGCTTAACCCTACAGGCGAGCCTATCCCTGAGCTTTCAAGCGGCAAGCTTGTTGAGATTAAAAAGAAGGAAAGAAAACACGAAGCTGACCGTATTTATAAACAGTATGTAGATATACAGGAGAACGAAAAGGGCACTCCTACTTCTATCAAGTTCAAAAATACCGAGAAGTTCAACTTTGCTTTCGATTTAGTAGATGCGCTTGCAGATAAAAAACCTGATAAGCTCGCGATGTTACATATTTCTAAAGACCACACAGAACGCAGATTTACTTTCAAGGATATCAAGAAAGCGTCTGCTCAGTGTGCTAACTACTTCAAGAGCTTAGGTATCAAAAAAGGCGACCGCGTTATGCTTATCTTAAAGCGCCACTATCAGTTCTGGTTTGCTATGATTGGTCTTAACAAACTCGGCGCTATTGCTATCCCAGCTCCTAATCAGCTTCAGGCTCACGACCTTGAGTACCGACTCAAGAGCGCAGGTATCAACACAGTTATCTGTACTGCTGATGGCGATGTTGCTCATCAGGTTGATTTGGCTAGTAAGGACTACGACGGTCTTATCAACAAGCTTGTTGTTAACGGTGAGCGTGAGGGCTGGCGTACATTTGACGAAGAATATACACTGTATTCAACACACTATAACAGAACCGAGGATTCACCTTGCGGTGATGACTTAATGCTGATGTACTTCACATCAGGCACATCAGGCTATCCTAAGATTGCTACTCATAATTACAAGTATCCGCTCGGTCATTTCCACACCGCGAAATACTGGCACAATGTTGACCCTGACGGACTTCACTACACAATTTCAGACACAGGTTGGGCAAAGGCCATGTGGGGTAAGCTCTATGGTCAGTGGTTGTGCGAAGCTGCTACCTTTGTGTATGACTTCGACCGCTTTGACGCTGCCGATATCCTGCCTATGTTTGCAAAATACAAGATTACAACCTTCTGTGCACCACCGACTATGCTTCGAATGATGGTTAAGCAGGATATTTCAAAGTACGATTTTTCATCTGTTCAGCATATGACTACAGCAGGTGAAGCTCTTAACCCTGAGGTTTATCGTCAGTTTGAAAAGGCTACGGGCTTACAGATTATCGAGGGCTTTGGTCAGACTGAGAGCACAATGATTGTTGGTAATATGACAGGTGCTCCGCACAAAATCGGCTCTATGGGTAAGCCTGCCCCTATCTACGATGTTATGCTTGTGGACGCTGACGGCAACGAAGTGCCTGATGGTGAACCTGGCGAGATTGTTGTTAATCTCAAAAACGGTCACCCTTGCGGTCTGTTTGTCGGCTACTACGGCGACGAAGAGAAAACAAAGGAAGTTATGTACGACGGCATTTATCACACAGGCGACGTTGCATGGCGTGATGAAGACGGTTTCTTCTTCTACGAAGGCAGAGTTGATGATGTTATCAAATCTTCAGGTTATCGTATCGGACCGTTTGAAATTGAGTCTGTTATTATGGAGCTTCCGTATGTCTTAGAGTGTGGTGTTTCCGCCGCTCCTGACGAAGTAAGAGGTCAGATTGTAAAAGCATCTATCGTTCTGACTAAGGGCACAGAAGCAAGCGAAGACCTCAAAAAGGAAATTCAGTCATATGTAAAGAGCCGTACAGCTCCGTACAAATATCCGCGACTTGTTGTGTTCAGAGATGAGCTTCCAAAGACAGTCAGCGGCAAAATCCAGAGAAATAAACTGTAATTATTATGAAAGATTTTAAGAGAATTACACTGCTTTGCGGACATTATGGAAGCGGTAAAACAAATGTTGCTGTCAATATGGCTCTAGAGCTTAAGAAGCAGCGCGACAGGGTAGCCATAGCTGACCTTGATATTGTCAATCCATATTTCCGCTCTAAGGACAGTAGCACAGAATTTGAAGATAACGGCATCCGCCTTATCTGCTCCGAGTTTGCTAATTCCAATGTTGATATCCCGGCATTGCCACAGGATATGTACGCTATCACCGATGATAAGGAATTATCAGTTATCATTGATGTTGGTGGAGACGATAGAGGCGCTCTGGCACTCGGCCGTTTAGCTCCTGAGATTGTTAAAGAAAATGACTATGAAATGTTGATGGTTATTAACTGCTACAGACCACTCACCCGTGATGCTCAGTCTACTATTGAAGTTATGCGCGAAATTGAGTGTGCAGGGCATATAAAGTTCACGGGTATTATCAACAACTCAAACTTAGGGGAAATCACAACAGCAGATGATGTACTAAGCTCTGTGGAGTATGCTAAAGAAGTTTCAGAGCTTTCAGGACTCCCCATAGTGTATACATCAGTTGAAGAAAACATATATAATGACTTACGCGACAAGATAGACGATCTCTTGCCACTGAGTCTTCAGGCTAGACCTGTTTAAGGTTTAGCTTATAAGGAAAGGAAGAGGTTTTATGGCAAAACTAACATTCAAAACTGACAACTGCAAGGGTTGCGGACTCTGCGTACAGGCTTGTCCAAAGAACCTGCTCATCCTTGCAAAAGACGAAATTAACAAAAAGGGTCACCATCCGGCTGTTATTACAGACGAGAGTAGTTGTATCGGTTGTGCCTTTTGTGCAACAATGTGCCCTGATTGCGTAATTAAGGTAGAGAGGTGAGAAAAATGGCAGATAAAGTTTTGATGAAAGGTAACGAAGCTATCGCTGAAGCCGCAATTTTAGCAGGTTGCAGACATTACTTCGGTTATCCTATTACTCCACAGACAGAGGTTGCCGCTTATATGGCAAAGAAAATGCCGAAAATCGGCGGATGTTTCTTACAGGCTGAAAGTGAAATCGCCGCTATCAATATGGTATACGGTGTTGCATCCACTGGTAAGCGTGTTATGACATCATCGTCTTCACCGGGTATTTCACTCAAGGGTGAGGGTTTATCCTACATGGCAGGTTCTGATTTACCTGCACTTGTTGTAAATGTACAGCGTGGTGGTCCTGGTCTTGGCGGTATCCAGCCTAGCCAGTCTGACTATTTCCAGGCTACAAAGGGCGGAGCTCACGGCGATTTCAGAATGATCGTTTTAGCTCCTGCATCAGTTCAGGAAATGGCAGAGCTTACAGTAAAGGGATTTGAGCTTGCTGATAAGTACAGAATGACTTCTATGATTTTAGCTGACGGTACTATGGGCCAGATGATGGAGCCTGTTGAACTCGATTTTGATATCAAAGAGCGTCCAGCTACTCCTTGGGCTACTACAGGTACAAAGCTTGAGCGTGAGCACAATATCGTAAACTCACTCTCTTTAGTTGCTGAAGAACTCGAGCGTCTTAACTTTGAGAGATTCGAGCGCTACAAGGCTGTTGAAGAAAACGAAGTTATGTACGAAGAATATATGACAGAAGATGCTGATATCATCGTAGCGGCATTCGGTATCGCTTCCCGTGTTTCTAAGAACGCTGTAAACGAAGCCAGGAAACAGGGTATCAAGGTTGGTCTTATCCGCCCTATCACTCTGTGGCCGTTCCCTAAGGCTCCATTTGAGAAAGCAGCTCAGAAAGCAAAGGCAGTAATTTGCGTGGAGCTTTCAATGGGTCAGATGATTGAAGATGTTAAGCTTGCTACAGGATGCAAGGTTCCTGTTACACTTTGCAACCGCGTTGGTGGTATGATCCCATCCCCTGAGCAGGTATTAGAAGCTATTGTTAAAGCAAACGGAGGTGCAAACTAATGGCAGTTGTATTTGATAAACCACACGCATTGACAGATGTGCCTATGCACTACTGCCCAGGTTGCTTACACGGTATTGTACACCGCCTTGTTGCCGAGGTTATTGACGAGCTTGGTATCGAGGGCAGAACAATCGGTATTGCGCCGGTTGGTTGTTCAGTTATGGCATATAACTATTTTAACTGCGATATGATTGAAGCAGCTCACGGTCGTGCTCCTGCTGTTGCAACAGGTGTTAAGCGTTCAGACCCTGAAAACAACATCGTATTTACTTATCAGGGCGACGGCGATTTAGCTTCTATCGGTATGGCTGAAACAGTACATAGTGCTGCTCGAAATGAAAACATCACAGTTATTTTCATTAACAACGCAATTTACGGTATGACAGGCGGTCAGATGGCTCCTACATCACTTCCTGGTCAGGTAACACAGACTTCTCCTTACGGCAGAGATGTTAACCACTGCGGTTATCCTATCCGTGTTTGTGAGATGCTAAGTCAGCTTGAAGGTCCTGAGTACCTGGAGCGTGTAACCGTAAACTCAGTTAAGAACATCAAAAACGCTAAAAAAGCTATCAAAAAGGCTTTCCAGAACCAGATTGACGGAAAAGGCTTCTCACTTGTTGAGGTAGTGTCTTCCTGTCCTACAAACTGGGGTATGACACCTATTGATGCGTTAAAGTGGATTGATGATAATATGCTCCCATATTATCCACTCGGCGTTTATAAAGACAGATCAGCAGATAAGGAGGAAGCATAATGGCTACTACACAGTTTTTATTTTCAGGTTTTGGTGGTCAGGGTATCCTCTTTGCAGGAAAATTCGTTGCATATAAAGGCTTAACAGAAGATAAGCAGGTATCTTGGCTTCCGTCTTACGGTCCTGAGATGCGTGGCGGTACAGCTTCTTGCTCTGTTATCGTGTCTGATGAGCCTGTGGGTTCACCAATCGTATCTAACCCTGATGTTTTAGTTGCGCTCAACCTTCCTTCTCTTGATAAGTTTGAAAATGCTGTTAAGCCGGGCGGATATATCTTCGCTGACTCTACTCTTATCGAGCGCAAAGTAGCGCGTGACGATGTAAAGGTTTTCTACATTCCTGCTACACAGCTCGCGTCTGACAACGGTATCCCGACTTTAGCTAATATGATAGTTATGGGCAAGATGCTCAAAGAGCTTGGTGATTACACAGCACAGGGTATCGAAAACGGTTTAGCTAAAGTTATTTCTGCAAAGCGTGCAGATATGAAAGAGCTCAATGTCAAAGCTTTAGAGCTCGGAGCAAACTACTAATTGCCTTCTCCTTGAGGAGAAGGTGTCAGCGAAGGCTGATGGATGAGGTGTAGGTCGAAGACCGTAAATACAAATCATCTAACCTAATTGTTTATACATTCATTAAGAAGGTGTTTTAATTGAATATCACTATCACAAAAACAACTACTCCAAAGCAGAAGCCTGACGAGAGTTCTTTAGGCTTTGGTAAGATTTTCACAGACCATATGTTCATGATGGACTACAACAAAGAAACAGGCTGGACTAATGCAAGAATCGTTCCGTTTGAGAACCTTTCTATCCATCCTGCTTCTACTGTTCTCCACTACGGCTCAGAGATTTTCGAGGGACTTAAGGCATATCGCAGAGCTGACTCAAAAGTTCAGCTTTTCAGACCGATTGAAAATATCCGCAGAATGAACCGCAGTGCTGAGCGTCTTTGCTTACCTGAGATTCCTGAGGATGAAGCTCTCGAGGCACTTTTAACCTTCGTTGAGGTTGAGCAGGACTGGACTCCTCACTCTGAAGGTACATCACTGTATCTGCGTCCTTTCCTCTTTGGTAACGACGAGTCTTTAGGTGTTCACGCTGTATCAAACGCAACATTTATCATTATCGCTTCTCCTGTCGGTTCTTACTACGCAGAGGGCATCAACCCTGTTAAGATTATGATTGAAGACGAAGATGTTCGTGCAGTAAGAGGCGGTACAGGTTACGCTAAATGCGGTGGTAACTACGCTGCATCTAACCGTGCAGGTGAGCGCGCTGCTCAGCAGGGTTACTCACAGGTACTGTGGCTCGACGGTGTAGAGAGAAAGTACATCGAAGAAGTCGGCGCTATGAATGTTATGTTCAAAATCGACGGCGAAATCGTTACTCCGATGCTCTCAGGTTCAATACTCCCTGGTATCACCCGTATGAGCTGTCTTGAAGTTTTACGCAAAGAAGGCTATAAAGTTTCCGAGCGTTTAATCTCTATCGACGAGCTCGAAGAGGCTATGGAAAAAGGCAAGCTCGAGGAAGCCTGGGGTTGTGGTACAGCAGCTGTTATCTCTCCAATCGGCGAGCTTTGCTACAAGGGTAAAAAGTACGCTGTTAATAACGGCGAAATCGGTCAGACAACCCAGCATCTTTATGATACCTTAACAGGTATCCAGTGGGGCAAAATCGCAGACGACTACGACTGGATAGTTAAACTTTAATCTTCGCATAATATATGCTACAAAGGCTCCCGATAAGGGAGCCTTTTTATTTGTTGTTCAGATGTTGGTGTGCCTATATAAAATACAGAAGATTTGCGCTGTTAAAATTATACAATGTAGCTTGTCTATATATAGTAAAAATGTTAATTGACTGCGTGTTTTTGTCATAGTACAATTAAATTGCAGATGATAAATTTGTTTGCACTATACTTTTAAGGAGGTATCTAAAGTGAAGAGAGTTATCAGCCTTATTTTGGTTTTTATCTTGCTTGTTTTGTGTGCAGCGGTTAGTGTGTCAGCTGAAGGCTCAGATATCAGCGATGAGCTTATGGATGCAATAAGGGAACTTGAAAACGATGAAACTTTAACTAAAGACGATTTCAGCCTATGGTATAGCTATGAGATTTCAAAGGATAAATATCTCGTGCGTTATGATAGGAAGCTTGCAGGTTCTCCTGCTGTTATGTGTGAAATCGTGATGGGCGAATATAAAATGACAATAGGTCAGCCTCCGATTCCGATGATTCTGTATAATGGTAAACTGTATGAAACCAAGGTGGCATATGATGAGGGCATAATCGACTATGATGACCTTGAGGTTATGTCTACATTTGAAAAGGTAAGCATTGAAAAAATCGGTTGGAGCTATGAAGAAGATTTTGTTAAGGCTTATGCCGGTGTAGGTAGTGAGTATAGCTATGAGGAGGTATACCACTACTATGGAGGAAATTACTTAGGTAGCAGTCCGGATTGGGTTTTAGCAAAGGGCTACGTATCAGATAAGGAAGTTTCTGATACACGCTATCTCAAATATGACGACTTTGTGCTTGTGTGCAAAGAGAGCACAGCTCCGTTTACAATGGGATATGGTGTTTTCTTTACACCTTGGGATGGCTACGGTGGCGGACACTGTTTCTACGATTTGGTGTCCGATTTCCAACTGATTGCAGAGAGAATGGACGGATTTACTGACATATTAAAAGAACAGGACGAAGCTGTTGAGATGGGTGATTGTGACGGCGATGACGCGTTGTCTGTAATGGATGCAACACAGATTCAGCGGGTTGTCGCAAATCTCGATACAGCAGTTAAGTTAACTGACGAAAGAGGCGTGGAGTTTTACTTTGAAGATGCTGATTCAGATGGTGATATTTCTGTTTTAGATGCCACCGCTATCCAGATGAAGCTTGCTAAATTAGAGGACACAGTCACTACAGAATAAGAAAAGTAAATACTCGTTGAGTCTACACAAAAAGCCCTTAGCATACGCTCGGGGCTTTTACTATATGTGTTTCAGTGTTTTTTACAAATACAGTTGCATAATATAAGGATAATAATAGTCAAAGTGAAAAAATTAGGTGTTATTTGTTGACATCTCAAAATGGTTGTGTTATATTAGTAACAATCTTTTTAAATGCGATGAAGAAATTATTTTTTGTCCATAGTTTTTTTCAGAGAGCCGACGGCTGGTGCGAGTCGGTAAAAACGGTCAAAGAAGTCTCATTTTGGAGCAGAACCGCTGAAGTTATTAAGCGGTTACGGCATGCACCGTTATCATAGCAAAGGGCTTGTTTGAGCCTTACTGAGTTGACCGATTTTTCGGTAAACAGGGTGGTACCGCGATACTTTCGTCCCTGAGGCTATGCCTTGGGGACTTTTATTTTGCTTATTCTTACATAGAAAGGTAGATTATCATGAAACAAATCAGAATTGCAGACACAACATTATGCAAAGAAAACAGCCACTTCAGCTTCAAAGAGAAGCTCGAAATCGCTCGTCAGCTTGAGCGACTTTGTGTTGATACTATCGAGCTACCTGAAATTATAAATGAAAGAACAGATATCCTATTTGTCAGAACAGTAGCTTCTTTTGTCAAAAAGAGCGTGATTTCTGTCGCAGCAGGCTCTACTATCGAGAGCATCGAAAACGCAAAGACTGCGCTTTCTAACACAGCTCATCCTTGTATCCGTATCGAGCTTCCTGTTTCTCCCGCTCTGATGGAGTACAATCTCCACAAAAAGGCAGGCAAGATGATCGAATACATCAAAAAGTGTATCGAAACAGCTAAAGAAGGTTGCGAGAATGTTGAGTTCTGTGCAATTGATGCAACAAGAGCGGAAAAAGATTTTCTCAAAGATGCAGTAAAAGCTGCTGTTGAAGCAGGCGCAACTACTGTTTCTGTCTGCGACTCAGCTTCTTCTATGCTTCCTGACGATTTTGCTGAGTTTGCTGAAAAAATCGCAAAGAAAGCTGATGTTCCTGTCGGTGTAAAGTGCGACGATAAAAACGGTCTTGCTGTTGCGCAGGCTATTTTATCCGTTCAGAATGGTGTTGATATCGTAAAGACAACCGTTGACGGCGACTGCACACCGCTGGAAACTTTCGCTTCTATGATAAAAAACTGTGGCGATAGCTACGGCTTCTATTCTAATATCCGTTTTACTGAGCTTCACAGAATCGTAAAACAGATTAACCGCATCGCTGAAAATGCGAACAACGAAAACGCTGCAGTTACTCTCACAGATGCAGACGAAACTTCTATCCACCTCGATGTAAAAGACACTAAAGACGATATCGCTGTAGCTGTCAAAAAGCTCGGCTACGATTTGTCCGAGGAAGACGAGTCTAAGGTTTACGAAGAGTTTTTGAGAGTTGCTGAGAAAAAGAATGTCGGCGCTAAAGAGCTCGACGCAATCGTTGCGTCCGTTGCTTTGCAGGTGCCTGCTACTTATAAGCTCATTTCTTATGTAATAAATAACGGTAATATCATCAATTCAACCGCTCAGATTACCTTAGAAAAAGACGGCGAGCAGCTTCAGGGTATCTGCATCGGTGACGGTCCTGTTGACGCATCTTTCCTAGCTATCGACCAGATTGTCGGTCACCACTACGAGCTAGACGATTTCCAGATTCAGTCGGTAACTCAGGGCAAAGAGGCTATGGGCTCAGCTTTAGTTAAGCTTAGAAATGGCTCAAAGCTCTACAGCGGTAACGGTATTTCAACCGACATTATGGGCGCTAGTATCAGAGCGTACTTAAACGCTGTTAACAAAATTGTTTACGAGGAGGCGTGAGTATGAAACTCTCATTTTCTACTAAAGGTTGGCACGAAAGCAAATTCGAAGACTTTTGCGATGCTGCCACCTATATCGGTTTCAAAGGTATAGAACTCCATAATATCAACAATCGCCTTTTCACAGATAAAGACGGTGCTTTTCACGACTATGCTTCTGCGGCTACTCTGCGCAGACTTTTTGAGAAAAAGCTCGAAATTCCTTGTATCGATGTTGTTTCAGATATCGGAAACAGCGCTACAGAAAAAGGTACAATTGATGAAATCAAGCGTTGCATTGAGATAGCTAAGAATCTCCGTATTCCTAATATCCGTCTGCGTGCCTTTGAGGGTAGTGACAAAGAGGCTTCTATTGCTCAGGTGAAGAAAACCATAGAAACAGTACATGATTTGGCTGTTGAAAATAATATCATTCTGCTTTTGGAAACCTCGGGAATTTTCGCTGATACAAAGGTTCTGTGCGAAGTGCTTGACTCTTTTGCAAGCGATAATGTAGCAGCTCTCTGGCATTTATCTCATGCATATTTTACCTGCGGGGAAAAGCCTTCTCAGGTCATCAAAAACCTCGGAGCTTATGTAAAGCATGTTCATTTTTCCGATGCAAGAATTGCTGACGATAAGGTTGAGTATTGCTTAGCTGGCGAGGGTGAAATGCCGATTAAAGAAATGATGCTCGCCTTAAGCTCAGTCAACTACGACGGTTATATTTCTCTCATCTGGGACCCTATGTGGTGCGAAGAGCTTGATGATATGGAAATCATCTTCTCCCAGTACAAGGAGTTTATGAAGCAGTTTGACGACACTTCAAAGAACAAGAAAACTCTCTACTACAACAACCGTCACACAGGAAAATATGTGTGGAAGAAAGACTTGCTTATTGATGCTACTTTCTCTGATGTACTCGACAGAATGGTAGAGGAATTCCCTGATCAGTATGCGTTCAAATATACAACACTTGACTATACAAGAACTTATTCAGAGTTCCGTGATGATGTTGATACTTTTGCTCGCGCCCTCATCGCTATGGGCGTAAAAGCAGGCACAAAGGTTGCTGTATGGGCATCAAATGTTCCACAGTGGTACATCGCTTTCTGGGCAGCTACCAAAATCGGTGCAATCTTAGTAACAGTTAACACAGCTTACAAAATCCACGAGGCTGAGTATCTGTTCAGACAGTCTGATACCCACACTCTGATTATGACCCAGGGTGCTAAGGATAACAACTACGGCGAGATTGTCGCTAAGCTCTGTCCTGAGCTTGAAAACACAAAAGAGGGCTGTCAGGTGCACTCAAAGCGTCTGCCTTTCCTTAGAAATGTCATCACAGTCGGCTTTAAGCAGAAAGGCTGTATGACATGGAATCAGGCTTTGGAATTTGCAAACAAAGTTCCACTTTCCGAAGTTCACCGTATGGCAGCTTTAGTTGATAAAAACGATGTATGTAATATGCAGTACACATCAGGCACTACAGGCTTCCCTAAGGGTGTTATGCTCACTCACTACAACATCGTAAATGACGGCAAATGTATCGGCGACAGAATGGACCTTTCCACTGCTGACAGAATGATGGTACAGGTGCCGATGTTCCACTGCTTTGGTATGGTACTCGCTATGACAGCTACTATGACCCACGGTGGTACACTTTTACCACTGCCATATTTCTCACCTAAGCCAGCACTTGCTTGTATCAACAACGAGCACATCACAGCTTTCCACGGTGTTCCTACGATGTTCATCGCTCTGCTTGAACACGAGGATTTCGAAAAAACCGACTTCTCCTATATGCGCACAGGTATTATGGCAGGTTCACCTTGTCCGATTTCCGTTATGCAGGATGTTGTCGATAAAATGAATATGAAAGAAATCACTATCGTTTACGGCCAGACTGAGGCTTCTCCCGGCTGTACTATGAGTTCAACCGATGACCCGATTGAAGTCAGAGTTGCGACTGTCGGTCGTGCACTTCCTGAGATTGAGTGTCGAATCGTTGACCCTGAAACAGGTGAGGTTTGCCCTGACGAAGTACCTGGCGAGTTCTTAGCTAGAGGCTACAATATTATGAAAGGCTACTACAAAATGCCTGAAGCTACTGCTGCTGCTATTGATAAGGACGGCTGGCTCCACACAGGCGACCTTGCTTGTCGCACAAAAGAGGGCAACTATCGTATCACAGGCAGACTCAAAGATATGATTATCCGCGGTGGTGAGAATATCTATCCTAAGGAGATTGAAGAGTTTATTTATACTCACGAGAAGGTTTCTGATGTACAGGTTATCGGTGTTCCTGATGAGCAGTACGGCGAGGAGATTATGGCTTGCATTATTCTTAAAGAAGGCGAAACAATGACTGAAGCCGAGATGAAAGAGTACATTCTTGCTAATATGGCTCGACACAAGGTTCCTCGCTACATCGACTTTGTCGATTCTTTCCCGACAAACGCTGCGGGCAAGATTATGAAGTACAAAATGCGTGAGCAGGCTGTTGAGAAGCTCGGACTCCAGAAAGCGGATAGTGTGGAGACTGCGTAATGTATAAGAATTTTACTGTTATTGACTCACATTGTCATATATATCCGGAGAAAATTGCGTCCAAAGCCGTTGGTGGTACCGACCGTTTTTATGACATCGTTTCAAAATGCGAGGGCACGATTGAAGATTTAATCGCCCGTGGTAAAAAAGCGGGCGTTGACCACTTTATTGTCCAGTCCGTTGCGACTACTCCTCATCAGGTTAGATCTATCAATGAATTTATTGCAAGAAGCGTGGAAGAGCATAAAGGTTTGCTCACAGGTCTCGGCACTCTCCACCCTGACAGCGAAGACCAGCGCGCAGATGTTGAGCATCTTGTATCACTGGGGCTTCAGGGAGTGAAGCTTCACCCTGATATTCAGCAGTTTGCGATTGATGACGAAAGATGTCTTAAAATCTACGATTTGTGTCAGGAAAAGGGACTTCCTATTCTGATGCACACGGGCGATAATCGCTACGATTATTCTAACCCTAATCGTTTACTTCCTGTGCTGAAAAAGTATAAAGATTTGACCGTTATCGGCGCCCACTTTGGCGGTTGGTCGATGTGGGAGGATGCGTGCAATGTCTACAAGGATATCCCTAATTTCTACGTAGATTGTAGTTCAAGCCTCTACGCTATCACACCACAAGCTGCGAAAAAGGTAGTCCGCACCTACGGTGCTGAGCATGTGCTTTTTGCTACTGACTATCCTATGTGGGACCCGAGTGAGGAAATCGAGCGTTTTATGGCAATCGGCTTAACCGATGAAGAAAACGAGATTATTTTCTCAAAAAATGTGAAAAAGATTTTTAGAATTGATTTATAATGCAAGAAAGCCTCCGAGATATCGGAGGCTTTCTTGTTCTGTAGCTAAGAAAATAAGCAAATCTAAAACTAATTGTACTGATTTTTGATTTACCTATTGACAACTTAAGGTTACAGTTGTAAACTATAGGTGTGATAAGGTTACATTTGTAACCCTAGAAAAAAGAGGTGGCGCTAATGAGAAAAGAAATAAATATCACAGAATCCGAATGGAGTGTTATGGAAATACTGTGGAACACGGAATTTGCTACGATAGGGGATATAAAACGAGCTTTGTCTGATACAAATTGGAGCGATTCTACGATAAAAACTCTGGTCAGACGACTTGTAGCCAAAAAAGCAGTTGCAATAAACGACGATGAGGCAGTTTTTCGTTATTATCCGTTGATTTCACAACAGGATTGCCAAAAGAAGGAAACTAAAAGCTTTATTAACAGGGTTTATGAAGGTTCTGTCAGTATGCTTGTTACTAATCTTGTGGCTGATTCTAACCTAAACGAAAAGGAAAGAGAAGAGCTTTTAGAACTCATCGAAAAGATGGAGAAAGGCTAAGCTATGATTAATGATACCTTAACTCTTGGATTTGAAATGATGCAAAGCCTTAGCCCTATTTATCCTGTCTTTAGTTTCTTGGTACAGTCTACGGTATATGTCACAATTACAGCGTTACTGATTATTCTGTTTAAGTTTATTTTCAAGAATAAGATAGGGGCTAAATGGCATGTGATAATATGGCTTATTTTACTAGTAAGGTTCGTTGTACCTGTTCTCCCTTCAAGTCCGTTTTCGATTTTTAACACGGCTAAAGTTGAAGATGAGACTATAACGAAAATGACATATAGCGTGGTAGAGAATAACAATAATATTAGTAATGTAAAAGCATACAATGTGGAAAAAGGTACTGTTGAGGACTATTATTATGGAGAAGGATACTCCCATGAAAGCTATGAACAAAACTACAGCGATAGCCATACAGTAAGATTAGTGAGACTTGATATAGCTATAATTGTTGTGTGGTTAGCAGGGGCTGTATTATTGCTGTCATATTTTATTTTTGTATTCTCAAGATACAGCAAGAAACTTAAGAAAAGCCGAAAAACTTGTGATGAAGTTACTTCTAATATCTTTGCTATGTGCAAGGAGAAACTGAATATCAACAGAGATGTTGAGGTTTACAATGCGAGTACTACACCGATGTTGATAGGTGTTGTTAAACCTGTGATTTACCTGCCTGAGGGTTACAGCGAGGCTGAAACAGAATACACACTTATTCACGAGCTGAACCATATGAAAAATTTAGATATTGTTTGGACTGCTGTAGCTACTTTTGTTTTATGTCTTTGCTGGTTTAATCCTGTGGTCTGGATTTCTTTCTTTATATTTAAGCGTGATATTGAGGTGTATTGTGATGAGCGTACACTGAGGTATACTGAAGATAAGCAAGGTTATGCAAGGCTTTTGGTGGAAACAGCAACGAGTGGAAAGAGTCGTTTTGTACTCTTAACAACATCACTCCAAAATGGCAAGGCTGATTTAAAGAATAGAATTAAGTATATGGCAAAGTTCAGAAAGCCTACTATTGTAACAGTACTTTTTGCTCTTGTTTTGCTGAGTGCAATACTCGTAGTTTGCCTTACAAATTCATTGAGCAATAAAGTGGATTTTACTCTCCAAAATTCGATTAACGGGTGCAAGATAGATTTGATTATTGACCGCGATATAGTTGGTAATAATTACAGAGACAATAGTAATATAGGTAGGTTTTATTCTGATTTAGATGTTGAAACTATAGCGAATTCAATAGCTGTTGATAACTTAGACAAATGTTCTTATGAAATGGTTTCCGAAAACGAAGCACTGTTAAGAACAAATGATGAGAACACCCCTTTTGTGCTTATCAGTAAAAAGGTACAAGATGAGTCTGGGAACAAACTTGACAATGTTGTTTTTATGGAGTGCTTGGGGAATATGTTCTATATAAACGACAAAGTCCGTGATGAATATCTTCCGAATATTGAATATGGGTTGTATTTCCCGTCACATCTTATTGAGGAATACAGATATAATGACTTTGGCAAATCGTTCAGTGTAACAGGAAGTAGCCCATTTACAGAAAAAATAATTCTCAGAGATGACGAAAATAATTTTCAAAAGCTTGTCGATTTCTATAGTGAAATATATCAAGTTGGTTCAAGTGAGTACGAAGATGGCAGCGGTGAGCTGTTTGTATCAGATTTTTATTCAGGGCTGACATTATTTAGGATGTTTTATAACGCTGAAGACAGAAGCGTAAAAATCACAAACACATATCAGCATTTTGCTCGGGAAAACGCAAAAAACATAGTAAGAAGATTTGAGAATTCTGTGCAGAGAGGTGACATAGAGTCTGCTAAAAGCTGTTTTACTACTCTTACTAAGGAAGACAAAAAGTGTATCGAAAATCTTACTGAAGATTTTAATCTTGCATTTGGATATGTTAATAAGCTGGATATTAACAACAGATTTTCGGTGGCAACACTATATTATAAGTTTATTGATTCAGGAACGATTGAGTGTATAGTTAACTTCGAAGTTGAGATTATAGATGGTGAGTTTAAGATTACGAAGACCGACTTAGCTCAGTCGTTGAAGGAACCATTGATCAGGGGTGAAGAGATTGTTTCAGAAGGAGTAATCGGTGAAACTGATTTGTCTGATATTGAAGACTCAGGTTTCTGGGATAAAATAGCAAGTATAATATACGCTGACGAAGAAACTGTAATACTTTATGGAGACTGTGGTCTTGTAGTTTATGACTTAGTAGACAAAGAAATAGCCCTCAGAGCTTCTGTAGATTATTTGCGAAGTCTTGGTTATGACTATCCGTATGCTTTAGCTTCACCTGATGGTAATGAGGTTTATATTTATGAAACAATAGACCCTAGCAGTGAACAACTTAAGGATACTATGGTGGGGCATACTGTTACAATCAATGTAGAAGATAAAACATTCAAACGTGATAAGATAAAAAACAGACCTGTGTTTACAGGAAAATCGGTTAAAAAAGAATTGTCTGTGGAAGAGCAAGAAATTTATGGTATTACCTGGTTATCTTCTAGTAGTATTTATGTAGAGGTAGGCGATAAAATAATGTTTACCCAGTGTACACCTGACTGGTCTGTCAAAAATCTACAACTTGTGATTTGTGAGAAGGACACAGGAGAAAGAGAAATAATATATATTTTCAAATAAAAAACTGACACCGTTTATGCGGTGTCAGTTTTACTTTTTTTATACTGTTTTCCAAAGTATTAAATTATCGTCGATTACTATATCCAGTTTGCCTTCATTTTTGAGGTAGCTCAGATATGAGCGCACTGTGCTTCCGACCAAAGAGTGCTGTCTTATACTCATTCTCAGGTCGTAGTGATAAAACAGCTTTTGGAGCAAGCTTTCGAAAGTGAGCGGCTCTTTTGAAAGTACGAGTATCACATCGCAGATTTCGAAGATTTTTTCGCGGTTGAGTCTAATCAACGGTCTGATGTCATCCACAGTTTCAACATGTGACATAATAAATCTATCTGCACTCACATTCTCGACGAAATCTAAGGATTCTAAATGCTTTTTGATATCTAAAAGATAGGTGATACCGTACTTTTTAATAATCTCTTCGCTCGATACAATATCGCCGACAAACGCTGTGTTATCAGGAGTTATAATCGCTATCATTCCGAGTGAATGACCCGAAATGTCATAGGTTCTAAGCTCGCTCGGAAAGTCACTGCAATTTATGCTCTTTGCTTTACTCGGCTTTGCCAGAAAGAACTTGTGCTCCATTTCCTTTGGAATATAGCCACCGTAGATGTGGAGCGGATTGATTATCGGATATTCGATAAACGGTCTGTCGAGTTCACTGCAGAATATGTCGCAACCTGTTCTTTGTTGAATATATGCGTTACCGTAGATGTGGTCAGCGTGAGCGTGAGTGTTGATGATGCCTTTGATGCCCCAGCCTTGTTCTTCGCAGATTCTGAGAGTTTTCTTAGCAGAATTGTTATCTGAGCCCGAGTCGATGAGATAAACACCATTGTCGCTTTGTTTATAAATGCCTACCTTTGACGGGCTGTCGATATAGTAGCAGTTTTCACTTGCTTTTATTAGTTCATACATTTTAATCACCTTTAGTATTATACTTCCCGAAAGCTAAGTTTTCAATACTAAAGCGCGGAGCCTATGTGAGTAATTGCGTTACCACTGGATATCATTTTCGCACTTTCATGAAGTCGTGCGACAAAAGTTTTAGTGCCTCTGAAAAGGTGCGAAAATTCAGACAAAATCTTTTTTGCCTTGTTATTTACCACAGGATAGTCAAATACTAAGTAGTAGTTGCTATCTTTGTGATAGAGTGAGTTGTTGTAGAAAAATATTTTTTCAGAGTACAGCTTTTTCATAGCCGTGAGCATATCGTCAACGCAGTCAAATTTATAGCATGGGTAGTCCTTTATCCGCTTTATGCGGTACTTTTTTCTCTGAATACTTTTGTCCTTGAACGACACTAAAAGCACGCAACCGTCACCACTTTTGAGTGCTTCACACAGTATAACCTTGTCATCGGTTTTTATAGAATTAGTAGAACACGCAAGTGATAAAAGCCTGCTGATAATTTTCTTTGAATGAGGGTCTGTTAGTCCCATATACTCGTAGTCAAGCTCAAAGCTTTTCATATCGTCACCACACAGCGATATCATTACTTTGTCGTTAGATAGCTGAGAAATTTTCAAGTTTAGCCCTCCTTGATATATACTGCTATATACATACTATGCGAAAGGTTTATCCGATGCAATAGTGGGTTTCTGGCAACCAAAAAATGTGACTACTTTTGTTGACACTCTCTATGGCTGGTGATAGAATTATAGATAGAAAATATTGACCCAAAAGGAGATTTTTACTATGCCAAAATGGTTAGATAATGCTGTTTTTTACGAGATATATCCTCAGAGCTACTGTGACTCTAACGGGGATGGTATCGGCGATTTGCAGGGTATTATAAGCAAACTTCCGTATATCAAGGAGCTCGGATGTAACGCGCTGTGGATTAATCCTATTTATGATTCACCCTTTATGGACGCGGGTTATGATGTCCGCGACCATAAGAAAGTTGCCGAAAGATATGGAACTTTAGACGATGTAAAGGAGCTTCTCTCAGTTGCTCACGAAATGGGTATCAAGGTGCTTTTTGATTTAGTCCCCGGTCATACAAGTGACCAGAATGAGTGGTTTTTACAGGCTAAAAAAGCTAAGCCTAATGAGTATAGCGATAACTATATATTCACAAAATCCGTGTGGGACGCTCCACCACAGTACAGACTTATGTGCGGTGTTTGTGAGCGCGACGGAAACTATCTTGTCAACTATTTTTCTTCTCAGCCTGCGCTTAACTACGGCTTTTATGAGGTTACTCACCCTGAGTGGCAGATGCCTGCAGACTGTGATGCGGCTAAAAACACAGTAGAGCGTATAAAGGATATTATGCGCTACTGGATGGATTTGGGTGTTGATGGTTTCAGAGTTGATATGGCTGACTCCCTCGTTAAAAACGACGACGACAAGATTGCCACTTCTAAAATCTGGGCGGGTATCCGCGAGATGATGGACAAGGACTATCCTGAGTGTGCTTTGGTATCCGAGTGGTGCAACCCTCAGCGTTCTATTAACGACGGCGGTTTTCATATGGATTTCTACCTTGACCACTACGGCAACGGTTACTCAACCCTTTTCCGCTATCTTGTAGATGGTGAAAACAAGAGCTTTTTCTCAGATGACTCTAAAGGCGACCTTTCTACCTTCCTTGATGAATACCTCACCAATTACCCCGTTACTAAAGACAACGGCTATATCTGCTTTATGACTAATAACCACGATATGCCGAGAGCGACTTTCTATATGAGTGAAGAAATGATAAAGCTAAGTCACACCTTTATGATGACGATGCCGGGTGTGCCGTTTGTGTACTATGGTGATGAAATCGGTATGCGTTATCAGACAGATTTAGTTTCTAAAGAGGGTGGTTTCTCCCGTACAGGCTCGCGTACTCCGATGCAGTGGGACAGCTCAAAGAACTTAGGCTTCTCTACTGCTGATGAGAGTGAGCTGTATCTCCCTGTTGATAAAAGTGCGGACGCTCCTACTGTCGAAAATAACATCGGCAGAAAAGATAGCATCTACGAAAACCTGAAAACTCTAATCGCTCTGCGCCATGAGTACGAAGACCTGAGAAACGGCTCCGATTTTGAGCTTGTTCACGCTCAAAAGGGCGACAATCTCTTTATCTACAAGCGCGGTGACTTCACAGTTTACTTCAATGTATCAAAGGAGAAAAAGGAAGTTAAGCTCAAAAATGTCGGTGAGATTGTCTTTATGCTCGGCGACTATGAAATCAACGGTGAAACTCTTATTCTCAAGGGCAGAAACGCTGTTATAATTAAAGACTAAAGAACAAATCTCCCCCGTTTTACGGGGGAGATTTATCTTTACTAAGTAATATTCACTTTGGTTTTATCACTTATCAGAGTAATACTCAATACATCTGAGTACTGCGTTCTGTGCATCATCGTCTGCAATATAGATATCAGGTTCAAGTCCATAGACATCGAAGTCTTTTTCAAAACCTACTAAAACCGACTTTGAATACATAAGCGGTAAGCCGCTGTTAGGCAAACAAATACCAAATACATTTCCTGTGTGTATACAGCCGTTTGTGTTTGTTCCTACAGACAAAGTGTTTTCAACACTATCAAGCATCATAATAAATACTTCGCCCGATGAAACATTACGCTTGCTCTGCAACACAAATAATGTGTTATTGTTACTGATCATTCCTTCCGGTTTGATACCTAAAGTACCATCAACTTTCTCAATACCTTTCGGAATTTCTTTGCTTGAAAATTCAGACTCAAGTTTTTCATCTGTTATATCAAGCTCTGTATACAACTCCAGATACTGGTCGTTTTCAGAATATTCTGCGAATTTATCATAAAAATCTCCCGCAAAAACAATTTGCGGATAGGTTATATCTGTAATCTCACCGGTATAACCATATATCCACATCATATCTATTTCAGCGGTTCCGCCGTCATTATTGCGCAAGTCAAGAATGGAATATTCGTGTTCAGCGTGATTTTTGGAATTGTTGAGAAAATCGTTCAGTTGAGTGAAATTGAATTCTGTCAGGCTCATACCCGAAAGCGATGATATTGCAACCGAATTCTCCTCACTATATTCAGCATAAGTTGCCTGATCACCACCGACTTCGCTTAATATCCATTCCAGCTTTATATTCTTGGTCTTTGAACCTGCAGAAAGTTCTATTTCATCAGGAAGCTCCTCTTTTTCAGATTTTGTGACTACAGCAAAAATGCCGTATACAAGCTCTCCGCTTTCTGTTATAGTAACCTTTAGATATTTTTCGTATTCTTCAGGTAGATAATATCTTTTGTCGTCAATTACTGTAAAATATCCGCTCTCAGTTTCTCTGAATTCCATTTTCGATGATTCATAATATGTATGAGACTCATCAAAGCACTGATTTCCGGCTACTTTAAAATGAGAATCCTTTACAAAACTAAGAGACTGTCTTATCATCTGAGCAAAATCTTGTTGATTAATTTTGTTTTTTTCAAAAGAATCAATACTAGCCTTAATTTCTTCTTTAGCCTGATTAAACGCTTCATCTCCGCCGAAATAAGTATATCCTGCATATAATGATTTCAAAACACGAAACATCATATCAATATCTTCTTTAGCTTCTTCTTTCGTCACATTGTCATAGTCGAACATACTCAGACTTTTAATTTCTGCATCGCTAAACTCTATGTCTTCATAATCTCCTATGTATTCAGCCTCATCGTATGTTGCATCACGTTTTATAAAAGCTTCATTATTTTTATTGACTGTTTCAATCAGACTATGAAGTGTCAGAGGCTTCACTTCTTCTGTCTTGACGCTACATCCTGATGCTATTGTCAGTATCAACACTAAAATTATGGCTAAAAATTTGTTCTTCATAGTCAAAACTCTCCTATTGATAGTTTTATCAAATTGATTATACCACACTTAATTTCTATATTCAATTATCCACAACTTTATCATATATATCGTGCTATAAATTGATATAGCAAATGTAATAAAGATAATATTATCCTAGTTTATAGAGAAAACTTTGAAGTTATTTTATTGATGTAGCAGACTCTACAAACAGAACAAAAGGAATAACAAAAAGAAAAACCCGCTTAAACACTTGATTTAAGCGGGTGCGTTTATTATTTAATAAAGCCGATTTTCTTCATACACTTGTCAAGTGTACGCTGAGCAAGGCGGTTAGCGAATTCGTCAGACTTTGCGTAGCATTCCTGAAGATATGCTTTATCTTTAAGAAACTCTTCGTAACGCTTGCGGATAGGGGAAAGCTCAGCAACAACAGCCTCACCGACAGCGGTTTTGAAATCGCCGTAGCCCTTGCCCTCAAAGTCGTGTTCAATTTGCTCGAATGTAAGACCTGTGACAGCGGAGTAAATGGACATCAGGTTATTGATACCGTGCTTGCCTTCACCATAGAAAACTTTAGCGTCGTTATCAGTGACGGCGCGCTTGAATTTCTTCATGATAACATCATCAGAATCTGTGAGGAGTACACAGCCGTTAGCGTTAGTATCTGACTTGCTCATTTTTGCGGTAGGATTCTGCAGACTCATAACTCTTGCACCATTTTTCGGAATGAAACCGTCAGGTACCTTGAAGGTGTTACCGTAGATTCCGTTGAAACGGGTTGCGATATCGCGCGCAAGCTCAAGGTGCTGTTTCTGGTCAGCTCCGATAGGAACTAAATCAGCTTGATACAGCAGAATATCACCAGCCATAAGTACAGGGTAGGTGAAAAGACCTGCGTTGATGTTATCAGCGTGCTTTATACTCTTGTCCTTAAACTGAGTCATACGGGAAAGCTCGCCGTACTGTGTATAGCAGTTTAAAATCCACGCAAGCTGAGAGTGAGCTGGAACATGGCTCTGGATAAAGAACGGAGATTTTTCTGTGTCGATACCGCAAGCTAAAATTGAAGCGTATGCGTCGTAAAGATTCTTTCTGAAATTCGCTGTTTCCTGTCTTACCGTGATGGTGTGCAGGTCAGCGAGAGCATAAAGGCAGTTGTATTCTTCGTTTTCCTGCATCTTAACCCAGTTGCGGATAGCACCGAGGTAGTTGCCTAAAGTGATAGTACC
Organism: Ruminococcus sp.; assembly: GCA_017410265.1. GTDB lineage: Bacteria > Bacillota > Clostridia > Oscillospirales > Acutalibacteraceae > Ruminococcoides. Next base: position 102,677 of record JAFQRC010000002.1, on the reverse strand, counting down.
GCTCGGCTGTATAGCGGATAAAACGATTTTCTTTTTAGCTGGAACTTGTGTTGTTTCACTCATATAAATCACCTGTATATTTTATGATAAAAATTACTTGATAAATTCTCTTGCGACCTCGCCGATGATTTTTATCCCCTGTGTGAGCTCATCATCGGTTGGAGTAGAGAAGTTGATTCTGAAAGAATCGCAAGGTAGTGCGCTGTCTGTAAGGAAAGCGTTACCCGGTACTACACATACTTTACGCTCTGTGAGTGCTTTGCAGAAAGCGAGCATATCGACATTTTGTGGAAGTGTGCACCAGATAAACAGACCGCCCTCGATTTTGTTGTATGTAATACCTGCAGGTACGACATACTCGTCAAGCAGGTCCATACAGAGGTTAGCTTTCTTTGTGTAAAGCTCTCTTAGCATCTGCAGATGACCCTTGAAGTCGTACTTTGTCATAAACTCATTGCATACCATCTGTGACCACATAGCGGTGTGAACATCCTGGCCCTGCTTGCATACTATCATTTTAGCCATAGCGGCTTTATTTGCTACCATATAACCGGCTCTGATACCCGGAGCAACTACCTTTGAGAATGAGCCTGAGTAGATAACAATTCCGCTGTCATCAAAGCTCTTGATACAAGGAACATTTTCGCCTGAGTATCTGAGATCTCCGTAAGGGTTGTCCTCGATGATAAGTACACCGTATTTTTTAGCGAGCTCATAGAGCTTTTGGCGTTTTTCTAAGCTCATAGTAACACCCGACGGATTCTGGAAATTCGGGATAGTGTAGATAAGCTTTGTATTAGGATTAGCCTGAAGCTTTTCTTCGAGCTCTTCCATATTCATACCGTCTTTTTCGACTGTAACACCAACTAAATTTACATTGTAGCTTCTGAAGGTGTTGAGCGCACCTACAAAAGACGGAGCTTCGCAGATAAGGGTGTCATTTTCGTTTAAGAAAGTCTTAGCTGCTATATCCATAACCTGCTGAGCACCTGAAACGATAATCAGCTCGTCGTCCTCTTTGATAACATCGAGCTCCTCGCTTAAGTAGCTCTTGAGAGTATTTCTAAGTGGTGTGTAGCCGTCTGAAATACCGTACTGAAGAACTCCGATAGGGTTTTCCTTGAGAAGATTTTCTGAGATTTCTCTTATTGCATCTACAGGGAAAGCGTCAGGAGCAGGATTGCCCGCTGAAAGAGAGATGACACCGGGGTCAGATGCACTCTTTAGGATTTCTCTGATTGCATTTGGCTTCAAAGCCAGAACTTTATCCGAAAAATTGTATGTCAAAAATACCACCTACTAAAATAATATAACTAAGTAATATTAACATATATCAGCTGATTTTGCAACAAAATTGAAAGTTACAGGCGATTTCTGTGAGAAAAAAGGTAAAAAAATCAGTAAATTGTCACATTTGTGAAAGTTTTTGTTGTATATAATCTTATTTTGTATTATAATAAAGTGTGTTTTTATTTCTAAAGGTAAAGGAGGAGCAAGCGTGGATTACGATTTCAATGATAATTTCAGAGAAAACAGAGAGTACATCGAGCGTAGAAATGCACGTCGTGCTTTAGAGCGTGAAAAGCAGAGAAAGAAAAAGCTTTTTGCAAGACGAGCTACTATCGTTGGTATTATGCTTCTTATTCTGATTTTGATTATTACCCTTCTTGTAATAGGGGTCAAGGCGATATTTAGTATTGGTGATGGCGATGTCGAAGAAACAGTAGTTCCTACACAAGCTCCGACAGAAAAGGTAAATAACCTTACCTTTAATGAACCTGATATCCCTGATGACAAGAGCATCGAGGGTTATCCGTCATCTGCAAATAGCGCTGTATATATTTACAACAAAGCAGCATATGAGCTCTTCTCTGGCTCAGAGAGCTCTGCTCAGGACTACGCTGATTGTATCTCAGAGTTCAAGGCTCAGGCGGGGGATGATATCACTGTTTACAATATGGTCATCCCGAATCACATTGAGTTCGGTGTGCCAAAGCGTATTAAGGAAAGCGGTACTATTCAGACAAGCTCCCAGTCAGAGAATATCAAAGCTATTTACACAGGCTACACAGAAGATGTTGTTCCTATCAACTGCTACAATGAGTTATCAGCTCACTGCAAGGAATACATTTATTTCAACACTGACCACCACTGGACAGGCCTGGGTGCATATTATGCATACAAGGCTTTCTGTGAACAGACCGACCAGAAGGTGTTAGACCTCTCGGTTTGTACAGAAAACAAGGTGGAAGGTTATGAGGGCTCGCTCATAGATTGCGACGGTAGTCTGTACGAAAACCTAGACACAGTTCACTACTGGACTTTCCCATACAGCACTTACGCTATGCGTACAGAAAGCTCTGGAGATACCCCGTACGAAACTTCGGTTTACTACGAAGGCGCAACCTCCGGTCCATATACATACGGAGCATTTATCTGGGGAGATTGCTCGCTGTTTGTTGAGTACAATCAGGATTTGACAAACGGAAAGAAAATCGCAGTAGTCAAGGAGTCATACGGCAACGCGCTTGTTCCGTATCTCACCGCTAACTACGAAGAGGTTCATGTCATCGACTTCAGATATTTTGACGGCAACCTCAAATCGTACTGTGCACAAAACGGAATTGATGAAGTACTATTTGTCAACAATATTATGGCGGCTAACACAGCTATTCAGGTTGACAGAATCAGAACACTTTTTGACTAAACATTAAAGGAGGTGTAACGGCATGCTGGCAAAAAAAGTAAGAGTCAATGTTTACGGCGAAATCAGCGACGGTCTGTACTCTGGCTATTGTAGTGCAGAGGGCATCACTAATATGAGCTCGTATATCATCAGCAGGAAAAAAGTATACGAATTTTTGCACGGCGTGGTTATTGCCGTTGCAACTCTGAAAAGTGGCGAGCAGAAATGCATTGTCGCTATGGAAGGCGAAGTATTTTACGAGCCTGAAATCAAAGAAAGACTGGGTATGCTCAGAAATGTAGAAATACAGTCTATCAACTGCTTATACGAAAAGTCCTGTGGCGCTATTATCATCTATAAAGCTAACGAGAATAACCACAAGGTACTACTCGTTAAGAATCACAATGGCAGATACTGGAGCTTCCCTAAGGGTCATGTTGAAAAGGGCGAAACAGAGGAAGAAACCGCTATCAGAGAAATCAAGGAAGAAACAGGCCTAGATGTGGAAATCGTTGACAGCTTCAGAGAGGTTTCCGACTACTGTCCGTTTGGCAGGATTAAAAAGCGCGTCGTGTTCTTTATGGCGCAGACTTTCTCAACCGATGTCAAGGTACAGAAAGAGGAAATCGATTCTTACATCTGGGTTGATTTAAACGATGTGCATAACAAATGCACCTACGATAACGACCTGAGGGTCATCAAAAAAGCTCGCGATAATATCTCAAAATTAAAGTGAAATCAAAACCCCGCACACACTTCAATGTGTATGCGGGGTATCTTTATGTCTTATTGATTATTCAAGCCAAGCTATATCGGTATCTGAGCCTAAGTTGTCCACACTGTAGATAAACAAAAGCTGTGAGAAGTCGTTGTTTTTGAAAAGCTCTGAAACACTTTGCTTGTAGTATCTCATATCAATCATAACGATTTCGCTGTAGTGGTCAGCTAAAAACGGAACTAAAGAGTGCGCAAAGCTGTCCTTTATGACAAGGAGCTTTTCTCCGTTTTTAACAGCGTTATTCTTAATGTGAGTGTACGGGTGGTTGCCATCTAAATAAACAGGGTACTTATCGTCATCATTTAAATTGTCAAGGAAAAACAGCGAGTTGTGGGTAATAGTTTCTCCGTTGTCAGAGATGCTGACAGTGATGTCTCCGTCTTTGATGCTTTTGCTTTCCCATATTTCAATATCATCAGGCTTAGTAAACCAGAAACCGGATGAAGAATAGGTTGTGCCGTAAAAGTCAGGGTGAGAAGTGATTTCATAGCTTTCCTTGCTGTTTGCCGTAAAATTCATATCTTTGGCTAAAGCACAGTATGCAAGATACGCACCTTCTGCTGTCCAGTGGTGATCAGTTTTGTAGTAAATCTGAGTACCGTTGTTGTAAGCAGTTTTAAAATCTTCTTTTATATCAACGAAAGAGATATTGTTGTCAGAGAGAGTCTGAGCGGTTTCAGTGAATAGCTCATCGTCATTATAGATAATATGCTTATTAGGGAGCACATCGTTTGATATATAACCTGTCGACGGAGCTAAAATCATAGTAGTATTAAGATGACTGTTTTTAGCAAACTCAGCTATTACATCGATATTTATAGAAAGCCTGTCAGTAACAGGAGGGTCGTTTATAAGATATCCGTCGTCACAGTGATAAATGCCGTTTGACAGCGGATTGCCCAGAGCTAAGTTGTAGTAGGAGTTAAAGCCTACCCAAAAGTTTCTGAATGCCGTGTGGTCGGAAAGATAGGACTCAAAATCCTCGCCAAACTCGCCTGAGAAAAATGAGTCTACAGTAAGTGTAGGAAACTGAGCGAGATAGCGTTTTTCTGAGGAGCTGTATTCTTTTTTAGGAAGAGCGAAGAAAAGGATTGTCATCACAAAAATGAAGACTATGAAAACAATGGAAGGCAAAAACCTGAATGCTTTCTTCATACATAAGCTCCTTTCAAAAAATTTAGAATCTGAAATATAGGAATGGGTTGTAGCTCTGGTTTACAAGCGAAGCTGTGCAAACTACGAGTACAAAAAGACAGAAAAGCGTATCGATAATAATCTTTGCTTTCTTGCTTTTGATTTTGCCATAGATATTGGATACAAGCGGGGTAGAAGAAATACCCGCGATAACAAGCAGCGGCAGGAAAGAAATAACGGTCGACAGAGCAGACTCGCCGATTGCAATTCCCGAAAATGAGAACATTGAAACAGCAAATGCTATAAAATCACCGATATCTGTGAAGTAGAAAATCACCCAACCGAAGAGGATGAGAATCAAAGAGTAGAGATGTTGAATAAAGGCGGGGGATTTATCAAGCCATTTTTTCAGTATAAACTTCTCGATGATGAGAATAACACCAAAGTACAGACCCCATAAAATGAAGTTGTACGATGCTCCGTGCCAGAAGCCTGTCAAAAACCATACGATGAGTAGGTTTATTATCTGGCGGAAAACGCCCTTGCGATTGCCGCCAAGCGGAATGTAGACATATTCTCTAAACCAAGTGCCAAGAGAAATGTGCCATCTGCGCCAGAATTCGGTGATGGATTTTGAAATATACGGGTAGTCGAAGTTCTTGAGAAACTCAAATCCGAACATATTTCCCAGTCCGCGAGCCATATCTGAGTAACCCGAAAAGTCAAAGTAAATCTGAAAAGCGTAGCCGATGATTCCAATAAAGGAGCCGAGCCAGCCGTTTACTTCGCCTGATTCTCTGATGCTATCCCACATAAGTCCCATCTGGTTAGCAAGCAGGACTTTCTTAGCAAGACCGATACAAAACAGCTTTACACCTTGAGTGAACTGGGAAAGAGTTTCTCTTCTGTGGTTGAGCTGATAAGCTACATCTTTGTATCGAACTATAGGTCCCGCAATCAGCTGAGGAAACAGCGCGACATAAGTGCCGAAGCTGATGATGTTGCGCTGAACGGGCGCCTCATTTCGATAAACATCTATTGAATACGACATCGTCTGGAATGTGTAGAAACTGATGCCGATTGGAAGTGGTACGGAAATGCTAGGAAGTGAGAAGAACGGAATCGCATTAAGTGTGTCCGTAATAAATCCTGCGTATTTAAAAAATCCCAGAAGTCCTAAGTTTACTATGATTGAAACAAGCAAAAAAGCTTTGGAGATTTTTCTGTTTTTAGTACGGTATTTGTCGATAAAGTGACCACAGGTGAAGTCAACAACGGTGGAGAACAGCATAAGTGTGACATATACAGGCTCACCCCAACCGTAGAAAACCAGGTTAGCAAAGAATAAGAACAGATTTCTGAGTTTTCTCGGTACAGCGTAGTATATCAGCAGTGTAACGGGCAGAAACATAAACATAAACAATAAGCTTGAAAATACCATCTATTCTCCTCCTTTCTTTTGCACAAACTAACCTATTATAATACTTCTCTCATTTTAGTGTTTTTGAGAAGTATTGTCAATGTGAAAAGGGGTTATAAATTCCGACAATTATTGTCAAAATCTTAGCGATACTATATAATAGTAAAAAATGAAAAGGTGGGTGAGAGAATGCGCGATAAATTGAAAAACGAAAAAGTGATTATTCTGCTTGCGCTTGCGTTTTCGCTGATTCTGGCATTATATAATGTCTACGACTATTCGGATAAAACCGAGAGTGACGCATACTCTTCTTCACAGGCTGAAAACTACGAAGTAGAGCTTGTAAATATCAACGAAGCAGATGTCAATAAGCTGTGCACCTTGCCGGGAGTCGGGGAGAAAACCGCAGAAGGAATAGTAAGCTACAGAGAAGAAAACGGCGGCTTTAAAACTATCGAAGAGATAAAAGAGGTCAAAGGGATAGGAAATCAGGATTTTGAAAATTTGCGTCCGCTTATATCAGTGAAATAAAAAAGCACCTGAAATTCAGGTGCTTTTAGTCTGTGTTGAGTTAAAACAAGATGTTTTTCTTGAAATCCTCGTTGCAACGCGGACAGTGGATAGTCTGGTTGCCTGTGCGTTTTTTTAGACGGAGCTGGGATTTGCAGTACGGACATTTAACATAGCGATGAGTCTTAAAATCGCGGATTTTGAGATGCTGACGCTTGAAAAATGTAGTTACAGCAGTGTAGATGTTTTCATAGATGCGATTTTCGTACAGGCGTTTGTTGATGTTTTTTGACAGTGCACGGAAAATATACAGAGCAACCGGAACCATCATCACAACAAACAACCATGATGAGCGGACAAAGAGATTGACCACATAAATAATCGCAGTGATAATAAGCAAAAAAGTGTTTAATTTATCGTTGCCGTAGCGTCCTTGCATAAATGCAGCGATTTTATACATAAAATTTCGAAACATAGTATCTTCCTCAAAAGTTGATACCAATATCTTATCATATCAAAAGTGCCAATTCAAGAACAAACTGTGAATATTACGCCGTCATTGAGAAAAACCAAGTGAGTCGTAGCTGTCACACAGAATATGTGCACTGTCCCTGAGTTTTTTTGCCTCATCACGCTGAAGCGGGAGCTCGAGTATCGTTTTTACACCCTGTCGGTTTATTACGCATGGATTGCCGATGAAAACATCTTTGAGCCCGTATTCACCGTTTAGCCTTGACGATACTGTCAGCACACTGTTTTCGTTCTGAAAAATCGCCTTCACGATTCTGACTATAGCCATACCGATGCCGTAGTAGGTGGCATTTTTTGCTTTGATGATACGCTGAGCGGATGTGCGCACCTTGTCTGAGATTTTATTAAGCTCATCTAGGGTGAATTTTTCTTTATTATCCTTAATGACATCGTAAACAGGCTTTGTCGCAATCAGTGCCTGTGACCACGGCACAAATTCCGAGTCACCGTGCTCACCGATGACATAAGCATGCATGTTTCTCGGGTCAATTGTAAAGTACTTGCCCATTAAATATCTGAGTCTTGCTGTATCTAAGGTTGTGCCTGTACCGATAACTTTGTTGTGTGGAAAGCCCGACATTTTGTAGGTTATTCTTGTCATAATATCAACAGGGTTAGTTGCAACCAGAAAGATTCCGTCAAAGCCACTTTGCAAAACAGGTTTTATGATAGACTCAAAAACCTTTGCGTTTCTGCTGAGCAGTTCAAGTCTTGATTCGCCTTCTTTCTGATTTACACCTGCGCAGATTACGACGATATCAGCGTCTTTGCAGTCAGGATAATCTCCCGCGTAAATTTGCATCGATGTTTCTGAAAATGCCAGCCCGTGGTTTAAATCCATCGCCTCTCCAATAGCGCGTTCCTTGTTTATATCAATCAGCACCAGCTCATCACACGCATTCTGGTTGAGAGTAGCGTAAGCAAAGCTCATACCCACCATGCCCGTGCCAACAAGTACAACTTTTCTGTTATCCATTTTATCACCTATCCTTTTCTTATATTTTTAGTTTTTTCTAAGGATTTATGTGTAAGTTACTTGAACTGACTTAAACAGAGAGTTATAATAAAGATGTATGAAAAGGTGGGGTGTATATGGGACAAGCGAAAACCAAAGTTAAACATAAGTTGCACAGAGTTTTTCAGTACATAGCTTCGTTTTTGAAATGGGTCTTTATCGCGCTTATTACGGGTGCTATAGGCGGGGGAATCGGAGGATTGTTCCGATTCTGTGTTGATTTAGCGACTAAAGTCCGCACAGCACACGAGTTTCTGATTTTATTTTTACCTCTCGGCGGTCTTTTGATAGTGCTTTTTTATAAGATTTCAAAGCTTTCAAGTGAAGCCGACACTAATCTTGTCATCAAGTCTATCAGAAGTGAAGAAAAAGTGCCTCTAAGACTCGCTCCCGTGATTTTCCTGAGTACGGTTATTACTCAGCTTTTTGGCGGCTCTGCAGGCAGAGAAGGTGCAGCGCTCCAGCTCGGTGGATGTATCGGTGAGCAGGTCGGCGACCTTTTTAAACTCGATGAAAAAGATATGCACATCTGCGTGCTGTGTGGTATGAGCGGACTTTTCTCTGCACTTTTCGGCACACCGCTAACTGCGACGATATTTGCGATGGAGGTTATCTCTGTCGGTATTTTCTACTACAGTGCGTTTGTTCCGTGCATTGTTTCTTCAATCGTGGCGTGGTCAATAACAACACTTATGGGACTTGACCCGATTAAGTTTGAAATAGGTAGCATTCCAACAGTTACTATGTGGTCTGTTATCAAGGTTGCCGGTGTGGGTATAGGCTGTGCGGTTGTTGGTATTATTTTCTGTCTTGCGTTGCGCTGGGCTCATAAATACGCTGAAAAATTTCTTAAAAACGAGTACCTAAGAGTCGCTGTCGGTGGTGTTATCATAGTTTTACTCACTCTGATTCTAGGCTCAACCAGATATAACGGTATAGGTGCTGATGTTATACACTCAGCGTTTTCGTATGGTGATATAAAATGGTATGATCCGTTTTTGAAGATACTCTTCACAGCGATTACCATTGGCTTTGGCTATAAGGGTGGCGAGATTATCCCAACACTTTTTATAGGAGCTACACTGGGATATACGCTGGGAGGCTTTTTAGGACTCGACCCGACTTTCGCGGCGGCTGTCGGTATGGTAGCGCTTTTCTGCGCTGTTGTTAACTGTCCTATGGCATCTTTAGCTCTAAGCGTCGAGCTTTTCTCGGGTGGCGGTATCGTGCTGTTTGCGGTGGCTCTGGCTGTCAGCTTTATGCTTTCCGGATACTACGGACTCTATCACGGTCAGAAGATTGTTTATTCAAAGCGCAGAGCAAGATTTGTCGACAGAAACGCTAAGTAAATATAGTAAAACAAACTAAAGGCACAGCAGTTTTGCTGTGCCTTACTCTTATTTATTCACTACATTTTTAGGTTTGCCTTTTGCAAAGCAGTCGATGTTATCACACACGATGTGTATCAGTCGCTCTCTTGTTTCAATCGGAGCCCACGCGATGTGCGGAGAAATCAGCAGATTTTTAGTGTGCGGGAGCTGTGAATCTTTGTTCATCGGCTCGATAGAGAGCACATCGACAGCTGCTCCGCTTAATTGTTCAGAGTTCAGTGCATCGATTAAATCGCTTTCGTTCATTACACCACCTCGGGCTGTATTTACAAAAAAAGCACCCTTTTTCATTTTACTGAAAGTATTTTTATTAAACATCTCGTTTGAGTCAGCGTTTAGCGGACAGTGTACGGTTACTATATCACTGTTTTCAAGCAGGGTGTCAAGAGTAACAAACTCAACGCCTTCGAATGCTTTATTTGAACGATTATATGCCAGCACTTTCATATTGAAAGCAAGCGCGATTTTAGCTACCGCCTGACCAATAGCACCAAAGCCCACGATGCCGATTGTTTTGTCTGCGACTTCATTAAGCGGAAAAACAAATGGAGAAAAGGTTTCGGCTGTCTGCCATCCGCCGTTGTGGCAGAATTCGTTGTATCTTCCGACATTTGAATAGTGCTCTAAAATCAGAGCGAAGGTGTGTTGAGCTACGGCATTTGTCGAATACGAGCCTGCGTTACAGACGGTGATACCTTTTTCGCTACAGTAGTCGATGTCTATATTATTATAGCCTGTCGCAAAAAGTCCGATATATTTGAGATTGTCTGCACCTTTGAGGCTCTCTTTATTTAAGAGAGTTTTGTTGCATATAACTGCGTCAGCGTCTTTGACACGCTCAGAAATTTCCTCGAATTTTGTCAGATTATATGTGACTACTTCTCCAAAGTGTGAGAGAGGCTCTAGTGATACATCACCTTTTGTGATTGTCTGTGCATCTAATACTACGATTTTCATACTACACCTTCTTTGTTTTTTACCATTATAGTATGAAGTGTGATAAATTGCAATCAGATATCCTCAAGATAAACCTTCATCCAGGAAAGATAGGTTTCCGCAGTGTGAGCATAGCTGATAAGGGAGTTTTCGTAGTCAAGCGAAAAGTCGGAGCCGTCACTTATCATGCCACTCATTATATAGTTTTTCAAAGGTTCAAAAGCGGTGCCGTCAGAGCTTAGCATAATAAGTCCGTTTGATATCATATTTTCTTCGTTTAAGAGATGAGCTACTATAGTCATATATTCGTATACGCTGAGCTCAAGTCCTGCTATTTCGTACTTTGTATCGTAATAGTCCTTTACAGTTGGAGCGAGTTTGAAAGCAGCAGACAAAAATTGCTCTTTAGCTTCGGTGCCACCGTAGGTTTTGAGCTCTCTGCCTTTGAGCTTTTCGTAGTGCTCTGCTACTTTTTCGATTTTTCTGTTATAATCTTCGCTGTTGTTATTCTGCGGAAAAACTATTGTTGTACCGTATTTTGTAAATCCCCATTCTTTAAGCGGAATGTAGGCTATGAAATCTTCGGGGTTAACAAAATTGAAGATGCCTGCGTAACGACTATCACCTGCATTTTCATCAAGTGTTGTGTTAGGAGTGGCAAAAGTGTAGCTGTAAATATTGTTTGGTCCGTAGGTGTCAATCAGTGCTTTTGATAAGAGATTAGCAACCGCCGCACCACGCGAGTGACCTGTTATAAAAAACTTCATATGGTCGCGATCTATACCATAGTTTGTTATATACATAGAGAGTTTTTTATAAGCGAAGTCTTTCGCGTCTGAAAAACCTTCGTGGACCTTTGTAGATGCTACATCGCGCCCTATTTCAAAGTTAGAATACCACTCCTTGTTGTAGGTGCCACGTAGAATAATCGCTACGATGGTAGAACTCTTCGTTTTTTTCGAAGCGATTATCAGACCCGCAGCATTTTGGTTGTAGTTGTCATCATAATTAAATTTTGCCAGATGCTCAAATCCAAGCGTTTCGAGGTTGTTGAGAGCATAGGCGTAGCTGTACGCGGTTGAAGATAGAGTGAGCGCAGAAACAGCGAGCTGTTCGTTGAAATCAGACGGGACAGCCTCAAAAAATGAATCGTCCAGCGTTATCTCGAATTCGTTTTCTTTGGTATCATTTTCCGCGTAAAGCGGAGTTGTTAAAAAAGAAAGTGTGTAGTTTGTTTTTGTTTTTTCACAAGATGTCAGCATAAGCAATCCTCCGATAGGTAGTATTACCGAGAGGACTAAAGATATGATTTTTCTTCCCATTTTACTCTCCTTGGCTGTAACAAGGGTTACAATTTTGTTGTTGACACTAAGGCTTTTGGTGTTATAATTTACTTTGTGGTACAATATATGTACATTTTATAAAAGGAGAAATACTATATGCAGAAGATAACTACGATTAAGAGATTTGCATCTATATTATTAGCAGTTTTGTTGCTGTTATCCTGTACAGTTGTTTTTTCAGGCTGTGGGAAGAATCGTATCCCTAAAGACCTCGAGGTTTATGATTACGATGTGTACGGCAATCCTACTTCATACTATAAGAATGAGTACGACGAGGCCGGCAATTGCATCAAAAACGCTAACTATAACTCACAAGGTGAGCTGATGGGCTTTACTGAAAACGAGTTTGACGAAAACAACAATAAGATTAAGAGCACTTACTACGGCAAGGATGAGAAAGTTAAGGGCGCAACAACATATGAGTATGACGCTCAGAAACGCATCATAAAGCAGGCTAATCTTGATAAAAACGGTGTTGTGACAGACTATGTAGCTTATGAGTACAACGAATTGGGCTATGAGTACAGATTCTATCGTTATGAGGGTGATGACACATTAAAGTCATATATCGAATACGAATATGATGAAAATGGCGAGTGCACAAAAATGACCACCTATACCGGTACAGGTGAGGTGAAGGGCTACTCTGAATATAAGCCTGATGAAAACGGCGAAATAAAAGAGTATGTTTATGAAGCTGACGGCACACTCGTTTCTATTGAATAAAAACTAAATAAAATTGGCGGTGCATGTACAATCTGCACCGCCTTTTTTGCAAAATCAAAGCCCGCTGAAAAACAGCGGGCTTTAGTCTATATGTGTAGAATTGAAGTAGCGATAGTAAAATATACAAACAGTGACAACGCATCCATAATGGTGGTGATGAACGGGCTGGCTACTACCGCAGGGTCAAAGCCGATTTTTGCCAGCACCATCGGTAAGACACAACCAACGATTTTCGCAAAGAAGACAGTAGCGATGATTGTCAGCGATACAACCAAAGCAATCATTATGGTGACCTCTTCGTTGTGTAGTAGCATCCTGTCGACTAAGAGCATCTTCACAAAGTTAGCGCAAGAAAGAGTGACACCACAAAGCAAAGCGACTCTGCTTTCTTTGAAAATCACTCTGAAAACATCTTTGAATTCAATCTCTCCAAGAGAAAGAGAACGAATGATAGTAACCGATGACTGTGAGCCCGAGTTACCGCCGGTACCCATCAGCATAGGAATGAAGGCGGTGAGCACTATCGATGCTGCTAAGCTTGCTTCAAATGAGCTGATAATCATACCTGTGAATGTAGCTGAAATCATGAGTATCAAAAGCCACGGTATACGGCTTTTGTATATCTCTAAGACAGACAGTTTGTCGTACGGCTTATCTGTAGTAGGAGTAATAGCCGCAACCTTCTGGATATCCTCGGTTGCCTCTTCTTCCATGACATCGATAGCATCGTCAACCGTGATGATACCGACGAGTCGGTTCTCTTTATCAACAACAGGCACAGCGAGGAAGTTGTACTTATTGAATACCTGAACAACATTTTCCTGGTCATCAAGGGTGTTTACCGAGATAACATTTGTTTCCATCAGGTTTTCAATAGTTTCATCATCTTCTGCCAGAAGAAGACTCTTTATGGTGACGATACCGATAAGTGTCGAGTGCTCGTCAGATACATAACAGGTGTAGATAGTTTCCTTGTCAATACCTGTACGACGGATTCGCTTGATAGCTTCTTCGGCTGTCATTTTAGGTCTTAATTTGACAAACTCGGTTGTCATAATCGAGCCGGCAGAATCTTCAGGATATTTTAATATTTCGTTAATTTGTTTTCTGACATCAGGGTCAGCCTGACGCAAAATACGCTTTACGACATTAGCGGGCATTTCTTCGATAAGGTCAACGGCGTCGTCGACATAAAGCTCGTCGATGACTTCCTTGAGCTCAGTATCAGAAAAGCTGTGTATGAGCAGCTGCTGAGTTTCTTCTTCCATTTCGACGAAAGCCTCAGCTGCCAGCTCTTTTGGCAAAAGTCTGAACAGCACAGCGGTTTTTTCGTCCTGAATGTCTTCGAATATCACTGCGATATCGAAAGGATTCATCGTGGAGAGAATGTCCCTTAAAGTCGCGTATTTTTTATTTTCGAGCAGTGTTACTATAGTCTCGAAAAGAGTGACTGTATTCCTTTCCATAGTATTATCCTCCTAATTTGATTTAGGCGGAAGTAGAAGACAGTCCCCGAGGTATCAAAGATGAAAACAGGCGCAGACACTATACCGCAGGCTGTTTTCAGTTGTACTTCGCCCAAGGGGGTTGCCGGCAGTACTTCCAGCGTCCATTTAAATCTCGCCTCTTTCATAAGTTATTTTTGGGTAAATCCCAGATATCATAATTCTATACCAACAAAATAAATAAGTCAACCGCGTTGTAACAAAAAATTCACACTATAAATCTTGATTTTAGTACTTATATTGAGTATAATAGGCTTTGAAATTTACTATATATTCAGGAGAAGACATTATGAACGATAAGTTAGAAACAAAGCTCAAAGAGTTTTTACCATATATAATCATTATTGGAGTTGTTTATCTTTTTCTACCCGCAGTGTTAAGGATAGCTAATAGTTCAATCGTATTCAATAATATTGTTTACATCGGAGTATTCCCGCTGACTGCTTTTATCTGTAACATGCACTACGGATATAAAAAGACAAACGATATGATACTCAGCTTTGTCGCTCCGGTTATCTACATACCGAGTATGCTCCTTTACGGCAACCTTAAATATTCCGTGATTAACTCGCTTGTACTTTTAGTATGTTACTTTATCAGCGGATATATCGGCTTAACTGTCGGTGAGATGCTTAAGGGCGGTAAAGGCGATGATAAAGAAAGCTCAAAGAAAAAGAGAGTTCCGTCAGTTGTAAATACTGCGACTGCTAAAGATGAGGAAGATGTTGCTTTTGATGATATTGAACTTCCACAGCAGTTTGAGGAAGATCAGAGCGTTGAGGTCTTTGAACCTGAATTTGTTCCTACAGACGACTACACTGAAGATGATATAGATGCGATTCTCAAAGAGCTCCATACTCGTAATGATTGATAAATCAGCAACGGCGTGCATAAATGTGCACGCCGTTTTTATATGCAGACAAAACAAAAAAGGCGAGGCACTTTCGTGCTTCGCCCTTAGTTTGCGTGAAATAAGAATTACTCGCAGAAGAATACGTCCATACCTGTTGTTTCACCGTCAGCAACGATGTAAGCCTTAGACTCTTCAGGCTTTACATATACTGTGTAAGCCTTCTTGCCCTTAACAACTTTCTTAACGTTCTTCTCGATGTCAGCAACAGCAACTGTAGCGCCACCGAACTGGATGTAGAGGTCAACCTTAGCAGTTGTCTTCTTAGCAGCTGGCTTCTTAGCAGGAGCCTTCTTCTCAGCTGTAGCCTTTGTAGCAGCCTTAGTAGCTGTCTTCTTCTCTGTTGTAGCTGTAGCAGCCTTCTTTGTAGCTGTCTTCTTCTCTGTTGTAGCTGTTGTAGCAGCCTTCTTTGTTGTAGCCATTGTTAGTTTCCTTCTTTCAGTTTTTTGATATAGAATTTCGCATGAAAACAAGTTTATCTGCAAACTTTAGTTTGCAAACTAATTATATAGGTTGAATGATGAAAAATCAAAGGTTTAGAAGTATTTTTGGCTGTTTGACCAAACCAAAGGGATTTTGCGACTCTTTTTATGTATTTATGACAATAGTTTTTGCCTCTTTTTTGTAGAATATCCCTTTTTTATCTAGCATATTTACTAAATTTATCTTCTATGAATTGTGCAAAAAAACACACAGAAATCATCTCTTATGTGCGAAATGCTACAATGAGCAAATAGAAAATGTGTTATTTTACCATATACACTGTTGTTATATGTGAAAGTCGGTGGTATAATAACAAAGTACGAGTTATAGGACTTTGAATAACTAATAAATAGATATGTTTTCGGGGAGATAATATGCTGAATAGTTTTTTGACAGTAGGTGAGCAGGTACTCATTCTGTTTGTACTCATTGCGCTCGGTTTTATATGTGGTAAAACAAAGCTCATAAACGAGGGTGGCTCAAAGGTTATGGCGGATATCGTGCTGTACTTTGTCACTCCTTGTGTCATAATCAACGCGTTTCAACGCGACTTTGATGTAACAATGCTGATTAAGCTGATAGTATCAGCTGTGTGTTCTGCTGCTATACTTTTCTTCAGTGTTCTGATTGCACAAATTCTGTTTAAAAAGCAGGATGTGCACAGAGCGACTATATATAAATTTGCGACGGTGTTTTCTAACTGCGGATATATGTCGCTTCCTCTGCAACAGGCACTTCTCGGCGACGAGGGTGTTTTCTACGGTGCAAGCTTTGTCGCGATGTTCAATATTTTCGTGTGGTCATACGGAATCATCACGATGAAGGGTAAAGGCGAAAAAGGATCAGGGATTAAGATTTTAGTTAACCCGGGCATCATCGGAACACTTATCGGAGTTGTGCTTTTCTTGTGTTCAATAAGACTTCCGAATATAATAGCGCAACCGATAAGCTATATGGCTGCGCTCAACTCTCCTGTGCCGATGCTGATTATCGGATATTACCTTTCAAAGGCTGATTTGAAGAAAGCTTTTACCGACAAGTGGGCATATGTTTCTATGGCTCTTAGATTGATTGTTCTACCACTTATATCACTGTTTGTTCTGCTTTTATGCGGTATAAAAGGACCGCTTTTGGTGTCACTTGTGATTTCTGTATCATCACCTGTTGCGGCGATTACTACGATGATGTCCGCAAAGTACTCTCACGATACCGAACTTTCGGTGTCGCTTGTTTCATCAACGACTTTGCTGTCGCTGGCTACTATGCCACTTATTGTTGGGTTGGCACAGTTTTTATCGTAAGGAGGAGAAAGATATGGCGAAGAATCCTAATCAGAAATTGAAACTGCTGTATATCTTGAAATATCTCATGGAAAAGACAGACGAAAACCACGGCGTTACTATGAGTGATATTCTAAGCTACCTCGATTCGTACAACATAAAAGCAGAGAGAAAAAGCATTTACGATGACCTGAAATCGTTACAAGATTTCGGGGTGGATATCTGCAGCACTAAGAGCAAAACCGTTGAGTATTATATCGCGAGTCGTGATTTTGAGCTTTCTGAGCTCAAGCTTTTGGTGGACGCAGTGCAAAGCGCGAAGTTTATCACCCATAAAAAGAGCAACGAACTGATTAAAAAACTCGAAAACCTAGCGAGTCAGAGTGAAGCTAAAGAACTTCAGCGTCAGGTGTTCGTGTCAAATCGAGTGAAGACCATGAACGAGAGAATCTACTATAATATTGATAGCTTGCACGAAGCTATGAACAGCGGCAAGAAGATAAGCTTTTTCTATTATCGTTGGGAGATAACGACAGATGCTTGTCAGAAAGTTATTAAAAGTCGCAGGAATAACGGTGAGCGATATACGGTTTCTCCGTGGGCGCTTTCGTGGGACGACGAAAATTACTATCTGATTGCATACGATGACAAGGCGGAAATAATAAAGCATTTCCGTGTTGATAAAATGGAGTCCGTAGAGGTGCTACATAAAGAAAAGCGCGAAGGCAAAGAGCTTTTCTCGAAATTTGATATGGCTGTTTACTCAAAGCAGATTTTCGGTATGTTCGGCGGAGAGCTGACTGATGTGAAAATCCGTTTTGACAATTCTCTCGTCGGTGTTATAGTGGACAAGTTTTCAAAAAATGTTTTCATCAGCGCAAATGATGACGGCACCTTTGATATGACTACGAAAATTATGCTTTCGCCGAATTTTTACGGTTGGCTTTTTGCACTGAAGGACAAGGCAACCCTGATTTCACCTAAGAGAGCTAAAGACGAGTTTTTGTCATATGTAGATGATGTTATTAAAATGTACAAATAATTATGTATCTGTATAGGTGAGTACGGTTTAACGGACACGTTCTTTTGTAAAATCAAGATGTAAAAAGGAGCATTGCTCCGCATTTTGAAAAAGGATGTGCTATTATGTTGAATTTTTGTATTTTTGTCTTTATTATTTACGGTGTTTGTGCTATAATCGGAATGATAGTGCGGCCTGCTCAGTTTTTTACTGTATTTAAGCGAAAGTAACAGGTTTTTGAAAGGATAAGCTATGAGAAAAATTATCTTAGCATCAGCATCTCCAAGACGACAGGAGTTATTAAAAGACATCGTGCCTGACTTTGAGGTTGTGGTGTCAAAGGTGCAGGAGGTTGTACCTAAGGGTGTGGGCATTTATGATGCACCGAAGTTTCTGGCACTTCTGAAAGCGAGAGATGTATCGAAAGCTTATCCTGACTCTATTGTTATCGGAAGCGATACGGTGGTTGTTGTCGATGACAAAGTGCTCAATAAACCGAAGGACGAAAACGATGCCTTTGAGATGCTCAGGCTTTTGAGCGGAAGAAAGCACAAGGTTATCACCGGCTGTGCTCTTGTGTGCGGTGATAAGGAACTCAGCTTTTGTGTATCCACTGAAGTTGAGTTTTATGAGCTTACTGATAAGGAAATCCTTGACTACATAGCAACGAAAGACCCACTTGACAAAGCCGGGGCTTACGGAATACAGTCGGGCGGTAAAACGCTGGTCAAGGCTATATACGGTGATTTTTACAATGTCGTCGGTTTACCTGTCGGGGTGTTAAAGCGCGAGCTTGTAAAATTTATGGACTAATAAATTTTCATCTTTGATACTTGAGGGGTATGAGTATGAAGCATGTGTTTATTCTGAATGCTTTTGCGGGTAAAAAGAGCTCTGTTGATGAGCTCAAAGAGAAAATCAGAGCACTCAGACTTGATTGTGAGTGTGTGATAGAAATCACCAAATGTCGTGGAGATGCTAAGGAAATTGCGAGAAAGCACGTAAGCTCAACAGACGAGTTTGTCAGAGTCTATGCTTGTGGCGGTGACGGAACAGCTAACGAAGCGATGAGCGGAATGGTCGGTTTTTCAAACTGCGCTTTAGGTGTTATTCCTGTAGGTACAGGCAACGATTTTGTAAAGAGCTTTGATTATTCAAAGGACGATTTTTGTGATTTGGAAAAGATGACAAAGGGCGAGGTTGTCACTATAGATTTGCTTAAGTGCAACGGTAACTACGCAATGAATACAATATCAGTCGGATATGACTGTGCTGTGGCAAAGCAGGCTCAGAAAATAAAGCGTTTTCCGCTGATGACAGGACCTGCTGCGTATAAAGCAGCTCTGGTTTATTGTCTGTTTTCTAAGCGCAGACATACCTTCAATACATATGCTGACGATAAGCTTATCAATCTTCCTAAGGGCTATAAAACCCAGATGATGTGTGTTGCAGGTAACGGTATGTACTACGGTGGTGGGTTTAAAGCTACTCCGTATGCATCTTTTTCTGATGGTAACATCGATTTTCTTTCGGTGCCCACTGTTTCGCTCTTGCAATTTGCTCAGCTTATAGGACCTTTTATTAAAGGTGAGCACATTGGTCACGAAAAAGCTCAGTTTATAGTACATAAAAAGTGTAAAAAACTCCAGTTTAAGGACGATGTTCCTATTGATATCGGACTAGACGGAGAGATATATAATATCAAAGACCCTGTTATTACCGTTGAGCCAAAAGCGTTTTCGGTGATAATTCCTGAAATTTTGAAAGAAAGTAGTCAAAAGAAATGCACTGTTTTAAGAGATTTATAAAAATTTCTTTAATATTGATGCTCACAGTGGGAGTGATGTTCTCCTGCTGTTCTTGTGGTGTGCAAAGCAGTGCGTCTACTATTGCCACAACTGTTGCGAATACACTACTTTTTCACGATGAGAGTGTAATAATAGGCGACTACTCTTACAGTGCGGATAGCAACGATGTTCTTTTAGCAAAAGCACTTTCTACAAAGGATGTTTATGTAAATTACGATGTAGTGAAAGCTTATTCGCAGTATCTGGATAGCACCTATTCTGCTGCTGTTATAACCAGAGCTGAGTGGCTGACACAGCTGTTTAGAGAGCTTGATTTTGAAATTATCAGCGATATGAGTAGTGAGTATACCCATGTTTCTGACCTTTATTATTCTGACTACAGCGATTATTTTATCACTGCGATTGAAAATATAATCATCGGCCCGAATTCTACTATGTTCGACCCGTATTGCGCGGTTACCAGGCAATATGTATCGACTTCTCTTGTTAATGCTGTCGGATATCCGAGGACATACAAGCTTTCGTGCCGTGATTACAAAAAGATTGAGGATAAAAGTCAGGCGGCAGCTGCTGTGCATTTAGGCTATTTTGAGCTTGATGAAAACAACTGTTTTGATCCATATGGATTAGTTACAGATGAGCAGGTTGAGTACATAGTTTCAGAGCTTGAAAAGCTCAGCGTATTAAAAGGCAAGACCGTTATGACTTTTGGTGACAGCATTATGCACGGTGACGGAAACAACTTTGTCGGAATTGCAGATATGCTATCCCAGCGTTATCTGATGACTGCGGTTGATTACTCTTATGGTGGCTCTGCCTTTGGAAAGATTGACAACCGCGAGCAGATATGTACCCAGATAAGCAGAGCGATAAATAAAAACGAAACCGCCGATATCATTCTTTTAAACGGCGGAACAAACGATATGCGAAAGATAGCTGCGGGAGAAATTTCTGACGATTTCAACTATGAGGATTACGGCACTTCGGATTTTGCGAGCGGTATGGAATATGCTGTTGGCCTTATAAAGGACAATTATCCCCAGGTACCTCTGCTTTATATCAGAGCGCATAATATGGAGTGCAGTCTTGAGCGCAACGAGCTTCATTTTGGAAAGCTGGCACTTGATATATGTGAAAAATGGGAGGTTGAGGTCGCTGATGTGTTCAACGATACTGACTTCAACAGCCACGACGAAGATATGAAATGCAGCTACACAGTACACACGAAATCGTGCAGAAACGGTGATTCTATTCACCCGAATCAGCTTGGATATTATAAATTCTACCTTCCGCTTGTGAGCGAGAATGCAGTCAGACTGATAAGCTCTAACCAGTAGTCTGATATGATGAATTTTTGTGATGAATAGTTAAACGGCATCTGAAAAACAGATGCCGTTTTCTAATGCAAAAAACTATACGCCGAAGGCTTTCTTGAGAAAAGCTCTGCCGTAATTTGTCATAAATCGGGAGTTAGAACGCTCGATAATCTGCGCTCTACTTGCGCCAGATTCTCTGAAGCTGACTATCATATGAGCTTCTATGAGAATCTGGTGGTCAAGCCCCGTTATGTGTTCGAAATCGTCAAAATGTTCTACTATGTAACACACGCGGTCAGTGATATCGTAGTCGATTTCGCTTTTCTTGAGAATCTCGCGTGCCTTGGTGCACTCACAAGCTTTGCCACCGTCAATGTCACAGACAAGAGCGGCGATTTCCAAATATTCCTGAGTTTGCTCCGGTAGCTTTTCAAGCTCACCGATAGTTTTAGCCAGCGTATATACGCTCACGAAATGCCGTATTTTGCTTTCGTCAGCTGAGTAATAGTCTTTCATCGCCTTTGCGATGAGGTTAACATTTTGAGTCATTTTTAAATTCCTTTATCATTTTTCTGATGTGTGAGAAGGTCTTTTCTTCGCCCTGTTCTTTTAACATAAATAGCAGTTCTTCCAAGGTGTCCGAGGTTTCAGGGTGAATCATATCTACGCGTCTGTGCTTTGCTGACATGAAATAGTCGTAAGCACTTGAGTCTGTGTACTTTTCTCCCTGATAAATTTTGCTCGCGGCAACGCGGTCACAGAACATTTCAATAATGTAGTTCAGTGGCATCTTAACAGGCTTCATATAGCCCTTGTGAATAGGGGAGTAGTCGCGCCAGTATTCAAAATGGTGCTTGTTTCTGCCCATATGGTGCATCCACGCCTTTGAGTATCCCAGCTCTTCTCGCGCTTTGTCGTTAGGTGAGCGGGTCCCCTGATAATACTTTGCACCCTGAATGAATTCAGTCGGCGAGTATTTTGATAAATCGTGGAAAAGTCCCTGCCACAAAATGCCCGCTTTTGCACAATTTTTAATCACCTCGTGGCGGTGCTTTGTGATTGTTTTGAAATGCTTGTATGCTTTGTTCATAAAATTATCCTTAAGATTATTATAGTGGCGAAATTACTTCGTCTAGATTATTTTTAGTTACTATGTGTAGCAGACCTTTTTTTATTTTATCTAAGTTTGCCTTGATAAAGCTTGGGTACACAGTGTAGTCGTCCAAGTTGCTAAGAGGCAGAAAGTGTATACTTTCTTTGTCGCCAAATGAATTGTAGCTGTCTGAGTTTATCTGTTTGATATTTTTGCTTTTCATCAAATAGTACAGTGATATTTCGTGACATGAAAGACCTTTGAGGTTGCCCTCTTTCTGAGAGAAAAAGTTTTCATGAATAACGCAAAGGTGGTCAATTTCGTAGTTCAGACCTGTTTCTTCTAAAACTTCTCTGACTATAGCCTCAGCGGCGGTTTCACCAATGTGGACACCACCACCGACAGAATAGTAGAAATCATCTGTCGTATTTTTTACAAAAAGCACGCAGTCGTTTTCTAGAATAATTGCACCTACGCGGTACCTAAACCAGTTATTATCTTTTGTAAAACAGCAATCATAGTTCATATAATCACCTTTGAGCACGCTCGTTTTTTCGCTCTATCAGCCTGACAATTCGCGGACGATTGTATCGCTGGATAAGAACAAACTGCATATCAAAAAGTATCGCAAACACTGCGGTTATTAAGAATATTGGTAGCTGTCCCCAAATTAGGGCGAATAATAGCGTTGAAAGTGAAATCGCTACATTCACCAGATGGTCAGTTTCAGCTTTGCACATGGTGTTTGCTACTTGACTCAATGAGTAATCTTTGAGAGAGAAAAGCTCAGGGTTATAGGTGAGAGCCTTATCTTTCCAGGATTTCACTTTAAAAAACCTGTACAGCTTTTTCTCAAAGGAGCGCTCTTTGAAAAAAGGCATAGTATATTCTATTTTTAATAGCTTTGTAACATTACCCATAATTATTCTTAACCACAGGTGATACATAATTGTAAAGCAGGTTATACCTGTCCACAGTACAGCGTTATGGTTTATAGTGCGTGAGTAATAAAGGTAAAAGCAGACTGTTGCTGCAATAGCACATAAAGCGATTACGCAGTACATGAAAATTGCTGGTCCGCTTGGTTTTGTTTTTTGCTTTTTCATAGAAGCGTCCTTATTAAATGTTTGATGTTATTTATTTTTAGCCCTATAAGTATACATTATTTCTAGCTGTTTGGCTACACCGTCTTTTGAGTTTGACTCAATAATTTCTGTTGCGATCTCTTTGAGAGAGTCAACTGCATTTTCAACAGCGTAGCACTCATCAGCGGCGTTAAACATATCTATATCATTTATACCGTCACCAAAAGCGATGATTTTTTTGCAACCGAGTATTTTTGCGAGCTGTTTGACAGCGTTAGCTTTGGTGGCGTTATGCGGTAGAATTTCCAACCAGTATTCACCCGAGTACATATCTTCCTGATAAAAACAGTGGTATTTGTTCTTGAATTTGTTATATAAAGGCTCAAGCTTTTCTTCGTCACCAATAAGCGTGAAGTAGTATATCTCACCGTCAAAAAGACTGTCAGAGCTATATACTCTACGGTTTCTCGGGTCGTCAATGCGTGCGTCTAAAAAGTCGTTTGTCGCTTTGTTTGCGTTTTCTAAGATATAGGAAAACTTTTGCTTTTCATCAATCAGCGAAAACACAATAGGGCACAGATTTTTATCTAAGGCACTGTTTAAAATAAAGTCAGAGTCTTCTTTGTTAAAAATGCTTTTGTGGATGATTTCTCCGTCTTTATCTACGATGAATGTGCCGTTGTGGACGACTAAAGGATACTTGAAGTTTAGTCCTTTGGTGACCTTTTTTGTGGTGACCAGCGAGCGCGCTGTTGCAAAGGAAATAACCATTTCGTTTTCCAAAAGCTCGTTTATGATAGCGTTTGTATATTCACTTGTTTTCGGTGTGCTGTCAAGCAGCGTACCGTCTAAATCGGAAATGTAAAGTGTTTTCATATTGTTTTGATTGTTTATTGTCGAATTAATTCAGCTATTGATTCTACATGATTTGTGTGAGGGAACATATCGACGGGCTGGATAGTTTTTACTTTATAGCCGTTTTGTTTTAGTATTCTCAAATCTCTGCTCTGGGTTTCGATATTACAGGAGATGTAGATTATTTTTTTGATATTCATATCAATCACAGATTGCAGAAATTCCCTACTGCAACCTGCTCTCGGAGGGTCAACAAAGGCGACATCAATTTTTAAACCCTCCTCTTTGAGCTGTGCAATATAGTCTTTAGCGTCAGCACAGCAGAATTCGATGTTC
Organism: Ruminococcus sp.; assembly: GCA_017410265.1. Classification (GTDB taxonomy): domain Bacteria; phylum Bacillota; class Clostridia; order Oscillospirales; family Acutalibacteraceae; genus Ruminococcoides. The sequence continues at coordinate 78,515 of JAFQRC010000002.1, read as the reverse complement.
CTGATATTATTCAGCTTTGCGTTTTTCTTAGCGTCAGTTATTGCGTCTTTGACTGACTCGACAGCGTATACTTTCTTTGCTTTATCGCTTGCGCAAATGCCGATAGTGCCGACTCCACAGTAGCTGTCAAGTAGCGTCTGTGAGCCGTCAAGATTAGCAAGCTCAATAGCTTTTGAGTACAGCTTTTCAGTTTGTACAGGGTTTACCTGATAGAACGACTGGGGAGAGATGATGAAGGTTTTATTGCACAAAGTGTCTTTGATGTAGCCGTCGCCGAAAAGTATGTCCTGAGTTTTGCCGATGAAAAGTTTTCTTCTGTCTTTGTTCACGGTTGTGACAACCGTTGTGATGTACGGATGCTTTTTGAGCAGTGCGGATACGAAAGTTTTTTTAGCTGGGAATATCGGGTCAGCTCCGTTTATGATGACCATAACTTCATCTGAACAAAAGCCCTCGCGTACAACGACGCTCTTTACAAAGCCTGTACCTTTGAACGGGTCGTAAGGCGCGATTTTAAAGCTCTTGAATAAAGCACAAAGGGAGTTAAAAATCTCGTTTGAATGCTTCGTGTGGAGCTTACATTCTCTTGTTCTGACTAAAGTATTGGTAGTTGATTTGTAAAGTCCCCAGCTGATGCTTTTGTCGCGTTCACGCTTGAATACAGCCTGAGCTTTGTTGCGGTAGGAAAAAGGACTATCCATACCTATGATATTATCTATCCTGCAGAATGAGCCTAAAAACTTGTAGCATTTATTCTGCTTGAACTTTAGCTGTTCGTTGTAGCTTAAGTTGTTAAGCTGACACGAGTTACATTTTTTAGCCATATTACAATTTAAAAAGATGTCCATAATTTACCTGCTTGTGTCGAAATATGATGAATACATTGTTATTCTACCATACATTATACCACATTTGCAATTTGCAGAAAATATGACTTGATAATTGCCTTGTGAAAATATATAATGGAGCTATGAAAGAAATGAAAGTAATACGAAAACGCAGACGCAGAAGCGTGTCGCGATATAACCAAAAACGCAGCCGTGTACCGCTTATTATAGCGATGACATTTTGTGCTATGGTGCTGGTTCTAGGAGTATGTACACTGTGTTTTAAGTTTTTGTCAAACAGTGAGAAGGCTCCTGTTATTAATATCGCCCCATCTGAGCCGTGCGTTATCGAAAACGGAGAAAATACATCTTTAATAATCAGTACCGGAGAAATCCATATCCTGACTGTACCTTTAGAAGATGACGAGCTTGATAAAGTCAGCTTTAATTCAAGCGATGAAGCTGTTGTTACAGTAGACAGCGGTGGGAGAATCGACGCTCTTAAAGAAGGCGAAGCTGTCATCACAGCTTTGGGTAAAGATTTCAGCGGACAATGTACAGTGACAGTAAAGAAAGCGCAGGAAGAAACTACTCCAAAGGAGTATACAACCGCGTATACTGCTAATCCCGATATAGTTGAAAAGAACAAAGATGACGCATCGAAGAATCTTTACAGCGTGACGGTTAATCGCAGGACAAACACTGTTACTGTATATACTTATGACGAAAACGGCGACTATGTTGTGCCTGTCAGAGCGATGGTGAGCTCTTGTGGTGAGCCAAATGAGGAAAATATAACCCCGACGGGTACATATTCTGTCTATTTTAAAGAATATTGGCACGCTTTGTACGGCGATGTTTACGGAAAGTATGTTACAGGCTTTTCTGGTCCGTATCTCTTCCATTCTGTGCCGTATCTGCAGACAGAGTCATATACATTAAAGCCTACTGAATTCAACAAGCTGGGAGAAAATGCTTCTCAGGGTTGTGTGCGTCTTATGATAGCTGATGCAAAGTGGATTTACGATAACCTTGATATGTCAACTGAGGTTATAGTTATTGATGCTGATTCAAAAAAGGACCCGCTCGGCACTCCTCCTACAATAAAGGTAGACGATTCTATCGGTTGGGACCCTACTGACCCGCATAATAAAAATGTGTACAACGATAGGTACCCTGTAATAAGCGGAGCAAAGGATATAACTGTTGAAAAGGACAGCGATTTTGATATGAAGGTCACAGCTGTTGATACCTGCTCAAACGATATCACCGATAAAATCACGGTTTTCTCAAACGTTATTACTTCAAAAGTCGGTGAGTATAAGGTGACATATTCGGTCACAGACGATTTGGGAAAGAATACTCAGGTGACTGTTACGGTAACTGTAAAATAATATAATATAAACAGAAAAGGCGACATCAACGATGTCGCCTTTTTAGATTGAAAGCTTATTCAACAAAACCTACAGAGGTTTCTTCCTCTGTTTGTACTTCAGCGTCGTCCGGAGTGGCTTCGTCAACGGTAGCTTCACTTGTGATGAACATAAACTCAATCATTCGGTAAATGAGTTCTTCATAGGTTGTGCCCTGACGGTCAAAGTCAGATTTTTTAAGCTGATAGGTTTTGCCGTTTGAGAGAGCGCCCATAGTAGAGAGCTCTGAGTTGTTGTTGAGATACTCTAGCACTGCCTCGTCATCATAGAAAATGAACGACGGAGTACTGATTTTGAGCTGGTTAAGGTCAACAACAGGTGTTTCCTGATTAGAGAAGACATTGGCAGCACCGCAGTATGAGAAAAGCTCGTGCTCTATAGTGCCTTTTGTGAGAGTGCACAGCTCACCGTTTTCGTCTAAGTAGAGATAGCAAGCGGTTTTGACTATATTCTTAGGGACTGCGCCCTTGAAGTCTGACATACTTTTTATAAGTGTATCATACGAATCGCTTCCCTGCTGTTTGCCTGTTACATTACCGCCGAGTGCTGTACCGAGATTAACATAGAGGGTCTTGAGTTCTTCAAAAGAGTTTGCTCTAGAAAGTGAAAGCACAGGGATTTCTGCTTGGGACAGAGACTGCTTTGTGCTGTCAGAGAGAGTAGCGTCTGCGATTACAAGATTTGTCCCTGAAGAGATAATAGTATCAACATTAGGGTCGCTAGCTGTGCCTACTAGCGGGACAACCGACAAAAACTCCTGGTCTGCTTCGATACTTCTACCGACCATTTTAACATCATAGCCCATATATGAAATGATGTCAGCCATACAGTCAGAAAGCACAACAATATTCTGTGGCTCTTTTTCTATAGTAACGCCTGCTACGGTAACAGGATATTCGTTGCTCTCTTCTCCTTTACATGAGCAAAGAGAAAGAGTGGTGGCAGCTATCATCAGTATACATAGTAAAATCGAAATAACTCTTTTTGTCATAAAAATAACCTCCGTGGGTATATTGTATGATACTATTCTACAAAATTTGCACCTTATAGTCAAACAAAAGTGAAAAAGTTTACGGTTTTTTAAAATTTTTTCAAAAAAGGCTTGCATTTTCGAAAACAGGGTGATATAATAGCAAAGTCGCTTGAGGCGATGACAGTTGGTGTCGATGACGCAGGGGGTCCACCCGTTCCCATCCCGAACACGGAAGTTAAGCCCTGTAGTGCCGAAAATACTTGGCTGGTGACGGCCCGGGAAAATAGGAAGGTGCCAACACAAAAAGAGGCTTCCACCCAATAGGGTGGTTGTTTTTTTTTACAAATGTAGCCATTAAAAAGAGTCCGAAGTTAATCTTCGGACTCTTTTGCTTTTTAACTGTTTAATCAATATTTAAGTCGATAGTAGGTGAGAGTTATTTTTTCGCCTGCTTCGTACTTTTCGAGCTCCTTGAAAACATCCTGGAAAGTAGAAACACTTTCGCCGTTGATTTCGGTGATGATATCATACTCCCGGAGGTCTGTGTTATCAAGCGGACCGCCCTTTGATATGCTTGTGATGAGGATACCGTTAGGTACATCGTACTGATATATCATTTCTTCATTTACTTCGTAGCCCATAAGACCGAGCATAACTCTGTCTTTGACATAGCCGTAATGAATAAGGTCGTTAGCAATTTCAGCTACCTTGTTTGAAGGAATAGCAAAGCCCATACCCTCATATGCATCTGCACTGATTTTAGCGGTATTGATGCCGATTACCTGACCATAAAGGTTGCACAGCGGACCACCTGAGTTGCCCGGATTTATAGCAGCGTCAATCTGAATGTATGAAACATTACTGCTGAGCTCAAGCTCTCTGTCAACAGCAGAAACAATACCTTTAGTCAGAGAGTTCTGGAAGCTCTGACCACCCGGATTGCCGATAGTGATGATATCCTGACCAACTTCAACCTTTGATGAATCACAAAACTTAGCATAGGTAAGGTCCTTTGCGTCGATTTTGAGTACTGCAAGGTCAGTACGGGTGTCATAACCCACAATTTTCGCTGTGTATTCCTTTGAGTTATTTAAAACGATATTTATGGTGTATTGCTTAGTGTCACCGATAACATGGCTGTTTGTGACGATATAGCCGTCACTCGAAATTATGGTTCCGGTGCCTTCACCCATGATATCTTCGTCTTCGCCTGTGATTTCACCATCATAGCAAACTACGGAGACGACAGAGTCTGTTACGGTGTTATATGCGTTTTGAGGAGTGTATTTGCTGTTATCCTTGTCTTTTGGGATATTCTTGAACTCTACTCCTTTTGCTTTTTCGTTTGGTTTGTAGGTGTTTGAGTCCTTATCTTCTTCTCTTTCCTGGGTCTGACCTTCGTCTGCCTGGAGAGTGATGTCTTCGTCAAAGTAGTCGCCTTCGTATTGAGGAGTAAAATTAAAGTTGCCGAAATAGTCGCCACCATAGTAGTCATCAAATTCGTCGAATCCGCCAAAGGGTTCTGTGCCGTACTGAGCGAGAGGGTTATCTCCCGCTGAGTTGTCGTCCGGTTTAATTGCCTTTGAACAGCTGACAAAGAAAGCTATCATAAACACAATAAGTAAACCGATAAGAATGCCGATTAGCACCTTTGTGCCTGTCGGTGTTTTTTGTTTTTGCTTTATCGGATACTGCTGAGCATACGGATTATTGTATGGTGGCTGAAAGTTATTCTGAGTTGCGTTACTATACGGATTAGCGTTAGGCTGTACAGGCGGAGCCTGAGTATAAGGTGGTCTATATGAAGGGGATGCTGAATACTGCTGTGGTGGCTGTGGCGGTGTCGGATAGCCCTGCTGCACAGGTGCCGAGTATTGAGGTGGGTAGTACTGTGGTGGAGTCTGAGGGTTTACATGCACAACAGGAGGCTGATACTGAGGGATAGGTTCAAAAGGTTTATCAACATTATTCATAGGAGTAGTGTTGTGGCTATACTGACCTGCTCCCATCGGATTTACAACCTGAGGAGTTTCTTTTTCTGCTTTTTCAAAAGCGGAGAAAACATCGTCCTCGTCGTGTACAGTTTCCACCTCGACAGGTTTTTCTGCTTGTACTAAAGGTTTTTCGGTTTCTTTTGCAGATGGTGTATTGTCTAAAGACTGATATTCATCAGTCGGATTGAAACCATTGTTAAATTCGTCCATATTAGTCCTCCGATTTGGTATTTGCTGTGGTGTCTATATATTTTTCCTGAGAAGGCTTTTTCTCCTGCTTTGCTGTGAGCGGGAGCTTGAAGGTGAAGCGACAGTATTTATCAGGCTCACTTTCAACATAAATATAGCCACCGTGAAGTCGCATGATAGAGCGGGTGATGAAAAGCCCCAGTCCCATGCCTTTTTTATCCACACTTCTGGATTTGTCTGTTTTGTAAAATCTGTCAAATACATATCTTATATCCTCAGGCGGTATACCCGGACCGCTGTTTTCAATAGCAACGGAGATATCGTATTTTGTTTCTATCGCCGAAAAAGAAATGTAACCGTCAACATTTGTGAATTTTACGGCGTTTTCGATGAGATTATATATGACTTGATGCATCAAGTCAGGGTCAGCATTGACTTTGAGTGTCTTGAAATCTTCAAGTCCTCTGATTTCGATATTCTTCTCGGTGATTTTCTGTTCAAAGCCCATAAGAACATTGATGATAACGGAAAACATTTCGAAATCCTTGCAGTTGAGCTTTAGCTCACCATTGTCAATTCTTGAGAGAGAGAGCATCGATTGCACGAGTCGGGAGAGTCGCTTAACTTCAAGCGACACTATCTTCATATAATGCTTATGGCGCTCGGGCGGAATAGTTCCGTCGAGCATACCGTCGATAAAGCCTGCGATTGTAGTCATCGGAGTTTTTAGCTCGTGTGATACATTTGCGATGAAACTTCGACGCATTCCTTCGCTCGAGGTCAGCGAGTCTGCCATATGATTAAAGGCAAGCGCAAGCTCGCCGATTTCGTCATCACCTGTGACAGTGACTCTCGATGAAAAGTCGCCGACAGCGAATTTTTTAGCTGCATTTGACATCTGGTGCAGAGGTCGTGATAGTCTGTAGCTAAGAAAAGCTATAAACACAATCGAAAAAAGCAGTGTGACAACTGCTGATGCTAAAAACATTCGCATCATAGTGAGAGTCAGTCCGGATACAAACGAGGATTTAGTAGAAACATAGCAGAATGCAACCAACTCGTTGCTACCATTATCTGTAGCAATAATCGGTACACCTGCTGTGTAGTGTGTATCTTCATAAAATCCGTCTAAGTTACCGAATTCGAAGAAATTACCCTGAGCGGTTTTTCCTAAAATATCGGTAGATATGGATTTGTTTAACTGAGCGTACTCACCCTGCTCTGAGCAGTATTCAAGTTTTCCTTTATTATTTACAACTAAAATATCCGCGTCTACACTCTGTGCAATAGTTGAGATGGTTACCGTGAAAAGTTCAGGGTCCTCTATGATTATGGTTCTTGAATAGCTGTCATAGGTAGAAGCAGCCTTTATCACCGATACTACCTGATTGGCATTTTCAATGAGGTTTTCCTTCTTGTCGTTTTCCCAGAAGTTGGCAACAAACACCAGCATCGTGACGCCAAGCGCTATCATAGATGCCAGAACCAAAGACATACTGGCTACTACATATTTTCCTAAAATAGAGCGGCGGATACTTATAGTCGGTTTATTAAGCTTTGACTTCAAACTTATAGCCTACTCCCCAAACGGTGCGAAGCTCCCATTTGTCGGAAACACCGTCAATTTTTTCTCTTATTCTCTTGACATGAACATCTACGGTACGACTGTCACCGTAATATTCAAAGCCCCATACCTGATCTAATAGCTGATCGCGTGTGTATACCTTGTTAGGATTGCTCGCGAGGTGATACAAAAGCTCCATTTCTTTAGGTGGAGTGTCAATCTGAACTCCGTTTACTTTGAGCTCGTAATTGGTGAGGTTAATAGAAAGCTTATCCCAGTTGACTTCTTTTATCGGTTCTTCTTCGCTTATTCCTGTTCTTCTTAAGACAGCACGGACTCTGGCTACTACCTCTTTAGCTTCAAACGGCTTTACAACATAGTCGTCGGCACCTAGCTCGAGTCCTAAAATTTTATCGAAAACTTCGCCTTTTGCGGTTATCATAATAATAGGACAGTCAGATGTTTTTCTGATTTCTCTGCACACCTGCCAGCCGTCGAGCTTTGGCATCATTATATCTAAAAGCACGAGGTTCGGCTGCTCTCTGTTAAAAAGCTCTAAAGCCTGAACGCCGTCGTATGCGATAGCGGTTGAATAGCCTTCTTTTTCTATGTACAAGCGCAAAAGCTCGCATATGTTAGTATCATCATCAACGATGAGAATTTTACCGTTATTCATCAAAATCCCTCCACTTAATCCCTAATCAGGGTTATTATGATTCAGGTTAATTATAATACAAAATTTACCATAAAAATGAATAAATTAAAAACAAAGCGTGTAGAATTTTTTAAAATTAAAGGCTGCCCGACGGACAGCCTTTAGCACAACAACTTACTCAAAAAGGCTTTTGTGCCGAAATCAGCCGAGCTCTTTAATAGTCTCTATGAAGCACTTGATAACATAATCTGCCTCTTCATCTGTAATGACTGTGTTCATCGGGAGAGTGAGCTGGTTTTTATGTTGATTGTAAGAGTTAGGAAAATCCTTGATATCAAAGCCTTTTGCTTTATATGCGGTGAACATAGGAAGTGGCTTGAAGTGAACATTACACATAACGCCTTTTTCTTTCATTCTGTCATAAAAAGCGTTTCTGTAGCTGGAATCTTTCCCGATAAAGCGTACAAAGTAAAGGTGACCGCTGGAGCGATGGTAATCATCGTGGTGGTTGAGCACTTCAATCGGCAGGTCTTTGAAAGCTTCATCATATTTGTCGATTAGCTCATGGCGACGGGAAAGCATTTTATCATAGCGGTTAAGCTGAGCAATACCAAGAGCTGACAGAATATCAGGCATATTGCACTTGTACTGAGTGTCCACTACATCGTATTCCCACGAAGAACCTTTGTTTTTTGCGAATGCGTCTTTAGTCTGGCCATGGAGAGTCATCAGCATAAATTTCTTGTAGATTTCGTTGGAGTCTACACCGGGGATTTCTTTCCATGTAGCAGCACCACCCTCGGCTGTGGTCATATTCTTTACAGCGTGAAAGCTGAAATTTGTAAAATCGGCGATTTCACCGCACATTTTACCGTGCCACTGAGCACCAAAAGCGTGAGCAGCATCGCTTAAAACGATGACTCTGCCCAGTGCAAATTGGATAGGGTTGTCCGATGGACTGAAAAGTGAGCGCTTTCTCTCGACCGCCTCGAAAATTCTGTCATAATCACATACGATACCGGCTAAATCAACAGCGATTATAGCTTTGGTTTTCTCTGTGATAGCTTCTTCCATTTTTTCATAGTCCATCTCATAACTGTCTTTTTTGCAGTCAATAAGAACAGGAGTTGCGCCTACATGGTAAATGATGGAAGCAGAAGCTGTGTATGTGTATGAAGGCACAATGACCTCATCACCGGGACCAATGCCTAAAATACGCAGAGTCATTTCGGCACAAGAGGTCTGGGATGAAAGACACACAGCCTTCTGTGTGTTGCACATTTTAGCGATTCTCTGTTCGAATAGCTTGGTCTTCGGGCCTGTGGTTATCCAACCGGTTTTTAAGACTTCAACTACTTCGTCAATTTCAGCCTGAGTAATGTCAGGCGGAGAAAAAGGAATATTCATCATAACGATATCTCCTTAAAGTTTTACATACCACATCAATTATACTACCTTTTACATACAAAGTAAAGAGAAAGTTATACAGACAAAGTTACGTTGTTTATCAAGCAAAAAAGCAGGCAAAACCTCGCGTTTCGCCTGCTTTTTGAGTGATATTTCAGCTTTTTTTTGAGAGCTTTGAGTATTTCTCTCTGGTCGCTATGCCTCCGCGGATGTGGCGCTCTTCCTTGTTTGTATCGAGCACCTTTCGTACTTCTTTGTAAAGTGGTAGGTTTATCGTTTTCAGCCTTTCACTGACATCTTTATGTACGGTGCTTTTGCTGATATTGTACTTTTTAGCTGTCAGTCGTACCGTAGCTTTGTTTTTAGCTATGTATTCTCCGAGCTGTATGGCGCGCTCTTCGACATTATCTTTCATAAACTAACCTCCGAGTCGTTGTGGTAATGTATATGAAAAAGAAGGGAAGACTATGACTCAGAAACTGTGAGTTTAAAGGATTTTTGCAGATGTCGAAAAACGCTTATTTTTGTTGACATTGCATAGTTTTGGATATATACTTAGCATATGTTAGAATGTGAATTTCTCGATTTTTTTTGAGGGATGATTATATGAAGAGATTTAATTTCAGAAAAAACTTATTGATGATAGCAGATGCGACGATAGTTGCACTTTCAGCACTTGTATCTAATGCGATTTTGTCATTGTGTTGTGTTATGTTTGATTTGTCTTCGAAAGTTTTTGTGGTTAACGATATCAGACTTTTGTGGATAATTCTGCTAAATGCACTTTTCTGTTTCTTTATGCTGTACATTTGTGGCGCATATAACAGAGCTTGGCGGGATTTTAATAAAAAGGACTATATATACTGCACCGTAGGAGTTATGGCGGGTCTTGTGCTTTCCGGTTTCTTTGCGTCTTTAGCTGATAAGCAGGGTAATCCGCTTTTCTATGCCGTTAATTTTGTTATTTCCAGTGGAGGCATTATCCTGTTCAGGTTTATTTTCAAGCGTACTTTTGTTGACCTTACTGATGTTGGTCGTTCTGAAAATTATGAGCGTACTCTTATAGTCGGTGCGGGTCAGGCTGCGAAGATGATCATCACCGATATTCAAAATGCCCACAGTGACCCTAACAACCCTTCGAGGAATATTCTGCCTGTATGTATGGTTGACGATGACCCGAAAAAACGCGACCTGAAGGTTATGGGAGTAGAGGTTGTCGGCACCACAAAAGATATTCCGAGATTATGCAAAGAATTCAAGATTAAGCAGATTTTGTTTGCAATTCCTTCGTGCACTCAGGAGGAACGCAAGGATATTATGGAGCTTTGCTCAAAGACAGAATGCAAGATTAAGACACTTCCGTACCTTAGCCAGTTGTTATTTGATGACAACAAACCTCAGCTTTTAAGCCAGGTTAAGGATATTAAAATCGAAGATTTGCTCGGACGCGATCCGATTACTTTTGATAAAACAGAAATCCGCAAGTTCATTGAGGGAAAGGTCTGTATGGTCACAGGTGGCGGTGGTTCCATCGGCTCCGAACTTGTCCGTCAGATTGCGAAATACTCGCCTGAGAAGGTAATTATTGTCGATATTTACGAGAACAACGCATACGATATTCAGCAGGAGCTGAAGATTGAATACGAAGATGCTCTCGATTTGGTTACACTTATCGCGTCTGTCAGAGATTACGACAAAATGGAAGCGATTTTCAAAGAGTATAAGCCTCAGGTAGTGTTCCATGCAGCTGCACATAAGCATGTACCTCTGATGGAAACTTCTCCTGCTGAGGCGGTTAAGAATAATGTTTTCGGCACTTGGAATATGGTTAACATCGCTGAGAAATACGAAGTGGAAAAATTCGTTATGATTTCTACCGACAAGGCTGTAAACCCGACAAATGTTATGGGAGCTACAAAGCGTTGTTGTGAAATGATTGTTCAGTATAAGTCCCAAAGCGGCTCGAAAACTGAGTTTGTTACTACTCGTTTTGGTAATGTTCTCGGCTCTAACGGTTCTGTTATTCCGCTTTTCAGACGCCAGATTGAAGCAGGCAAGCCTGTTACTGTTACTCACCCTGATATTATCCGTTACTTTATGACTATTCCTGAGGCTGTGTCGCTTGTGCTTCAGGCGGGAGCTATGGCGAGCGGTGGTGAAATTTTTGTTCTCGATATGGGCGACCCTGTTAAGATTACTACACTTGCAGAAAATCTTATCAGAATGTACGGCAAGGTGCCTTACAAAGACGTAGAAATCAAGTTTACCGGTTTAAGACCGGGTGAGAAGCTGTTCGAAGAGCTCCTTATGGACGAAGAAGGACTCAAATCTACTGCTAACAAGAAGATTTTTATTGGCAACCAGATTGATATCAACTCTCAGGAGTTGCTCTCAAAGCTTGAGAAATTAAAAGAGTTTGCTGATAAAAACTATGCTGAAGAAACTGTTGATGTTTTAGCTGACATTGTTCCTACTTTTAACCATAAAAAGAATTTGTGATATCGGAGAAAACTATGAAGGTGCTATTAACAGGCGGTGCGGGCTATATCGGTAGCCACACCTGCGTTGAGCTTTTAAACAATGGATACGATGTTGTTATCGCTGACAATTTTGATAATGCCAGTGAAAAAGTGTTAGGTAGAATTGAGCAGATAACAGGCAAAACAGCAGAGGTTTTTAAAATTGATGTTGCTGATAAAGAGGCATTGAGGGCGCTTTTTTCAAAATGCGATATTGATGCAGTTATTCATTTTGCGGGCTATAAGGCTGTTGGCGAAAGTGTCGAAAAGCCACTGATGTACTACAGAAACAATCTCGATACAACTCTCACACTTTTAGAAGTTATGAGTGAGTTTGATGTAAAGAAAATTGTGTTCAGTTCATCTGCTACGGTTTACGGTGTGCCAAAGGTTGTTCCACTCAAAGAGGGTATGCCGACTTCATGCACCAACCCTTACGGCTGGACAAAACTCTTTAACGAGCAGATTCTGACGGATGCTACTGTTTCTGACAAGGATTTGTCTGTTGTATTACTCCGTTATTTCAACCCAATCGGTGCTCACGAGAGCGGTCTTATCGGCGAAAGTCCTAACGGAATTCCAAATAACCTGATGCCATATATTACGCAGGTTGCTGTAGGTAAACGCGAAAAACTCGGAGTTTTCGGCGATGATTATGATACACACGATGGTACGGGGGTCAGGGACTACATCCATGTTGTTGACCTTGCAAACGGCCATCTCAAGGCACTTGAGTATATAAATAACGGACACAAGGGTACTGAGGTTTTTAATCTCGGAACAGGCACGGGCTATAGCGTACTCGATATCGTAAAGACTTTTTCAAAGGTCAACGATCTCGAAATTCCGTATGCGATTATGGATAGACGTGCAGGAGATGTTGCTACAGTTACAGCTGATCCTGAAAAAGCAAACAAAAAGCTTAATTGGACAGCCAAATTCGGACTAGAAGAAATGTGTCGTGACTCATGGAACTGGCAGAAAAACAACCCTAATGGGTATGATGAATAAACTTTTCGGTATTATCAATGTTAGAGCGCTCTCGTTATTTGAGAGCGCTTTTTTATTCTGCTGTACGCTGTTTACTATTAGAAATTTTGAATCTTTACTTTAAAATAATAAGAATTATTTGACAAAGAGTATCAAAGAGTGTACACTTAAGGAAATATTTTTTTACCAACGTGTTCAAAATTTATGCTTTTTTTTCAAAAATGAACAAAAAGCAGATAAGGTGGGATGAAAATGGAAAAAAACACATTTGAAGTACTGAGGTTCCTTTGTGAGAATGGCGGGGAAGTTACTCAACGATTGATTTCGGAGGGAACAGAGCTTTCGTTAGGAAATGTTAACCAGATTGTTTCTAAACTTAAACAGTTGGGATATATTACAGAAGATTATCTGGTTACTACAAATGGTTTGCAGGCTATGGAACCATATAAAGTGAAAAATGCCATAATTTTAGCAGCAGGTATGAGTACACGGTTTATACCTGTTTCTTACGAGATTCCTAAAGGTCTTATCTCTGTAAAAGGGGATATCATGATTGAGCGTATTATAGAGCAAATAAAACAGACAGGTATCCAAGAGATAGTTGTAGTTGTGGGATATATGATGGAGAAGTTTTTCTATCTTCGTGACAAATATGGCGTAAAGCTTGTTGTTAATAATGAGTTTGCTTCAAAAAACACTCACAGCAGTATCTATGTTTCCAGAGATTATCTCAGTAATACATACATTTGTTGTTCTGATAATTACTATCCTAAAAACATGTTTCACCAATATGAATACAGAGCTTTTTATTGCTCTGTATATGTTCCTGGTACAAGTTATGTTGAACGAGCATTTCAGTTTGATAATTCTGGATATATTTACGATACAAACAAGCCGTCGAAAGATCAGTGGGTTATGTATGGTCACGCGTATTTCGATAATGAGTTTACAGGAAGGTTCAAGCCTATTCTGGAAGATTACTTCGGCAGACCCGGTATTGAGTATATGTATTGGGAAACCATATATGCTGAAAATGTCAAAGAGCTTCCTATGTGGATAAAACAATGTAAAAACGAAGATATTCTAGAATTTGACAGCATGGAAGAGCTTAAACAGTTTGATAAAGAATATATCTACCACAACAAAGTTAGAGTTTTTGAAAATATCTGTAAGGTTTTGAAATGTGAGATTACAGACATTGAGGATATAGAAACCATAAAGAAGGGGCTTAATAATCAGTCGTTTAAATTTAGTTGCAAAGGCAAACAATATATTTATCGCCATCCGGGAGCAAACGCATCTGCTGTTATAGACAGGCATAAAGAGTGGATTTGTTTGAATGCGGCAAAAGAACTTGGAATTGATAAATCTTTCATTTATGCAGATGAAGATGAAGGATGGAAAATTTCCAGCTTTATAAACACAACAGAAACTTTTGAGTTTGATAATAAGCGCCATATTGAGCTGTTGTCAAAAAAGTTGAAAAAGCTTCATGAGTCCGAAATTTCTGTTGGATTCGGATTTGATTACAAAGCAGAAGCTGAAAAAATAATTGAAATCGAGCGAAACTTTGATGCGAATAAATACAACAGAAGTAAGAGCGAACAGTGTTTGATGGAGCCGATATTTGAGTATTTATCCAATGATAAATGGAAGGTTTCTTTGTGCCACAACGATATTTATGAACCTAATATTTTGCTTAATGGAAATGAATTGTCGTTGATTGACTGGGAGTTTGCCGGAGATGCTGATGTAGGTTATGATATTTGTAAATTATTCTCAGTGATTATGCCAGCTTATGATGAGATTAACCAGTGGGTTTATCCATATTTTGGGCGTGAAGCTACTGAAAATGAGAAATTACACTTAATCTCTTGTGCAGCTGTAATTTACTATTATTGGTATGTTTGGGGCGTGTTCGCTGAAAAGAATAGTGAGGGAGTGTCCGGTTATCTTATGGATTGGTATGATAAGATGATTTTTTATAGGGAGCTTGCTCTTGAGCTCATTGAAAAACAAAGTGAGGGAGATTAATAATGGAAATAATAATAGCTGTAGGTTTAGGGATATGGTTTGCTTTATCAGGGTTAGTTGCGTCAATTGTGGTATTTAAAGACTACAAAAACAAATAAAGATTGAGAGGGTAAAAATGAATATATACTTAATTGGAATGGCTATTACCATGGTTTTATACCTGGTAGTAGGAGCTATTATTAGTCGTAGTGTAAAGAATGCAAACGATTTTTATGTAGCAGGAAGAAATGCTCCTGCATTTCTCATAACAGGTTCACTTGTAGCGTCATTTATCGGTGTAGGTTTGTTTATGGGTGATGTCGGAGAAGCATATAGTGGTTTTTTTGCGCCAATTATGGTGGCGGTAGGTGTTTTATCGGTAGGATACATAGTAGGTTCTGTTTTTTTTGGAAGATATCTCAGACGAAGCGAAGCTATGACTATTCCTCAGTATTTTGGAAAGCGTTTTGACTCACTGGCGTTGAAAAACCTGGCTACCATAACCGGTACTTTTATAATGTTGGTTTATAGCTTGTCGTGTGTACAGGGTATCGGTACTTTGATGTCTGCTGTCACTAATGTCGATTATAAAATTTGTGTAATTGTTGTTGTAATAGTATTCACTCTGATAACTATTTTTTCCGGAGCTAAAGGTGTTTTGATTACTGATACCATTATGTTTGCGGTTTTTTCATTAGCTACAATAGTAGGAGCGGTATTTATAGCGAAAGAAGCAGGCGGTTGGACGACTTCAGTAACAGAAATGGCTACATATGAAGCTATTCCAGGCATTCTTTCGGGAAGCGGTAATTTAGACTATTTCTATCCAACAGGTACTGAAAATATGATATGGGCTTGTGGTTATGGTATAGCATGGATGGCAGTTCTTATGGTTGCTCCGTGGCAGTCAAGCAGATATCTTATGGCTAAAAATGAACATGCGGTTATCCGTTCTGGCGTAGTTGCATCTGTAAGTGTTTTTGTTATTGAGTTTTTGATGTGTATGGCGGGTGTGTTTACACAAAAACTTAACCCCGGTATGGAATCACCGTCAAAGGCATTAATTTGGGCATCTATGAATATTATGCCTGCTGTTTTGGGTATTATCGTATTATCGGGAGTACTTGCTTCGGGAATTTCTTCAGCAACAACCTTCTTATCGCTTATTGGATCTAATATTATGAATGATATAGTTGAAGTGAAGAATGAAAAGAAGAAGCTTGTGTACGGCAGAGTTGTTCTTCTTGTGGTTGCTGTGATTGTTTGTTTGCTTTGTGTATATCAGCCGCCGCAAATTTTCTGGATTACATATTTAGGAGCAACTATCGTGGCGTGCTCTTGGTTGCCGGTTGCTTTGGCAAGTGTATGGAGCAAACGCGTAACTAAAACGGGTGCGTTTTGGGGTATGCTGGTAGGATTTGTTGTAAGCGCTGGTATGAAAATATATACATCTGCTGCAGATGTGCTGTTCCCTATTTACTTTGACCCATTCTTTGTGGGAATTGCATCAGGCATTCTCGCTATGGTAATTGGTTCTGCGTTGACAAAGGTTACACCAAAGGAAAAGCAGGAAAGGGAAGCGCTGTTCGTTGTTCCAGAAGAAGAAAAAGATCCAAAAGAAGTCAAGAAAACAAAAATTATGATAGTTAGTGCAATTCCACTTGGCGCAGTTGTGACAGTTTTGCTTTTTGTTTTGTGGGTTTTCCCTTATTTAAACGGAGTAAATTAATATAGCAATTACTATGGAAGCATTGTGTGGCTTTTAGGAAATAAAAACCACACAATGCTTTATTTTGTTTTGTGCATAACCCGCATAAACAAGCCGTTTTTAGACACTGAAAAAGTTTCTTTAAAAAGCACCTTATAATTGACATATTATATGTTTTATAGTAGAATATAGAAGATATAATAGAAATTATGGGGTTTTAGGCGAAATTTTTGGAGAGGGGTAAGTTCTGTACGCTAAGTTTTTCAAACGATTGATTGATATTGTGCTTTCATTTTTGGCTTCAGGCACTTCTTTTACGACGATTTTTTTATCATTATAGGATCTAATATTACCAATCATACAGTTAATGTAAAGAATAAAAAGAAGGAACTTATGTGCTGCTACCTATTTACTCATTCTTTGTGGGAATTTCATCAGGAATTCTCGCAATGGTAATAAGTTCTGCGTTGACAAAGTTAACACTAAAGTAAAAACAAGAAAGAAAAGCATTGTTTTTTGTTCCTAAGGAAGACCCAAAAGAAGTCAAGAAGACAAAGATTGTGACAGTAGTGCTTCTTGTTATGTGGGTGATTCCTTATTTAGATGGTCTTTTGTAAACAAACAGCAAAGTTTATATCTGACTGGTTAACGATTATGTTATCGCAAACACAATCGCTGCAGACAGGTGTTAGTCGTGATGGTTAAATATTTCAATTTTATTAGTGCTCAGAAAGTGGGGTGATTTGTAAAAGTCAAAGCACACCACAAATGGATTTCTGATGCACATTGCCGTACGACTGTAGTTTAATGCAAAAAACTCCATAATGATTACGATGTTCTCGATAATGTCAGAAGTGAAAATTGTAAATAAAGGTTGAAATGCTTTTAGTTGTTTGTTATGGTGACACTATGAGAGTTTATTGTATTTGTTTTATGTGAGTTGTTATTATTTTGTTAAGGGAGTTAAGTTACATTATGGATATTGATAATAAGTATGGAACATTGGAGAGGCAGAAGCGACTGCTACTTATGATGAAAGAGTTGCATAGTTTTTTTATCGATAACGATATTAGTTATAGTCTTGCATGGGGAAGTTTAATTGGTGCAGTTAGAGAGAATGGTTTTGTGCCATGGGATGATGATATTGATATTATGATGGACAGAGCGAATTATACGAAATTTCTGGCATGTTGTGACGGATTGGAGAACTATGAGGTAAAAAAGGCACTGTGGGTTAATCGTGTTCAACGAAAAGGTGAAAAGTTAGGAATTTGGCATGTTCCTATAATTGATATATTTGTGATTGACAATATCCCTGATAAAGAGATATTATTTAAATTTAAAGTATGGATATTGATGGCTTTACAGGGGATGCTAAAAAAGAAGCCAAAGGATAAAAGTGTCAAGTCTTTTAATCATATAGTAGCTCTTGTGTTGTACTATTTTGGCAAGCTTTTTTCTGTTGAGTTTAAGCAGAATTTATATGAAAAGGTTTCTAAATTAGGTGACAAAAAGGATACATTATACGTAGGTTGTTTTAATACTACATTTGGTACGGTCCATATTCGATATAAAAGTGATTTGTTAGAAAACATTGAACTTCATTCATTTGAAGATACGAGCTTATGTATAGTATCTGACTATGATAGTTATCTGACAAGTATTTATGGTGATTATATGACACCTCCGGAAGAAAGCAAACGGCGCCCGCAACATTTGCAATAAAACGCAGCTTGATGTAGTTGTTTTATATTTTTTGAAAAATATCAGTTAAGGTCCTCGGGATATTTGCGAGGACTCTCTGCTATTTGGTAAAAATATATTTGCAAAAATTAACGCCCTCGAAATGAGTGGGCTACCTTAAATTGTGCGGACAGTACAAAAACACCCTCTACGGTGGAAGAGATTAAAGTTTAAGCAACATACTGACATCGCTTTTTAAGTGGTGTCAGTTTTGTTTTGAGTTGAGTTCTTCGGTTGTTGTAAAAGTAAATGTGCTCATCTATGAGGATTGAGAAGAAATTTTCAGCTAAAGCATTGCTATACAGATTCACTTGTATTGGCATTGATGGTTAAAACACTAGTTCGTAGTGTATAGAACCCCTGGGTTGCTGTGGAACTGCAGTTCTGTGGTGACCTTTCTATTTTTTAGTAGCCGTGATTGTATTTATGGTGAATTGGATATTCTGTGTGGGGCTAGTTTTGTTGGCTATAAAACTGTTATCATACAAATCTCAAATGTGCGATAGATACAGCACTACCTGCTGAGAAAGTATGCGATATATATCCATTCTTGCAACAAAATCGTGGCATACCATTTTGATGTACACTAAAGAGTCTGCACTTTTTACTAATTAAGTACTTGTCGCGATATCTGAATATTGTTGTGAAATTTTGCACTTGCCCCATTTTACTTCTGTGTGCGAGAGAAAATCGCGCAACAGTTCATTTTCCATTTTTAATTGTTTTATCTTCCTATCCTTGATTGTAAGCTTATACTGCGTTAAAGATAGCTTTCTTAATTGTTGTTTTAATGGAGGTGGGTTTGTTCCACCTTTTTGCGGGCTTCTTTTTAGTTTAATCACTATTGCTGTTTTGAGTTTGCGTTTGTTTATACTGTGGTGGCTAATGAAATAGATAAACCCGTATTTCTCTCCAATCGTTTTTAATGTATATCTTTGTGATTTGAGTTCTAATATCTTATCTTCGTATTCTTTAGTATGTCAATAACCTCTTTGCATAAAAATTCCCCTATGGTAGTTTTTTAGTTAGACCATAGAGGTATCTTTTTTCTGCTGTCTGTTTTTTACGGACCTGTGCAGAGTTTTCGAGGATGTTTTTGTGTTTTTAAGGAGAAATTCCTTAAAAATCGCATAATTAAGCCATTTTTATGTGCCTGAAAAGTTTTGTAGAAATACACCTTTTAATTGACATATTATATGTTTTATAGTAGAATATAGAAGATATAATAGAAATTATGGGGTTTTAGGCGAAATTTTGGGAGAGAGGTAAATTATGTACGCTAAGTTTTTCAAACGCTTGATTGATATTGTGCTATCATTTTTTGCGTTGTTTTTTTTATCATGGCTTTATCTTGGAATAATTATTGCGATAAAAATTGATGACCCGGGTCCTGCGTTTTTTACGCAGAAAAGGGTCGGCGTAAACAAAACTTACTTCAAGCTGCATAAATTCCGCTCGATGAAAATGTGCACACCCCATGATGTACCTACTCATCAGCTCGACAACCCTGAGCAGTATATCACAAGAGTCGGAAAGTTCTTGAGAAAATCGAGCCTCGATGAGCTCCCACAGATTTGGGATATATTCGTGGGGAAGATGAGCATCATCGGTCCTAGACCTGCTCTTTGGAATCAGGACGATCTGATTGCTGAGCGCGACAAGTACGGTGCAAACGATGTCATGCCGGGACTTACCGGTTGGGCTCAGATAAACGGCAGAGATGAACTTGAAATTCCTGTTAAGGCAAAGCTCGACGGAGAGTATGTTGAGAAACTAAGTTTCTGGTTTGACTTAAAATGTTTCTTTCTTTCAATCGTTTCGGTTATCAAAAGCGAAGGGTTTGTTGAAGGGCGCGATAAAGGGTTTGTTTACATAATCGGAAGAGATGTTGTAAGTATTGAGCCTTTTGAAAGCAAGATATGGCTTTCCACTCCGACTATGCATGGTGAAGAACTGAAATATATGAAAGAAGCGTACGATACCAATTGGATGTCAACTGTGGGCGCTAACATCAATGCAGTTGAAGAAAACATCTGCAAAAAGGTTGGTTGTAAATATGCAGTAGGCTTATCGAGTGGTACATCGGCATTGCATATGGCTATGAAACTAGCGGGGGTTAAAGCAGGAGATAAGGTCTTTTGTTCTGATATGACATTTGATGCAACTGTAAACCCTGTTGTGTATGAAAATGGTGTTCCGGTGTTTATTGATACAGAAAATGACACCTGGAATATGGATCCAAAAGCATTGGAAAAAGCTTTTGGGATTTATCCTGATGTCAGAGTTGTTGTGCTTGTCCACCTCTATGGAGTGCCCGGCAAAATTGATGAAATCAAAGAAATTTGTGAACGACACGATGCTATTATTATCGAAGACGCAGCCGAGTCGTTAGGTGCTACATATAAAGGTGTACAAACTGGTGTCTTCGGAGAGTATAACTGTATTTCGTTTAACGGCAATAAGATTATTACAGGTTCATCAGGAGGAATGTTGCTGACAGATGATAAAGATTCCGCTGATAAGGTAAGAAAGTGGTCCACGCAAAGCAGAGAAGAAGCACCGTGGTACCAACATGAGGAGCTAGGCTATAACTACCGTATGAGCAATGTTATTGCGGGTGTGGTACGAGGTCAGATTCCTCATCTTGAAGAGCACATTGCAAGAAAAAAAGAGATTTACATGAGATACAAAGAGGGATTTAAGGACCTACCGGTTACTATGAACCCGTATGACGAGAAAAATAGTGAACCTAACTTCTGGCTTAGCTGTCTCTTAATTAATAAAGATGCTATGTGCTATCAGGAGAGAACAGACAAAGTCGGCAAGTTCAAAACTGAAAAAGGAAAGAGTTGCCCTACTGAGATACTTGAAACGCTTGCTAAATACAATGTTGAGGGCAGACCTGTATGGAAGCCGATGCATATGCAACCTATTTTTAGCGGTAATGACTTTGTTAGTATTAATGAAGATGTCGGAGCGGATCTTTTTGAGAGAGGTTTGTGCCTGCCTAGTGATATCAAGATGACAGACAGGGAACAGGATATTATCATTGAGATTGTAAAAAGCTGTTTTATATAAACAACTGAACGAGGGGATTATGGAAAAACACAAGCCATATGGCGTTTACGAAAGGTTTTTTAAGAGACCGATTGATATATTATGTGCGTTACTGGCACTTACGGTGTTCTGTTGGTTATATCTGATTGTAGCAATTCTGGTCAGAGTAAAGCTGGGGAGTCCTGTGATTTTTAAGCAGGCGCGTCCCGGTAAGGACGAGAAAATATTCAACCTGTACAAATTCCGCACAATGACTGAAGAGAGAGATGAGAAAGGCAACCTCTTGCCTGATGATGTCAGACTTACAAAGTTTGGCAGATTTTTGAGAAAAACCTCGCTGGACGAGCTACCTGAGGCAATTAATATACTCAAAGGAGATATGAGTGTTGTTGGTCCGAGACCTCTGCTGGTTGAGTATCTTGATAGATATAGTGATGAGCAGAAACGCAGGCACGAAGTAAGACCTGGTCTTTCAGGATACGCTCAGGTCCATGGTAGAAACACCGTTTCATGGGAAGAAAAGTTCAAGATGGATGTTTACTATGTAGATAACATCACTTTTTGGGGCGATGTTAAAATTATATTTGACACGGTGCTTAAGGCGTTTATAAAACAGGAAGGTATAAACTCTAAAACAAGTTCTACAATGGAAGCGTTTATGGGGACGAAGGACGAGAAGGTATTAACACAAAAATAAGGTATGTTTTTAGGAGATAATATGAAGCAGATTAACATTCTTTTTACTGGAGCTGGAAGAAGAGTAGAGCTCATACAAGCTTTTCGTCAGGCTTCGTTGTCTTTAGGTGTAACTATAAAGATTTTCGGGGCTGACATGACTTTTACTGCTCCTGCTCTTTCGTACTGTGATTACGCAAGAAAAGTGTGTGGTATGAGAGATGAGAAGTATATACCGCAGCTACTTGACATCTGTAAAAATGATCATATTGATGTATTAATTCCGACAATTGATACAGATCTCCTAGTTTTGTCACAAAATGAAAGGCTTTTTGCTTCGGAAGGGGTAAGGGTGCTTATCAGTAAAAGTGATAAAATTACAATCTGCAGAGATAAAAACCATACTTCTGTTTTTTTTGAAAGCTGTGGGCTGAAAGCTCCTAGAACTTATGATGACTATAATGCGTATGATGGCGGATATCCGTGCTTTATCAAACCTAAAGACGGTAGTAGCAGTATAGACGCTTTTAAAGTCAATACGGCAGAGGATCTAGTTGTCTATTCTCAAAAAGTCGAAAACTATATCATTCAGCCATTCGTAGATGGTACAGAATACACAGTAGACATCTTTTGTGATTTTGACGGTAACCCGATTTACATTACACCGCGAGAGCGTGTAGCGGTCAGAGCAGGTGAAGTGCTGAAAACAAAAATCAGCAACGATCCCGTTATGATTGAAGAATGCATGAGAATTATTGATAAGTTCAAACCTTGTGGGCCAATGACGGTGCAGTTGATAAAAGATAGAAATACTGGTGAGAATTACTACATTGAAATAAATCCTAGATACGGTGGAGGTGCGCCTCTGTCGATGAAAGCGGGAGCACGATCTGCACAGGCGTTGATAAGACTCGTTATGGGGGAAAAGGTGGAGTATCAAAAAAACTGCTGTAATGACCAGTCGGTATATTGCCGCTTCGACCAGAGTGTCTGTATAGACAGAGGTCGTGATACTGAAGAAATCAAAGGCGTTATTTTTGACCTTGACGATACCCTTTATAGTGAAAAAAGCTACATCAGAAGCGGATATAAAAAAATTGCCGAATATCTTACTATTCCCCAAGCAGAAGAAAAGTTGTGGGAATATTATCTTAAAGGTAAACCTGCTATAGATTCATATCTTGAAGAAATAAGTCAGTTAGAAAAGAAAGAACAGTGTCTAGAAGTGTACAGAAATCAGAGCCCTGATATTAGACTTTACGATGGGGTAGAAAACCTTTTGCGCAGTTTAAAAGACAAAAACATAAGAATTGGAATCATAACTGACGGTCGCATACAAGGTCAAAAAAACAAGATAGAGGCACTTGGTATCGAAAAATTAGTAGATGATATTATTATCACTGACGAGCTTGGCGGTGTGCAGTTTAGAAAGCCTAATGATATTTCCTTCAGGATACTGCAATGCCGTTGGGGGATACCTTTTGAACAGATGGCATATGTGGGAGATAATCCCGAAAAAGATTTTCAAGCTCCAACACAGCTGGGAATGAAAAGTATATACTTTATTAACGAAGATGGTCTTTATAGTAAACAAGGTCATTCTTATACAGACACAATAGAGAGTATTAAGGAGCTTAAGATCTAAAAATTATAATGGATAGTAAAGAGTTGTGAGGAGAAGAAGGAATGAGTAAGACAAAAAAAGCATTAATGTTAGCCTCCGTAGCCTCTATGATAGTTCAATTTAACGAGGATAATATTCAGATCTTGAACAGCTTAGGTTATCAAGTAGATGTGGCTGCTAATTTTGATTTTGGTAGTGCCTTAAGTCAGGAGAGAATAGATGACTACAAGATAACTTTGCACAATAGAGGAACCAATGTTTATAATCTTCCTATTCCGCGAAGCATATTCAGCGTTAATAATATAGTTCGTTCATACAAAGAAATTAAAAGTATAGTTAATCAAAACGATTATGATATTGTCCATTGCCATTCTCCAATTGGAGGAGTACTTTGCAGATTATCTTGTAGAAAAGCACGAAAAAATGGTACAAAGGTTATTTATACAGCACATGGTTTTCATTTTTTCAAAGGGGCATCCAAATTAGCTTGGGCTATTTATTACCCTATTGAAAAGTTCTGTTCTCGTTTTACAGATGTTCTTATCACAATCAACAAGGAAGACTTTGAGCGTGCTAAAAATTTCAAGTCAAAAAAGGTCGAATATGTTCCGGGCATAGGTGTTCATACGGAGGAGTTTCGAAATGTGAACTGTGCCCGTGAGGATATTAGAAAAGAGTTTGGCTTTAAAACTGACGATATCGTATTTATGAGTGTTGGACAACTATCGGTTAGAAAGAACCATGAGGTTGCTATTAGGGCGTTAGCTAAGATAAAAAATGATAAAATCAAATACTTGTTGGTTGGTTTTGGCGAGTTGGAAGATTATTTGAAGAAATTAGTAAACGAGCTAGGTTTAGAAAACAGGGTGGTCTTTGCTGGCTACCGTGGTGATGTGAAGCAGTTGCTTCATTCAGTGGATGCTTTTGTTTTTCCGAGTTTGCAGGAAGGACTTCCTGTTTCCTTGATGGAGGCTATGTCAGTGGGGTTGCCTGTTGTATGTAGCAGAATTCGTGGAAACACTGATTTGCTTGAGGGCAGTAGGGGCGGATATATGTATGATTGCTATGATGTAGAAGGTTTTGCCCAAGGAATGGAGAAAATAGCGTACGGTGAGACTCTCTCTATGGGTCAGGTTAATATTGATACTATGAAAAAGTTTGATATAGAGAAAGTGAATTCTGAAATGCTAAGAATTTATTCACAAATATCAAAACAGTGAGTCAGAAAAAATAAATCACGATAAGGAGAAATAGATATGTCACTAAAACTGTACAACGACTTAAGAGAAGGTACAGAGTCAATTTCGCTTGTTGGTCTTGGCTATGTAGGAATGCCGATTGCGGTTGCGTTTGCAAACAAAGGAATTAAGGTAATCGGATATGATTTAAACAGTGCAAAAATTGAGCTATATAAATCAGGTGTTGACCCTACAAATGAGGTCGGCGACGAGGCTATTAAGAATACAACTGTTGAGTTTACGTCTGATGAAGCTAAACTCAAGGAGGCGAAGTTCCATATTGTAGCAGTGCCTACCCCTGTGAACACTGACCACACACCTGACCTTACACCTGTTATTGGTGCAAGTGAGATTTTAGGACGCAACCTTACAAAAGGTTCTATTGTTGTTTATGAGTCAACTGTTTATCCGGGTGTTACAGAAGATGTTTGTATTCCGATATTAGAGCGTGAATCAGGTCTAAAGTGCGGTGTGGATTTCAAAATCGGTTATTCTCCAGAACGAATCAATCCCGGTGATAAGGTGCACCGTCTTGAGAATATCCACAAAATAGTATCTGGTATGGACGAGGACTCACTCGAAGAAATCAAGGCTGTATATGATATCGTTATCGAGGTTGGTACATATCCTGTAAGTACAATCAAGACAGCAGAGGCCGTAAAGGTTGTAGAAAACAGTCAGCGTGATATCAATATCGCATTTATGAATGAACTCGCGATGGTATTTGACCGTATGGGCATTGATACTAACGAGGTTGTTGATGGTATGAATACAAAGTGGAATGCGCTTGGGTTCAGACCCGGACTTGTCGGCGGACACTGCATCGGTGTTGACCCTTATTACTTTACATACGAGGCTGAGAAGCTCGGTTATCACAGCCAGATAATTTTAAATGGCCGTATTGTAAACGACGGTATGGGCGCATTTGTTGCTGATGCAGCTATTAAGAAAATGATTGCTGCGGGACAAGCTCCTAAGAAATCTAAGGTTGCTATCTTAGGTCTCACCTTTAAGGAAAATTGCCCTGATACAAGAAACAGCAAGGTTGATGATATTATCAAAACGCTCAATACTTACGGCATTGAGCCGATTGTTGTTGACCCATGGGCAAGTGACAGAGATGCTATGCACGAGTATGGGGTAACTCTCACTGATCTTTCTGATGTAAAAGATGTTGATTGCGTCATTGTTGCTGTGGCTCATGATGAATTTAAGGCACTTTCTCTTGGTGATATCAAAGCGTTATATAAGAATACATTGGAAGATTACGAAAAAGTCCTTATTGATGTTAAGGGGCTGTATGCTGTTAAGGATTTAGAAGTTTCAAAACTTAGTTATTGGAGGCTGTAATGGCTGATAAGAAAAAACTTCTCTATATAACGAGATATTCGTTGCATCAGGAGTTTAACCTGAAAAAAAAATTTGACGGACAACTAAACGCTTTCAGGAATCTTGGGTTTGATGTTTTCTTTATCGGGTTTGATGAGAAGTATCTGTATTTAATAAATGGTAACAATAAAACGATAATCGGAAATACTCATTTTGGTTTTCCATCATATCTTCATACATTGTTCTACAATGATTTACATAAGGCTGCGGTTAAAGTTATTAATTCGGAGAAGGTTGACTATGTTTACTGGAGAACGGCTCCGTTATGGAATTCTAGTTGTAAGGTAGCGCAGACGATAAAGAGAAACAAAGCGACTTTCATTTATGAAATACCTACTTTCCCGCAACAAAAGGAAGAACACCTGAATGGCTTGCGAAAACTGTTTTCGATATATTCTGATAGGTTTACTGACAAGTTTAATTCGATGGTTGATTATTATGTTCTCATCGGGGAAGATGCAGGTGGACACTATAAGGGTAAGCCGGCAATAAATATTGAAAACGGTATTGATGTAAGCAGTGTTCCTGTAAGAAAGCCTAAGTGCGAAGAAACCATTCATATTCTTGCACTGGCATCAATGTGTTACTGGCATGGTTATGATAGACTGATAAAATCTTTGGCAGAGTATAAGGGCGATCAGAAAATTGTTATCCATATGGTTGGTGGAAATGATGGTGGTTGTCTTAACGAGTGGAAGGAGCTTGCATCAAAGCTCGGACTTAAGAATACGGTTGTTTTCCACGGTCAGCTGACAGGCAAAGCTCTTGAAGAGATGTTTGATTTGTGTGATATAGGCGTTAATTCACTCGCTATGTATCGCAAGGGATTTGCGGTGACTATGGAGTTGAAAGCCAGAGAGTATATTGCAAGGGGTTTGCCATTCGTGTGTGCTGTTGAAGATCCGGCACTTGTGGATCCGAAAGAGGCTTTGTGGCTAAAAATAACAAATGATGAGAGTGTTCCTGATATGGAGCAAATCGTTGAATTTGCACTTGAAATGAAGAAGAATACAACGCATGTTCTTAGTCTGAGAAAACTCGCAGAAAACAGACTTACTTGGGAAATGCAGTACAAAAAAGTTTTTGACTTAATAGGAGGAAACAAAGTATGAGATATGCACTGATAGGATGCGGCAGAATTTCGCCAAATCACATTATGGCAGCTAAAAACAATGGTCTAGAAATAGTTGCAATTTGTGATGTAGACACAAAGTGTATGGAGGATAAGGTTAAGAAGTTTGAATTACCTGATTCTGTTAATAAATATGCTGACTACAAGGAGTTACTCGATAAAGAAAAGCCTGAAATCGTAGCGATAGCTACTGAGAGTGGATTGCACGCAGGAATTGCGATTGACTGCATAAACGCAGGTTGTAATGTTATTATAGAAAAACCTATTGCACTCTCTATTGAAGATGCAAATGCTATTATCGAGGCGGGTAAAAAGAATAATGTTAAGGTTTGTGTAAACCATCAGAACAGATTCAACAAGTCTATAGCAAAAATCAGTGAGGCTTTGGATAAAGGAAGATTCGGAAGATTATTCCACGGTACTGCGCACATTCGTTGGGCAAGAGACTGGGAATACTATTCCAGAGCTAAGTGGCGTGGCACATGGGCACAGGACGGCGGATGCCTTATGAATCAATGTATTCACAATATCGACCTGCTTATCTGGCTTATGGGTGGCGAGCCTGTGGAAGTTATGGCATATACAGACAGAATGAAGCATGAATATATTGAGGCAGAAGACCTCGGCATTGCTGTTGTTAAGTTTGCAAATGGTACATATGGTATCATCGAAGGTACTACTAATGTGTATCCCAAGAATCTTGAAGAAACTTTATATATCTTTGGTGACAAAGGCACAGTAAAAGCCGGTGGTGCTTCCGTAAATAAAATTGAAGAGTGGAATTTTGCGGACGCACTTGACAATTCCGAGGATGTTAAAGCACAGTTTTCGGAAAACCCACCGTCAGTTTATGGCTTTGGTCATACACCTCTTTACGCTGATGTTATTGAGGCTATCCAAAATGACAGAGAGCCACTCGTTACAGGCGAGGATGGTAAGAAGGCTCTTGAAATGGTGCTTGCTATCTATAAGTCCGCTGCCCAAGGAGTGCCTGTTAAGTTCCCGCTTACAGAATGTTCAACATTAGATTTTACAGGAAGATTTTAGTATGAGTGATTATTTTGTTCATGAGTCATCCTATGTGGATGAGGGAGCTGAAGTAGGGAAAAATACAAAGATATGGCACTTTTGTCATGTTCAAAAGGGAGCCGTTATAGGAGAAAACTGTTCGCTTGGACAGAATGTTAACATTGCAAATAATGTAAAAATAGGAAACGGTGTGAAAATACAGAATAATGTTTCTGTATATGAAGGGGTAGAGTTAGAGGACTATGTGTTCTGTGGTCCTTCGATGGTTTTTACCAATGACCTTACTCCCAGAGCAAAGTACCCTAAGGGTTCAAGTAACTACAAGAAGACAATAGTCCGAAAAGGAGCTACAATTGGCGCAAACGCAACTGTTGTGTGTGGTCACGAGCTTGGAGAGTGGAGCACAATAGCTGCAGGGGCTGTAGTTACAAAAGATGTCCCTCCACATTCGTTGATGGCGGGAGTGCCTGCCAGACAGATAGGCTATGTTTGCGAATGCGGACAAGTGCTAGATAAATCTTTAGGATGTCCTGATTGTGGCAGACAGTATGTGATGACAGAGGACAGATTGATAGAAAAAGAGTGATATAAATGAATTTTCGTGATTTACAAAAGCAGTATGAAGTACTAAAACCTGAAGTTGACAAAGCTATAAACGATGTGTTGACCAGTGCCAGATTTATTTCAGGCCCACAGGTTAAAGTTCTAGAAGAAAAGCTTGCAGAATATGTAGGTGTTAAGCACTGCATTACATGTGCTAACGGTACAGATGCTATTACACTCGCTCTGATGGCATGGAATGTTGGTGAGGGTGATGCTGTCTTTGTGCCTGACTTTACCTTCTTTTCTTCGGGAGAGTGTCCGGCTTTTTCAGGGGCAACACCAATATTTGTTGATGTTAATGAGCGAACATTTAATATTGATGCAGACAAACTTGAGCAGGCCATAGAGAAAGTTTTGCAAGAGGGAGTATTAAAACCTAAAGCTGTGATAGCGGTTGATTTGTTTGGCTTGCCTGCTGATTATGAAAAAATTGGTCATATTTGTGCAAAATACAATCTCTACCTTATGGAAGACGGAGCACAGGGATTTGGTGGCTCAATAAATGGTAAGATGGCATGCAGCTTTGGCGATATTTCTACTACCAGTTTCTTTCCTGCCAAACCGCTTGGTTGCTATGGTGATGGTGGAGCAGTTTTCACAGATAATGATGAATGGGCTGAACTTATCAGAAGCTTTGCTGTTCACGGAAAAAATGGTTCTGACAAATACGATAATTGCAGAATCGGTATGAATAGCAGACTTGATACTATACAGGCTGCTGTATTGATACCAAAATTACAAGCTTTTGCTGACTATGAACTGGTTAATGTAAATAAAGCTGCTCAACTATATTCTAAGAAGTTAGCTGACAGCGGGTTGGTTTTACCATATGTCCCTAATGGTTATGTTAGCTCATGGGCACAGTATACGGTTCAACTTCCTGATAATACAGACAGAGATAAGCTTATAGTTTATCTTAAGGAAAACGGAGTTCCTTCGATGGTTTATTATGCAAGACCTATGCATAAACAGGGTGCTTTTGAAAACACACGAAGTGCGGTTGCTGAGTGTGGTATTACAGAAAGATTGTGTGGCACTGTACTTAGTTTACCTATGCATCCATATCTTGAGTCGGAAGACATCGAAAAAGTTTGTAATTGCATTTTGGAGTTTTTAAATAATGAGTAAACAAATTTGTTTTATTTTGGATTGGTACCCGACAAAAACGAATAATGGTTGCGTGTTCGCAAAACACCTTATTTATGCTATCGCTGATAAAGGTTTTGATTGTGTTGTAATTGCACCGAGAATCAAGAATGCAAACACAGAAAAAGTACCGTATGAGAGAGTTGAAAAAACGGAAAATGATAATGAAATAAGGATTTTTACTCCTACATATTTGCACTTGAGTTCCAGAAAACAAACTATCAGACTGTCGATGAATAACCACTATAAAGCGGTTATGAAAACTATAAAAGGAGAGAATTTAAAACCTGATGTTGTGTATGGTCACTTTATTTATCAGTGTGGATTAACCGCTGCGAGAGTAGGAAGTAAGCTTAATATTCCATCTTACTGTGCTTGCGGTGAGAATTCTACTCGTTTTGAAAAGGGCAATCAACCGTACACAACAGGTTTTGAGTACGCTAATTGGAAAAGCATTCTCGAAACTTTGACGGGTATTGTCAGCGTTTCGAGTAATAACAAAAATCTGCTTATTGAGAATGAATATATATCTGACAGCATGAAAATCGGAGTTTTCCCTAACGGTGTTGATGAGAGGAAATTCTTCACAACCGATAAAGCTGAAGCCAGAAAAAAACTTGGGTTTAGTAATGATGCTTTTATTATTGTTTTTACAGGAGCCTTTACCCAGAGAAAAGGTATAAATGAGCTGAACTCTGCACTTAAGAATTGCACTGATGTGTACTCGGTGTTCTTAGGGAGAGGTGATTGTGAACCTGATTGTGACAAAATTCTCTTCAAGGGCAGTGTGCCAAATGATATGGTTTCGACTTATCTTAACGCAGCTGATGTGTTTGTACTTCCTACAAAAGGAGAGGGCTGTTGTAACGCTATAGTCGAGGCACTTGCCTGTGGTTTACCGGTTATTTCTTCTGATTTACCGTTTAACGATGATGTTTTATATAAAAACAACTCAATTCGTGTTGATGTTAACAGCGTCAAAGAAATCGAAAACGCAATCAAGCGTTTGAAAAATGATAAAGATTACTGCAAGAAATTGTGCGAGGGTGCGATTGCTTCCGCAAAGAACCTTTCGATTGAAACCCGCGCTGAGAATATTTTGCGATTTATGGAGTTAATTAAATGAGAATCAGGGCTATAGATATTTCTAAGCTTGCTTTATACGGAATCTTTTTAAATTATTATTGCTACTATATTATCCGTGGTAGTTTTATTCCGATGGGTACATACCTCTTTACAGGTATAGCTATTGTCGGTGTAATAGTTGCGATGAGTAAAGAGCCGATAAAATTTGATTTTGAGATAAAATGCTGGTTTTGGTATTTCGTATATTCGATAATTACAATTGTAATTGCACAAAGTGCTTCGTACGCTGTTGAAGGTCTGATCAAATTTTTTCAGCGATTAGTTGTTATTATTCTGATAACTCTAATAAGTGAATATGAAAAATCTATTGTTTTTGCGCTAAGATTGATGGCGATAACCGCTGTGTCTTGTGCTTTAGCTACGCTGATGAGTATGAATGATTATTCTCAGAAGCTTTCTGTAGAATCGGGTGCAAATATAAGTACTAATGATATCGGTTCGATTATGGCTTTTGGTTGCTTTGCTATACTTTTCGCCTTTGGTGTAGGAAACAAAAGTAAAGTTTATAAAACTGTAATTAAGATAGCATATATAATAGCTGCTTTAGCTGTTATTTCAATAGCTGGATCAAGAAAGAGCATTTTAGCTATTATAATTATGTTTGCGTTGATGTTTGTTTTTTGTTGGAATGATTATTTCAAAAAAATGACTAGTTTGCAGTTTGTATCAATTCTGATTATTGGAACTGTAGCTATATATTTTGTGTATACATATCTGTTACCTTATTTTGAGGATACTAACCTTTATGTAAGAATATTTGGTCGAGGAGCCGAGAGAACTGTCGCGTCTGATGAGAGTAGATTAGAGTTATATAAAACGGCAATGGGTGAATTTTTCCATCATCCGTTGTTTGGTGTAGGATTTAATAACTATTTATATGTACATGGAATGTATACGCATTCAACCTATGTGGAACCACTTGCATGTTCAGGTATATTCGGACTTTTGTATTTGATTCCTTATGTTAGTATGTTTATAAAACAATGGAAGTTAGCTTTTTCAAAAGAGGAGAGATTTATCAGCAAAAATCGATTATTCCAGAAAGAAATGCTTGCTTTCTATATAGCTTTTCTGTTTGTTGGTATAGGTATTCCGTATATTTACAAGGACATACCATGTATAATACTGGCTATGTATATTGCATGGCAGAGAATTTCTTTAGGTGAGCTTAGGTTGCAAAGTAACAGTAAGAGCAAAGTTATAGGATAAAATACAAAGAATATTCAAAGGCATCCTGCTATCTTGTTAGGATTTGCATAGATATTATTATTAAGTTGAATTTTGGATGTGTATTGAGGGAGTCTTATTTTGTTCAGCCCGATAAAAACACTGTACACTTATTTTCCGCTGACTTTCTTTTTGCGAGTGCTGTTTTTGGTACTTGTATTTGCTGCGACGGTGATATTTGTACGAAGGTTATACAAGAAAAATAAACTGAATAAACGCATAGCAGTGATAACTATACTTCTGGTGTTTTACATTTTAGTTGTATTGTTTTATACAGTACTGGGTAGGCGCACACAAGAGGATTATTATCATATAAGTATTGATGTTTTTGATTCATATACAAGGCTGTTTTTATGTAGTGATCCGAGAATAATCTCAGAAGCGTTGCTTAATATAGTTGTTTTTGTACCGGTTGGTGTGGCTGTGTGTTTTATTTTTGAAAGACACAGAGTGTTTTATGCTGTTATAATTGGAGTTGCTTTATCGCTACTTATTGAATTATCTCAGTTTATACTTCAGAACGGATACAGTGAGATTACCGATTTGATACATAACACCTTGGGAGCGCTTATAGGTGCGGTAGTTACAGTGGCTGCGGTTTATATAAGTAAAGCTATCATTAAGAGAAAAGCAGAATCAAGGATGGAGATAAATGAATAAGCATGAACAAAATTTCATAAAAGCCATTCTTGCTGCGATAATAGGACAGGCTCTGCCTGAGAATATCGACTTTGAACAGGTGGCAAAACTTGCGCGATTTCATGGAGTACAGGGCTTGCTATTTGAGGCAATGAAAAATGCAAAGGATGCTCCAAAAACTATATTTGAGTCTTTATCTCAGGAACAGATGCTTATGCTTGTCAAAGATGCCAATCAGGAGGTTGAAGCACTGAGATTGATGAGGCTTTTTGAGCAAAGAGAGATACCTGTTGTGATGCTCAAGGGTTGGCATATGAAAAAGTTTTATCCGCGTCCAGATATGCGTCTGATGGCAGATATTGATATGTTTATCAGAGAGGACAACGAGCAGGAAATCCATTCTTTTTTGAGAAATGAAGAGTACAGTGTTGTTGCCTTCGGTGGAAAAAAGGATAATATCTATAACAAAAAACCGTTCATTATACTGGAAATGCATAAGAACTTATTTATGTTCGAAGATGAATGGAATGAGTTTTTTAGTAACGAAGATTCGCAGATGTATATCTGGAATCGTGTTGAAAAGGTTGAGGGATTTGACTACATTTACAGAATGGATGATGAGCTGTTTTTTACATACATGATAGCTCATATCGCGAAGCATCTTGTTGATGATGGTGGCATTGGAGTAAAAGCCTTTCTTGATGTCTGGTTGTTTTTAGAGAAAAGCGAGAATCTAGATTTAGATGTAGCGTTTCGTGATTTATCAAATCTTGGTTTGCAGGATTTTGCAAAAAAGGTTATTAAGCTTACAGGCTTCTGGTTTGGTGCTGAAAGTGTTGATGATAAAACAATAGAAGAATTTGGTGATTATATTATCAGTTGCGGAATTTACGGTAACAGCAAGGTTATGGTCGCTACTAAAGAGGGAATCATGGCAAGTGAAAACCCGAGTACACTAAAGTACTTATTCAGACGAGCTTTTCCTACGGTAAAAGCGATGAAAATAAGATACCCGCAGCTGAAAGAACATATTTTATTACTGCCGTTTTTGTATATTAAGCGGTTGACTTACAGCCTGATAAAACGAACTGACTCGGTAAAGGGTGAAATAATAAAAGCCGGTGAAGTTGATTACGACGAAGTTAAGAGAATACATCGTTTGTATCAGAACATCGGGTTGAAATAGGAGAGTATATGCAAAACATAGAACTCAAGAATAAAACAATTTTAGTCACAGGTGCGGCGGGCTTTATCGGCGCTAATCTCGTAACAAAACTGATTGAAAAGAAAGAGACGATGACAATCATCGGTCTTGATAATATGAACGACTACTACGACGTGTCAATCAAGGAGTTTCGACTTTCAGAGATTGACAAGCTCGTTGCTGAAAATAGTCAGGTTACTTGGAAATTTATCAAAGGGGACCTTGCTGATAGTGCGTTGATTCAACAGATTTTTGCTGAGTTTAAGCCACAGATTGTAGTGAATCTTGCGGCTCAGGCGGGTGTCAGATATTCTATTTCGAATCCTGATGCGTATATTCAGAGTAATCTTATTGGCTTTTACAATATTTTAGAAGCGTGTCGTCATTCGTACGATGACGGCGAGAGCGGTGTCGAGCATCTTGTATATGCATCGAGCTCATCGGTTTATGGTACTAATAAAAAGGTACCGTATTCAACCGATGATAAGGTTGATAATCCGGTATCACTTTATGCTGCAACAAAGAAGAGTAATGAGCTTTTGGCTCATTCATACTCAAAGCTCTATAACATTCCGTCAACGGGACTTAGATTCTTTACTGTATACGGTCCTGCGGGTCGTCCTGATATGGCGTACTTTGGTTTTACTAACAAGCTCATCAAAGGTGAGACTATCGAGATATTCAACTTTGGTAACTGCAAACGTGACTTTACATATGTTGATGATATTGTTGAGGGTGTTATGCGGGTTATGCAGGGAGCGCCACAGCGTGAAGTAGGTGAGGACGGTTTACCGCTTCCACCATACGCTGTATATAATATAGGTAACAGCTCTCCTGAAAATCTACTCGATTTCGTTGATATACTTCAACAGGAGCTGATTAGAGCAGAGGTACTGCCTGCTGATTATGATTTTGATGCTCATAAAAAGCTTGTACCTATGCAACAGGGGGATGTTCCTGTGACTTATGCAGATACATCTGCACTTGAACGCGACTTCGGATTTAAGCCGGCTACCTCTTTGAGAGATGGTTTGAGGAAGTTTGCACAGTGGTATAAAGAATTCTATAATGTTTAATGGAGATAGAAATGGATAAATTTAAAATTGCAGTAGCAGGAACGGGGTATGTAGGCCTCTCAATCGCGGTGCTTTTAGCACAGCACAATGAAGTCAAAGCTGTTGATATCGTCCCTGAAAAGGTAGAGCTTATCAATAATAAAAAGTCCCCTATTCAGGATGATTACATTGAAAAATATCTGGCTGAAAAGGAGCTTGATTTAGAGGCAACTCTTGACGCTGAATACGCATATAAGGATGCTGATTTTGTAGTTATTGCAGCTCCTACTAACTATGACTCTAAGAAAAACTACTTTGACACATCTGCTGTTGAAGCTGTGATAAAGCTTGTTACGCAGTATAATCCTGATGCTGTTATGGTTATCAAGAGCACTATTCCTGTAGGCTATACTGCCTCTATCAGAGAGAAAACAGGTTCTAAAAAAATTATCTTCAGCCCGGAGTTTTTGCGTGAGTCTAAGGCTCTTTATGATAACCTTTATCCTTCACGAATCATCGTCGGTACTGACGAAAGCGACGAGAAGCTTGTAAAAGCTGCGCACACATTTGCAAAGTTACTGCAACAAGGTGCTATCAAAGAGGATATCGACACCCTGTTTATGGGCTTCACCGAAGCAGAGGCTGTAAAGCTTTTTGCTAATACATACTTGGCGCTTCGAGTTTCTTATTTTAACGAGCTTGATACATATGCTGAGATGAAAGGGCTTGATACACAGCAGATTATTGATGGAGTCTGCCTTGATCCTAGAATTGGCTCACACTATAATAATCCGTCATTTGGCTATGGTGGTTATTGTCTGCCGAAGGATACAAAACAGCTTCTTGCAAACTATGACGCTGTTCCTCAGAATATGATGTCAGCAATAGTTGATTCTAACCGCACAAGAAAAGATTTCATCGCTGACAGAGTACTTGAAAAAGCGGGATATTATAGCGAAAACAGCACTTATGATGCAGATGCTGAAAAGAATGTGACTATCGGTGTATACAGGCTCACAATGAAGAGTAATTCCGATAACTTCAGACAGAGCTCCATACAGGGTGTTATGAAGCGCGTTAAAGCTAAAGGTGCTACTGTTATTGTATACGAGCCGACACTTGAAAACGGTACAACCTTCTTTGGCTCAAAGGTTGTAAACGACCTCGATGAATTCAAGTGTTTATCAGATGCTATTATTGCTAATAGATATGACAGTTGCCTTGATGATGTACAGGGTAAGGTTTACACAAGAGATATTTTTAAGAGAGATTAAGCAAAATTCATTTTTGGGGGATGAAGAAAGGTTGCTGTTATGGGAAAAAGTTACTTGAAATTTTTGAGATTCCTAAAAGTTATTTATAGTATATTCAAAATAACAAAAGAAAGAATAAAGGGCTGTAAAATAATAACTAAAAGCAAAAAGATATTCCTTTCTCCCCAGACAGAAATATCTATCAGAGGTAACGGTGTGTTGAAATTAGGCAAGGCAGTTTCAACACAACGAGGAGTATTATTAGGTGTCAGACAAGATGCGACGCTTCGTTTAGGAGATGGTGTTGGAATTAATCGGAATACTTGCATTGTGGCCAGAGAGAGTATTTCGATAGGAAACAATGTTATCATAGCTCCCGGTGTTTGTATTTATGATCACGACCATAGTTGCGAAGATCCTGATAATTATATTACAGCACCAATAGTGATTAAAGATGGTACTTGGATTGCCTCAAATTCTGTCATTTTAAAAGGTGTTACAATTGGTAAGAATTGCACGATTGCTGCAGGAAGCGTTGTTACTCACGATGTTCCTGATAATTCGATTTTTTATCAGAAACGTGAGAGCACTATTGTTGAAAGAAAACCCTGATAAAGCAAAGTGTTTGTTTTAATGAAATAGCATCCTTCGGGAGGACATAAATGGAGCAGAATGTTAATATAGCAATTGTCACAATTGCATACAATCGGCCAGACAGTTTGTTGAGATTGCTTGATTCTCTGAAAAAAGTGGATTATGAAGCAAATAGTGTACCGCTGATTATCAGCATTGATTACAGTGGCGATGATAGAGTATATAAGGTAGCCGAAGCGTTTAATTGGGAGTTTGGAGAGAAGAAGATTATTCAACACACCTCTAATCTGGGACTGAAAAAGCATGTTCTCACATGTGGTGATTTAGTCAAAGATTACGATGCGTTGATAGTTCTGGAAGATGATCTGATAGTTTCTCCCGCGATGTATTCATATACATGGAGGGCTGTCGAAAAGTATAAAGATGATGACAATATCGCTGCGATTTCGTTATATGCAAAGGAGTGGAGTGAAAGTGCGTGGAAACCATTCGTTCCTGCTGTGACATGTTATGATACATATTTTGTACAGACCGCTGAATCTTGGGGACAGGTCTGGATGCGTAAGGATTGGGTAAGATTCAGAGAGTGGTATAAGAATAATAGTGAGCCGTTTTCGGAATCTGTTGGAGTTCCGCAGGATGTTTGTGATTGGGATAGCAAGTCCTGGAAAAAATACCATATTAAGTATTGCGTAGATAATAATAAATACACGGTTTATCCGTATCGCTCTTTAACGACCTGTATGGGAGAAGAAGGCGAGCATGTGAAAGCTAATAACAATCGTTTTCAGGTACCAATGATTGAAAATGTGCAAAAACAATTTGTTTTTGCTGATTTTGAAAATGATGATTCTGTAAAATATGACACTTATCTGGAAAGAGTTTTCAATAAACAGATGGACACTTGTATAGATTTGTACGGACAAAAAAAGGATTATGGTTCTTTTAGATATGTAATTACACCTAAAAATCTGAACTACAAAGTTGTTGAAACTTATGGGTTATCTTTACGACCACATGAAGAGAATTTATCACATAAGGTCAGAGGTAATTACTTTGTAAAATACGATTTAAGTATTCCTGAAAAAAACAAGTCTATGCTTTTTCGTTCACAGGCGGAGTTAAATTACTATAATTATGCAGATTTTGAATATGTAACAAATAAGATGCGAGTAAAGGATTTGTTTACTCATATATTGCGTATTATTTTTTATAGAATAAAGAAGCTATTTCGCAAAAATTAATTTTGATCAAAGGAGCAGCTATGTTATTTAGTGTTCTCATTCCTTTATACAATGCAGAAGAATTCTTAAGCGAGTGTATCGATTCTGTTCTGGCTCAGACTTGTGATGATTATGAGATAGTTATTGTCAACGACGGGTCTACAGATCGTAGTGCAACGATTGTATATGAGTACCAGGAAAAGTATCCTGATATTATCAGAGGAATTCATAAGGAAAACACAGGTGTTTTATTAACCCGCAGGAGGCTATTACAAGAAGCAAAGGGCGACTATATTGTATGGGTTGATTCGGATGATGTAATTAAGCCTGAATTGTTATCTGATTTGCGTGATGAAATAAATAAAAACACCCCAGATGTTATTGTGTATGATTATGAGATTCTAGATAATCCTATGAAAGTTGTCTGCTCATTA
The DNA here is from genome assembly GCA_017410265.1 of Ruminococcus sp. Classification (GTDB taxonomy): domain Bacteria; phylum Bacillota; class Clostridia; order Oscillospirales; family Acutalibacteraceae; genus Ruminococcoides. Next base: position 39,832 of record JAFQRC010000002.1, on the reverse strand, counting down.
AATGCTCCTGATAAGACAATATTTGAAGGAGAAGATAAGCATCAGATTTATTTGAAAATGTTGCTCGGACGGGATATGAATTCACTCGTTACAAAATGTATCCGCAGAGAAATAATAGATATACAAGCAGATTATTCACAGTTTAAGCATGTAAAAATGGGAGATGACTTGTTTTGTCTTATACCGATTTTTGATGCTGCTAAGAAAGTTGAGTATTTAAACAAACCATATTATAAATATCGAATGGTTTCATCAAGTATCACACATACTGAAACATATTCACGGTATTATTCTTATCGTACGATATTCGAGCGGGAAAGCCGATATCTTGAAAAATGGGGATTTTCACCTGACGAAATATCAAAGGTAAAAGATAAATTTGCCAACAATGCGGTTGACAATCTTGTACTATGCGCAAACACTTCCGGTGTAAGCAAAGCTGAGTTTTTAGCTTTCGCTAAAGATATAACCGCAATAGAAGAAAAAAACATAATTTACTCGGATAGTCCGAGAACACTTTCAAGCAAACCATATAGACATTTCTATAAGCTTTTTATTAAAAAAAGCTATGTAAAGCTGTATCACAGAATAGTTTTGATAGCTAAATTAAGTAAAATAAAACAATCGATTGGGAGTTAATATGCCGGCTATTTCAGTAATTGTTCCTATTTATAATGGAGAGCAATATATTCACAGATGTGTAGATTCTATACTGTCACAGACATTCGAAGATTTTGAGCTGATACTCGTTGATGATGGCTCTACAGACAGTTGCGGATATATCTGCGATGAATATGCAAAAAAAGATAGTAGAGTAACAGTTATACATAGTGTAAATCAGGGCGTTTCAAAAGCCAGAAATTTAGGACTATCTGTAGCTTGTGGGGAATATGTCGCTTTCTGTGATGGTGATGATTTTTATAAAGACTGTTTGCTTGAGCATACATATAAGACCGCGATTAATACGGGTGCGGAGGTTGTCAGCTATTTATTACAGAGAATTTCAAACGAAGATGACACCGAAAATGAAGGTAAAGCTCTTGAGATAATAGACCTGACACAGGAGAATCGTTTCGATTTTTTATACAAAGTTGTAACATGGCAGACCAAAGGCTGGCAAGCTTGCCGCTCGATTTTTAAACGACAGTACATAGATGAGAAGAACATACTCTTTTGTGATACATGTGGTAATTTTGCGGAAGATCTCGGTTTTACATTAGAATATCTTTTGTATGCTTCGTGGATAGCTTTTCTGAACGAACACTTGTATTGTTATTACGATGTCCGTCAGGATTCTATGATGAACAAAAGCAAGCGTGTGTATAAGGTTAACGAAGTCAACGAGCTTTCCTATTATTTGAATCCGATTATGAAACAGGTGTTAACTGCTGAACAGTTTGCTGAGATTCATCATCATATCATAAACAATCAGGTTGTTGATATGTATAGTGCAAAAACAATTCGCGAGCTTTCACATTGGTGCAAATTGTTGAAGTCAGTAGAAAGGGATCAGTACTTTAAAGAGCAAAATAAAGCATTTTTTTGTAGTTCCATTAAGACTCAGTTGAAAAAATCTAACCACCCAATAATAAAATACTATTTATCACAAAGAATGATAATCACTCGTTATCTCGGTACTTTAAACAAGTTCAGATTGTATTTTGATATTATGATTAATCGCTTGTTGTCTATGGTATATAGAAAATGATATAATATAAGTTTGTAAATAAGGTGTAAAAATGACTAAGAAAACAATCAGGATCAATTTTTCCGGACTAAGCACGAGAGATGAATTTGATCCGCAGGACAACTATATTTTGAATATGTTGAAGAAGCATTATAATGTGGAGGTCTGTGACGATCCAGACTATGTTTTGTGCGGTGTTTTATATGATCACGGTTCTTTTGTGCTTGGTCACTATAACGAATACATTCTTGACTATCCGCAGGTGCGTATTCTTATCAATGGCGAAAATTATGTTCCTGACTATAATTTGGTGGATTATTCTATTTGCCAGTATCCTATAAAATATCTTGATAGAAACTGTTATTTTCCTTGTGGTGTTGAGGCATTTACTCACGGCAGAACATTTTATCGTGAGTTGCAGGACAGAGATCGTAACTATCCTGATTCAATTCTCGAAGAAAAACCGTATTTTGCATCGTTTATTGCTAGTCATGAGTCTGAATTCAACATTCGCGGAGATTTTTTCAAGGCATTGAATGCGCGGAAACGAGTAGAATCTGCAGGTTCTTATTTGAACAATATGCCAAATGGCGAAAGAGTTAATTGGCTTGATGGTTCTAAAGAGACTTTTTTGAAAAAATGCAAATTTTCATTGTGCTTCGAAAGTACAAAACATGAGGGATTTATTACAGAAAAGATTGTAGAAGCTTTTTATGCGGATGCAATTCCGGTGTATTATGGAAGTTCGAATATCACCGAAATTTTTAATCCTAAGGCGTTTATTAATGTCGGAGATTATCCTAGTTTTGATGCTGCGATAGATAAGATTTTAGAAATTGAGAGTAATGACGAGCTGTATCTTGAGATGCTTAGACAGCCGATTTTTAATAATCCAAGATATCCTGACGAGAAGTATGCTGAAGTTGAAGAGTTTTTGTGCCATATTTTTGATCAACCATTGGAAAAAGCTTATCGAAGAGGCAGATATTTAACGGCTCAGTATCGTGAGAATTTCATAGCTAAATATATCAGGAGAGAAAAAGAAGGTAAGATATGGCGACCTGATAATGAGGTCGTTAAAGATTATTTGAAACATTTACCTAATCATATCGGAATGAAGATTTTAGGTGAAAAACGATATGAGAGTTTGAAGAATAAAATAAAAAATAAGTGAAAACAGATATAAAATATCATTTTATGGAAAGGGATATCCGAATGAGTCGGAAAACTATAAAGGTTAATTTTACGGGTTTGAGTATCAGAAATGAATTTAACCCGAATGACAACAGTATATTAGATATCTTGAAAAAGCACTACGATGTTCAGGTGTGTGATGATCCCGACTATGTTTTCTGTGGTGTATTATACACAGGATATTTTAATCAAGGGGCGTATGATCAATACATTCTGAAATATCCGAAAATCCGCATTATGCTTGATGGCGAGAATTTAGTTCCCGACTATAACTTGGTGGATTATGCGATATGTCAATACCCTATAGAGTACTATGATCGTAACTGTTATTTCCCGTGTGGCATCGAAGCGTTTACAAATCGCAGGACTTTTTTCAGGGAGCTTCAGGATAAGGATAGAAACTATCCCGATGAAATACTGAAGTCAAAAGAATATTTTGCGTCGTTTATTGCAAGCCATGATTCAGAACATAACATTCGAGGCGATTTTTTCAAGGCACTCAATGCACGTAAACGAGTAGAGTCTGTCGGTTCCTATTTGAACAATATGCCAAACGGAGAAATGGTTGATTGGCTCGATGGCTCAAAAGAGGAGTTCTTAAAGAAATGTAAGTTCTCCCTTTGTCTTGAAAGTACAGACCAAGAAGGGGTAATGGCAGACAAGATTGTAGAAGCTTTTTATGCCGATACAGTTCCGATATATTATGGAAGCTCTAATGTTAAGGATATATTTAACCCAAAAGCTTTTATTGATATAAGTGATTACCCTGATTTTGATACTGCCATAGACAGGATTTTAGAGATTGAAAGTAACGATGAATTGTATCTTGAGATGATACGACAACCGATTTTTAGCAATCAAAAATATCCTGAAGAAAAGTACGATGAATTAGAAAGATTTTTGTGCAATATTTTCGATCAGCCTTTAGAGAACGCATATAGACGTTCCAGATGTGTTGCAGGCGAAAACCACGAGATGTTTATGAAACGAGCACTTGAGAATGAGCTTGGAATAAAAGTCTGGCGACCTGACGGTAAGATTGTTAGAGAGTATTTCAAAAATGCTCCCAAACGCATTTGTAAAAAATTATTAAGAAAAGATAAATGACAAACATTTATAAAAAGTTTGGATAAAAACGAGTGTAAATAACTGTTTAAAAGGAATGGTATAAATTATGAAAGAGATTACAACACAGCTTAATGGATTCAAAACACGAATCACAGCCCACCACAGGTTATTTGATTTGCATTTGAAGGAAACATTTTCATATCGAGATTTGATTTTCTTGTTTGTAAAAAGAGATTTTGTGTCAAAGTATAAACAAACAGTACTCGGTCCTGCGTGGGCTTTGATTCAGCCGTTGCTGACAACGGTAGTTTATACACTTGTTTTCGGTGGTTTGGCAGGATTAACAACTGCTGATATCGAAGGTGATTATATTATTCCGGGATTTCTATTTTATTTATCAGGTAGTATCTGTTGGAGTTATTTTTCAGGCACTTTGCTTGCAACTTCTGGCACCTTCCTGAACAACAGTGCGGTTATGGGCAAGGTGTACTATCCACGATTAGTTACTCCTATTTCGACAGCTTTAGCACATATGATATCGTTTGGTATTCAGTTCGCTATGCTTGTAGTTGCGTGGATAATCTACGCAATCATCGGTGGCACAAGTCTTGCTGTTACTCCATGGCTTTTGCTCTTGCCACTTGTAGTTTTACAAATGATGATTTTGTCTACTGGTTTTGGTATTATCATTTCTTCTATTACTACTAAGTACAGAGATTTGCAGATGCTCGTCAGTTTCGGACTGCAGTTGTGGCAGTATGCTACCCCTATTGCTTACGGTCTGACTCTTGTATCAACATCAGAAACATTCAGTAAATATATGTTTTTGTATCAGCTCAATCCGATGACACCGATTGTAACTACTTTCCGTTATGCTATGTTTGGATTTGGTTATTTTGATTTGACTTATTACTTAATCAGTTGGGCGGTAACTATAGTAGTGTTTATCGTGGGACTTGTTTTGTTCAGTAGAATTGAACGCACATTTATGGATACAATATAAGGGAGAAAGATATGGATAATTTGATGATAAAGGTTGACCGTGTGTCTAAGCAGTACAGACTTGGTCAGATAGGCGGTACGACTTTGAGAGAGGAATTGCAGAGAAAAGCTGCAAAACTATTAAAAAAAGAAGACCCCACCAAAAAAATAGGTGAAAAAGATTATGAGTTTGGCGAAACCTTTATGGCACTTGAGGATGTTAGTTTTGAAGTAAAAAAAGGTGAACGCCTTGCTATTATAGGACATAATGGTGCGGGAAAATCAACTTTGCTTAAACTTTTATCCAGAGTAACAGCACCGTCTACCGGTGGAATCGGTCTTAATGGTCGTATTGCATCTATGTTGGAAGTTGGTACAGGCTTCCATCCAGAGCTTACAGGCCGAGAGAATGTATATATGAACGGTGCTATTCTTGGCATGACAAAAAAAGAAATCGATAAAAAAATCGATGACATTATCGAGTTCTCAGAGGTGCGTCAGTTCATCGACACACCTGTTAAAAGATATTCGTCAGGTATGTTTGTAAAGCTTGCGTTTTCAGTTGCCGCACATCTAGATGCAGAGATTATGCTTATGGACGAGGTGTTAGCTGTTGGTGATATGGCATTCCAGACAAAGTGTTTGAACAAAATGAACGATCTTGCAAAAAATGAAGGCAAAACTATTCTGTATGTCAGTCACAATATGAATACAGTACGAAAACTCTGCAACAGAGCAATGGTTCTTGAGCACGGTCGTGTTGTGTTTAATGGTTCGGTTGAAGAAGGAATTGCATGTTATCTGAAAGATGACGAAGATGCAAGTCTGCATTTTGATTTTGATAACGCCAAAAGACCATATGGTGGTATCGGAGATAAATTTAGAGCTTTGTCTTTGGATTTCCTTGATGGCAGAACACAGTTTAAATATAATGAGCCAATTGTTTCGAGATTTAAATTTAAGACAGAGTGTCCGTTTAAAGCGGTTAGATTGAGAGCGGAGGCATATTATTTTGATGGCACAGAAATAGGAAATTACGAAACAGATTCATTTGAAGTAGACAGTGCTGGTGAGCATATTTTAAATATCAGCTTTATGCCTGATATACTACCGATAGGACAGTATTATCTGATAATAAACATATATGAAGTAGACCTCATGAATAACCATAAGGTTCTCGATCAGCCATCACAGAGAATACCTTTTGAAATATATGAAGATGATCCAACTGGTATCAGATGGAATCACGAGTATATGGGTCATGTTAGAATGGGAAAAATCAAAGTGAGTGATACTTCCTTTTAAAGCGAAGTTTTAAATTAGTGACCTGAATATAGGGAGATTTGAAATAATGAGCAGAAAAAAAATCAGAATCAATTTTACGGGTTTAAGTATAAGAAGTACATTTGATCCCAACAATAACCCTATTCTGGATATACTTAATAAATATTATGATGTAGAAGTGTGCGACAATCCAGACTTTGTTATTTGTGGAGTTTTGTATCCGGGTGGATATTGGTCGAATGGCGTTTATAATAAATATATTCTAGACTATCCATGTGTTCGTATTATGATTGAAGGTGAAAACTTTGTGCCTGATTATAATCTTGTGGATTACTCTATTTGTCCTTATCCTATAGAATACTTTGACCGTAATTTCTATCTGCCTTGTGGTGTTGAGGCTTTGACTACCGGAATCAGTTACCTGCCTGAGCTGCAAAAAAAGCAGAGAGATTATTCTGAAACATTACTTAAAGAAAAGGAATATTTCGCTTCATTTATTGAGAGTCACGATTCCGAATGTAACGAAAGAAGTACTTTCTTTAACAAACTGAACGCTCGCAAACGCGTCGAATCTGCCGGCAGTTACCTAAATAATATGGAAGATAATTATAAGGTAAATTGGCTTGATGGTTCAAAAATCGCATTTCAGAAAAAATGCAAATTTTCGATATGTATTGAGCCGTTAAAACACGATGGTTGGATTGCAGAGAGAATAGTTGATGGTTTCTTCGCGGATACTATACCAATCTATTATGGCAGTTCGAATGTAACGGATATCTTTAACCCAAATGCATTTATTAATCTTAATGATTATCCTGATTTTGATACTGCGATAGAAAAGATTTTAGAGATTGACAATAGTGATGAATTGTATCTTGAGATGCTCAGACAGCCGATTTTTAATAATCCAAAATATCCTGAAGAGCTGATGGCTAATATGGAAAAATATTTGTGTCATATTTTTGACCAAACTCCAGAAGAAGCCTTTAGAAGAGCGCGTATATACTCTCCTAAGAAGCACGAGGAATTTTTACAACGCTCTATCGAAAGAGCTAAAAATATGGATATTGAGGGAATCCCATATAGACCATATAGTGGAAAGACAGATAAAGATATCGCTATAAATTACTTTAAATCTCTTCCAAAAAGAGTAATAAAAAAACTGCTTGGATTCAAATGCAGAGAAAAATAAAGTAACGAATATTGCAACTAAATTACGCTAATAAATATTTGTCGTTTGTTTTTTGTTTATTATGAATTGGTTGCAGATAGTATCTGATGCTCAGCTAGTTTAGGAGAAATTTATATTATGAATATGGTCAGCGTAGTAGTACCGATATACAAAGTTGAAAAATATCTGCGGGAATGTCTGGATAGTATTATCGGTCAGACATATGAAAATTTGCAGATCATACTGGTGGACGATGGTTCACCGGATAACTGTGGTGCTATTTGCGATGAATACGCAAAGCGTGACGACAGAATTGTTGTACTACACTGTGAAAATGGCGGTTTGTCCGTTGCCAGAAACAGAGGATATGAAGTTTGCAAGGGTGAGTATGTGCTATTTGTAGACAGCGATGATTATCTTGAGAAAAACGCTATTGAGATTTTGGTTGCTAATATGGAGAAAAACAATCTCCAGATGCTTTTCTATGATGCTGTATCCTTTGACGAAACAAACGCTGATGTATCAAAAGACGAGATTAATAAATATATCCACCAAAATGATTATTCCTTTGTATGCAGCGGTGCTGAGTTGTTCCTTGAGTTTCTTAAAAATGAAGAATATCGCTCACCTGTTCAGTATTGCTTTTTTGAAAAAGCTTTTATTGATGAAAATGAGTTGTCTTTTCACGAAGGTATTATCCATGAAGACGAAGAGTTCACTTTTTTAGCATTGCTATATGCAAAACGAGTTAAGCACATAGCTGATGTGTTGTATCATCATCGTTTTCGTTCGGATTCTATTATGGGCGCAAAAACATCCCGCAAAAATACTGATAGCTGTTACAGAATTATTGTTAATCTGATTGAAAAGGGTGAAATCTTCCTATCTGATGTTCAGGTAAAAGATGCATACAAAGCAGGAATTGCAAGATTAGTTGAAATTATGCACAACCGTGCAAGAACTTCAGTTGATGCAAAAAGCCGGGAAACAAAACGACAAATCAGAGAAATTAAGACAAGACTGCGACGATTACAGTATTTCAACAGTAGTATTGTTAAGACGGCAGCATTGGATAAAAAACATAAAAATGCTGTCAAAAAGAAAATTAAAATACGATTATACTCTGTGGTGTCACCTGTACTGCGTTTTCTTAAAATAAGATAAATTTCATTTCACTTTTTATTGAAGATACGAGGATATTTCAATGGGTTCATATATTTATATTGATGTTATCAATTTCATATTGGTTTTCCTGTTGATGGACTTTTTGAATGGTATACATAACAATTATTTAGCAAAAAAGATTAAGAGCGGAGTGCTTACTATAGCTGCGCTTTTGCTTTTCGCCTTGATTTTGAGTTTAGCCGCTTCATTCTTTTTAGCTGCAAAGATAGCATTATTAACTATTGTTGCACTAGTTTTGCTTGGAATAGTCTTTATCCGGACTCGCATAAAGCATTTGAGCAGATACACTGATGTTGAGCGTGGAAAAGAAGAGTTTTTTGCAAATCAAAAGGTAATGATTCTTGTACCTCACGAGGATGATGATATCAACCTTATGGGTGGAATTATAGAACAATATGCGAAATACGGTTCTGATGTTTATGTTGTTTTTGCGACAAATGGTGACGGTGACAAAAGATTCGATATGTCTCAAATGGGATTTATCAGAATGGATGAAGCTATTAAGGCACTTGGCGTTCTCGGAGTTACTGAAGAAAACATTATTTTTTTGGGATACGGAGATGGTTGGGATAATTCAGAACACCATATTTATAACGCCGAACCCGATGAGGTTATGAAATCAACATCTGGGAGGACTTCGACCTACGGACTAAGAAATCATCAAGCGTTTTGTGATGGGAAAACCTATACATATTCAAACTATTATGATGATATTAAGCAAGTAATTTTGGAGCATCTGCCTGATGTTATTTATTGTATAGACTATGATACGCATAATGACCATAGGGCATTGTCTATGCTTTTTGAAAAAGTAATGGGGGACATACTGAAAACTACAGAGTATAAACCGACTGTATATAAAGGTTATGGCTATCGTACAGCATGGAATGCTGTTTCTGATTTTTCTGACTCTGTCAATATTACTGCTACTGTGAACAATCCTTCTGACATAGATGTAGAGATATATGATTGGAATAGAAGAGTTCGTATTCCGATTTATGTTAATTCCGTTAACAGGTCACTTCGGCAATCTTATTTGTACAAGGTTTTGTCTGTTTATGCGTCTCAAAAGGCTGATAAGTTGGCGGACAAAGTTATTAATGGTGATAAGGTTTTTTGGATCAGGAGAACAGATTCTGTGCTTTATGACGCTGAGATTTCTGTATCATCCGGAGATAAAGACAAGCTCATAGATTTCATGCTGCTTGATTGTGATGATCTTATGAATCAAGGAAATTGCCCATATGATGGTGTGTGGCACCCTGATGATAACGATTACGATAAGCTGATTTCTGTTTCGTTCAATAAAGAGCAGTATGTTGATAGTATTGTGCTATATGATAATCCGTCACCTGAGGATAATATTCTGAATGCTGTTATTACGCTGGATGATGGCACTGTCATCGAAACCGGAGCGCTTGATTATCATAGTGGCGCAAATGTGTTCTCTATTAATAAAGAAATCAGAGCTTTCAGTATTCGTATAGAGAGCTACGAAGGTGAAAAATACGGGCTTGTTGAGATTGAGGCTTATGCATCAGATATACAAGTTCCGACTATTTATAAATTTACTGATGAAAATGATAACTTCATTTACGATTATATTGTTCCTGTTGATGGGAAACAGGAACTAAAAATATATAGCAGTAGTAACGAAAAAATTGATGTGAGAGATTTTTTGTTGCGATGTGATAACACGAAATGTAAAGTTGAGTTATGTGGCAATGAAATAATCGCTTACTGTAAAGCAGGACAAAAGTGTCAAATTGAACTCTTGTGTGCAGATGGGCATATATTTGATCGAGCTGTTCTTAGGAATCCGCACAGATTTGAACGCTATTGTCTGGCTAAAAGCTTGAAACATATAGATAGTTGTTCTTATCTTAATCGAGCATCTAAATATATAAAAAGTAAATTCAGAATCAAATGATACATTTAATTTTACCAGTATTAAGTAGCTGGTGAAACACATGGTATCGCATAAGAAGGAGTATCTATGAGTAAATCACCAATAAGAGTATTATTGATTGTACCTGATTTTAAAAAGGGTGGAGTACAGGCTGAAGCTATGTATCCAGCTCGACTGCTTAGTCGAGAAGATGTTGTATTTGACGCAATAGTTCCATCTGATGTTGTGGGATATTACGAGGATGAATTTAAACAATATGGACAGATTTACAGAATACCTATAAAGCGTAAATCCACCAAGATTCAGAGATTCTTTTCAGTTTTTACAAATTATTTCTATGTAAAAAAAGAATTGAAAGAGTTTTTAAAAACTCACGATAAATATGATGCAATTCATGCCAGACATCATATTTTTGCGGCACCTTGTGTTAAAGTTGCTAAAAAAGCGGGAATTCCTGTTCGTATTGCACACGCATCCATAGATAGGCCTGTAGGTAAATATAAAAACAGATTCCATGTTGCTTTGTATTTAAATTATTGTGCACATATCATAAGAAAAAATGCTACACACGTGTTTGGAGTAACTACCGGTGCAGTTGAATATATGGCAGGAAAAGATAACGGTATCGTTATGAAAAACCCTACTATTGCACTTGATAAGTTTAACCCGACACTTTATCCAAATAAGAACACAGGTGATATTATCAGACTGATAATGGTGGGTAGCTTTAGTTCAAGAAAGAATCAAAAATTTACAATAGAAGTTCTACGCGAACTTTGCAAATCGCGCCCTGATTCTACTTTAACACTAATCGGTTATCCGCGAAGTCCTCAGGAGCCGTATATCAACGAAATGAAACAAATGATAAAAGACTATCATTTAGAGGAGAATGTACAATTTTTGCCACAAGACACGGATATTCCGAAGGCTATGTCGGAATCTACATTTTTGATGATGCCATCTATTCAGGAAGGATTACCGAATGTAGCGCTAGAGGCACAGGCGATGGGGCTTCCTTGCTATATTTCAACAGATGTTTCTACAGAATGTGATTGTGGATTATGCCGTTTCTTGCCACTTGATAAGGGCGCTTCTTATTGGGCACAAACACTGATAAAACATATTGAAGAAAATGGATTTGAGAAGAACTATCTCGATATGAGCGAATGGGATAACAAGAAAATATGTGAGGATTATTTAGAGTATTATAGGGGAAATAAATAAATTGACGCAGGAGGGTGACAGTGCTGTTTTCTTTTTTAGTACCGGTATATAACACAAGTAAATATTTAGATCAGTGTATGGAATCACTACTGTGTCAGAAGGGAGCGGATTTTGAAATCGTGCTTCTGGATGATGGGTCTACTGATATTAGTGGGGAAATCTGTGATAGCTATGCACAAAAATATCCGGATGTGGTCAGAGTTGTTCACAAAGAAAACGAAGGGCTTCTTCTTACCCGGCGTCGTGGCTTCAAAGAAGCAAAAGGTGATTGGTTTATCTGTGTAGATTCTGATGACTATGTTAGTCCGGATTTACTGGAAAAGGTAGTTTGTGCAATCAACAAACATAATCCTGATATGGTTATGTACAATTTTCAGTATTTCAATGATGAAGGTGAAGTTTCACAATCAAGGTTAAAGATAGAAGATGAGTCGGTATATACTGGTATTGTGAAACAGGAGATTTATAAGCATCGCCTGCTAACAGATGATATTAACAGTTTGTGTATGAAAGCATTGAAACGCGAGATAGTTGATATAGATGCTGATTATCATAACTGCGGGATAAGTAATATGAGCGAGGACGCTGTTCAGGTTTTACCGCTTTTTACTAATGCTGAAAGAATTGTATATCTGAGTGCCCCTCTTTATTATTACAGAAAAGGACATGGAAATATGACTTCCGCACGAACCTACAAAAGTTGGTTGGCATCAAAAACCTGTTATCTTATCACTGAGAAGTATTTAGATATATGGAATGTTTCACAAGAACTCAGGCAAGAGTTTTACACGCATAATTTAGAGATTTTATCTAATTTTGTGAGATGGTTGTTTGCACAGACTCAGGATAGCTTGCCTGAGCCACGGGAGAAAATTATTCAAAAAATATGTGACTCCGATGCTTTTCATCGTTGTGAAAAGATGTATAATAAAATATACGCTCAAACAACTTATTTGAAGCTGAGTGTTCCTGTTATTATAAAAAAAGTTAAGAACAAAAATATTAGAGGCTTACATAGGTTCTTTCAATTCGAAAGTGCATTGTTGTCTATAAAATAGCTTAAATATTTTGACACATTAAAAATGTGTTCTATAATAAAGTGAGTAAATAACAGAAAATATAGGATAGGTGGTAAAGTATGAGTAGCTTTTCGGGAGCAACATTGATGATTACAGGAGGTACAGGTTCTTTTGGTAATACTGTACTTAAAAACTTTTTGACATCAGATATTGGTGAAATCAGAATTTTCTCGCGTGATGAGAAAAAACAGGATGATATGCGACACGATTTGCAGGCTCGTTTTCCTGAGTTTGCGAATAAAGTTAAGTTTCATATAGGTGATGTGAGAAATGCTCAGTCGATTAAGGATGCTATGTGGGGTGTTGATTATGTTTTCCACGCAGCAGCACTAAAACAAGTACCGTCGTGTGAATTTTTCCCGATGGAAGCCGTTAGGACTAATGTAGAAGGTACTGATAATATGCTTCACGCAGCGATTGATTGTGGTGTAAAGCGTGTTGTATGTCTGTCAACTGACAAGGCGGCTTATCCAATTAATGCTATGGGTATTTCAAAAGCAATGATGGAGCATGTTGTGTTTGCTAATGCTCGTGTTGCTGCAGAGCGTGGCGGTACAGTCATCACTTGTACTCGTTACGGTAATGTTATGTGTAGTCGTGGTTCGGTTATTCCGCTGTTTATTGACCAAATTAAGGCAGGTAACCCAATCACTATCACTAACCCTGATATGACAAGATTTTTGATGAATCTTGATGAAGCGGTTGACCTTGTTAAGTTTGCTTTTGAACATGGAAATCCGGGCGATTTGTTCATTCAGAAAGCTGATGCATCTACTATTGGTGTACTTGCTCAGGCTGTTCAGCAGTTGTTTGGTGATACAGGAACTAAGATAATTGGTACCCGTCACGGAGAAAAGCTTTACGAAACGCTTATGACAAGAGAGGAAAGACTTCGTAGTGAAGATATGGGAGATTATTACAGAGTTGCTGCAGATGGTCGCGACTTAAACTATGATAAATTTGTTGTCAAAGGCGAGGTTGAGACTGAAGCTGATGAGTCTTATACAAGTCACAATACCACCTTGCTCGATGTGCAGGGCACAGTGGAAAAGATTATGACTACTGATTATGTGAAAGAAGCGTTGGGAAAGTAAGTTTTTGATCGAATAATTATTTGATACCATTAATAAAAATAGTCTTATCGTTATAGGAGATGTGAACAAGTGGCTGATTACAAGTCTGTTAAATGGAAAGACAACGGCAAATTAAAGCTGTTGATTATCGTCGGTACACGACCTGAAATTATCCGCCTTGCTGCGGTTATTAATAAGTCAAGACAGTATTTTGATACTATACTTGCACACACAGGTCAGAACTATGACTATAACTTAAACGGAGTTTTCTTTAAAGATTTAGAACTTGAAGATCCTGATGTTTATCTTGACGCAGTAGGCGCTGATTTAGGTGAAACAATGGGCAATATTATCGCAAGCTCCTATAAGCTTATGGCAGAAATTAAGCCCGATGCAGTGCTCGTACTCGGTGATACAAACTCCTGCCTTTCGGTAATCGGAGCAAAGCGTCTTCATATCCCGATTTTCCATATGGAAGCTGGTAATCGTTGCAAAGACGAGTGCTTGCCTGAAGAAACAAACAGAAGAATTGTCGATATTATTTCTGATGTAAACTTAGCATACAGTGAGCATGCAAGATGCTATCTTGCTGATACGGGTCTTCCAAAAGAGAGGACCTATGTTACAGGTTCTCCTATGGCAGAGGTGCTCCACAATAATTTGGATAAAATCGAAGCGTCTGATGTCCATGAAAGGCTCGGACTCCAGAAGGGTAAGTATATTCTTCTTTCGGCTCACAGAGAGGAAAATATCGACACAGAAAAGAATTTTCTGTCGTTATTCAATGCGATTAACGCTATGGCACAGAAGTATGATATGCCGATTCTTTATTCTTGCCATCCGCGTTCAAGAAACAGACTTGAAGCAAGTGGGTTCAAGCTTGACCCAAGAGTTATCCGTAACGAACCACTTGGTTTCCACGATTACAACTGCTTGCAGATGAACGCGTTTGCAGTTGTATCCGATTCGGGTACTCTGCCTGAGGAAAGCTCGTTCTTCACTTCAGTAGGACATCCGTTCCCTGCTGTTTGTATCCGAACTTCCACCGAGCGTCCTGAAGCTCTTGATAAAGCTTGCTTTGTTCTTGCTGGTATTGATGAGAAGAGCTTATTACAGGCAGTTGATGTTGCTGTGGAGATGAACAAAAACGGCGACTACGGTATTCCTGTACCAGATTATGTGGACGAGAATGTATCCGATAAGGTTATAAAAATTATTCAGTCGTACACAGGTGTTGTAAATAAAATGGTTTGGAGAAAGTATTGATATGAAAATACTGGTTACAGGTGCTAAGGGCATGGTAGGACAAGCTCTTTGTGCCAACTTGAAAAATATTAAAGACGGTAAAAATCGTACCCGCCCTAATATTATTGTCGACGAAGTTTTTGAGTACGATATAGATTCTACTCAAGCAGAACTTGAAAGTTTTTGTCAGCAGGCTGATTTTGTATTTAACCTTGCAGGCATCAACCGACCACAGAATAACGAAGAGTTTATGCAGGGCAATTTCGGATTTGGCTCAACTTTGCTAAACACCTTGAAGAAGTATAACAACAAAGCGTCTGTTATGCTTTCAAGCTCTATTCAGGCGACTCTGATCGGTCGTTATGGGGAGTCCGATTACGGCAAGAGTAAACTGGCAGGAGAAGAATTGCTCTTTGACTATGCAGAAGAAACGGGCGCAAAAGTAGCTGTTTATCGCTTTCCTAATCTGATGGGACATTCGCGCCCTAACTATAACTCAGCTGTTTCGACTTTCTGTAATGCGGTGGCAAATGATTTGCCGTTTACTGTTAATGACAGAAACGCTGTGGTTGAGCTATTATATATCGATGATTTGGTAGAGGGTATGTAC
Organism: Ruminococcus sp.; assembly: GCA_017410265.1. Taxonomy (GTDB): domain Bacteria; phylum Bacillota; class Clostridia; order Oscillospirales; family Acutalibacteraceae; genus Ruminococcoides. Next base: position 24,122 of record JAFQRC010000002.1, on the reverse strand, counting down.
GATCTGCTTGAGGGAAAAGAGAAGCGTTGTGAATATGACGGGCTCCTACCTGTAGAAAAAGAAAACGGCAAGTACTGTTATGTACCGCTTACATATAAGGTGACACTCGGTGAAATTGTTGATCTGCTGCAAAGTTTTAAAGCTCAGCCTGCGACACTTTTGATGCCTTCCATTCCTGACAACAGCTTTGCTAAAAAGTTATACAGTTTGTATCTCTCATATTTGCCGACCGACAAATTCAAGTTTGAGCTTAGGATGAATTTTGACGACAGAGGATCTTTCACTGAGCTTTTAAAAACAGTGGACTGCGGACAGTTTTCGGTCAATATTTCAAAGCCTGGCATTACTAAAGGTCAGCACTGGCACAACTCCAAGTGGGAGTTCTTTATTGTAGTAGCAGGAAAAGCGCTCATCGAAGAACGCAATATCTACACAAACGAGAAAGTTTCTTTTGAAGTTTCTGGAGAAAAAATTGAAGCTATACATATGATACCTGGCTGGACTCACAATATCATCAATCTGTCTGATACTGAGAATTTAGTAACGGTTATGTGGGCTAATGAACAGTTTGACCCAAAAAGACCTGATACATTTTTTGATCCAGTATAAAGAAAACAGTAATATAAAAAATTAACCCCGATTCATATGAATCGGGGTTGCTTTTTGTTATGAAAAATACTCACTGTGTGTACATCTTGAAGCTTTTGAATGAAACGGTTTTGCTGCGTTTATTAAGCTCGAGGTCCATTTCAGAGTCGTCGATGTCAGTGAATCTGAAGCTCAGTGTTACGGTGTTGTCGTTGCCGATTAGTGAGCTTGGGATAGTGAAGTTTAGTCCTTCGCTGATAGCAGCTTTATTGATTGTACCGGAATAAACCTGTCTGCCGTTTGCGTAGATTATGCAATCGGACGGGGTGCTTATGCTGTGGATTTCAAAGTATGCGTGGATATCCTCTGCATCACCCGGGATAGAAGCTATCGGAATCACCATCTGAGCCTGAGGACCGGCCAGTGGTGTACGCCAGCCTGTGGTGGAAAGGAAACCTTCTACGCAGTACATATTGGCGGTCGCGTCCATGGTGAAGGTGCGGGATGTTCCAAGGCGATAGTCGGTGATTTCTGTTGATGAGTAGAAGCTGTCAAGCAGTCGCATTTTTTCTGTGTCATCAGCGTTGCCTCTGGTAGAGTATTGCTCGATTCTCGTGTCAGCGTTTTCGCCGGTATTTAAGTAGAAATAACGGGTACGGGTCGCGTCGTTCTCGAAGTCGAAGAAAGTTTTACCCGAACCGTACTCTGTGTAGTTTTCGGATAACGGACTGAGTAAGGTTGGTGCGAAATCGAATAAGCTCAACGGGGCGGAGTTTGTTTCATAACCCTCGCTTTTACCACTTTCTTTGATAAGAAGCAGTGGGTGTTGATTAAACTCTTTGTTGCCGACATCTGCGGTAATTATGATAGTAGCATTCTCGTATACGCCGTTTGACTTAAGGTCGTCAAGCATAGAGAAAAGACAGTTGAAGCAACCGTAAATCTGCTCGTTAAGGGATGTGCCGTTGATACTCTTTATGGTGCTTTTTGTCAGAGTGTACGGGGAGCGAGCACCGTCGAGATTATAAATTCTCACAGCGTTATTATAGCCGTCGGTGTAGGAAAAGCCTCCTGCTCTGACATAGTCAGAGTAGAATTTTGCGTCATTTAAGGTGTAGGCGTTTTTCGATTTGTAGGACGAAATTGTGTCTGCATCAAGCCAGAAATACGGCTTTAAGTAATGCGGAGAGTAGGTGTATGCTGCATATTTGTAGATGGTTTTGGTCATCGAGGTATAAGCACCGTAGTTGTCCATGTAATCTACAATGTTTTCGATATCATCCTTCGCGTCAGCGCCGAAGTATTCAGTCTGTGCAAAGATTCTGGTATCAACACCGTTTTTATTAAGGAGTGAGTACACGGTGTTATCTTCCCAGATATTGTTTAGGTAGGTTTGGTAAGAAGTTTCTTTTGTGTAGACTTCACCTGTCAGTATTGAAGGCAAGGCGACAGCTGTGCCTGAGCCTGTGGAAAGAGCGTTGTCGTATTCAGTAAAGCCTGAGAGAAGCTCCTCGTAGTTTGGGAAATCTTCTTTTATCTGACTGAGATACTCCTCATCAAATGAATTGAGCACAAAGACGATAGTGTTGTCTTCCTCGCTCAACTCATAAATTCCCGAGCGGGTAACCTCGTAGGTGATTTTGTTTAAGTTATTTGAATTCTGAACTACAAGGGAAGAGAGGATAACCATCTGTACAAGCACAAGACCTAAAGATGAGAACATGAGAATTTTGCGCCACTCTTTGCGGAAAACCATGTAAAATGCAAACGGCATCGCAAGGCACGCAGCCCATACAGCCGAGTTTATCGCACCGTAGGTGGTGTAGTCCTTCCAGGCGATTTCACTACCATCGAATACACCTGAGCCGTAGTCAATATTCAGAAAGTTTCCCTGAATAAACAATCCCAGAGCCAGAGCGAAAACAAGGCAACATAGTCCCGCGTGGATAAAGCGTTTCGGAATCGTACATATCAGGGTGAAGACGACGAGCGCAACAGCTGAAATAATCAGCGCAACGGTTAAGGTTGCGTCAAAATTAAACCACAAAACATCTTTGTTTTCTATATAGAGTTTCAGCGGAGCGTACAACAGCAGTGTATATACAAGAAAAACGCTGACTGATACGGAGAGCGCCAGTCTGTGTCCAAATTTATCGTATTTGTTTTCCATTTTAATTTCCTTTTATATCGGACGAATAATATTTGTCTGTAAACTGCTAATATAATACTAAAAATATACTGATTAGTCAATAAGAGTCATAGAATCTTCACAATATGTTGGGGATAAAGTAAATATCAGGCAATAAATAGGGTAGTAGAAATTTGACTTTTGTATGTATATGGGTTAAAATCACAATGTATAAGTATATTAAAAACTTTGATTATCGGAGGTGACATTTATGGGATTTCAGGCTTTTCTTGATATAGCGGTAGTAGCACTAAGATTTATGCTTCCGCTTTATGCGGTGGTTATTATCTATCAATGCTATGCTTCTATGCGTCGTCACAGAAGACCGGAAAAACCGCTTGTCACATTAGAACTTAAGGATAGTGGTCATCAGATACCTGTGCTTTTCTGGGAGAATTCCATCGGCAGAAGCAAGGGTAGCGACATCTGCGTCAACGACCCTGCGGTGTCGAGGGATCACTGTGTACTGCTCAGGCGACAGGAGGGCTGGATGGTTTCCGACATCGGCTCAAAGGGCGGAACTTATGTCAATGGCAGAAAAGCCAGAAGCAGAACTCAGGTTCTGATTGACGATGAGATTACTGTTGGTACAACCACCTTTGTTTTAAAGAGAGGCGATGAGTTTCAGGACAGAATCAGACCATCGTGGTTTTTCTCAAAGGCTTCAAATAAAGGTAGCTTGCAACCATATAAGCTGATGCTTTTAATCACATTTTTTCACCTGTTCATGACGGTCGAAGCGTGCTTTACAAACGAGGTTCAGGATTTCGCTCCGTTTACGGTGTTTGTTCTGCTCGAACTCTTGTTGTGGGCATTTTTCTTTACTTCCACCTTTGCGTTCAAACGGATTAACTTTGAGCTCGAGGCTTTAGCATCATTTCTGACGGGTATAGGTGTCATTCTTCTGGTAAGACAGGAGATGCGCTCAGCCTATGTTCAGCTTATAGCTGCGGCTATCGGTATAGTGCTTTTTTGTATTGTCGTTAAGTTTATTGAAAATCCAGATAGGGTAAATTCGTGGCGAATGACGATTATGATAGGCGCGGTAGCTTTGCTCGCTATAAACCTTATCTTCGGTACTGTTCAGTACGGTGCGGCTAACTGGATAAGAATCGGCTCGATTTCTGTTCAGCCATCGGAGTTTGTTAAGGTTGCTTATATTTTCGTCGGTGCGGCGGCACTTGATAAATTGCAGACAAAGAGAAACTTCCTTGAGTTTATCGTGTTCTCGGCTGTTTGTGTCGGAGCTCTTGCGCTGATGGGGGATTTTGGTACTGCGCTTATATTCTTTGCGACCTTCCTTATCATTGCGTTTATGCGTTCAGGCGATTTCAAAACGGTACTTCTCGCACTTGTATCCGTCGTGTTTGCAGGCACTATCGTATTAAAGTTCAAGCCTTATGTTGCAGACAGATTTGCAGCCTGGGGTCATGTCTGGGAACACGCTCAGGATACAGCGTATCAGCAGGCGCGAGTGCTGACTTACACAGCGTCGGGCGGATTATGCGGTGTTGGTGTGGGTAACGGCTACCTTAAATATATCGGTGCTTCAGAGAGCGACCTCGTTTTCGGTCTTGTGGCTGAAGAGATGGGTGTTATCGTAGCTTTTGCTATAGTTATAGCTATTGTTACGCTATCGTTTTACGCCAGAGCTATCACTACCAGAAGCAGGAGTACTTTCTATTCAATTTCTGCGTGCTGTGCCGCAGGTTTGATGGTAATACAAACTGCGCTCAATGTTTTCGGTGCTACGGATATCCTACCTCTGACGGGTGTCACACTTCCGTTTGTATCAGCGGGTGGTTCTTCTATAATCGCTTGTTGGGGTTTGCTTGCATTCATCAAAGCGGCTGATGAGAGAACATACGCTGCAAAGCGACTCAAAAAACACAAATAAGACAGATAACTTTTTATATATTTTATTCTAAAGGAGATGAACGCATGAAGAGAATTATGACGAGAAGTATACTCGTTTTTGTTGTCACGCTGGCGGTTTTTGCGGGCGTGTGCTTGCTTGCGTTTAGACTTGTGACTCAGAATGAACAATGGGTGGCGCAACCGTACAACGGGCATGTTGCTTCCAGTAACGGACTCGCTCAGGCGGGCGATGTCCTTGACAGAGATGATGTTGTGCTCGCTTATACTAACGACAGCGAACAGCGTATTTATCACGATGACTACTCTACCCGATGTGCGCTGATGCATGTTGTCGGCGATAACTCGCTGAATATTTCAACCGCTGTTCAGAGTATGTACAGAGGTGACCTGACTGGTTATTCGCTTGTTTGGGGGCTTGGACTGCCAAAGTCGCTGAGGACTAATAATTCAATAGAACTCACAGTAGATGCTGATGCGTGTAAGGCAGCTTATGAAGCATTTGGCGGTAAAGACGGAGCTTGCGTTGTTTATAACTACAAGACAGGTGAAATTTTAGTTGATGTCAGCGCGCCGACTTATGACCCGCAGAATCCTCCTGAGATTACGGAAGAAAATGAGAAGGAATATGATGGTGTATACCTTGACAACGCTGTATCCTCAAGTTACACTCCGGGTTCTATTTTTAAGACAGTTACAGCGGTTGCGGCGATTGAGCACATTCCTGATATCTACAGCAGAACCTTTGAATGCACAGGTGCGTATGATATCGACGGAGAAATCATCACCTGCGAAGATGCTCACGGAACGATAGATTTCACTACAGCTTTTTCACACTCATGTAACGTAGCTTTTGCTCAGATGGCTGTTGAAGTCGGCGATGAGAATATGACAAAGATAGCGACTCAGATGGGCTTTAATGTGACCTTTGAAGTGAGCGGTATCACGCTTTCAAAAAGTGTATATAACCTTGAAAATGCACTTGGCGATAACCAGCTTGGTTGGTCGGGTATCGGTCAGTTTGAGGATTTGGCTAACCCGATGCATATGGCTATGATGTGTGGCGCGATAGCAAATAATGGTACTCCTGTTACACCGTTTTTGCTAGGGTCTGATTCTTCTTTCTTACAGAAAGTCGGCTTGACAAAAGCGAAAGAAAGCAAGCAGATGTTAAGCGAAGATACAGCTAAGAAAGTTCAGGACCTGATGCGCTCTACCGCTGATTATTACTACAACGCGAGAGGTCTTACGATGGGTGGGCTCAACTTCTGTGCTAAAACCGGTACTGCTGAAGTGGGCGAGGATAAAGAGCCTAACGCATGGATTATCGGCTATACAGAAGACGAAGAGCATCCGTACGCATTTGCGGTTGTTGTCGAAGAGGGCGGCTACGGAATTTCGGGTGCCGCACCAATTGCTCAGGCGGCGATTTCTTCACTAGTAAATAATCCGTAAATTTAATATGGTAATAAGCATAAAAAGGGCTGACCGGAAGGTCAGCCCTTAGTGTTTTATATTTAGTTTTTCTTCCAAGCCTGAGGAATGAATATTAGTAATAACGGATAAAGCTCGAGTCGTCCGGCTAACATATTGAAGCAGAACACAAGCTTTGAAAATACTGAAAACTGTGAGTAATTTCCTGCACTGCCCACCATCGAGAAACCAGGTCCTGTGTTATTTATCGTTGCCAGAACACTGGTGAAGTTAGTGGTGAAATCAAAGCCGTTGAATGATATCAGAACGGTAGTTATGACAACAAGAAAAACATAGATAGTCAGATAGACGCTGACTGAGCGCGCAGTTTCGTGAGAAACCTTCTTTTTGTCTACTTTTACGGTGTAGACATTTCGAGGATGAACAATAAGCAGAAATTCTTTTTTAATTTCCTTGAACAATATGATTATTCTCGAAACCTTGAAACCACCGCCTGTTGAGCCTGCACAAGCACCGATACAGGTGAGTATGAGAATCAGAGCGACTGAGAAAGCCGGCCACGGGTTAGTGTCGGTTATAGCAAAACCTGTGCTTGAAAGAATAGAAGTGACATAGAAGAAACTCTGGTGTAGTGCTTCTTTGAATGTGTCATAGTAACTTAGCAGGTTTACCGCAATAGCGATAGTTGAGCCTGCCACAATAATAAGATAAAGCCAAAGCTCCTCGGATTTGAATATCTGTTTGATCTTTTTAGTTAATATGAGAATATAGATGTAGAAATTCACACCGAAAAGCATCATAAACACAGCTACAACAGTCTGTAAATAATAGCTGTCAAAGTGACCTATAGAGGAGTTGTAAGTGGAGAATCCTCCTGTGCCAGCAGTGGCAAATGCTGTATTGAGCGCGTCAAAAACATTCATACCGCCGAGCAGTAAAAGAACGAACTCTATAGCGGTTAAACCGATATATATAGCGTACAAAAGTGCCGCATAGGTTCTAAGTTTCGGCATACTCTTGCCGACGGACGGACCGGTGGACTCAGCTTTCATTAAGTTTATGGAGTTGTTTCCGCCGAGCTTTGGTATGATAGCAAGCAAGAAGACTACTACTCCCATACCGCCTAAGAAGTGAGAAAAGCTACGCCAGAACAACATACATTTATCAAGTGATTCTATATCGGTGAGAATGGTGGCACCTGTTGTTGTAAAGCCTGAAACTGTTTCAAAGAAAGCGTCTACGAAACTCGGAATAGTTTTGCTGAAAAACAACGGTAAGGCACCAGCCAAAGAAAGAACTATCCAGCTTAAGGTTGTAGCGGCAAAGCTGTCTTTGAGAAGCATAGTCGGGTCTTTCGGCTTTTTGATGACTATAAGTCCGCCAACTGCTATTAACGCAAGCCCGATAAAGAGAAAAAATTTGTAACTGCTTTCTCTGTAAATCAAACCGATTATAGTGCTCAGTTGCATGCTCAGACCTTCAATTAGCAGAACCCAACCTAAAATGTAGAAAATAAGTCGTTTGTTCATAGCGTTACCTCAGAATATCATCGAGGCTTGAAAGTCCCTGAAGCTTAGTGACCACGATAACGTTGTCACCAATTTCGATGCTGTCTGAGCCTTTCGGGGCAATCATTCTACCCTGCCTTGTAATACAAGCGATCTGAAGGTCATCTTTTATGTCGAGATTTGACAGAGGAGTGCCTGTTACACGGCTGCTTTCTCTGACTCTAAACTCTAAAGCGACGGCTTTTCCATCAGCGATAAAGTGGACTGTTTCAAATTCACTGTTTAAAGAATTGTGCATAGCCTTGATATATCTCATAATGTATTTTCCGGCTATGTGCTTGGGATTGAACATAGTATCGAGAGGAAGATTCTCAAAAATGCTGCTGATTTTAAGGTTGCCGATTTCGGTGATAACCTTAGCTTTAGGGTTTACCTTTTTAGCATAAAGTGAGGAAACAAGATTTTCTTCGTCGGTGTTCATAAGCGTAATGATAGCATCAACATGCTCGATACCTTCTGATAAAAGTAAATCCTGATCCATCGCGTCGCCGTATATAATCAACGCGTCATCAAGAGTTTCGCTGAGTTCAAAACAACGCTCTTTGTCATTGTCGATTATTTTAACATCAATTCCTGCTTCAAGTAAGTCCTGAGCAAGATAAAAGGCTGTTCTTGAACCTCCGAGCAGCAGAACAGAGCGTCTGCGTGAAATAATGCCCAGACTTTTGAGCATCTTTGCGGCAGCTTTGGACGGAGCGGTGAAAGAAATGAAGTCGCCTTCTTCAATGACAAATTCGCCGTTTGGAATATAGCACTCATCGCCTCTTTCAACCGTGCAGATATGAATACCGTCTTTTAATATATTGGAGCTTTTTGCAACCTTCTTACCCGCGAGCAAAGAATTCTTTTCAACCTTGATTTTGATAAGGTCGATGTGACCTCTGGCAAAAGAAGTCATACTCTCTACGTCAGGGAACTTGAGCATTCGTGTGAGTTCTTTTGCGCACAAAAGCTCGGGGTTTATTGCGAGAGAAAGCTTCAAGTCGTCTTTGACAAAAGGCAAGTCCTTTGTGTAAAGAGGATTTCTCACTCGAGCGATGGTACGTTTAACACCTGCACTTTTGGCAATCAGGCAGGTGTAGAGATTAAGTTCATCGGTAGGAGTTACCGCTATGAGCAGGTCACATGTAGAGACATTTGCTTCCGTTAAAACGCTGAGCGTTGCGCCGTTGCCCTCGATAGTCATAATGTTCTGAGTATCAGAAAGCTTTTCAAGCGCACGCACATCTTCGTCAATTACAGTGATGCTGTGAGCTTCTGTGTTTAAGTGCTCGGCGATAGTTCTGCCGACTCTACCGCTACCTACAATAATAATATCCATATTCATTACCTCGAAAACAGATAAATTTGATAAACTCAATTCTACTACAATGAATCTGTAAAATCAATAGATTTACAAAATTCGATAAATGTATTATATGTTACTGTTTACAGAATGTTCTTTATTTTTTATTTAGGGTGTGTTATACTAATATAGATTATTATGGGATAGTTTGTATGTTACTGTGCCCCACAATGAAAGGAATGATTATAATGGGTTTTCTGAAATCGCTTTTCGGAGATTACAGCAAGCGTGAGCTAAAGCGTATTTACCCTATCTGTGATAAGGTGCTAGAGCTTGAAAGTAAATACGCTAAGATGAGCGAGAGTGAGCTGAAAGCTCAGACTGCTATATTAAAGGAAAGACTAAGTAACGGCGAAACTACTGACGATATTCTGCCTGATGCTTTTGCTGTGTGCAGAGAAGCGTCATCACGAGTGCTTGGTATGAAGCACTTTAGAGTGCAGATTATTGGTGGTATCGTGCTTCATCAGGGCAGAATCGCTGAAATGAAAACAGGTGAAGGTAAAACTCTGGTTGCTACACTTCCTGCATACCTCAATGCACTCACAGGAAAAGGTGTTCATATCGTCACAGTCAACGACTATCTTGCAAAGCGTGACTCCGAGTGGATGGGCAAGCTCTATCGCTATTTAGGACTTTCTGTTGGTCTGATTGTTCACGGACTAGATAATGAACAGCGCAGAGAAGCGTACAATGCTGATATTACATATGGCACAAATAACGAGCTGGGCTTTGACTATCTTCGAGATAATATGGTGGTTTATAAAGAGCAGAAGGTTCAGCGTGAGCACGCTTTTGCTATCGTGGACGAGGTTGACTCAATTCTTATCGACGAAGCGAGAACACCGCTCATTATTTCGGGTAGAGGCGACAAGGCGTCTGACTTGTACGAGAGAGCTAATGCTCTTGCTCGCACAATGAAAAAGCATGTATTCACTGAGATTGACAATAAGGAGGACATGGAGTCTTTCTATGCCGAAAATAACATCGACTATGTTGTTGACGAGAAAGCAAAGAGTGCAACTCTTACTCAACTCGGTGTGAAAAAGGCAGAGAATTTCTTTAACCTTGAAAATCTCACCGATCCAGATAATATCACTGTTGCTCATCACATCAATCAGGCTATCAAGGCATACGGCTGTATGAAAAACGAGGTTAATTATGTCGTCAAAGACGGTGAGGTTATCATCGTTGACGAGTTTACAGGCCGACTGATGTATGGCAGAAGATACAACGAAGGCTTGCACCAGGCGATTGAAGCCAAAGAGGGTGTAAAGGTAGAAAATGAGTCTAAAACTTTAGCTACTATCACTTTCCAGAACCTCTTCAGATTATACGGAAAACTCTCAGGTATGACGGGTACAGCGCTTACTGAGGAAGAGGAGTTCCAGCAGATTTACAAGCTCGATGTCGTCGGAATTCCGACAAACAAAGATGTTCAGAGAATTGACCACCCCGACGCTATTTTTAAGACAGAGCGCGGAAAGTTCCTCGCTATCATTGAGGAAATCAAAGATGCTCACGCAAAAGGTCAGCCGGTGCTGGTCGGTACGATTTCAATCGAGAAGTCAGAAGTGCTTTCTAAAATGCTCAAAAAGAGCGGAGTTGCACACAATGTACTTAATGCTAAACACCACGAAAAGGAAGCTCAGATTGTCGCTCAGGCTGGTAAATTAGGTGCTGTTACTATCGCTACCAATATGGCAGGCCGTGGTACTGATATCGTGCTCGGTGGTAACGCTGAATATATGGCAAAGTCAGCGATGAGAAAAGACGGCTTTGAAGACGAAATGATTGAAGAAGCTACATCTTTTGCTGAAACTGACGATAAAGAGATTTTAGAAGCCAGAAAAGTTTACACAGAATATCACGATAAATTCAAGGCTGAAATCAGCGTTGAAGCTGAGAAAGTAAGACAGGCAGGCGGTCTTTACATCATCGGTACAGAGCGTCACGAATCCCGTCGTATTGATAACCAGCTTCGAGGTCGTTCAGGACGACAGGGTGACCCGGGTCAAAGCAGATTCTTCCTATCATGTGAAGATGATCTTATGCGTATTTTCGGTGGCGACAGAATGGGTATGATGCTCGAGCGTCTTAATGTTGAAGAAACTATGCCGATTGAAAACGGTATGCTTTCAAACATCATCGAAAGCTCACAGCAGAAGGTGGAATCCCGTAACTTTGCTATCCGTAAGAGCGTACTTGACTATGACGATGTGCTTAATAAACAGCGTGAAATCGTATACACTCAGCGTAATCAGGTGTTAAACGGCGAGGATATCCACGATACCGTTATCAAAATGGTTGAGGATACTATCGTAAATAATGTCAATATGTACCTTTCTTCGGATATGGAGAAGGATAGTTGGAACATAAACGGTCTTAACGAGTTTTACCGTGGCTGGCTGATTACAGACGATAACAAGTTTTCTTTCACAACTGAAGAGCTTGAGAAAACAGATAAAGCTGATATCGTGAAAATCCTCACAGACCGCGCTATGGCTATGTACGAGGAAAACGAAGCTCTCTTTGATGACAACACAATGCGTGAGATGGAGAGAGTATATCTCTTAAAGAGTGTTGATACTTACTGGATGGAGCATATTGATGCTATGGACCAGCTAAAGCAGGGTATCAGACTGCGTGCTTATGGTCAGCGTGACCCTGTTGTTGAGTACAGACTCGAGGGCTTTGATATGTTTGATGAGATGATCGAGTCTATCCGTCAGGATACAGCAAAGCTCATGCTCGTAGCTCCAAAGCGTGTGCTCGAAATTCAGAAAAGACAAGCTGAGATTGAGCGTGCAAGAAAAGAGATGGAAGAAAAGGCAGCAGCTGCGCATCAGGTTATCCTAGGCACTGGCGAGAAGCAGGAAAAACCAAATGCTGTGACCCTTGCTTTAAAGCGCGAGCAGGTCGCAAAGCCTGTTGAACCTGCGGGGGACGGCACAATGAGCACTAACCGTACCGTAGTCAGAAAAAACAAGATAGGCAGAAACGATCCTTGTCCGTGTGGTAGCGGCAAGAAGTATAAGAAGTGCTGTGGCAGAGATGCGTAAAATTTAAAATACTAAACACTTTAATCTGCAGGGAGAAATCTCTGCAGATTTTTTATGTAAAATAATTGAAATAATATGTATATGGTGGTATAATAACTCTAATTCTTTATGATGGGAGAATATGACGATGAGCAAGGTTAGAACAAGATTTGCACCGTCACCGACAGGTTTTATGCACGTTGGTAACCTGCGTACAGCTTTGTACGAATATCTGGTTGCCAAATCTTTAGACGGCACATTTGTTTTGAGAATTGAGGACACTGACAGAGAGCGCTATGTTGATGGCGCTGTCGATGTTATCTATAACACGATGAAGACAGCAGGTCTTATCCACGACGAAGGTCCTGATGTCGGCGGTGAATATGGCCCTTATGTTCAATCTGAGCGTAAGGATATGTATCTGCCATATGCAGAGCAGCTTGTTAAAGAAGGCAAGGCGTATCGCTGTTTTTGTACTAAAGAGCGACTTGAGGAAGTCCAGAATTCAACAGTCGGCGGTGGTTATGACAGACATTGTCGTGATTTAGATCAGGCTGAAATTGAGCGCCTTTTAAAAGAGGGCACTCCTTATGTTATAAGACAAAAAATGCCAGTGACAGGTGAAACAAAGTTTGTTGACGCAGTTTTTGGTGAAATCACTGTTGATAACTCAGAGCTTCAAGACCAGATTCTGATTAAAGCTGACGGCTACCCGACATATAACTTTGCGAATGTTATCGATGACCACACTATGGGTATCACTCATGTTGTCAGAGGTAGTGAATACCTTTCTTCAACTCCGAAGTATAATTTGCTTTACGAAGCGTTTGGTTGGGAAATTCCGACATACATTCATCTTCCACTTATAAACGGCAAGAACGATGACGGCACTGTTTCAAAACTTAGTAAGCGCCACGGTTCAACAGGTTTTGAGGATTTAATCAAGGAAGGATATCTGCCAGAGGCTATCATCAACTACATCGCACTTCTTGGCTGGTGTCCAAAGGATAATCAGGAAATTTTCACACTCGATGAGCTGTGCAAGGTTTTTGATATCTCAGGTATCTCAAAATCTCCGTCAGTATTTGACTATGATAAGCTCGATTGGTTCAACGCTGAATATATCCGTAAAATGAGTGTTGAGGAATTTGCTAAAGTTGCTGACCCTTACTTTACTCAGGCTTTGGGTGACAAGGAGCTCGACCGCATTAAGCTTGCGTCTATTTTGCAACAGCGTACAGTAAAGCTCACTGATATACCAGCTACTATCGACTTTTTCAGCGAATTACCACAGTATGACAAAGAGCTGTTTGTAAACAAAAAGAGCAAGACAAATCTTGAGAATGCGCCTGTTATGCTCAAGGCTGTTTACGATAAGATTTCAGCTCTAAAGGAATATAATCACGATACCATTCACGATGCACTGATTAATCTCGCGACAGAACTCGAGGTTAAAAACGGTACTGTTATGTGGCCTGCACGAATCGCTGTAGCAGGAAAGCAGGTTACTCCGGGCGGTGCTATCGAAATCTTAGAAATCTTAGGAAAAGAAGAGTCACTAAGAAGAATGGAAATCGGTCTTACTAAACTAGCATAATACAAAAAGAAGGTTTATATATGACAGAAGAAATCAAGAATATTACTGAAAAAGAGGAAACTTCCTCTAATTTTATCCATACTTTTGTTTCTCAGGATATCGCAGAGGGTGGACAGTACTACGGTAAAAAGGTGCACACCCGTTTTCCTCCTGAGCCAAACGGATATCTCCACATAGGCCACGCAAAGGCTATCTGCATCGACTTTGGAACTGCTGAGAAATTTAACGGTATGTGTAATCTTCGAATGGATGACACAAACCCTACCAAAGAAGATGTCGAGTATGTTGACGCTATCAAAGAGGATATCAATTGGCTCGGATTTTCTTGGGACGATAGATTTTACTACGCGTCACAGTATTTTGACCAGATGTACGAGGGTGCAGTTGAGCTTATCAAAAAGGGCTTGGCTTATGTTTGTGAGCTCAACGCTGAGCAGATGAGAGAGTACAGAGGTGACCTCTCAACTCCTGCTAAGAGTCCGTTCAGGGACAGACCTATTGAAGAGAGCTTAGACCTCTTTCTTAGAATGAAAAACGGTGAGTTCGAAGACGGTAAGATGACACTGCGTGCTAAGATTGATTTAGCTTCGGGCAACTTTAATATGCGTGACCCTGTTATCTACCGTATCAACAGAATCAGGCACCACCGCACAGGTGACAAGTGGTGCATCTACCCGATGTACGACTTTGCTCATCCGATTGAGGACGCTTTAGAGGGTATTACTCACTCTCTTTGTTCGCTTGAGTTTGAAGACCACAGACCTCTCTACGACTGGGTAATCGAGAATGTAACGCTTCCTGCTAAACCGCGTCAGATTGAGTTTGCACGTCTTGGTATCAACAACACAGTTATGTCAAAGCGTAAGCTCCGCGCTTTAGTTGAGAATAACTATGTCAGCGGTTGGGACGACCCAAGAATGCCTACACTGTGTGGTTTAAGAAGACGAGGCTACACTCCTAAATCTATCCGCAACTTCTGTGAGAGAATTGGCGTTTCAAAAGTTAACTCTACTGTTGAGTATGGCTTCTTGGAGCACTGCTTAAGAGAAGACTTAAACGAAACCGCTCAGCGTGTTATGGTAGTACTCGACCCTATCAAGCTCGTTATCACTAACTATGAAGAGGGCAAGGTTGAGGAGTTTGAGGTTGAAAATAACCCAAACTGTGAAGCTGATGGCAAGCGCACTATCACTTTCTCCAGAGAGTGCTACATCGAGCGTGACGACTTTATGGAAGAGCCGATTAAAAAATACCAGAGATTGTATCCAGGTAACGAAGTTCGTCTTAAGTCAGCATATATCGTAAAATGCACTGGCTGTGAGAAAGACGAAAACGGCAATGTTACCACAGTTTACGCTGAGTATGACCCTCTTACAAAGGGCGGTAACACTCCTGACGGCAGAAAGGTCAGAGGTACTATCCACTGGGTAGATGCGAAAAACTATGTTGACGCTACAGTGAATCTCTACGACAACCTCTTTACAGTCAGCGACCCTGAAGCAGGCGACAGAGATTTCCTTGAATTTTTGAATCCTGACTCACTTGTTGTGAAAACAGGCTGTAAGGCTGAAAAGTCTATAGAGAATTACAGTGTTCCTGCGAACTTCCAGTTTATGCGTCAGGGATATTTCTGTCTTGATAAGGACTCAAAGAAAGACAATATTATTTTCAACCGTAGCGTTTCTTTGAAAGACGGCTTCAACAAGAAATAAGATTTTTCACCCGTGTCGATTCTGATGCGGGTGAATTTTTTACAAAAATTTTATTAATCTGAAACCAAATCACCATTTTAATTGTTTTATTTATGTAAGGATAATTTTATAAATAAAACACAGGAGATGATTTTATGAAAAAATTACTGGCTGTTATGCTGTGCGTTGTAATGCTTTTGAGTGTTATCCCAAGTGCTGGCTTTTCGGCTTATGATATGCCGATTGTAGACCCGTTGGAATTTGGAGATTATTCTTCAATATTTCTTGATGATTCAGAGAACATACATCTTTATGAAGACGATGCTTATGTGAGATTGATGTTCTATCCCGAGGAAAGCGGAAAATACAGGATATATTCAAATAGCTATGAGGACACCTTTGTGCGTTGTTACAATGAGTACGGAGAAGAAATCGCCTATGATGACGACGGTGGCATAGACAATAACTTCAGCTGTATTGTAGAGCTTCAGGCGGAAAAACGCTATTATTTTGAAGTGTCCGCTTACTTTGAATATGATGCATATTTTGTTGTCGGCTTAACAAAGCTGTCAGCAGAAGGAATGATAGAAATGGAGCTTTCTCAAAGCTACAGCGCATCCAGTGAAACTATGGATTCGCAGTATAAATACTTTTCTTTCACTCCAAAAGAGAGCGGATACTATGCGTTTTATTGTGAAAACAACGACTACGAGGCAGAAAATCCGCACGCGTATTTATACGACTCACAGTGGAATCTGATTGATAAGGACGACGACAGCGGAGAGGGTAGAAATTTCTCGCTTTCCGCTTACCTTGAAAAAGACAAAACATACTATTTGGAAGTATCAGAAGTTTTTTATGTTATTGATTTCGGATACAGTATTTCTGTGAAAAAGACTGAAGTTATCGTTGACACCGAAATTGTGGAGTATCCGACAAAGATGACCTACTACGAAGGCTTTGTCGAAGATATGATTGACTACAGCGGACTGAAACTGAAATTTACATATAGTGATGGAACAACTCTTAACTGGGAGTATGATGAAGAGATAATCGGTACGACGGTTGAGCTCGCACCATATGCTTATGAAAATGGCGGATATTATGTCTATATCCTCGCGGGATTTTCCTGTAATCAGTTTGATTTAAGTATTGTGGAGAATCCTGTGGAGAGCATCGAGCTGTACTCAATGACAGAAATAGAGCTGTACGAAAATATCTCAGGTTATAGAGATTATGGTCGCTTCTCAGATGAATTTGATTTCATTTACCGTTACAAGATGCCAGAAGATACTTTGATGAAGATAAATTACAAAGATGGTAGCGAAGAAATTGCGAGTATCTTTGACGAAGTTGACGATAGAAAGTTTACCTATTACGACAAACAACTCAAAAACTATGAACCTTTTGAAGTGTGGAGCTTTGGCAAAAACCCGATTTATGTTGAGTATTATGGTGCAGAAACGATAATCTACGCAAATGTCGTAGAAAATCCTGTCGAAAAGCTCACGCTCAATAGTGCGCCAACAAGAGAGTATGTATACGGCAGAGGAGCTTACGGCGGAGTTGTAGAAGGCAAGTACCATTTCCACGCTGATGATTTAACAGGTCTTTCTTTCACAGTACACTTCAAAGACGGTACAACAAAAGAGCTGACAGATAAGGATGTGGAGAATGAGTTAACACTTGATGGATATCGTTATGACATAGAGTGGCTGACTATAACAAGAGGTGGTACATATGAAGTTACATTTACATATATGGAAAAAGAGCTGAAGTACGATGTGTTTGTCTACGATAAGATAGAGCCCAGAGGTGATGTCAATATGGACGGCAAGGTCACTATAGTTGACGCTACTATGATGCAACAGTATCTAGCAGACCTTATTAATCTCAACGAAGCGCAGATTTACACCTGTGATTTAGATGGACACGGCGATGTTACTGTGATGGACGCAACCAGACTCCAGCGCCATGTCGCAAAAATAGAAGCTATACTTTAATTAATAAGTGATAAGAGGCGCCCGAAAGGGCGCTTCTTTTTTTGGAAAACAGATGTGATATAGAGGCTTTTTCTTGCAATTATAAGTTATGTGTAATATAATCTGTGGTATATTATTTGTGCTTGGCACATAAGGAGGAATACTGATGAAAAATATCAAAAAGATGCTCGCGGTAGTGCTTTCTATGATGATGCTTTTGTCGTCTTTGCCTATGGTGAGTGTAGGAGCTTTAGATCTGTTTAATACAGCGCTCGAGCTTGACACACCAACCGAGGTTAGTATTGACGGTGACACACAGGACTACACTTTCCGCCCTGAAAAAGATGGTTGGTATAAGTTTTACAGTATCGGAGAAAAGTATAACCCATACATAACTATATACAATGTTATCGGAACTGAAATTGCCAGCGCAGATGATAATGATGAGGACTACAATTTCACTTTAGTGACAGAGCTTAAAAAGGGCTTTGTTTACTATGTGTCTTTCGGAATCTGGGATGAAGAGGCAGGTTCTTTTGAGGTTTGCGTTGAAGAGGCTGTAGGTGTTGAGTCTGTAAAAATCACCCAAGAGCCTTACGATATGACTGTTATTGAAGGCTTTGAGGGTGAAACCTATGACCCATCGGGTCTTGAGGCTGTGTTCACACTTTCTGATGGTTCAACTGCAGATTGGTCTTACGACGAGGATAATAAGGTCGGCGACTTTATTGTTGATGTATCTCTCGAAAGCGAAGATGATACGGACTTTTATTTAGTTATCAGATGCGCAAATGCTTATGACAGTCTGTTGTTGACTACTGTTGAAAATCCTGTGGAAAGCCTTGAGTATAATAGCGATACGATGCTTGAATGTTATGAAAATACAGGCGGAGAGTTCGATTACGAAGGAAACTATATCTATTTTTACGATATTCCTGAAGATGCTGTGATTACAGTAAACTTCAAGGATGGCACAAGTGTAGATGCACTTTTAGATGAAGAAATCGAAGGTATCAGCTTTCAGACTTATGATGACCAGTATGAAAATCCTTGGGGTGTTGGTGAGAATTACTTCACAATTGCTTATCTTGGTGTAGAGGTTAAGGTTAATGTTACAATTCTGGCTTGTCCTTTCAAAAATGTGACAGTTGAGTCTGCTCCTGTAAAAGAGTATATCTACGGCGACTATTCAACAGGTTTTCTTTTTGAAGATGGTCTGTATTCATTCTGGACTGTTGACCTTACAGGTCTTTCGTTCACTGTAGAGTACGAGGATGGTACTACTCAGACCTTCACTGATGACGATATCGATATGGATATGCAGGAAATCGACGGCTACAGCTATGAGGTTTTTGAAACACAGACAACCGAGCCGGGAACTGTCGAGGCGTATATTGAATACAGAGGTGCTCAGATTAAGTTTGATGTAAATGTTATTGAAACACATATCGAGAGCATCGAGGTTCTTTCACCTCCTGATAAGGCTGAGTGCTACACCGATTACTACGCTGACTTTACAGGCGCAGTGATTAAACTCAACTACAAGGACGGCACATCTGCTGAAGCTACTGCAAATGAGGATACTATGTCATACTACCACGATGGTATGCTTATTTGTGAAATTCAGGTAGGCGATGATGTTGTAATCATCTTCCACGAAGATGGTGCGGAAGACTATATACACGACTACCTTTCATGTGCAGGTGTAGGTCTGGTTTACGAAGGAGTTACTTACACAGAAAGTCCTGAAGTTTTATCTATCACTGCTGAGAATGTAACAATGAGCGGTGAGGATATGGTACTTAATGTGGAGTATTCTGACGGCAGTACAGAAACACTTACATTAAATCCTATTGCGTATTATGAAGAGTCAGAATATTATACTGATGCTTATGCACTTACTGAAAACGGTATTCTCGGTTTCACTATTGAAAAAATGACTGATGATGAGGGCGAGGTAGTCGGCTATACTATCTGTGCTTTAGGTTTGGATTGCTTTGTAGAGGCACAACAGGATGCCGAATTTATCCTTGGTGATGTAAACGGCGACGGTGAGGTCACTGTTGTGGATGCGACTATTGTACAGCGCTATGTTGCAAAGTCAAGTGAGCTTGATGATAACGCGTTTGCTTGTGCTGATGTGAACGGTGACGGAGATGTGAGCGTAGTGGATGCTACAGTTATCCAGCGTCATGTCGCAAAAATAGAAGCTATACTTTAATTAATAAGTGATAAGAGGCGCCCGAAAGGACGCTTCTTTTTTTTATTTGTTTTGTGTTATTTTGTTGCATTTATATGTGAGTTGTATTATAATCAAGATGTATTATTAGTGCATATGCACAAAAGGAGGAATTTTGATGAAAAATCTGAAAAAGATAGTATCTGTTTTGTTGTGTGCAGTTTTGCTGCTTGGTATTATGCCTGTAGTCAGCTTCAGTGCAGAAACAACTCAGTTAGTATTGGGTGAGATGACAGATATGTATATTGAGGAAGATTATTATGCTACCTTGACTTTCACACCGTCTGAAAGTGCTTACTACAGAATCAAATCTTTAGGATACGATGATGTGTATGTTGATTGTTATGATGAAAACGATGAGTGGTTAGAACACGACGACGACGGTGGTGTTGGATATAATTTCAACTTGCCGATTTATCTTGAAAAAGGTGTTACTTACAGTTTTAAAGTAGGCTCTTATGAGTATTACGGCGCTGAGACAAGTGTGCTTCTTGAAAAGCTCAGCGGTAAAAGTATGACTAAGATGACAGAAGATGTGGAATATTCTGTTAATTTAGATGACTCAGGTGAGAGCCAGTGGTTCTCTTTTACACCTAAAAAAGATGGCTTTTACGCTTTTTATTCAGAAGAAGCTGAAGATTCATTTGGTTACATTTATGATTCTGAATGGATACTTGTGAATAAAAATGATGATGCCGCTGAACACTTGAACTTCTATGTAGAAGCGTATCTTTTTGAGGGAGAGACCTACTATTTTGAAGCTTCTAAATACGACTGGTATGAAGAAGACAGCTACTCAGTTAAGGTTGAAGAAGTTGAGGTTGTTGAAGAAATCAATGTCACTCAGATGCCTTATGATACAACCTGCTACAAGGACTATATTGATGAAACACTGTATTTAGGCGGTCTTGAACTCGAGCTTGTTTATACTGACGGTTCGGTCGTTGAGTGGTCATATGATGAGTATGAGGAGTCTGAAATCTTTGGTGTAGAAGTTGATTATGACTACTTAATTGACGAAAATGATGATGCGTATGTTGAAGTTTGGACCACATATGCAAGTACACAATTTGATGTCAATGATATAGAAAACCCCGTTGAGAGTATCGTTGTTGAATCAATGCCTGAAATTACACTCATAGAGGGTGTTGACGGTTATTACGATTGGGACGGTAACTTTATTTATGATTACTATATCCCTGAAGATGTAATGATTGAGGTAACATACAAAGATGGCTCAAAGGAAACAGTCGGCATCTGGCAAACAATAAACGGTTATGGATTCGATTTTTATGCTTATCAGGGAGATGGTTATACATGGGAAGTTGGAGAAAATTATGTAACTGTTGACTACTTTGGTGTATCTACTGTTTTACCTGTAAATGTTATTGAGAATCCTGTTGAAAGCATCGAGTTGCTTAATGCCCCTGTTAAAGAGTATGTTTTCGGTGACGAAGAGCACGGTTTCTTCTATGAAGAAGATGAGTATTGTGAGTACGAGCTGCTCCCATTCGATTTAGAAGGCATTGAACTTGCTGTTAATTACAAAGATGGCACAAGCGAAATAGTTACAGATGCTGATGTTGATGTTTATGATGCTACTATAAACGGTTATCGTTACCAAGTAGACTTTATCTTTGCGACAGAGCCTGGTGTATACGAAACAACACTGTACTATTTGGGACATGAGGTAACCTATGATGTTACTATTCTCGACGGCAGTTATGCACCTGATTATGTACTCGGTGATGCAGACGGCGACTCAGAAGTTTCTGTAATGGACGCTTCCCTGATCCAGATGTTCTTAGTCGATAAGAAGACAATTGAGGGCGACGCTATCTTAGCTGCAGATGCAGACTGCGACGGAGAGATTTCCGTAATGGATGCGTCACTGATTCAGATGTACTTAGTTGGTAAAAAAGAACTCGGATAATTTAGTTGAAAAAACATCTGTGTTTTAATAATTATGGCACCTGCGTTTTTCGCAGGTGCTTTCTTTTGTGAAAACTATGTGATTAATGTTGATTTTATTATCATAAATAGTGTATGATAGGAAGAGAAAATTTTGAGGTGGAATATGAAAACAGCTCTTATTACAGGTGCGTCGCGTGGAATAGGCACAGCGTGTGCGATAGCTCTCGCAAAGCAAGGATATAACATCGTTTTAAACTACAATAACAGCGAGGGAAAGGCCCAGTCACTATCTAAGATTATAGCTGATAATTACGGGGTGGATGTGCTGTGTGTCAAGGCTGATGTTTCGGATAAGGCACAGGTTGAAGCAATGGTGAAAAGTGCTCTTGAAAAGTTTGAGTATATCGATGTGCTCGTAAATAACGCGGGAATCGCACTTCAGAAATTGTTCACTGATACTACAGAAGATGACTGGAATAAGGTGATGTCTACTAACCTGACTTCTGTGTACAATGTAACGCACGCGGTGTTACCGGATATGATAAGAAACCACAGCGGGAATATCGTGAATATAAGCTCTATGTGGGGTGAAGTCGGTGCTTCGATGGAGGTTGCGTACTCTGCATCTAAAGCGGGCGTTATCGGGCTGACTAAGGCTCTTTCTAAGGAAGTTGCACCGTCAAACATCAGAGTGAATTGTGTTTCGCCTGGTGTGATTATGACAGATATGATGAGCGGCTTTTCTGACGAAGATCTTAGTATGATTAAGGAAGAAATTCCTCTGTGCGAGTTTGGAACAGCGAAAAATGTTGCCGACGCGGTTGCTTTTCTTGTTTCAGATAAAGCGCGGTTTATCACCGGTCAGGTTATTTCTGTAAACGGCGGTATGGTGATGTGAAAAGAGTTTTTATAGCTTTGTCAGTGGTTTTGATGATGCTTTTCGGTATGTTTAGCGCTCACGCTGAAAGTACAGTCGAAGTGAGTGCTTTTGCTGATAGTGCACTGGAAAACAGACTGTTTGAAATAAGTATAGTAGCACAGCCTCAAGGTGATATCTGTGCAGGTGAGATAACACTTCACTATGATAACAGCATTGTGGAATTCAGAGAAGTTAACAGTGATAGTTACTATGTTGAAGCTAAGGACAGCACAGGCGAGGTTAAGATTGTTTTTGGCGGTGCATACTGTGAGAAAACCGAAAACGGAGAACTGCTCAGTGTTAAGTTCAAAGCGGTAAGTGAGGGTTCTTTTGACCTGGGGTTATCTTGCTATTCATTTGTTAATGAAGACCTCAGCCCGGTTTCTGTGAACGCTTATGATACGCAGATAACGGTGAATAAAAACAGCGTAAAGAGCAAAAGTGTAAAGAAGATCCAAAAAACAGAAAAAATAGAGAATATCGCAGAAGGTACTGAGGGCAATAGTGAATCTTCTGCTGATGAGCTTTTTATAAATCACGATAACGAAAATAAAAACAGCGTTTTATTTATCGTCTGTATCTGTGCAGCTGTTGTTGTTGCGTTTTTACTGGGGATGTTGTTTTCCAGAAAAAGCGTGGTTGCTGAAGATGATGACGAGTTGGATGACTACTGAAGTTGACTTGTCAACTTTTTTGTAGTAAAATATCTCGGTAAGTTTAAATTTAGTTGTTGTTTTGGAGGATTTATGAGTAAGAAAATTCTCATAACCGGTGAGAACAGCTATGTTGGTAGTATGTTCGCTGAATTTACAACTGAATATGGTGATGTTGTTGATACAATCGATATGATTGGCGATGACTGGAAAAGTGGAGATTTCTCGTCTTACGATGCAGTTGTTCATGTCGCAGCTATTGTGCACAAACAGGAGAGAAAATACTCAAAACAAGAGTACTTTAAGGTTAATAGTGAACTTGCTTTCAAAGTGGCTCAGAAAGCGAAAAACGACGGAGTAAAGCAGTTCGTTTTTTTGAGCACAATGAGTGTTTATGGTGTGTTAAACGGCGTTATTACGAAGGATACACCGTGTGTTCCGTTTAACCTTTACGGTGAGTCAAAGCTTAAGGCAGAGCATATAATAAGAGAACTTGATGATGAAAATTTCACGGTGACTGTTCTCAGACCTCCTATAGTTTACGGAAAAGGTTGTAAGGGCAACTATGTAGTGCTTTCAAAATTTGCGAAAAAGCTCCCGCTTTTTCCTGATTATAAATCTCAGCACAGTATGATATATATCGACAATCTTTCTGCTTTTATCAAGAAAGCGATTGACGAAAGGTTGTCGGGCGTTTTCTGTCCTCAGGACGACGAGTACGTCTGCACTGCTGATATGGTACAAAAGGTCGCTAAAGCAAACTCAAAGGATATTAAACTGACGAGGTTTTTCAATCCGTTTATCGCACTTGCTTTAAAAATGAAGATACATCTTGTGTGCAAAATTTTCGGCACGCTTATCTATGAAAAGGACCTGTGCCCCCCATATGATAAGGTCGATTTTGAAACAGCGATTGAAAAAACCGAAACATAAAAAAGCCTCCCTTCTGATATGCACCCCAAAAGTTATACACTTTTGGAGGTGCATATTTTTATGGCAAAAAGAGGAACAATACAGAAAAGATATAGTGCAGAATTTAAAATAGGTGTTATAATGGATATGCGAGAACACCGATTAGGATATCACGA